>WRJC01000020.1 GCA_009782405.1 Oscillospiraceae bacterium
TGCTCCAAATATCAATGAATATAGCTGTTATCGCCGCGTTCCTGACTATTCTGGGATATTCAATCAACGCGACTATTATTATATTTGACAGAGTGAGAGAAAACGTCAAACTGAAAAAAGGCACGGGCGCGAAGTTTTCGGATATAATTAATATAAGCCTGTCACAGACGGTAGCGCGTTCCGTAAACACGACAATCACGACGTTCCTGCCGCTTATAATGCTGTTTATAATAGGCGTGCCGTCAATCAGGACTTTCGTACTGCCTCTTATAGTGGGCATCACAAGCGGTCTGTTTTCATCGCTGTGCCTGTCCGGTCAGCTCTGGAATTTGTTCAAAGGCGAAAATAAAGCAAAAGCGAAATAAAATCAAACGAAACAAAACGACGGGGCGGGGTTTTTCCCGCCCGTTATTTCTATTATTTTTTGTTTTTATCTTTCTTTTCTATGTAATCGATAAAAATCGCGCAGAGCCATAACAGGCAAACCCCCGAGGCGGCGTTTTCGAATAACACCGGCACAGCCTGAAAAATGCCGAACAGCACGCTTGAATCCGATACCGCGCGTATCGCGTAAAATAAATCCGCGGCAAGAATCAGCAGAAGAAAAAACTGTCCGAAAATCAGCATATTTGCCGAGATTTTGCTTAATCCGTTAAATTTATCCTCAAATCTCGTATTTATTGACTTTACGGATAAAATCAAATTTTTCGCCGTATTTAATATTAATATCTCGGGTATATCCGTATATGCCGCGTTCTTCTACAGATTCGCGGCTTTTCATCACTTCGGACAAATATTTCATGCGCCGCCCTAATTCCGCTTCCGCTTTGTCAACGTCATAACTTCGTTGTCCCGCTTTCGTCGCTATGAATAATAACGGTATAAAAGATATGAACATACCTAACGCAATCCACCATACTTGCGTAAATAACGTTATGAGAACACCCATGATGTATATAATGAGATTTACTGCGTTTAATACCTGCGAATACATATCCCATACATTATCAGGGAATTTGGAGCAAACACGCTCAATCAAATTGGCAGTATCGGGGTTTTCTATATGCCTGTATTCGAGTTTCGCTTGTTTTTCGAGAATTTCAGGTACGAGTTTTTTGCGGAAATATATATTTCGTTTGCATTCGATAAAATTCATGATTGTGCCGATTGTCGTGTTATATATCATAATCGCCGTCAGTAACGCGACAGGTATATAAACCGACGATATATCGGCTTGTTTGTTATACACCGCCATCGCGGAATTAATAAAGTTTGCCGTGATGAAGATATCAACCACATATCAAGCTAAAGTCTTGAATGGGATAATCGACGCTTATTCTTAAATAATTTTTGTATGCTGGATATTTTATTTATTCAGCTTTGTTCGCGTATCAATAAAACCTCTTTTATGATTTATCTTAACAATCGAATAGCACTTCATCGGAAGTTGTACAGGATTTGCCAGCCAGTGTGCCACGCGGTCTTTTCCAAGCGCGCCTGCAAATTAATTGCCGCATAGCGGCAGCCTGCAAATACGCGGTCAAAGAGAGCGCAGGAAATGATACGGTGAGGTGTGTATATTTAGAAATTCCTAATAATTAAAGGAGGCATTATAAATGTTACACGAATATCCGGATATATTAACTGTTGGACAATTACAGCAGGTATTGAAAATAGGCAGAAATACCGCATATAAACTTTTAAATGATAATGTAATCAAAAGCAAACGCATAGGTAAAATTCATAAGATACCCAAAAACAATGTAATCGAATATTTGAATAAAGAAAAATAAAATAATGATGACAAGCAGCGTTATTTATGATATAATATTCTTATATTGATAGTGGGTGCCTGTTAATTAAAAGGAGGAATAAATAAATGACAGGAAGCCTGCAAATAAAAAAAGGTTATTATTATGTTGTATTAAGTTACAAATCAAAAAATGACATTCGAACGAAAAAATGGATTTCCACAGGTTTTGAAATAAAAAATAACAAACGGAAAGCCGAAGCGTTAATTGAGCAATATGTGAAACAATATTCGCATTTAGAACAGGAAGAAGTTATCGACGTCAAAAAAATATTATTTACAGACGCGATGAGCGACTGGCTTGTTAGGGTCGAAAATAAGGTTGAAAAATCTACATATGAAGGATACACAATCTATGTAAACAAGCATTTGATACCTTATTTCAGGAGGTTAAAGTTATACCTTAACAAAGTAACCCCGAAGCATATTCGCGATTATTACGACTATAAATACAAAGGCGGCAGATTAGACGGCAAGCCCGGCGGATTGGACATACAGTCGATAAAGAAACACAGTATGGTATTAAAACTGATACTAAACGATGCGTTTATAGCAGAAGAGATTTACCGAAATCCGGCGGCAACCGTGCCATTACCCAAGCAGGACAAATTTGTTTATAAAGGCGTATTTTTGACAGGCGAAGAAGCCAATAAAATGTTACAGGCGTTTTCAGGGCATGACTTGCAAGTTCTTATATATGTAACCTTGTATTACGGTTTGAGGCGGTCGGAAGTGCTTGGGTTACGGTGGAGTGCGATTGATTTCGAGAAAAATACGCTGACAATAAATCATACTGTCGTAAAAAACTTATCTGTAGATTATAAAGACAGGACAAAAACCGAAACAAGCAATTATACTTTTCCGCTGCTGGAAGACGTGAAAGTTTTACTTTTGAAATTAAAAGAACAGCAAAAGGAAAATCGTTATGATTACAAAAAAGAGTATATTGATTCGGATTATGTTTTTGCCTGGCAAGACGGAAAACTATATCGCCCTGATTATATAACCCGTGCTTTCCAAAAAGTTTTGAAGCGGAACGGATTCCTTAAAATGCGGTTTCATGATCTCCGGCACAGTACGGCAAGCATATTGCATGATAAAGGCTGGACTTTGAAAGACATACAGGAATGGATGCGACATGCAAGTATAGATATGACAGCGAATATTTATACACACATATCCAATTTGCGAAAACAAACGATGGCAAAAGACTTGGAAAAGACATTTGTATTATAAAAAAACACAAAAAAAGAGAGAAAAACGAAAAAAAATATCGGAAAGAATCATTAGCTTTTTCTTAATTTACTTTTTTGCTCACGATAAACATAAAAAAATGATTGGGTAGAATTTGGGTAGAACTGTGGTAGAACTGGGCATTATTTTGCCTAAATCTTGGAAAAACGCGAAAACGCCGATTCCGCGAAACCCGCATAGAACCGACGTTTTCTTTGGTCTGAGTGACTGGACTTGAACCAGCGGCCTCTACCACCCCAAGGTAGCGCGCTACCAACTGCGCCACACCCAGTTCAATCGCTTTTTATATTATACCGCTTTAAAAACGATTTGTCAATAGGCATCGATTATTTTTTGTAAATATTTTTGCTGGCGCAATTGCCGCGTTTTTGTTTTTTTATCTTTTGAACTTTTATGTACTGCCTGATATACAATGCAATCAGTATTATGGCGATAGCCCCGAAAATTTGCAAAATCACGGATATTACCCCGTAAATCGAAGAAAAAATTTTCGCCGGCGGGTTTTTGTCTTCGGTTCCGGGGTTGTTTTCTTTTTTTGCCGGTTCCCCGGGCTTTTTTTGATTTGCGGAAACCGGACACACCAAAAGCTCGGCTTCGCCCAATATTTCGCCTGTAAAATCCGATTCCGATCTCAGCGAGAATACGGCTTTTCCGCTGATTTTCCCGGTTATCGCATCGAAAAAAAAGATATATTCTTTTTCTGTTTCCTCTTTGTTTGCCGATTTTGGGACGAGGCAGCTAAAATCGCCGGAAGGGATCAGTTTCATTTCCAGTTTTTCGCCGCCGGAAAATTCGATTTCATAACTGTCCGCGGCGAATTCTTCCGCTTTGAAACTTAGCGCGGTGAATTCGTCGAACCCGTAATCGAACAGCGCCCTTGTGTCCTCCCATCTGGAAACCGTGTCGGGGGATTTTATCACGACGGCCACAAGCGTCCTGCCGTTCTTTCTCGCGGCTGCCACATATGTGAATCCCGCGTCCCCCGTCCAGCCGGTTTTTTCGCCTATGATCCCCTCATAGGCGTAAGGCCCTTCCAGCAGCGAATTTTTGCGGTTGAACGTGCGCGTCTCGGGTTGCCTGTTCGTCGGCGGCATGCTGTATGTTATCGCGGTGAAAATTTTTGTAAATTCCGGCATTTTTACCGCTTCAGCCATGATAAGCGCCAAATCATAAGCGGAAGTGTAATGGTTTATATCCGGCAACCCATGGGCATTAGCGAAATTTGTGTTTTTCGCGCCAAGTTCCCCCGCCCTTTTTGTCATCAGTTTCGTGAAATCCTCCATGCTTCCGCCAATCAATTCGGCTATGCCATTGGCCGCGTCATTGGCCGATTCGATTGCCAGCGCGTACAGCGCCTGCTCGAGCGTGAGCTGTTCGGTTTCGTCGAGGGCTATATGCGATGTGTCCCTGCCCACCGACCAGACGGCTTCATGGGACATCGTTATAATGTCGGAAAGATTGCCTTTTTCCAATGCCAGCAGAGCGGTCATGATTTTTGTTACGCTTGCCGGATAAATTTTCGAGTCCATGTTTTGCTCAAACAAAACTTGCCCCGAAGAACCTTCCAATAAAACAAATGTTTCGGATTTTATCTGCGGTATTCCGTCTTCGGCAGAAACGATTTTCGAAAAAGCGGACAAAAATACAATAATATGCAATAAATATATACAGCGAATTTTAAATTTCATTTCTCGATTCGGTTGTTTTTCTCCTTCATGATCCTTTTTATTTCCCCGGCAAGATAGAGCGAACCGAAAAATACGACTGCATAATTTTCGGATTTTAACATTTGGTTCTCGAAAACTTCGGCGACGATTTCAGACAAATTGTCTCCATATTTCGCATCGGCACAGTATCTTCCCGCAATTTCGCACAGCTTTTTGGGGGTTTCAGCCCTCGGCGAATCGACAGGGACACCGACAAATTCATCGATAAAATTTTCTCCCGCTATGTGTTTTATTGTTTCCTCGGGATTTTTGTCTTTCATCATTCCGCAAATCAATATTATTTTTTTATTGGGCATAAGTCTTTTTATCGTTTCTTTCAGGGAAATTACCCCTGGAATGTTGTGCGCGCCGTCGATGACAACGAGCGGATTTTTCGAAAGTATTTCAAATCGCGCCGGAAAAATAGTTTTTTTCAAACCGCGGCAAATTAAATCGTATAGTCCAATTTCATTTTTTGATATGCTCAATATCGTTTCTATGGCTGTTATTGCGTTATATATTTGGTGCTTCCCCGCGAGGTTTATTTCGTATGGTCTGTTTTTGTATTCGAATTTGGCGCCATCTATTTTTTCCTCGAAAATTTTAAGGGATTTTATATCCGGAACGACAAATTTGCAATTTTTTTCAAAAGCGGCATTTTTTGCGATTTCCTTGACGCTTTGGCAATTATGCGGATATAACACTACCGGAGAGCCGCTTTTTATTATCCCGCATTTTTCCGCAGCGATCTTTTCCACTGTTTCGCCCAAATATTGCATATGGTCGAGACCAATGGAAGTTATCACTGCGGCGAGCGGAGATTTTATGATGTTCGTCGGGTCGATGCGGCCTCCCAATCCCGTTTCGATGACTGAAATGCAGCAATTTTTTTCCCTGTAATGCAAAAAAGCCATCAAAGTGACAAAATCAAATTCGTTCGGATAAAATTTGTCCGGCACTTTTTTTTCGCAGAGAATGTTTTTGATTTTTTGCGCATAGAATACGACTTCATTTTCCGAAATTTCCGTTCCGTTTATCGATATCCTCTCAGTGAAATTTTCAATGAATGGAGATATGAACCTGCCCGTTTTGCAACCGGATTCCGAAAGTATGTCGGCGAGCATGGCGGCAGTCGATCCTTTTCCGTTTGTCCCGGCGATATGGATCGTTTTATAGCTGTCCTGCGGATTTTCCAAAAGGCCGCAAAGATATGCGATTTTGCTGAGGTCCGTATGCGGAGGGTTTGAGTGTTTGCCCATTGAATGGATATAGTTCAAAGTTTCGGCATAATTATTCATAAATCATCGGTTCAAGCACGGACAATGCGTCCTTCCAGGGAAAGCATGCCGATAAATTTTTCTATATGCTTGTCCCAATATTTCCATTGATGGTCGCCGGGAGATTCTTCGTAAGTGTAGTCATATCCCAAATTTTTTATAAAATCCCTGAATTTTATATTGCCTTCGTATAAAAAATCTTCTGTTCCGCAATATTGGTAAAGCCGAGGTTTTTCTGCGAGTTTCGAAGTTTTTTCGGCGGCGGAGAACAAATCGTTTTCGCTGCCGTCGAATTTGCTCAAATCGCCCATAATCATTTCATGTTCTTTGTTGCCTATATTGTTTCGGAGATTTCTGCCCCAGTCAACCGCTCCCGAAAGGCTTGCAGCCGCCGAAAAAATATCGGGACGGTTCAAGGCGCATTTGAACGCTCCGAATCCCCCCATAGACAAGCCCGCCACGAAAGTGTCTTTGCGATTATGCGAAAGCCTGAAAAAACGGCGAGAAGTTTCAATCAATTCTTCGCTGACGAATTTCCAATATTTATAGCCGTCGTTTATGCCGGGAAAATCGTTATAGAAACTTTTTTGGACATCGGGCATGACCACAGCCAGATTGTATTCGCGGGCGTAACGCTCAATAGAGCTCCATCTCGTCCAAGCTGTATGATTGTCGGTGTATCCGTGCAAAAGATAAAGGGTCGGGTAATCGCGGCCGAAATCATCTTCCGGCAAAATTACGTTCATTGCAGTAAAAATATTTATTGCTTTCGAAAAAAAATTACATTCAAAAAATGCCATTTTATACCTCCGAATAATTTTTATTTTTATTTATTGTACCATAATTCAAAACATTTTTCAATACCGAATTTAAAATTTATTTTATGGTTGACTTTTTGGCTTAGTTGTGCTATACTCAAACCGGTTTCGGCAAAAAAATCAAGTTTTTTTAGCGGAAAGGATGGATTTAAAATGGGTGGGAAAAAATCTCCAAATATCATATTTTATTTTTCAGACCAACAAAGGCATGATACAATAGGGGCATATAACGAATTCGCAAAAGAATTCAAAATAACCCCGAATCTTGATAAAATAGCGGAAATTGGCGTTAAATTCGAATATGCTTTCACCCCACAGCCGGTTTGCGGCCCTGCGAGGGCTTGTATTCAGACAGGAAGGTTTGCCACGCAAAACGGTTGTTTCACAAACGGAAGGGCTTTAAAAGAAAACGATACGACGATCGCAAAATATCTCGATTCTGCGGGTTATGACACTGCTTATGTTGGAAAATGGCATTTGGCTTCAAATAATATGCTCAAAAATGAAGAAAAAAACGATTACATGACAAAAGCCGTGCCGGAAAAATTGCGCGGCGGGTACAGATACTGGCGCGCCGCCGATGTTTTGGAATTCACCTCTCACGGATACGGCGGCTATGTTTACGACGGAGAGATGAAAAAAATCGAATTTATGGATTACAGATGCGACTGCATAACGGATTTCGCCATAGAATATATTGCAAACAAGGAAGGCAAAATCCGGAACGAAAATATGCCGTTTTTTATGTTCATATCGCATATAGAGCCCCATCATCAAAATGACCGCGAAAAATTCGAAGGGCCTACGGGTTCCGCCGAAAAATTCGTCAATTTTCCCGTTCCCGAAGACTTAAAAAGAGCGCGGGACACAGAACCGGATTTCGAAGATCATTTCGCCAATTACCTCGGCTGCTGCAACAGTCTCGACTATAATTTCGGAAGAATTTTCGCGGAACTTAAAAGACGCGATATTTTGGATGAAACCGTTTTGATATATACAAGCGACCACTCATGCCATTTCAGGACGAGAAACGGCGAATACAAACGTTCTTGCCATGAAAACAGCATAAGGATCCCGCTGATAATGTACGGAAAAGCCCTTGGCGCCGAAACGGGATCGGTTAATCGCGATTTGGTGAGCCTGATGGATTTGCCGCCGACCATATTGGATATTGCCGGAGTCGAAATTCCCCGCGATTTTATGGGAAAATCTTTATTAAGTTTATTGCATTGCGGTTGCAAATGGGAAAACGAAATATTCACGCAGATAAGCGAAGATAAAATTGCCCGATGCATACGGACGCCAAATTGGAAATACTCGATAAGTTCTCCGGAAAATCCATGGACAAACGCGGGGGCGGATACATACTGCGAGGAATTTCTATATGACTTGGAAAACGACCCGCATGAACAAAACAATTTGATAAATGCAATCGGATACGAAAAAAAGAAAAAGGAAATGTCGCAGATTTTGATAAAACACATGAGCAGGGTGCAGGAAAATCCCCCTTTGATTTTGTAGGAAAACCGAAAACTCCCCTGCCCTATTTCCAGTTGTACGTGATTTTTTTTGCGTGGGAGCAAGAAACAAAATCTTTTTCAATTTCCAAAAACCATTTTTGGTATTTGAAATCCGCAGTTATGAACGCTTCCTCAATTTCGGTTTTCATCGACAGGTTGTTTTCGGTTTTGTATTTTCTCACTTCGGATATCGCCTGCTTCAATGTTTCGCCAAAACCCAGGATTTCCGCATTCAAAGATTCGGGCTTTTCCCATTTTGTCAAATGGATCGATGCCGAATTTTCAAAATCTTTGAAGCCTTTGAGATAAATATATTCCGTTTCGTGCGGGATATATATCGAATATATTTTCAATATGCAAAACAAGCTGTAATACATCGCATACTGGGCGGACTTGCGCTCGTTTTCACCGTGGGTTTCCGGCTGGTACAAGCGTTCTTTTACGATTTCTATGTAATTGTCGCATAAATCTTTCCAAAACAAATCGTCGGCTATTTTTCGCGCCAGCCCGATTTCGTATTCGTCGAGCCATTTGGCCGCTTCGATTATCGCTTCGTTCGTTTTTTCGATGATCCACAAATCAACCGGCAGCATATTTTCCGGTTTATAGCCCGGGTCAAAATCTCCAAGATGCGACAGCACGAATTTCGAAGAATTCCAAAGTTTCGTTATGAGCCGTTTTGAGCTGTCCTGCATTTCCTGTATGTCAAAAAACGTGTCTGTGCCCACCCTCGCGTTAGCCGACCAATAGCGGAGCGCGTCGGCGGAATATGTTTTGATTAGTTCAGACGGCGAGAGTTTGGAATTGCTTTTCGATTTGCTCATCTTTTCGCCGGGTTTGGCCAATACAAATCCGCATATCATCGTTTCCTTCCAGGGGATTTCGCCCGTGTGGCAAAGGCTTTTCGCAATCGTGTAAAAAGCCCAAGTTCGGATAATTTCATGCGCTTGCGTCCTCATGGACATGGGCATGAAATCGCTTTCTGAGATTCCGAATTTTTGCGCCGTTTCCAAGTTCAATTGCGGGGTGATCGACGATGTGGCCCAGGTGTCGAAAATCGCTTTTTCCGGCAAAAACGTGCATGAACCGCATTCGCACACGCCAATATAATCCGTTTCCATCGGGTTTGCAGGCAAATTTTCGATTTCGGCGAAAAATGGCGTGCCACATTCTTTGCAGTACCATACAGGTATCGGTATCCCGAAGTACCGTTGGCGCGAAATGCACCAGTCCCATTTTAAGTTCTCCACCCAATTTATGTACCTGTTTTTCATCTGCGTGGGATGCCATTCTATTTTATCGCCCATTTTTAGAAGTTCTTCTTTTTTGCTCAATACATCTATGTACCATTGTTTTGACGGAATGATTTCGACTTCGATTCCGCAGCGTTCGTGGACGGAAACGGTATGCGTGATTTCTTCCGATTTTATGAGCAGATCCTTTTCTTCAAGCAAACGGACGATTTCTTTTCGGGCGGCTTTTATTTTTAGCCCGCCGATAAATTCGATCTCGGGGGAAATTTTCCCGTCGGCCAATATCGCTTTTTTGTAGGGAAGGCCATTCTGCTCGACCCATTCGACATCGGCAGAATCTCCGAATGTGGCGCACATGACCGCTCCCGTCCCTTTTTCGACATCCACTTTTTCGTCGGTGAGCAGCGGTACCTCGAAATCGTAAAGCGGAACTTTCACTTTTGTTTTTTTGCTGAGCAAGTTTGCGTAACGCCCATCTTTGGGGTTTACGAATATGCAAACCACGCTGCAAAGAAGTTCCGGCCTGGTGGTGGCTATTTCCAAAACGGAATCTCCAATGCCGAATTTTATGTGGTAGAAGCGCGAACCGATTTCTTTGGAATCGAGTTCGGCTTGCGCTATCGAAGTTTGGCATTCCGTGCACCACAAAACGGGGGATTCTTTTATGTATGCGTGACCTGCTTTCGCGAGTTCAATAAATGATTTTTGGGAAAGACGCTGGGTATTTGCGCTCACCGTCGTATATTGCAGGTTCCAGTCGCACGAAAATCCCATCGATTTCCATAATCCCATAAACTCATTTTCGTATTTTTGAGTGGTTTCCACGCATTTTTCGCAAAATTTGCTTCTTGGCATATCCCTTGCCAAAATTCCCGTTTCTTTTTCGACCAAACGTTCGGAAGGCAAACCGTTGTCGTCGAAGCCGAACGGGTAAAAAACGTTGTAGCCCTGCATGCGGCGGTATCTGGCGATCATTTCTGCCTGAGTATAGCTGAAGATGTGGCCGATGTGCAAACTACCGCTGACAGTTGGAGGAGGCGTGTCTATGGAATAAAGGGGGCGATTTTTGTCATAGGCAAAATCATAGATTTTATTTTCGTCCCAATATTTTTGCATTTGTTTTTCGATTTCTATTCCATTGTAATGTTTTTCGAATTCGATCATCTTAATTTTTCCTCCGATGATTTTTTAATTTTTCAATTTGAATTTTGCGTATGTGCCCATGATTTTTTTTGTGCCCACATTGTCAAAAGCCACTTCATACAGCGTGTCTCCCCCCAAATCCGTGGCGTTTATTATCAACCCATCGCCGAAATTCGGGTGTTCGACCATATCGCCCTGTCTGAAAATTTGCGTATAGCTAAATTCATTGTTATCGCGTTCTTTGTTTTTTCTCGCGCTCGCTGTCGTGTAGTCCGTGGCAAGTTCGCTGTGCAGCGATATTTTCGGCGGATATTTTTTTTGTGAGCCGAACCCCGGCGGGATTCGGCGGCGCTGTTCGCCATCGGGCATTTTGATATGTTCTACCGTTTCTTTTGGTATTTCTTCCGCGAATCTGGATATATCGTTGAATCCCGTGCGACCGTAGAGCAGCCTTTCTTTCGCGTAACTGACAAACAGCCTTTCTTTTGCCCTCGTCACCGCGACATATGCGAGCCGGCGTTCCTCTTCGAGTTCCTCCGGCTTTTCGGCGGATTGCCTCGATGGGAACAGATTTTCTTCCATTCCCGGCAAAAAAACCACCGGAAATTCAAGCCCTTTCGCGCTGTGGATTGTCATAAGGGTGACTGCGTCGGCGCTTTCGTCGTAATTGTCGATGTCAGAAATCAACGCCACTTCTTCGAGAAATCCCGTCAGGTTAGATATTTTGTTGCCATACCCCTGGGCTTCTATTTCCTCCAGTTCCCCCGATTCCCTCAATTCCTCGCGTTTTGATTCCGTATACGTTATCGCTTGCGATATGAGTTCCTTTATGTTGTCCAATCGGTCGGCTTCTTCTTTTCCCGCTTCTTCGAGCATGGTTCTGTATCCGCTCAAGTCAAACACCTTTTCGAAAAAGTCCGGCAAGGATTCTTTTTTTTCGATTTCGATGAAATTGTGTATAAGCGCGGAAAAAGTTTTCATCCTTACCGCATTTCGGGCCAATATCGGGTATTTGTCCGCATTTTCCAAAATTTCAAACATAGTCCTGCCTTCGTTAGCCGCAGTTTGTTCAATTGCCGCAATAGTGGCGTCGCCTATGCTCCTTTTGGGCACATTTATTATTCGTTTGAGCCTTGCGGAGTCGGCGGTGTTGTTCACCACGCAAAAATACGCCATCATGTCTTTTATTTCTTTCCGTTCATAAAACCTTATGCCGCCGAGCACTCGGTATGGGATCGAAGCTTTGGCGAAAGCGGTTTCGATATTGGCCGATTGCGCGTTCACGCGGTACAAAACCGCGATATCCTTGTATATTCTGTCGCCTTTTTCCGTCAGGTTCGTTATTTCATCGACGATATAGTCCGATTCGTCGTTTTGGTTGTTGTTTTGTTTGAGCACGATTTTGGATCCCAAGTCTTTTTTTGTCCAAAGCGCTTTTCCCATCCTGCTTTCGTTGTTTTTTATGATGCCGTTCGCCGCGTCCAATATCGTTTTTGTCGATCTGTAATTTTGTTCGAGTTTGATGAGTTTCGCGCTGGCGAATTTTTTTGTGAAACTCAGAATGTTCGCTATCGTCGCCCCCCTAAATTTATATATGCTCTGGTCGTCGTCCCCCACCACCATCACATTGTTGTGTTTTTGAGACAAAAGCGAAATCAAAGCGTATTGCGCGAAATTTGTGTCTTGGTATTCATCCACCGATATATATTTGAACTTGTTGTTGTAATATTCCCTGGCTTCGCTGTCAGTTTCCAAAATTTTTACCGTCAAAGCTATTATGTCGTCAAAATCCAGCGCGTTTGATAGCTTGAGCCTTTTTTGGTATTCCGCGTATATTTTTTTTACATCCTTTTCTTTTGGGTTGGAGTTGTCTGCCACAAATTCTTCGGGATATTTCAAATCGTCTTTGGACCTGCTTATGGCGGTGGAAACATAGCGGACAGGCAAAGTATCGTCGGATATGTTGAATTCTTTCATAATCGCCGTTATTTGGCGCTTCACGTCGTCGGTGTCGTAAATCGTGAAATTCGAATCATAACCCAGCCTTGCGATGTATCTGCGCAGCATCCTCACGCAGACAGAATGGAAAGTTCCCGCCCATATTTCGTCCGCCGCTTCGCCGAGGATGTTTTTCAACCGATTTTTCATTTCGTTTGCGGCTTTGTTTGTAAAAGTTATCGACAAAATAGCATAAGCCGGGCAAGGTCGATAGGCAAAACGGCTCAAGATTTCATCGAGTTCTTTCGGGTCTGAATTTTCCGCACTTTCGAGCGCTTCCAATTCGGGTTCGTTTATTTCTCCGGTTTCCCCGTTGAAATATGCGTCGCCATGTTTTATTAGGAAAGCTATCCTATTCACCAAAACGGTGGTCTTTCCGCTACCTGCCCCCGCTAAAATCAAAAGCGGCCCTTCATTCGTGTAAACGGCCTCGCGCTGCGGCTCGTTTAAATGGGAATATTTCAAATCGAACAGCTTTTGTTTTGCTTTTAAATATCTCGCCTTTAAATCATTTGCGTCGCTCATTTTATTTTACCTCTTTTTTAATCTTATGTCGTCCCCGATAAAATTCAATATCGTAAATTCCCCGATTATGCGGGACATGATCCTCGCGTCGTATTTGTTTTGCATTTCGCTTCCGGTGAGGTTTGTGCTTATTATCATGCTCTTTTTTTCGAGCAGCCTCGAATTGATTAGGTTGTACAGCGAAGAAACTGCCATGTTCCCCGAATATTCGGTGCCCAAGTCATCGATGATCAAAAGATCGCTGCTTGCATACCTTTCGATTATTTCGGGATCGAATGCGGATTTCGAAAATCTTTCTTTTTCAAACGAATACAAAATGCTTTGCGCCGAATCGTAAAAAACGTCGTAGCCCCTTTTTATCACTTCGTAAGCTATCGCAGATGACATATGAGTCTTTCCTATCCCCGTCGAACCGATGAACATGAGGTTTTTTTGTTCGCCGCCGAAATTCGACGCGAATTTTTTGCATTCGTCACATATTTCCTTCATGTGCCTATACGGGCTTTCGTTCACCGTTTCATCCAAGGATTTTTTTTTGTCGTAATAATTCAAGTTGAAATTTTCGAATGTCTGGCTTTTTATAGTCCTGCCGAGCCCCGAATGGTTTATTCCTTCCGCCGCAAGCGCTTTTTTTAGGCATTCGCACATAATATCGCCTTTGTACCCCGTATCGCTGCAAGCTGCGCAATCATAAATGGGTTCTGTATGGTTTTTTGGATACCCCGCTTTTTCGAGCAGAAAATTCCGTTTTGAAATCAACTCTTGGTTGATTTTTTTCGCTTCGGCCATTTTCAAATCATAATTTCCGCCCGAAAATATTATCGCGGCGAATTTTTTGTGGGTTTCTTCCAATTTTTTGTCAATTTCAAAAAGGCCCGGAATTTTATCGTGCATTTCGGTTTTTCTTTTTTCGGCGTCTATAACTGCGGATTTGCATTTGTTTTCAAAATCGCCCAAAACTTTCCGAATCACTTTTCCGTTGTAAGCCATAAATTACCTCGCATCAAAATTTTTTCCGAATTTTTCAAAAAATCGTTCCAAGTTATAATCCGGATTCTTTGTTTTTTCCGGCATTTTTAAGCCGCTTGCCGCCCCGAATTCGCTTTTTATTTCTTCAAGAGTTTTGAACCCTTTTTCGCTCCAATTTGAATATATGGTGTTTATATAGTCGAACGAAAGCTTTTCTGTATATTTCAGGCATTGGTTATACCCTTCAAAAAGCACGTCGTCCGGAAAATCATATTCCTTTGCCCATTTTTTTATGTAATTTTTTTCTTTTGAAGTCAATTTTTTCGTTTCCGCATTGAATAATTTTTTTATTCGTTCTTCGAATTTTTTTATTTTTTGCATTTCTTTGATTTTTTCCTCGAACTGCCCCATTTTCAAAATGCCGTCGGATGCCATTTCGAGCGCCACTTTTTCCAAATATCTTATATTGTTTTTCCCTTCTTCGGCGCATATTTCCGCGAGTTTCAAAATCAGATCCACTTCCATTTTGTTTGTTTCGTGGATGTTGTACATGATCACATAATCGGCGGTGTTCAAAATCACCCGCATTTTGTTTTGGATTTCATGGATAAGCCTTTTGAATTCTTCTTTTGTTTCAAGCGACTCGCAAACCTGATCCACGGAAACCGGCTCCGATTTTATTGCCGTTTTTTCTTTTTCGATCGCGGTTTTTATAATTGCTTCCGGCTCGGTTTTTTTTTCGGGTTTGGGGCCGGATTTTTCTTCATATATGCCCAAGCCCAATCGATAATCTGTCGCTTCCGTTTCTTCCACTCCGTTGAGTATGTTTATGTCCCGCCTGACATCGAGCATGATATTCACAACGTTTTCTATGTTTATTCCTTTTGCGTTCGGGACGGAAGTTATTTCGTAATCCAATACATTTTTTTCTTTCCAAAAATCGAGCGCCTTCAAAATTTCTTCGTCTTCGGCGATTTTTGACTTTATATTGTTTTTTATGAATTCAAATTCTATTTTTTCCGGGTTTTCGCAACACGACAAAAAGAGAAGCATTTTTGCAAACAATTCGCCCGCGTCTTTTATGGCATATATGATCCCGAAATTATTTTTAAGGCTTTTTTTCATCTTCACGTTGATGTATTTTATATCGGCTGCGGATTGCGGTTCGCCGGACATCATCGTCACTCCCCTTCTGCCATAAAATATGCTTGTATATATTCTACCACAAAAAAATTATATTTACAATATCAAATCGAAAAGATGGCGCAAAATATTTTGAGGGCGGAATACACTCCCGCCCCCATCAAAACTTTTCATTTATTTTTTGCGTTTGTCATGCGTAACCGCATTCGGCCATGTCTTCGGCAAAAAAATCGTACATGTATTTTCCCGTTTCCTTTTTCCAGCGACCTACGGAATCGGGCCTCATTTCTATTTTAGCCATTTTTATGCCCAAATAATTTTCGAGTTTCTTCAAAGTTTCATCTTGGTCGTTCACCATGTCTTCAAATCTTATTTTCGTCAAATTTTCGGGATCCGGAGTCGCTTTCATCAATTCCCTTTGATATTTCCAGCTGTAAGCCCTTTTTTCCCGGATATCGTCTGTTTTAGGGTAGTCGATCCCGAAATCATGTAAATCGTCGGTCAAATGCGAGCCGAGAATGCAGTCCCTGGGATCCCTAACCCAATGGATGTATTTAATTTCCGGGAACATTTTTATGATCCAAGGATAAACCAATGTGGTTTCGGGAATTTTCCAGCCTTTGGCTTCGCTGTCCGAATTAAGCACGCTGACCAAATATTCTTCGATCAGTTTTTTAAATTCCGCTGTGGGCTGCATGGACAAAACTTTTGTAAAATCCCATTTGAGCCCTCCTTCATATTCCACGTATTTCGCGAATATCCTGCATGCTTCGTACATTTTTTGCGGCGGGAGCAAATCTCCCGAACCATTTTGCGGTTTTCCCATAAAAACCCCGCTTTCGCTCAAAGTATGCGACATTGCCCTTGTCCCTGAATGTCCCCTGCCTATTATCGTTATCATCATGATTTTTGTGTTCTCCTAAAATTACATATATTATTCCGGCGCGCATATTTCGCCGTTTACAATCACAATTTCGGTTTTGCTTGATATTTCCAAAGGATTTCCGTCGTACAAAGCCATGTCGGCATGTTTGCCTTTTTCAATCGAGCCTACCATCTTGTCAATTCCCAAAATGGCCGCCGGATTTATAGTGATCGCTTTCAAGGCGCTGTAAAAATCCAGTCCCCCTTTTACCGCAAGCGCGGCGCAGTACGGCAGATATTGCAGCGGGGCGACGGGGTGGTCGGTGGTGAGAGAAAACAAAACCCCCGCATCATCCAACGCTTTCGCGTTTTTAAGTTCGAGATTTTTCATTTCGGGCTTTCCCCTGTCGGAAATTATGGGGCCGACGATGGCGCGTATTCCGGCCTTGGCGAGTTCACGGGCTATCATATGCCCCTCCGTGCAGTGCACTATGACAAAATCGATGCCAAATTCGCCGCATATCCTTATCGCCGTGAAAATGTCATCTGCCCGGTGCGCGTGTATGTGCGCCGGAAGTTCCCGGTTTACAACGGGCAAAAGCGCTTCGAGTTTTATGTCGAAATCCTTTCTTTCTTCTCCGTACCTGACAGCTTTTTTGAGATTCTCCCGGATTATCGCTGCTGTGGCCATTCTTGTTTTCGGAGCTTGTTGTTTTGAACCGTAGCAATTTTTCGGATTTTCGCCGAGAGAAAACTTCATAGCCGCAGATTCTTTCAAAATCATTTCGTCTATTCTCTTTCCGCGGGTTTTTATCACAGCGAACTGTCCGCTTATCGGGTTCGCGCTGCCCGGTCCCGTGGCCACGCAAGTAACCCCTGCGGAAAGAGCTTCGGAAAATGCCCTGTCCATTGGATTTGCCGCATCGATCGCACGAAGATGCGGGGTGCAGGGATCGGTGATTTCGTTTAAATCGTCCCCTTCGCTTTTCAGCCCGTCCTCATACATCCCAAGATGGGTGTGCGCATCGATAAAACCGGGCAAAAGCCATTTTCCTTGGGCGTCGACCGTATTTTTTCGATCGCCGGAATCAATTGCAAAACCACGCATATCCCCGACATCGGCAATCAATCCGCCGGAAATCTTCACGTATCCGTTTTCTATTATTTTTTCCCCGCTATTTGCCATCGTGAACACGCGCGCGTTTTTTATGACCATCAATCTTTTTTTCTCCTCGGCTGTCCGCTTTTTTTGGGTTCGAGAAATTTTATTTCCGAAATTTTTTCTTCGCTGTCGCGTTTGAACTTGTTCAGCATATCCTCGAAATTTGGTTGTGTTTTGACGTATTTTTCTTTTTCGTTTTCTCCGGCTTCCCCTGCCGGAATTTCTTTGGTTTTGGAAAGCTGTTTTATCGAAAGCGCCAGTTTGCCGCTTTCGTTCGCGCCGATGACTAAAGCTTTCACGATTTGGTTTATTTTTATGACTTCGTTTATGTCTTTTACAAATTCAGACGATATTTCGGATATATGGATCATACCGGAATTTTTTTCGTCTATTTCAACGAAAACCCCGTATTTCGTTATTCCCGTTACTTTGCCCTCTATGGTTTCGCCTTTTCGGATTATCATAAAGCAGACAATATTATCCCCCGTTTTATTCGCTTTCGTTCAAATAATACATATCCTCGTCTATATCCCTGTATCCGTTTTCCCTCGCGAATTCCCTTATATATTCGTCATCGATGGGAGTTTCGGCTTTTTTTCGCAATGCTTCGTTGTTTATCCTTTTGTGGTTGTATTCTTTTTCCAATGAATAGATATATTCGTCGTTTTTTTTGATGGCATCCAAGTTGTGCAAGATATTTATCGAGAACAAAACTACTATGGTGGCAATAACCAGCATGGCTACAGGCTTCAGCTTTCTTTTCTTTTCGTTTTCCCTTATGATTTTTTTTTGGATTTTTTTCGCTTTCGCGTTTTTCGACTTTATCCCCGCCGCAGAAGACATAATTTTCCCTCCCCAAAAATGATCACTGTTCGATCACTTCGTACATATCGGCCGCTCCGGCTTTCTGCACATGGTCTTTTATTTCGGTTACTTTCGCTTTGAGCTTTTTTTCGCCGAACGAAATTTCTATAATGTCGTTTTCTTTCAGGTCATGCGAAGGTTTCGCGACTTTGCCGTTCACCGACACCCTCCCGCCGTCGCACGCCTCGCAGGCGACTGTGCGCCGTTTTATCAGACGCGAAACTTTCAGGTATTTGTCAAGCCGCATGATTTCACCGCTCCCCATTTGATTTGTTATTTACAATAATATCACTTATTTTTTTCGATGTCAAGATTTATTTTGAATTTTATTTTAAAAAATTACAAAATTTGTATATTTCGTTGACTTTTTTTTGTTTTTGATATAAAATATATAACGACAAGTCAATACCCGCGATCAAACGATTGCGTCGATTAATAAAAACCGGAGGGCAAATAAAATGAAAACGACAACAAAAAACATGGTGCGCAAAATATTGCATTATATGCTTTCGGCTGTTTTGGCTTTATTGCCAATCGCGATAGCCCCAATGGCCTCGCAAGCCGTTTCCCGCAATATATCTTTCGGGGCAGCGTATGCAGACAGCCTTTCTTCCAGTTCGGATCTGAACATATATTATTTCACTGCGGATTATTCGGGAACCGTCACGATACAATTCGAAACTTCCACCGAAACAAGGACGAGTTCCTGGGAAGTGGTGATAGTCAGGGAATCCGATTTGAAAATTTATCTCGAGCAGGAATTCGGAACCGGGCCGGCCAGCTCGGCTTCTTCGCAGACCAGAGTGGAATACAGCGCCACAGTTCAGATTCCCGCCGGAAATTATTACGTGCGCGTATCGGTGCCCCAAGGCGTTTCGCTGGTCACAAATCAATACAAAATATCGGTGGGTTTTTACGCCGGATCCGGAAGCGGGGATTCTGCGGGCAATTCTACGGTTTCCAGCCCGAACGACACGATCCAAAATGCGATCGCGGTAAATTTGAACACCACCGTTTCGTCTAATCTAAAATCGGCATCCGACGTAAATTATTTCAAGATAACAATACCGTATTACGGGTCGCTCAATTTGTCTTTTTCTGTGGGAAGCGCCATCGATTCGGGAAATTGGGTCATACTGCTTTATGACAAAAACGAAAAACAGCTCCAGATGGATCGGGTGGGCGCCGGAGGGCAAGTGATAAATATGGTCAGGACAAACAAGTCCGACAAATTGCGGCTTCCGCCGGGCGAATACTACATAAAAGTGGCCGCGTACAGCCCGGCCGTCCATTCGATTGCCAATTATACGATTTTTGCCGACTACACCCCCGAAAGAAGCTCGGGATACGAAAAGGAATTCAATGATACCCCCGAAACAGCCACAAATATTTTATTGAATGCCGGCATTACGGGAAACCTTGGAAATCCCGACGACCGCGATTATTTCAGCTTTTCCGTTTCAGAACACAGAGACATAAAAATCGAGTTTATTTCGCCTGATTCCATAACTTCCGATATGTGGACCATATATCTCCAAAATTCCAAAGGCGGGGTCGCCACATATTATGCCGGAAGTTCTGGTTCGGCGGCAAATGGTTTCAGGACTTTCGCCACCGAAGAAATGATTTTGGATCCCGGCTTGTACCACATCGTGATATACCGCTATGAAAATGCGTATTCGAATGCGGACTATACCTTGCTCGTGCGGTCGGATTCGGCTCCGGTGCCAAATATCCCGGACGACGAATATATTTACGTGCATCCCACCGATGTGCCGGAATTCGCCTATAATGTGAACATGGAGCTTTCCGGACAAATAAAAAGTTCGGGGGATTTCAACAATTTCGATTTCGGGCTCAATTACAGCGGCTCGATTACCGTTGATTTCATATCGCCGTCCTCCGTGACAAAACAATCCTGGATATTGAATATATTCGACAAAAACAACAAACTGCTCTATTCCGGAAAATACGGGAATGAAGGCGATTTTAATTACCAAACAGGAATTCTGAAAAAAACTTCGGACAAGATAAGGCTGCCCGCGGGGAGTTATTTCGCTCAGGTGCTGCCCATAAACGCATATGACTATTCGACGGTTTCGTACAAGATAAGGATAAATTATGCGCCGGAAGCAAAAGAAGCGATACTTTCCGATATGGAACTTTTCGAAAAGGAATACAACAATTCGGCATATTCGGCGAATGTCCTGTCATCCGGCGTGGCCATGACCGCGAATCTGAGCGATTATGAGGATGTGGATTATTTCGAATTCACCTTGCTCCAGAACGCAAATGTGAACATATCGATCTCCACGCCAAAATCCGTAAAACAAAACAATTGGGTAGTGGAGGTATTCAAAAACGAGTTCGAAAGCCCGGAATCGGTTTACATGGAATATTTCGGAGCGGACGGCGAACCCGAAAGCCAAAATTCGGAATTCAAAATATCATTGTCGAAGAATATGAGGCTTTCCCCGGGGACATACCATATTAAAGTGAGCGCGTACAATGTAATAAACTATTCGAACGGGGACTACAAAATAACCGCAATTTTCGAGGATGGAAACGACAATCATTCCCTCTATGAATCCGAACCCAACAACACCCCGGAACTGGCAAATTTTTTGAATTTCAACACCGATATAACGGGAGATATTTCAAGCATCGACGATGTGGACTATTTTAAGATATATGCCGGCGAAGAAATGGAAATCCAAATAAAATTTACCGTGAGCGCAAAGGTGAATTCTGATTTTTGGGCGATAAAACTTTACGATCGCTATTACAGGGAACTTAAATCATATAAATTGGGCGAAGGGGGAGTCCCGCTGCCCGACAACATGAAATATTTCAAGACTGAAAGAATTTCGCTTTCCCCGGGCGATTATTATGTTTCGATCCAGCCCTACAACAAAACCGCTTTTTCAAACGAAGAATATACGATAAAAGTTTTGGATGCGGCGGGACAAAAAGTCGATTTGTACACATATCCCGCAGATAAACCTTCGGACTGGGCGACGTTTGAAGTGGAATACGCCTATGGATACGGGCTTGTTCCGGACAATTACATGAGAAATTTCCAAGCATCGATAAAACGCGAAGAATTTTGCATGCTGGCTGTAAGATTTTTGGAAGTGGCGGAAAAAATGCCCATAGCGGAAATACTCGCCGAAAAGGACAAAACAATAGAACGCGGAGCATTTTCCGACACCGACGATTTGTACATACTTTCGGCTTATGCGTTAGGCATAGTGAGCGGCAGGGGAAATGGGATCTTTGACCCGGAGGGAAACATAACAAGGGAAGAAGCCGCAACCATGCTGACCAGGGTCGGCATATTCGAAAACATAAACGTAAATTCCGAGCCGCTTTATTTCAACGACGAACACGGCTTCAATTCATGGTCTTCCGGGGCGATAAAATACGTTTCGGGCTGCGTGGACATAAGAGGGAACCGGATAATGAACGGATATACGGATGGAGGGTTCCACCCGCGCGACACTTATTCGAGGGAACAGGCGTTTATGACGATATTTAGGCTTTATGCGATAAAAATGGGCAAATAGGAACGTCATGCCGGTTATTTGAGAAATATCAATTCAAATCCTTATAACTGTTTATCAATTTTTCCAATGCTTTTTCGTACGATGCCTCTTTTTTTTCATAAACGGAAACAAAGTCATTGTTGTTTTTTTCGACCAATTCCCTGAGCAAAAAATGTATTCCGCCTATGCTGATCGTGTTCACATATCCGAAATCAAAATATATTCCATCGTGGATTATATCGAGCATTTGGGAAGTCACTTCGTCGCGGGAATATTTTACTTTCAAAGCGGTTTCATAATAAACCGGGGTCAAATTCTTATAGCTTTCAGCCGCCATGGCTTCCGTTACAGCTCCGACATAATCAAGCCTTTCATTGGTAACGGGAATGCAAAAAAGCGAAAATCCGTCTTGGGTCAAACCCAAATATTTTTCCTGAGATTCGTCGTATTTGGGAGAAGGGATTATGCCGAAATCGTCTTTCATATCCCTGAGATTTTCGGCAAACTCCATATATCCGATGGTAAACAGAGCTTCTCCTTTTTTGAACAGTTCCCGGGAAGGCCTTTCGCCCGATTCGGGAATTGTAAACACTCCCGGATTTTCGTTGAACAGCGAATTTATTTTTTCCAGCCTGTCGATAGTCCCGGGCGAATTTATCGCAAGGGAAGGATAACCGTCGGCGCCTTTTGGCGCAAGCGATTGCCCCATGGAGACAAACATTTGGTCGGTGAAATTTCCCGGCTCCACGCACAGTCCAAACGTGTCGCCGACATTTTTTTCGCCGTCTCCGTTTGTGTCCCTGTAAACGCTTTTCGATATTTCATAAAGCCGGGTGTAAGTCCATTTTCCGTCCAATACTGTTTGGTACAAATCCTCTATTTGGTAGTCGTTTTGCAATTTTTTATTGAAATAAAAAACCATCATGCTGCCTATCATCGTTTGGCTCAAATCGCCTGTCATGAAATAAAGTTTTCCGTCTATGGTCAATTCGTCTTCGAGTTTTTGTATCCACCACGGAGCATTGCCGTTTATATGCGGCACTTTTTTCCAATTTGTAAAAATCCCGTCCGCGGCGAGCGGAGCCACCGCCACCGAATATCCCGCTACCAAATCATAGGCGTTATCCCCGGCATTGACGCTGTTCCTTATCGTATTGTTGAAACTCGCTTCGTTTCCCCATATTCCGAGAATTTTGACTACATCTATCGTTATTCCGAATCTATCTTCAATGGCGATAGTTCTTTGATAGATGGCGTCGTTTACAATATCGCCGTTTTCTTCTTCGACGCCCATTTCAGTTCCGAACATCAACTCGCTCCTTGAAAGTATTGTGAAAGTGTTCCCGGCAAATTTCAAATCCAACGGAACTCCATCTAAAATATTTTCCCTTTCGGGTTCGGTTGTTTTTTCCGGGGCGTTTTCATTTGTGGCGCTTTCGGTTTGTTTTGCTTCGTTTTCGGATTCAGAGCGGGTACAAGATGCAAATGACGCCCAAATCGCCAATATGCACAAAAATGCCGCGACATGCTTTTTGAAAAACATATTCACTATTATCCTCAATTCTTTTGATATGAAATCCATATATTCTGCATTATAACCGATATATTTCAAATTGTCAATAATTATTTTATTTTTCCATATTGCAAAAACCGAAAATATGTGATATAATGAAAGAAAATATTATGCACGCCGAGGTTATTCATGAACGGGAAAACGCATAAATTCATTGGCATAGTGGCAGGGGGAGCCGCCGCATATTACGGAGTCGCAGCGCAAAGCGAACCCATGCATATGTTTTATCTCATAGCTGTTCCCATAGGCGCGATGATGGCCGATATCGACCACGACAACTCGAAACTGGGAAGATCGAGAAAAAACATAATGACGGCCGTTTCATCGCTGTTCGGTTCGCTGGCCATCGTGGCTGTTTCATTTTTTTTGATCGACGCATACACCGACCAAAATAAAAATTTCACGCAGGCGATTTTGACCGTTTGCATGGTGGCTATTCCGTTTTTGCTTTTGGCTTTTCTTTCAAAGCTAAAATTCGTGAAAGAAAACATGAAGTTCATGGTCAAGCACAGGGGCTTGATGCATACCCTCATAATACCCGCTTGCATGTTCGCCGCCACATATTTTATCTCCGAGCCTACGTTCAAAATACTCGTCAGCGGGCTAACCATAGGCTATGCCACGCATCTTTTAGCGGATCTTTTGACTGTCAGGGGCTGTCCCGTGCTTTTCCCTTTTTCCAAAAAAAACATAAAATTCATGAACATAAAAACCGGAAGCAGAGGCGAATACATCGCGGCCGCAATAGTCAGCGCAGCTTTTGCCGCTTTGTTTTTGTCGGGATTGGTAGTGCTTTAAAATGCGAAACAAAAAATATTTTGCGGGGATATGCACCCTCGGCTGCCGCGTGAACCAATATGAAAGCGAATGCATAATATCGGAGTTCATAAACCTCGGGTTCGAAATAAAAAATTTCGAAGAGGTATGCGACGTTTACGTGATAAACACTTGCGCGGTGACGGCCACAAGCGAAAAAAAATCCAAACAAATGATACGCCGCGCCAAAAAGCAAAACAATAGCGCAGTCGTCGCGGTTTGCGGATGTTTTTCGCAAAACGCCCCCGAAACCTTCAAAACGGAGCTTTCGGCGGACATTGTGGCGGGCACAAACGAAAAAACCAAAATCCCGGCGCTCGCGCTCGCTATTTTAAACGGAAATCGAAGCGAAAGCAAAATTTTGGTGAAAGACATAAGCGGATATGAAAAATACGAAAACATAAACGCAGGAAACCCGCAAAAAACGAGGGCATATGTCAAAATACAGGATGGCTGCGACGGAAAATGTTCCTACTGCATAATACCCAAACTCCGGGGCCGTTCAAAGTCGAGGGAGTGCGAATACATTTTCGGCGAGTCGAAACGCTTCGAGGGAATGGGATGCCGCGAAATCGTTTTGACCGGGATAGAAATTTCATCATACGGAAAAGATTTTTTCGAAAAAAATTTTTATTTAATAGATCTTCTCGAAAAATTGAACGCCAGCTTAAATGAAATAACTTCGATCAGGCTGAGTTCCGTTGACCCTTCGCTCATAAACAAAGATTTCACGGACAGGCTGGCAAAACTGGAAAAAATCGCAAACCATTTCCACCTTTCGCTGCAAAGCGGTTCGACAAAAATACTGCATTCCATGCGCAGGAAATATAACGCCGAAACCGTGATTGAAAATGTCGGATATGCTAAACAAAAAATAAAGAATTTAAATCTGACTGCGGATATAATCGTGGGATTTCCGGGAGAAACCGGGGAAGATTTCGAAAAATCGCTCGAAATGGCCGAATATTTGAAAATATACCATGCGCACATATTCAAATATTCGAAACGCAAAAATACGGAAGCAGAAAATTTGCCCGGCCAGATAAGCGAAAACATCAAAAGTTACAGGAGCGGTGAAATTTCAAGAGTTTGCGAAAAAACAAAAGAAAAAATTCACCGCGAAAATCTCGGAATGGAGTTCGAGGTGATCGTCGAAGATAAAGACGGATCATATTGCAACGCCAAAACCAAAAATTTCTTCGATGTAAAAATAAAAATCGAAGCGGACCAAAACCCGCCTAAAACGGCAAAAATAAAAATTTACGATTATGACAAAAATTTTTTATACGGCAGAATGATAAAGGATTGAACGACTGCGAATTTGAGAAAGAACATTTAGATGAATGGCTTTAAATTCGTGTTGACAAAATATCTTCGCATATGATATAATATGCACATAGACAAAAAGGATAAATTGTTGGAGGATAAAAATGGTTTTCAGGATATTTGTCGAAAAAAAAACGCCGCATGACGCGGAAGCAAAAAACCTTTTGAAAGAATTGAAATATCATTTTGATTTTGCATGGCTCAATGATTTGAGGATTTTGAACAGATACGACGTAGAAAACATAAGAGAAGAAGATTTCGAAAAGGCTAAGCTCACAATATTTTCAGAATCCGCATCGGATGCCATACTCGAAGAAATGCCAAAAAGCGGCGACAAAATAATATTCGCGGCGGAGAGCCTGCCCGGGCAATACGACCAGAGAGCGGATGTTTGCGCGCAGTGTTTGCAATTGCTGGCAAAAGAGATTCGCCCAACTGTAAGGTGCGCGAAAATATATATTTTCGAAACGGTCGACGCCGGAAAAATCCCGCAAATCGAAATCGGCAAGGTAAAAAAATACATAATTAACCCGGTCGAGTGCCGTGAAGCGGCGCTTGAGCCTTATTGCACTTTGCACCGGGAATACGAAATTCCGACAACAGTCGAAACCCTCGGCGGTTTTATCGCGCTCGGAAAAGAAGAACTCGCGGAATATGCGAAAACTCATTCGTTTGCCATGGATATGGACGACTTGTCTTTCTGTCAAAATTACTTCAGAAACACGGAAATGCGCGACCCAACAATCACGGAAATGCGCATGATCGACGCTTATTGGTCCGACCATTGCCGCCACACCACTTTCCTGACCGAAATAACCGATGCCGAAATAGCGGATCCGATGGTGGAAACAGCGTTTAAAGAATACCTCGACATGAGAAGCGAAGTGTATGGCAAAAAAAGCAAAAAAAGCGTGAGTTTGATGGATTTGGCCACCATCGGCGCGAAATTCCAAAAAATACGGGGCAAGCTGACGCAATTGGACGAATCGGAAGAAGTCAACGCCTGTTCAGTAAATATAAAAGTGAACATCGAGGGGAAATTTGAAGACTATCTGTTGATGTTCAAAAACGAAACCCACAACCACCCTACCGAAATAGAGCCTTTCGGCGGGGCGGCCACCGCGCTTGGAGGCGACATACGCGATGTAATGGCCGGACGCGCTTTTGCCTATCAGGGAATGAGAATCACCGGCGCCGCCGATCCGCGCAAAAAATTCGATGAAACGATGCCAAATAAACTTCCGCAATTCAAAATCACCAAAACGGCCGCGAACGGATTTTCTTCCTACGGAAATCAATTCGGGGCGGCCACAGCGATGGTTTGCGAAATATACCACGAAAATTACGCCGCCAAACGGATGGAGCTCGGAGCGGTGATAGGCGCTGTTCCGAAAGAAACCGTAAAAAGGATGAAACCCGTGCCCGGGGATGCCATAATTTTGCTCGGAGGCAAAACAGGCAGGGATGGTTGCGGAGGTGCGACGAGTTCTTCGCATTCGCAAAGCACGGAATCCCTGAAAACCGGCGGGGCGGAAGTGCAGAAAGGCGACCCGCTCGAAGAACGCAAAATATTGAGGTTCTTCAAAAAACCGCAAGTGGCTCAAATGATAAAACGCTGCAACGATTTCGGGGCGGGAGGCGTCAGCGTGGCGATCGGCGAACTTTCCGACAGCATATTCATCGACCTTTCGCTTGTCCCCGCAAAATATCCGGGGCTTGACGGCACGGAACTCGCCATATCGGAATCGCAGGAAAGAATGGCTGTAGTGGTAGCTGAAAAAAATGCGCAAGAATTCATATATGAGGCGAAAGAGGAAAACCTCGAAGCCACCAAAGTGGCCACCGTGACAAATGACAACAGGCTCAGGATGGTATGGAACGGAAACCAGATTTTATCTTTGGACAGGGGATTTTTGAATTCGAACGGCGCAAAAAAGCAGACGAAAGTGAAAGTTTTCGAAAAAAACCCCGAAAAAATCAAAAATATCCTTGGAATAATGCATCAAAAAATACAAAACGAAGATTTCAGACAGGCATATGCCGATTTGCTTTCGGATTTGAACGTTTGCTCGCAAAAAGGGCTTTCCGAACAATTCGATTTCTCGGTGGGGGCCGGTACGGTAATTTCTCCGTTCGGCGGCCGGCACAGGCTCTCCCCTGCCCAAGTCATGGTCGGAAAAATTCCGGCATATAGCGGGATAACCGACACTTGTTCGGTTATGGCTCACGGATTTTCGCCGTATATAAGCGAAATAAGCCCGTATTTGGGCGCCATGTACGCAGTCGTGGAATCCGTTTCGAAGCTCGTGGCGGCGGGAGTCGATTTATCCGATATAACCCTTAGTTTCCAAGAATATTTCCCGAGGGCGGATACCCCCGAAAAATTCGGGTTGCCTTTCGAATCGCTTTTAGGTGCGCTTGTTGCGCAAAATGCCCTTGAAATCGCTTCGATCGGCGGCAAAGACAGTATGTCCGGCTCGTTTTCATATGAAAATGAAATGGGCGAAAACATGAACATCGACGTGCCGCCCACACTCGTTTCGTTTGCGGTCGGGGTTTCGAGCGCCGAAAAAATCATTTCAAACGAATTCAAAGGCACTTCATCATATGTGTATCTTTTGAAACCATATTACGAAGAAAACGGCGCAATAGATTTGGGCGACCTTAAAAATTTATACGGTTATTTGAACAAGCTGACGAAAGAAAACATGATTTTGTCCTCATATGCGGTGGGTTTCGGCGGAATTGGCGAAGCCATATTTAAAATGTGCGCGGGAAATGGCATAGGGTTTTCGGCAAGCGGCGACATGAGCCAAAAAGAACTGTTCTCGTCGTATTACGGCGCATTCATCGTCGAATCAACTGCGGCATTGCCTCACGGCCAAATGATCGGCAAAACGAAATCTTCAACGGATATTATGATAAATGGCATAAACATGGAGCTTAACGATCTCACATATAAATGGATTCTTCCCCTCGAAGAAGTTTTCCCAACAGGGCTAAATGACATAAATGAAGATGCATCATTGCCGGTTTTACAAATCGAATGCCAAAAAAGACCTTTTGTCATGGCGCAAAATCAACCGAATTTGATTTACAGCGGGTCTAATTACATAAATCAAATACTTCCGACAGTTTTAATCCCTGTATTTCCCGGCACAACCGGCGAATATGACGTAGAAAGGCAAATCGAGGAAGCGGGCGGTTTTTCCGATGTGTTCGTGTTTTGCAACAAAACCCCGAATGATATCTCCGAATCGCTTGAAATTTTGTCCCAGAAGATCGCAAGCAGCCAAATGCTCATTCTTCCCGGGGGATTTTCCGGCGGCGATGAACCGGGTGGTTCGGGAAAATTCATTTCCGCTGTTTTCAGGGATTCCCGGGTGGCCGAAGCGCTCCGTTACTTGCTGTTCAAAAAAGAAGGTTTGCTTCTCGGGCTTGGCAACGGGTTCCAAGCGCTTGTCAAATTGGGGCTGCTCCCTTACGGAGACATAAAGGAAAATTTGGAAGATGGCGATTTGACGGTGACATCCAACAAAACCGGCAGGCATCGCTCATACATAGCTTACACAAGAGTGGCTTCCGTGAAAAGCCCTTGGTTTGCCGGAGTCAAAGTGGGCGATATTCATGCGCTTCCGTTTTCGCACGGCGAAGGCAGGATATTTTGCAATAACGAAGAAAAAATCGACACGTTGATCCAAAACGGGCAGATAGCGGCGCAATATTGCGACTTTGGGGGCAATGCGACGATGCATCCGTATTTCAATCCGAGCGCTTCCTCTTATGCAATCGAGGGAATATTTGCCCTTGACGGCAGAATATTCGGGAAAATGGGGCATAACGAGCGAAACGGCAGGAACATATTAAAGAACGTACCCGGAAACAAAAGCCAGATGCTTTTTACTTCGGGAATAAAATATTTCAGATAAATCAGATAAATGAATAAATATGTTGAAGAAATTGTTGATAATATTCGCTCCGATAACTATATTTTTTGTGTTTTTGATAATTTTCGTGGTTTTTTCCAATCCGGAAAGCCTGGATGAATTTCCCGAAACGGCGGACATTACATCAGATGGTGGAACAAAAAAAGAAAATACCGCGGATTTTGCCGAAATTGAAAACGAAACCGTTGAAACGACCGCAAAAAATACGGAAATTTCAAAAATAGAAATTGAAGAAAGCAACATAGTTTACGATGCCCCTTATGGGTTGGATGATATAAAAAATATTTTTGAAACGGACAAAATTTTGTTTGAAAGCATAAAAAACATAAAAATGCCGGATGGCTGCGACTATTTCCAGTCCGTGAAGCCAATCGACCCGGGTTTGCCATACAAAATAGAATTTTACGGTTTTGACGGAAAAGGTGAAGCTAAATATTTAAGTTTCGAAGTCGGCGAAAGCGGCGAATACAGCGAATTATACAAATTTTTCAAAAAATACGGGCATATGGGCTTTGTTCACGCGATAGACCCCGATAGCGGGCAATATTCCGAAAACGAGTTGGTCGCGCAGTTCGGGTTGTTGATAAATGCCCCCGACAATTTGGATCATGTGCCTTGGGCGGAAATAAGATACAACAGGACAGGAGGCGAAATCGACGAAAAGATAACAGGCGAATACATGACGGTGCCATTGGACGAACATTGGTACTATATCTACAGCAATATTTATCCAAACAGATAAAATATATTAATTTTTATGGAGGTATGCAAAATGGGCGAAAAAAGAAAAGCTATGCTGGTTTGGGGCGGCTGGGATGGGCACCAACCCGAACTTGTGGCAAAAAGAGTGGAAAAAGTTTTGAAAAACGAAAATTTCGAAGTCGAAGTCTACGACAAGTTGGAAGCGTTCACAGAAAACAAAGAACGCCTTGCGGGCTTGGATCTGATATTCCCCTTATGGACGATGGGCAATATCACGGGCGAGCAACGCGAAGCGGTTTCTAAAGCTGTGGCTTCGGGAGTCGGGTTGGCTGGAAACCACGGAGGTATTTGCGACGCTTTCAGGGTGGACACCGAATGGCAGTTCATGTGCGGGGGCAATTGGGTGGCGCACCCCGGAAACGACAAAACCCCTTACAGGGTAAACATCAAAAATTCATCGAGTCCCATCACTTTCCAAATAAAGGATTTCGACGTTTCGAGCGAACAGTATTATCTGCACGTTGATCCTGCGGTGGAAGTATTGGCGACCACGAGTTTTCCGGTGGCAAACGGGCCGCACATTTTAAACAAACATTCCGACATGCCTGTGGTTTGGACCAAAATGTGGGGGTACGGCAGAGTATTCTATACTTCATTGGGCCATAACGACGACGTGTTCGAAATACCCGAAGCGGGGGAAATTTTAAGGCGCGGAATGCTTTGGGCCGCCGAGGGCAAGAAAATCGCGGTCGAATGCGGAACTACTGACCCTTCGGAATTTTTCGTGCATAAATTTGTTTAAATATTATGAAAGAAGGATAAATATTTATGGCAAAAAAAGTAAAAGTCGGAGTCGTCGGGTGCGGCGTCATTTCGGAAATTTACATGGCAAACATGACAAAAAGGTTCAAAAATTTGGAAATCGTCGCCACGATGGATTTGATCCGCGAACGCGCGGAAAAGCGAGCCAAACAATTCAACGTCCCCAAAGTTCATAACTTGGATGATTTTTACAAAGACCCCGAAATCGAACTCGTGGTGAACTTGACCACCCCGCAATCCCACACCGACGTGGATCTTCGCGCCTTGGAAGGCGGAAAGCACGTATATTCGGAAAAGCCCTTCGGATTAAACAAAACCGAAGGCAAAAAAGTGATAGATCTCGCCAAATCTAAAAATTTGCTCGTTGGATGCGCCCCCGAAACTTTCCTTGGCGGCGGCATACAGATGTGCAAAAAAATAATCGACGAAGGAAAAATCGGTTTCCCCGTCGCCGCCGTGGCGTTCATGATGGGTCATGGGCATGAAACTTGGCACCCGGATCCGGGATTTTATTACGATTTCGGCGGAGGTCCGATGTTTGACATGGGTCCTTATTACCTGACCGCTTTGGTTTCCATGCTCGGGCCGGTAAAAAAAGTGGCGGGTGCAACAAAAATAACATTCCCCACGAGGACGATAACCAGCCAGCCGTTAAATGGAACGGTGATCGATGTCAAAGTGCCGACATACGTCAACGGAACTCTTACGTTCGGCTGTGGCGCGATCGGGACGATCATAACCACATTCGACGTTTGGGATTCACATTTGCCCAATATCGAAATATACGGTTCCGAGGGTTCGCTCCGGGTTCCCGACCCCAACACGTTCGGAGGCCCTGTTTTGTTCAAAAAACCGGGAATGGAAAAATGGGAACAATCCGAAATTGATTTCATTTATCAGGAAAATAGCCGCGGCATAGGAGTTTCGGATATGGCGCAAAGCATTTTGAACGGAAGAAAGCACAGGGCGCACGGCGACATGGCGTATCACGTGCTCGATGTCATGTGTTCCATACACGACTCAAACGATTCGGACAAAATAATTGAACTCGATTCAAAATTCGAGCGCCCTGCTTTGCTCCCGTTAGGGTTGTCGGACGGAGAACTCGATTGAAAATCGGCAAAAAACAAAAAACGGGGCGGGAGTTTCCCGCCTCGGTTTTTGATAAAACTAAAAAAGTTTTCAACTTTCTGTTTTAAGTTCTTTTGCGCATTTAGGGCAAATATTTTTATTCTTGAATGTCTTCAAATCGTTGGTCGAACCGCAAAAAATGCAAACCGCTTCCCATTTTTTCAAAATGATCATGTCGTCTTTCGTAAATATTTCCACCGCTTCCCTTTCATTGATGTCAAAAGCCTTTCGCATTTCAGCGGGCAGAACTACCCTGCCGAGTTCATCGATTCTTCTGACAATTCCTGTTGATTTCATAATATTCCTTTCTTCGAACAATAATTTTTATTTTACAGATAATTTACCATAAATTTAAATTTTTGTCAACCCATAACTGAAATTAAAATTAAAATGAGGATAAAATTCAATGAACATACTTGGAATCGATATAGGCGGCTCAAAAATTGCCGCCGGAATAATTGACAAAAGCGGCAGCATACTCCATTTTGAAAAAGAGCGGCTGCCAGGCGGGACTACCGCCGATTCGCTTCTTTTGGCCATTGAAAGCATATGCGGCAAAACAATCGGCGGATACGATTTCGACAAAATCGGGATAACGATACCCGGGCTCGCCGACGCCAAAAACGGAATTTGGGTATACGCGCCGTTTTCGGGCATTGAAAACTTTCCTATAGCGAAAAAAATAGGCGGCATATACAATAAGCCGGTTCACATAGAAAACGACGTGAACGCCTGCGCCGTGGCCGAAAAACGATTTGGCCTGTGCAAAAACATCGACGATTTTCTCTGGATAACGGTGAGCAACGGGATCGGCGGCAGCGTGTTCGCCAACGGCAGGCTCTACACCGGATGCGGCGGAAACGCCGGGGAAATAGGGCATATAAAGGTGAGAGACGACGACGAGTTTCTTTGCGGGTGCGGGGACTATGGCTGCGCGGAAGCGGTGGCGGCGGGGCCCGGCATAAAAAAACGCCACGGCGGAGACTTTGATGCCGAGCAGATTTCGGATCTGGCCCGCTTGGGAGATGTTTTTGCGCAAAAGGTCATGCATGAAACGGGCTATTACATCGGAAAAGCGCTTTCCGCCGCCGTAAATATGCTGAACCCGGAAATGGCGGTGTTCGGGGGCGGGGTTTCGCAGAGCTTCGATTTGATTGAGGCCGGCATAAAAGACGGCCTGCAAAGATATATGTTCAAATCCGCGAACAAAAACATAAAACTCGCCAAAACCGCCTTATCCTACAACGCCGCGCTGGTCGGGGCGGCTTCGATATGCTTTGATTATTAACTTTTAAATTTTCTTCCTTTAACAATTATTTAAAAATTCTGTAGTCGGACGGTATGTCGAAAACGCCGTCCGGGACGTTGCCGTCAAGCGCCAAGAATACGATATCGTTAGTTTCATTGCCCTCTATAGTGCGCATTCCCCTAAAATTGCCGTTCTCCGCATAGTACAATATCCGGGCGCCCGACTGATCTTCGTATTCGTCGTAGCTATACGTTTTGCCGTTGAATTCCCCCGATCCCGAGCTTATGTATTTCAAACTCGCCGTTTCGCCGAAACCCGAAAAATCGAAACCCTCCGAAGCTTCGCCGACTGCAACCGTTTGAAGCGAATCGTATATCATGTAGTGTTGTCCATCTCTTAGCACCATTCGGACATCCTCCATACCTTCGGCATCCACGACTACGGCCGTCATGCCGTTTTTTACATAAGCTTCCATTTCCACGCCTTCCGCCTTCACCTTCATATGAAAAGTGCCGCTCCCGAATATCTTCAATATGCCCTCGGTCAGGCTGCCGTCCTGCCGTATGGGATTGTCCGGTTCCGCCGGCGTGATGCCTCCCGGCTGTTTTATTATCGTTATGGTATAGCCCCTTCTGTCGTATTTTATTTGCATCTGCAATTCGTACCCTTCATCCACCGAATTGCGCCCGATCAAGCCGACGCCGCTTTGGCCGCTGAAATCTATTTCGCCCAAACGCAAAAATCCATCGTGTTCGTGCAGATAGCTATAGTATTCCCACATCTCCCCGCCCTGGTCCGAGCCGGAAACCTCGTATCGGATTTCCTTTTTTATCACCTTGCCGCTTATTGAAGTGGCATCCCCCGTGACCTTGCGTTCCTCGCCGAGGACGAATTTTACCGACGGTATCCGGTCTTTTCCGATTTCGTAATAATCCGCTTTGGCCGTTTTGCCCAAAAGATTGCTGGCGAGCAAAATAATGCCCGTCACCACAGCCGCCAAAAACACGGCGACAATCGCCAAAATCAGCGGGAGTTTGCTTTTCTTTTTGGGCGCGGCGTATGCGTAGGGCTGCTGTTGGTACGGAGCTTGCTGGTATTGCTGCTGCACAATAGGCTGCTGTTGTGGGGCGGGCGGGGTGGCATCGTCCTGCTTTGCCCCGCATCCGGTGCAGAATTTCGTGTCTTCAGATAGCTGCGTTCCGCAGTTTGAACAAAATTTTGCCATTTTATCAGCCCTCCTCCGGCATTTCAAAATTATATTTTTCCAAATAACCAAAAACGAGATACACGCCGTCGGTTTCTTCTTCGTCGTAGAATGCGGTAAGAGTCCATACGCCGATTCCGTCATCTAAAATATAGTCGCCTTTTTCATCGAGCGTCCATCCCAAACCGACGAGCGTATTTATATACTTTTCAAGTTCCGCTTTTGATGAGTTTTCGATTGCAATCGAATACACATCGAATTCATCCTCACCGTCCGTAAAAGCTATTTTCCCGTAGGGATATACAGGGATTGTGTCGGGCAGCTTTTCCGGCCAATCGTAGTCCATGTACAAAGATTCGAGATCGCGCCCCGTGTCGCTTACATACATCCCAACTCCGTAATCTTCATAATATGACATGCCAAGCGACCATGTGCCTTTTACCAAATATACGCTTTCGTCTTCGCCGTCATCGACGAGAAGCCATCCGTCGGATTGAAGAGTTTTTATGTACGATTCATAAGATGGCCTTTCGGTATTTGTGATCAGCATAAACAGGTCTTTTTCGAAAAAGTATTTTATGTATGAAACTTCCCCGTCGGGATAAGCCGGGTGCCCGGCTGGAAAATCGGATGCCGGCCAATCCGTTTTAACCGTTTCCCCGTTTTCGATCGCCGAAGTGGCTTTGAGAAACCATGCGGTCATTCCGCCTTCAGGCGGTTCGTTTTTTTTCGGTTCGGGCTTTTTCGATTTTTCGCCGGATGTACTGTTCGAACTCGATGAATGGTCGGCGCTCGAATTGATTTTGCAAGCGGCAAGCGGCAAAAGCATCGCTATGCACAAAACGAAAACTATCGTTTTTTTCATTTTTGTTTCCTCCTTAAATTTGCGTTGATTTTTTTTGTCAAGCGGTTTTTATATGCAAAATTATATCATATAAGGCGAAAAATGTAAAGGTATATTTTTTTCACAAAACTATAACCCCCCGCCAAAAATCCCACAATAACGGGGATTTTAAAATTTGTTTTTAATTTTTTGCTTCCGTTTCAAAAGCATTGGCCCAAGGCGCCACATCGCGCCGCCCTTCGACGGGCAGCTTTTTCAGCAGATTCCGCACATGGATTTTTACCGTACCCTCCGACAAAAACATTTCGGCTGCGATTTCGGGGTTCGTCATATCCCTTTGAAGGCAAGCCAGCATATCCTTTTCCCTGCCTGTAAGCCCATACCTATTTGCGATGGCGGTCATATTTGGATAGGGATCGTTTGCGCCGATCAATTTGTTTCGGATGGATTCCATTTGTTTGTTCGCTTCGGCGGACTTTATCCGGAGTTTGCGGATTACTTCGCTTCTCGACTTGCCCTCGATTAATAACAGGGCAAATTCGATTTCTTCCCGCGACAACTTTGCATCTTCCATTCGCTGCTTTTCCGCTTCCTGCGACGATCCATCGTCATCCGGGGGAGCTTCGATTCCTCCGCGTAGCAGGGCGTATAAAGCGGATGCGAAAGTTTTTTCTTTGTGGCGCTCAAAAATGATAAAAACCAGAATGATAAAAACGACGGAAGACAAAGCCGCGGAAATGTACAAGGGGACATCGAGTTTTTGCAGCGATTCGGGTATCCAGACCCCTCCCGCCCACATGACGGCGGATGAAACCAGATTGACGAAAACGCCCAAGGAAGATACAAAAACGGGGCGTTTCGTGCCCGCGAGCAAAAATATCGGTATGGTCAATATGAAAAACTCGGTATAGGTCCCTCCGAGGCCGTCGGTTACGGCAAGCGGTATCAGGATGGCGTTTTCATTTGCAGGCGTCAATGCGAGTATGATGCCAATCAGCGACAGACCCATTCCGATGATAACCCCCAGCCGCTCATGGCCTTTGTCGTTTATGATCCCATACAGCAGGAAACCGATGGAAGGGAGGCAGAATCCGAGTATGAAATACAGGAGGTTTTCCTCGTAAATTCCGGCGTGGATGATATTGCTGTGGATTATCGCGTTCATCGCGTCAAGCCAAAAAAGAACGATCATAGTGGCAAAAAAAAGCAATATAGTCCGCTTTGAAATGCGAAACGCGCTCCCCGGGGGCATTTTTTCGGGGGCTGCGATATCGCGGCGCACGCCGATCCAAGCGGGGATCGCCAAAAGCGCCGGGACAGCGAACGCTATTTCTTTCGGCGGGCCTATTATTCTCCAAGCCGCAAATACGATGACGCATGCGGCAATTCCGGACATATACTGCGTCAATTTGTTTTTTTGCTGCGTTGTATGTAATATTCCATATACCCGGCGTGTGATCGCGGGCGCGAATAAAACCGGGGAGATTATGTACAATATTGCTCCGGGTATTTCGGGGAGAAGGGCGAAAACCGCCGTTATCGCGATTGCGGCGGGCGTCGCGAAAAATGCGATGCGTGAAAGGCCGCCGGGATTGTTGCCGAAGCGCAGGCCGAAGGCCGCGATCGAGAAAGCGAATACGGCCATAAAACAAAAAGGGATGAATATTTTGATTTCTCGGTGCCCGGTTTCAGAAATCGCAAACGTATAATATCCGTATCTCATCAAAAACAGCCATGAAAGGGAACCGAACCAGCCCCACCATTCGCGCCGCTTCGTCGTATGCGTATGCGCCGCTTCGCCGGAAATTTTTGCATTCATAAATATTTTACCAAAATAAATTGTACAGCGTCTGGTTTATCCCGAATTTTCCCACCGTTTCGTCGAGCTCGCGTTTGATTTTTGATATGTTTGCGTTGGCTTTTGTTTTTTTTGCCCTGATCAAAAGGTTTTTGGGCGAATGCGAGATGTCCACAAATTCTATCAATTCGGTTTTGTAATTTTTTATCTCCAAAATATTGCACCTTATCGCATTTGTCAGAAGCGCCGAAAAGCGCTCTTTCACTATCCCGTATTTTAGAATATTCGCCATCGGCGCCGCATCGATTTGGGCGTTTACCTCGTGCTCGCAGCAGGGCGCGGCAAATATGAGCTCAGATTGCCATTTTAGGGCGTTATAGAGCGCGTGGTCGGTCGCCGTGTCGCAGCCGTGCAGCGATACGACCACATCCGGCGCAAATTTCGGCTCGTAACCTTCTATGTCGGCCGCTTCGAATGCCAAATTTTTGTATCCGTATTTTCGCGCCAGCAAATTGCAGTCCCCGACCACTTTTTCTTTCAGATCGACTCCGACGATATTTATGGAGTCTTCGGAGAATTTTTTTATTTTTGCGAGGTAATGGTACAAAACAAAAGTGAGGTATGATTTCCCGCAGCCGAAATCCACGAGGTTTATTTTGTTTTGCCTTTTGTATATCCCGTCCAAATTTTCGGACATATCGTCAAAAAGTTCTATAAATCTGTTGATCTGCCTGAATTTGTCGTGCATGCGTTCCACGATTTTGCGCTCTTTCGTAAATATGCCGAGCTCGATTAGAACGGGGACATCGTCGCCTTCTTCGATTATATATTTTTTTTCGCGGTCATGGCCGGAATGCGCCAAATCCATGGGTTTGCTTTTTGTTTTGTGAAATGAGATTTCACCGTTTTTGTTGAATGCCATGTAATGCGCCTCGACCAAAAATATATCGGCTTGTTTGTATTTCAAGATTTTTTCGCCGAAATAATCGCATAGATTTTTAATCGGTACATTTTCGTGAAACGCTTGATTGTTTGCGATATGCTCGAAATGCATATATTCCTCTTGTTTGATTTTTATTTTTCGGCCGGCGAGCTTCGCGTCATTTTTATCGATCGGCTGCGAAAATATGATTTTTTGCGTTTTTATGAAATCCATTATATTTTAATTTCGTCTTCAAATTGACGCGTGTACAAATCGAAATATCTGCCTTTTTTACGCATCAATTGATCGTGAGTGCCCCTTTCGATTATTTTTCCGTCGTGCACAAGCAAAATCGTGTCCGCGCTTTTTATCGTGGAAAGCCTGTGTGCTATAACAAACGAAGTCCTCCCTTTCAGCAAAGTGGTTATCGCGTTTTGGATCAGCTGTTCCGTTTCGGTGTCCACCGAGCTGGTGGCTTCGTCCAATATGAATATGCGCGGATCAACCAAAACCGCGCGGGCAAGCGAAATCAGCTGTTTTTGCCCCGTGGAGAGTTTATCCCCGCCCTCGCCCACGTCCGCATCCCATTTTCCCTCAAGCGTTTCTATTATTTTGTCGGCTGAAATCAGCTTGGCCGCGGCGATCACTTCCTCGTCGTCGGCATCGAGCCTTCCGTATTTTATATTTTCTTTTACCGTTCCCGAAAACAAATGCGAGTTTTGCAACACGTACCCCAAATGGCTGTGGAGCCAAAGCTGGCTTCTTTCTTTTATGTCTTTTCCGTCGATAAGGATTTTGCCGCTTGTCGGCTCGAAAAAGCGGCATACCAAATTCACCAGCGTGGATTTTCCCGCTCCGGTTTCCCCCACTATCGCCACGCATTCCCCCGCTTTCACCGTCAGGTCAAAATGTTCGAAAATATTGACGGTGCTTTCCGGGTAGCTGAAAGTCACATCCGAAAACTCTATTTCTCCCACAAGTTCTTCCCAATTTTCGCGTTTCGGAAAAAAATTGTCCCCGTATTTTTTCATCACCTCAGGCGCATCGATGATTTCCGGAGCCGTTTCGAGCAAAGTCGTCACCCTTTCGACGTTCACTTGCGCCGCCACGAAATCGGTTATCGTCGTTGCTATTTGCTGTATCGGGTTGAATATGTCCAGCGAATAGCTTATAAAAGCCGAAAGCGTCCCTATGGGCAGCGCGTGTGCAACTCCGTCCAATATGTTGCTGCCGCCGGAATACAGGATAAAAGCGGTGGCAATCGAACCTATGGAAAATATGAGGGGGTAATATATGGATCGCAAACCGGCCGATTGCGTCATGCGTTTTTTTAAATCGCCCGTGATAGCCATGAATTCTCCATGATTGTGATTTTCTATCACAAGGGTTTTCGTGGTTTTCGAACCCACTATCCCTTCGTTCATCGCCGCAGTCATTTTGGAATTTATTTTTCTCGCTGCGCGGTTTGTCCTAAGTATCCTGATTTGAAAAAAAGCGGTGATGAAGCCGAGCAGGGGTATTATAGCCAAAACTATGAGCGCCATGCGCCAATCGAGGGCGAACATGGCGATAAACGCCCCGATGACAAACGCCCCTCCCCATATGAAATCCACAAGCGACCAAGCGATCCGATCGCCGATCAACCCCGTGTCCGACATCGTCCTCGCCATGAGATAACCCACCGGGGTTTTGTTGTAGTACGAAAAAGGCAGGGTTTGCAAATGATAGAAAACCGCACGGCGTATATCCTTGCCGATGTTTATTTCCACCGAGGCGGCCGCCCGCACAAAACTCCTGACTACTATTCCCTGCGAAATAAAAGCAAAACCTATGAGCGATATGAAAATCGGCAGCCCGTCCATCGTCTTGTTTTGGATGAAATTGTTTATGGCATACCTCAAAAAAAGCGGATATGAAATATCGCAGAGCGAACAATAAATCATGAGCGCCACTATCATTATGATTTTGTTTTTGTATGGTTTGGCAAATGGGAGGATATTTTTCCAAACTCCGATTGAAAACGGCGCGTTGTAATCCTCGTCTTGATAATCCATGAAAAAACCTCCGGTTTTTTTAGTTATCAGTTGTCAGCGGAACGAGTTATCAGTGGAACGAGGGGAACTACTAACTGAAAACTGACAACTCATTTATACTCTTCCGCGACAGAGGATTGCAAATCGTATATGCGTTTATACATCCCTTCGCGGCGAATCAATTCTTCGTGGGTCCCGTAATCTTCTATTTTGCCTTCGCGCAAAACCAATATTCGATCCGAGTGCATCAATGTGCTTATCCTGTGGGAAATTATCATGACTGCCGCATCGGCTGTATTCTGTTTTAGCGCGGCCCTGATTTTCGCATCGGTTTCGGTGTCCACTGCCGAAAGCGAATCGTCGAAGATCATCACCGGGGCTTTTTGCATCAGCATCCTCGCGATTGCCACCCTTTGTTTTTGCCCACCCGACAAAGTGACTCCCCTCTCGCCCACAATCGTTTCGTATTGTTCGGGAAATTCCATTATAGCCCCGTGAATGTTGGCGACTGCCGAAACATGGTGCATTTCTTCGGTTTCAGCATCCGGATTCGGCGAAACTATGTTTTGTTTTATCGTTTTTGAAAACAGAAATGGCTCCTGCAGCACAAGTGCGATATTTTTTCTCGCTTCGGCGAGTGGGATTTTTTTTATATTCGCCCCATCGACCAAAATTTCCCCGTTGTTGTCGTCCAAATCATACAACCTCGTCAAAAGGTAGCTGATAGTGGATTTTCCGCTTCCGGTCCCTCCGAGAACTCCAAGGGTCTTGCCTTTTTCGAGGCTGAATGAAACATTTTCCAAAATGAGTCTGTTTTCTTCGCTATATCTGAAAGTCGCATTTTTGAATTCTATGCGCTCGTATTTGCGTGCGCCGTTTTCGTTTGGCGCAATGTCTTCGTGCTCCACAGATAATATTTCGAGTATCCTTTTTGCCGAAACTGTGGCTTTGCTGAAATTCGAGAGTGTGCGCCCGAGCCCGCGTATGGGCCAGATCAACATTGAAGTGTAAGTGTAAAACGATTGGAAAGTGCCTATGCTCATTCCGCCCCTTACGCACTTGTAAATGCCGAATGCGAGCACGATGGCGAGTTGCAGCCCGCATATGATGTCACCTATGCCCCAGTAGTTGGAAAGAGCATTGACCACGCGTTTCGCCTTGCCCGCGTAGGCTTCGTTTTTGCCGTCAAAGCGTTCCATTTCACATTGCTCGCGCCCAAATGCCCTGACCACGCGCACTCCGGTAAAATTTTCCTGCACTCCCGCTTGCAGCGCGCCTTCGGCTTCATCTGCGTCTTTGAATTTTTTGGCTATCGAACCGTAATAAAAAAAGCTGAAAAGAAACAGCGCCGGCATCAAAACCACCGCCGAAAGCGTCATCGCCGAATCCATTGCCAGCATCATGGAAAGGGAAATTATTATCGTGAAAAAACTGCGGAGCATTTCGGGCAAATCGTTGGACAAAAAATTTTTTACGGTATCCACATCGGAAGTCGAGCGCTGTATTATGTCCCCGGTTTGGTTTTTTACGTGCCATGAAAACGGGAGTTTTTGTATGTGCGCGTATAATTTGTTTCTCAGGTTCATCGTGATGAATTCAGCGGCTTCCAAAACAAAATAGCGCCTGCACATGGCAGTTATCGTCTCAACGAAAAATATCCCCGAAAAAAGCGCTATCAATATCCAAAGATTTTGCCTCAAATATTCTATTCCGCCGATATTTTCCACAATGCCGGCAAGATAATCCGGGATTTTTTCGTTGCCCAAAATGTTGTCTATTATGAATCTGACAATCTGCGGGATAAAATAGTATAACAGAAGCGCGGCGAATATGAAAAAAACCGCAAAAACGATTTGGACCCTCCTGCCTTTTGACAGTTCAAAAATCATCGAAGCCCTGCCGCCGGTTTCTTTTCTGTGTATTTCATATTTGCTTTTTTTGTCGTTCATCAAAAATCAAAAGCTCCATTTCAATCTATCATTTTTCTCACTCTGAACGAAAGACCGAGGCCATGCGCGATTTTTTTGCATTCTTCAATATCTTCCCCGTTAAGGATATCTACCACCGTAAGAGTCACATTCGGAACATGAAGTTTCGCCTTTTTTGCAAATTCCAGCATTTCATCGAAAGCGGGAAAGCCATAAATCGAATGGCAGATTTTGTCATAATGTTCGGCATCTTTTGCATTCATGCTGACAGACAAACTATCCACGATACCTTGCATTTCCGGCGTTATGTCATAATTTGCAATCAGGTTTCCGTGCCCGTTCGTGTTTATGCGCGTTTTTATGCTTGCATCTTTTTGTTTTAGCCAACGGAAGACCTCAAAGAGCGTATCGTGCCTGAGCATCGGCTCCCCGTACCCGCAGGCGACGATCTCCTCGTATTTTTCTATTTCGCGCTTCGATATGTCCTCTGATATCATTTCCAGATCCGGTTCACGCTCGAGCCATAGAACGTCTTCTCCGTTTACCGCGTCATGCATATTGCGGACGCAGAAATCGCAAGCGTTCGTGCATCTGTTGGTTATGTTCAAATACAGCGAGTTTCCCATTTCATAGCTTATCGTCATAAACCAGGCTCCTTTCAGCCTAAGGGATTTTCAAATTCGCCTATGACCTCGAATTCGCCGCCATTTTCCCTTGTCAGCGCGATGAACCGGGTGTACTCTTTCTCTGATTCATATTGGTAAAAATGGACCAAAAACAAAACGGTCACATCTTTGCCCTTGCCCCCGGCGTAGCTTTCCGTTTGCTCTTTGTCGGTCAGCCGCTCGCAGTAAAAATGCCCGGTGTCATAGGAAAAACCTTGGGAGATATAATGCTGCTCTATTTTTAATGTGGCGTTGTATTCGTCTTTGTTGAAATCGGGCATTTCGTCCGTCGAATACTCGCCGAAAATTCCCACATATCCCGCGCTCGCTATCACGCTTTGCCCCTCTGCGGTCAAAAGCCAATTGGCGAGCGATTCGCCTTTTTTGTTGCTTTTTTCGTAATAGCTGTAGGTGTAGATCATCAGGGGGTAGCTGCCATCCGAAAGCGTTTTGTTGCTTGGCGCGACGCCCTCAACCGCGACTGTTTTTAGTCCCATGCTATCCAGATTCTGTCCCATCGACCAGCTGTATATGTTATACCCTATGCCTGGGCTGCCGACTATCTCGACTCTGGAAAGCATCAGAAACATGGAAAACAATACATTGTCGTCTTCACCGACAATCGGCTCCCCTTCCATGAATTCCTCCATGGCCGTTTGGCTGCCGGAATCCCAGTTGCGGACAAAAGGCATGATTTCCTCGTCTTTTCCGCCCACTTCTTTCCAGTTTGTTATTTTCCCCGAATAGATGTCCTTCAGCTGCTGCTTGGTCAATTTGTCGATGGGGTTGTCCTTGTGTATGATGAAAACAAACCCTTCTTTCGCTATCGGGGCTATCACCAATTCCGCGCCCCTTTTTTTTGCGTCTTGCAAGGTCTCGTCGTGATACTTGACGGCGAGGATGATATCGGCGGGATCGTCGCTGCCCGGGATCAGCCGCTCAAGCGCGGCATAGGTCTGGCTGTGCGAGTCGACGAAATACGCGCCGGTCAAATATGCGCGGATTGCGGCGTGCATCGTGATCGTAGAGGTGCTTCCGTCGATTTCGGGGTATTTTGGAAGCTCCATGGGCGGGTGCATTTCGGGAACGTCGATTTTGTCGTATCGGGGAGTCGATTTTTCGCTTTCGCCGCCGCAGGCGGCAATAGATAAAACAAGCGATACGGCTGTCAGGCATAAAATAATCTTTTTCATAAAATCACCCGTTTTCCATCGTGTTCGTTTCCCACAATACAGGCGTGCCCATATACACGGGGCGTGTTTCCATTCCCCGGTTTTTTTCGGGGTCTATTTTCACATCCATGCGAAGCACCCAGTGGTTTTCGAATTTGCCCGTATGCGGGGCGAAGATCGGGAAGCTCGTTTCAACCGTGCCGCCCGGCGCGATTTCGCGGCCTATGTCGGCCACGGGATACGAGGGAAGCTTGTTTTCATCGTCCTCGCCGAAATACCGAGTGGCGCAAAGCGCGATCGATTTCACCTCGCCGCCTATCTTCCAGGTTTTTGTCCCGGTATTTTTGAATGTCACGCGCACCTCGCCCCTTTTTCCGGGAGGCAGATATGAAGGCGCGCAAAAATCTATTATTTCCGCATCGTAGAACCGGGGAGCCGCCCTCTTTTTCGCATTGTCCGAATTTGAAAAACCGCTCTTTTGCCCTCCGGCGTAAATCGCGCGCGCTTTGTAATAGTATGCGGCGCCTTCCTTTATGTCGGTGTCGCGCCAGCATAATTTGTCAATTGCCAAAACCGGCGCATATTCCCCATCGTAGCCTTCGGCCCTGAATAACTCGTAATATTCGGGGGTGTTTTCGCCCGCGGGCGAAAACCACTGCACATAAATGCCGCTTATGCCGGAATGGGCGACCAATTTTTTGGGGCATAGCGTGTCTTCGACTTTGACATGCGCATACGCTTCCGGCCCGAACTCGCCGATCGTATCGGACATCCGGAGCCGCGCGCTTTGCATCCCGGGCAATGCATCGACAAAAAAAGCGATTTCAAATGCGTGCAGCCCGCCCGGCTCCACATCGCGGACAAGCGGCACGGCTTCGGCGTTCTCGACGTTCAGGCCGACTTTTCCCGCTTTCCAGGGGACCGCCCCTGTATTTCGCAGCGTCACGGCGCATTTGACCTCGGAGCACGCCTCGCATTTTTTCGGAGCGGCCACCGACACGAACTCCGCCTGCATATCCGGCTTGGCGCGAACGAGCTTTGCGGTGACAAAACCGCCCGCCTCTCCGATATCCAATATGACCCGCCCGTTTTCCACTTTGGTCTCGATCGCCTTGTTTTCATGCCCGCTCCATTTGCCGCTTTCCATATCGAACCGCTTTGCCTCGACAGCGGCGGAGGCCAGCTCGCCGTCGCGCCAGCCGGCCAGACCTGCGCCTATGATCAAGGGAGAAGGGGCGCCATCGGGAACATACGCGACCGCCGTGAACATATCGGCGGTTTTTTGCCATGAACACAGCTTCCAGATGTTTTTGTTGTCCCCGCAGGTGATTTCGGCGCGGGCGCTCTCATGCGAGTTGGGCGACGCCTGCTGCCAGAACTTGTGTATTTCCCAGGCGGGAAAGTACGGATTCTCGGGCTGGGGCCATTCGGGGCGCATATCATATTCTTTTTTGTCCGGCGCGTCAAAGCGGTAGACGATGCGCGTGCCTTCCATCTTTTTTTCGGCGGGCCATATGTTCCACCAGTCCTCGTAATTGCGCAGCCCCCAGCACCAAGGCCAGTGCCCGCCGCCGGGCGCGAACTGGGTGAACCACATGATGTTTTTGTTCATGCCTTCGGTGAACAGAGTGCCGTACATTTCGTTCAAGGTTTGGGTCTGCATATGCATGTTCAGGCCATCCGAAGCGGCCAGCTGCGTGGATTCGGCCCACTGCACGCTTGTTTCGCCCATGCCGATCTCGATGCCGCCGAGTCCGAGCTTGTCCAGCATCGATTTTATCGAGCGGTAATAATTGACCCCGCCTTTGTACGGATCCGCCAAATGGGCGAAATAGTTCATCGGAATGTTGTCGTAATATCCGGCGCAGCTCTCCAAGTTGCCCCAATACCAAGCGTCCATCTGCTCGAGGGGGACTGACGGGGAAGCGCCGCTGATTCCTATGCGCACTTTCGGGTCTATGCGCTTGAACACTTCGAAACCCTTGCGGTATATGTCGTGCACATGGCTCCATGGTTTGTTGTTCCAGTAATATTCGAGATTGTTGGCCTCGCCCTGCAAATCCCAGAGCGATATGCGCCCGCGGTAACGGCGGGCCATCAATTCGCAGAAATGCGCCCAGTCATCGGCATCCTGCGGACCTATTGGCATGTTCGAATATGTCTCCCAGTCCGCGTCAAGCGACCACCAGGTGTTCCATGCGGGATCTATCTTGACTTTTATGCCGCGCGAGAGGCACTCGTCCACGATTCCGTCCAATTCGCGCATTCCCAGCTCGTCGCCCTTGTACCGTTCGAGTATGTACCACCAGCGCCAAAAATCCGCGTAACTGCTCGCGAGCAGATCGTCCTCCATATATTCCAGATAATCTTCGAAATACGGGTAGATGTTCACCGGGTAATCGGTCAGGTCGCGGACGCGGTCGCTGTTCGAGCGGTCGGCGTAGTGAAAACCGATCAATATGCTGTCCGGCCGCGACATCGGGGTAAAAGTGAAATCCATGATCAATAATCCTCAGCGATTTTATCGCATACCTTTTGCAAGCCCGTCATAAAAATTTTTTCATAACCATAAATTTTTCCTTCTTGTTAAAGTATATCAAATATATTTTTTATTGTCAATAGTTTTCAAAAACTTCTTGACAGCAAAAAATATATCTGATATACTTTGAATAAAAATAACAATCATACTAAAAAAGGATAATTCTATGAGAAACAACAAACTCGCAAAAAAACTTTTCGGCCTTGCGCTTGCGCTCATTTGTGTTTTCGCGAATTTTGCGGCAGTGGGCGCCTCGGCCGCGCCGAATTATTTCGTGCCCAACAATCCGGATTTCACATCCGTACAATCCGGAATTCCATCCAAAAGCGCACAAAACTATTATCTTTCAAATTGGAACGATGTGCCAAATTTGCAAACTATCGTAAACGCGGATGGAACCATCAGCGTTTTGGATGCGGAAAACGCGACAATATACGAATATTCCGCGAATGCGGAATTTATCAGGACGCAAGCTTTCAAAAAAGAATTGGCAAAAGTCGGCGCTTTTGCGAAGGACAAAAACGGCAATTACTATATTTTTTACGCAAAAGATGTCGCGGAGGGCGCATTCGGCGAAAAAAACATGGTTTTGGTTAAATATTCCCCGTCGGGAAGCAAATCAAGGGAGTTTTGGCTGGAAGCGCAAGGCGCCGACGGATATTTTTCAGGAGTGAAAGTTCCGTTCAGTTTTGGATCGTGCAAAATGGAGATATCGGGGGAAATGATCGCGGTATATTTCGGCAGGCAGATGTTTGTTTCAAACGACGGAAAAAACCACCAGGCGTCATATGGCTTTGTATTGAATCTCGAAACTTTCGAGCATCTTACCACTGGGAACAAAAAAAGTATTCCGTATTCCAGCCATTCGTTCAATCAATTCATTTTGCCCGTCGAAAACGGATTCGTGTTTGCCGACCACGGCGATGCTTATCCCCGCGCATTTGCTTTTGAGTTTGTAGATTTCAGCGGCGAACCCGAAAATTCTTGGAAGCAAAATAATAACAAACAGATAGAATCATTCAAATTTGCCGGGGAAAGCGGAGATAACTACACAGGGGCCGAAATGGGCGGATTGGCGAAAACGCCGGGGGGATATATGTTCGCCGGCACATACGACAAAAAAAACCCCGCGGCGGCGGGTTCGCGCAATTTGTTTTTGCTCGTCATGGACGAAAACCTGACGGAAATCAGCGACCCCATCTGGATAACGAATTACGCGGACAAAAATACGGAGCACGCCGTTGCGCCGAAAATAGTCAAAATAGATGCGGCAAAATATCTGTTGCTTTGGGCAATGCATGACCCGGGCGCGCGGAACGCCGGAAAAACATATATGGCGCTCGTGAACGAAAAAGGCGAATTGACAGCCCCCGTGAGGGAAATACCGGGCGTTTCGCTCAATAGAAGCGATGTTTTGCGTTGCAGTCCGAAAACAAGGCTCGTACACTGGGCCGCAATCGACCCGGAAGGCAAAATCGTTTTGTATTCGCTCGACCCGCTCGCAGAGCCCAACTACGCCCCGCCGCTTCCGATAGGGGCCAAAATCGGCGACGTGGTGCATTCCGACATAACGGCGTACATAAACGGGCACGAGATCCCCACGCGGGCGGCGAACGGGAAAACGCTGGTGGCAGTCGACGATTTGGCGAGGTATGGATTTGACGTGGTTTGGGACGGCATCGCAAAAACATTAAAAGTGGAACTTGGCAACGGCAAAGCTTTCAACGCCATAACGGTGGAAAAAAACGCTGACAAACCCGGCGCATTCAGGGGAACCTATGTATACACCGGCATCAAAACATATCTTTCGGGCAAAATAGTCGGGTGCGTTTCGATAGAGGGGCAAATCTACATAGATTTCGAGTCGCTGAAAAAGTACGGTGCGCTCTCATGGAACGGTTTGAATAGGGAATTGCGCCTTGCGATCGGAACTTAAAAATTAAAAAATTTATTAAAAGAGGTGATTTTTTCATGAAAAAATTAAAAGTGGGGGTTATAGGCTTAGGCTGCATAAGCTATGCGCACATACCTGCATATCAAAACAATCCCGATGCCGAATTGCACGCGATATGCGACAAAAGCGAAAATTGGCTTGATTACAGGGCGAAACAATTAAAAATATCCCATGCTTACACGAATTACAAAGACCTTTTAAAAAATCCCGAAATCGAAGCGGTGAGCGTCTGTTTGCCTACGAAATTTCACGCGCAGGCGGCTATTGACGCATTGAATGCAGGAAAACACGTCCTTTGCGAAAAACCTATGGCCATCAATGCAAAAGAAGCGTCGGCTATGTGCGAAGCTGCCCAAAAAAACGGAAAAAAACTGATGATAAGCCATAACCAAAGATTCGACCCCGACGTGCAGTTGATGCAAAAGAAAATGAAAGAAGGATTTTTCGGCGAAATATATTTTGCGCGGATAGGCTGGCGGCGCCCGCTCGGAATTTTGCCCGAACAGGATTTGGTCAGGGAAAACGGGGAACATTACAGCCGCAACTGGTTCAATGAAAAAGACAACGGAGGTGGAGTTTTACGGGATTTGGGTTCGCACCTGCTCGATTTGACGATGTATATAACGGATTTCCCGAAATTGGCATCCGCCGATGCAAGCTGCTACCGGAAATTTTACGTTCCGGGCTATGACGGCTCATATGCATGCGACAGCGAAGACCTCGCCACGGCTCACTTGAAATTCGAAACGGGGCTTGCGATTCAAATGGAAGTGAGTTTCGGTTCTTTGATAGAGCGCGAAACGCTTTTTACGGAAATATACGGGACTAAAGGCGGTGCTTCGAGAAGAGATGGAAAATTGAAACTCATAAGAGACAAAAGCGGATTATGCGAAGTTACGGAAGTGGAAAAATATGATTTGGAATCAAAAGGCCCGCAGGCGAGGTTCGTGGATGCTATATTGAACGATACCGAAGTTCCCGTGACTCCCGAACAGGGTCTAAACGTAATTTCGATATTGGATGAGATATATAAATCTGCGGGTGAAATAAAGAACAATTAAAATGAAAGGGAAAAACCGAAAATGAAAAACGAAATCTATAACGAATTATGCAAAATTCCCATGCTCGACGCGCACACCCATATCGACGCGAGCCATATGTGCGCGCGAGGGCTCCACGACATCCTGCTGTATCACATGGTGATATCCGATTTGTACAGCGCGGGCTGCCCCGAAGGCAGCCGGCTTTCGGAAGAACCCGGCGAAGCGGAAATAGAACAACGCATAAAAAGCGCTTTGCCGTATATAAAACACATTCAAAACACAAGTTGTTTTTGGGGGATGAAAACAATACTTTGCGATCTGTATGATTGGGAAGAAGATATAACCGAGGAAAACTGGCGCAAAATCGACGCGGTTATCCGCGCAAAATCCGAACAGAAATGGGCGAAAGAAATATTGGGGAAAACCAACATTAAACGAGTTTCGACAGAACTTTGGCGCGGGCACGGCGGTTTGCATGACGAAGTATTCCAATACAGCTTGGAATGGGCGTTTTTCACAAGAAATCAATGGAACACATATGACACCGCTCTGCTGGAACTGGAACACGCTTGGAACCAAGATATCCCCGGCGCCCCGCTCGGAGTGACTGCGGACAAAGAATCGTTGAATTTCAAAAAGAAAATAAAGGACATAGACGATGTAGCGGAAGCGGTCAGGCATTATTGCGAAAAAATCCCGTACGAAAAAATCATAAGCACGGCTTCGCATCTGTCCACAGATATAACATATGCGCCGGTTACCCGCGAACAAATGGTCGAAGCGTTGAAAAACAGGGCTGGTGCGGGCGAAATTGAACGCGACATATACGCCAACTACATAAACGAATTGTATTACAAGGCATTGTCGGAAAAATCCGCGAAAATTGTCCTCAATTATTCGATAGGAGCGGAACCGCTGCCCTACGAAAGCGGAAGCAAATTGCGGACGGAAACGGTTTTCGAGCTTGCCGGATTGATCGACAAGTACAAGAACTTGAATTTTTCGTTTTATCTTTCGAGCCAGCACCAAAACCAGGCGTTATGCACGCTTGCAAGGGAATTGCCCAACGTTTCGCTCACTGCGTATTGGTGGCACAATTTCTTCCCGTGGTCGATTCGCCAGCTCATCAGCCAAAGGCTTGATATGTTGCCCGCAAACAAACAAGTGGGGTTCTTTTCGGATGCGTATTGCGTGGATTGGGTGTATGCGAAAGCGATGATCGTAAGGAAACAACTCGCGGAAGTGCTTGCCGAAAAAATAGCCCAGGGTCAATACAGTTTTGAAAGCGCGCTTGCGACGGCGAAACAGATCGTTTACGAAACGCCCCGGCAATTGTGCTATATGGAACCATCGGATTTTTGATTGCTTTTTTCAAATTGCGCTCCGCAAACGAAAATATAAATCAAAAATAAAATTAACAAAATGTTCGTATTTTTTAACTTGATATATGGTTGACAAACAAAACGCAAAATTGTATAATTTGGCTATATAATATTAATTTTCGGAGGTTTTGGCATGGAAAAAATCAAAGTCGGGATAATAGGCACAGGAGGCATAAGCCACTTTCACATGGCGGGCTACAAAAAGCTGAGCGAAAAAGTCGAAGTAGTCGCTCTCTGCGATATAAACGAAAAGCGGGTCAAAGATTATTCAAAGCAGTACAATATCCCAAACTATTATTTGGATTATGGCGAAATGTTCAAAAAAGAAAAATTGGATGCGGTAAGCGTATGCACTTGGAACAATGCGCACATGCCGGCCACAGTCGCCGCTTTGAATGCGGGAGCGGATGTGCTTTGCGAAAAACCAATGGCAATGAACGCCGCAGAAGCGGAAATGATGGAAAAAGCCGCCATAGACAACAAAAAAATGCTGATGATCGGTTTTGTCAGGAGGTACGGAAACGACACTGCCATCGTGAAGGATTTTATCGACAATGGTTTCATGGGCGAAATCTATTACGCAAAAGCCACATATCTTCGGCGAAACGGCTGCCCCGGCGGCTGGTTTGGCGACAAATCCTATTCGGGAGGCGGGCCTTTAATTGACCTCGGAGTCCACGTGATCGACCTCACCCGATACCTCGCGGGTTGTCCCCTGCCCGTTTCGGCTTATGGAACCACGTTTTCCAATCTCGGCATGAATCGCGCAAGCGGCGGAAATGCGCAGTACGCCACAGACACGAGCGCGAAAGTGGAATTTAAATACGATGTGGAGGATTTTGCTTCGGCATTGGTCAGGTTCGACAATGGGTTTGTTTTGTCGGTGGAGGCTTCATTTAACCTCAACAACAAAAACGACACCGGAACCGTAGAAATCTATGGAACAAAAGCGGGAATAAAAATAGATCCGGGCGTGGAATTTTACACGGATATGAACGGCCATTTCGTAAACCTGCAGCCAAGCGGAAATTCGTCGCTTTCGTTCGAAGGTTTGTTTGAAGGGGAAGTCGCCCATTTCGTCGATTGCGTGATAAACAAAAAGCCGCCCAAAAGCCCCGCTTGCGACGGGGTAGCGCTGATGAAGATAATCGACGCCATATACGAATCGGCTCTCACCGGCGCGGAAGCGAAAATAAAATGATGGAATTTTACACAGCCTCAAAAACAAAACGCCCCGTCAGGCTCTCTGAAACCACAAGGGATTTCGCCAAAAAGTCGCTGTCCGGGCATTATGGCAGCGAAACGATGGAAACTCCGTTTGTAAAAATGGATGAAATCGAAAATTTCGAAGATTTTTCGGATTATAAAAAATACGACGCCATAATCCAACAAATCGCCGAACAGGCGCCTTTGCGGATTTGCCCGGAAGAATTAATCAGCGGGGCCGCTACCTTAGGGGGAGCCATCGGCCATGTGGTTCCCGCGCAGCATATGGGAAAATACGTTTTCGGAAGCGTGAGCCATTTGACGCTTGGATTTGAATACGCCGTGAAAAACGGCGTTGAACGCATGAGGGAAAACATAAAAAACCAAATTGAAAAATTTTGCGATCCCTATAAAATCAAAGTTTTGGAGAGCATGCAAAATACAATCGGAGCCCTAAAAACATGGCATTCTCGCTATTTGTCTGAAACCAAAATCAAAAAGCCCAAAATTTACAAAAATCTTTTGCAAGTGCCTTTCGGCCCCGCGAGGAATTTTTACGAAGCGGTGCAGAGCCTTTGGTTTTTGTTCGCATTCACGAGGCTGACCGGAAATTGGTCCGGAATAGGCAGGCTCGACGTCATACTCGGCGAATATTTGGAAAATGACTTGAAGCGGGGTTTTTTGTCGATGGACCGGGCGCGTGAGATTCTCGCAAGTTTTTTTATCAAGGGATGCGAATGGATACAGCAAGATACGCCCAAAGGCAGCGGGGACGCGCAGCATTACCAAAATATCGTTTTATCGGGAGTGGACGGAAACGGAAAAGAAATCACCAATGCGGCGACTTATTTGGCGCTTGAAATAATAGAAGAGCTTCCAATCGGGGATTTTCCCATCGCGGTTCGCATAAGCGGCAAAACACCTGCAAAACTGCTTCGGAAAATGGCGGAAACAATACGCCACGGAGGCGGGATTGTGGCTGTATACAACGATGATTTGATTATAAAAGCATTAACGGATTTCGGATATGGACTTGAAGAAGCGCGTTGTTATGCCAACGATGGTTGTTGGGAAGTTCAAATACCGGGCAAAACCAATTTCAGCTATTACCCGTTCGACAGTTTATATATTTTGCAGCGGGACACTTTAAAATTGGAGGGCGAGCCGGCAAATTATTGCAGTTTCGAAGAATTGTATGCGCAATTTGCAAAAGATCTGTCTTCATATGTAAAAAATTTATGCAGTGACATAATTTCTTGGTATATAAATCCCGAAAACAAGGATTGGAAAAAGAAAATGCCGTGTTCCGTGATTTCGCTTTTTACCGAAGGTTGCGTGGAAAACGGGAGCCCATATTATGAAGGAGGTCCCAAATATACAGTAGTTTCACCGCACATAGGAGGGCTCGCCGATACGGCGAACAGCCTTTACGCCATAAAAAAATTTGTCTTCGAAGAAAAATCTATGCCGTTTCAAAAATTTCTTTCGATATTGCAAAACAATTGGGAGGGCGAAGAAAAGTTGCGTCTGAGTATGCAAAACCGTTATGTTTATTTCGGCAACGACAACGACGAAGCAGACGGGATTGCGGCGCAAATCGTGGACGATTTCGCAAAAGCGGCAAAAAACGCCAACAAAGGGGAATTTGTGCTTACGCCTCCGGGCATAAGTACTTTCGGGCGGCAAATCGAATGGCAATGGATAAGGACAGCTTCCGCCCACGGGTATAAAAAAGGCGACGTTTTGGCCGGCAATTTCTCCCCTACCCCCGGAACAGACCAAAATGGCGCGACTGCAATCATAAAATCCCATTGCAAAACGGATTTGAGCAAAATGACGACCGGAGCGAGTTTGGATTTGAAACTTTTTCCGACAATTGGCGAAGGTGAACGCGGAATCGAGGCTATCACGAATCTCATAACCGGATTTGTAAATTTAGGCGGTTTTTTTATGAACATAGACTTGATAGATGATAAGATATTGTTAGATGCCAAACGGCATCCCGAAAATTACAAATCTCTTTCCGTGCGAATTTCCGGTTGGTCGGCAAGGTTCGTCACATTGGACGAAAAATGGCAAAACATGGTAATAGGGCGCATGGCGCAGGGAATGTGAGGCAAATTGCGATGAAACGAAAAGTTATCATATTTTGGGCTGTTCTCGCCGCATTCAATTGCATTTCCTGCAATTCGGGAAAAGCGGGCGAAAACAACAAGTCAAATGAAAATCAAAGCGTGGCCGAACAGAATCAAACAGAACCGGAAATGGCTAAAAACATTTTCGAAACAATTGGAGAAAAGGATTTTGGCGGATACGAATTCAAATTTCTTACGCTGCAGGCAGGAATAAACGATACAAACAGGTTTGTCCAAGAAATAGAAGTAGAAGAAGAAACCGGCGACACGATAGATGACGCGGTATATCTTCGGAATTCTATGATTTTTGACAAATATAACGTAAAAATAAAAGCCATTCCCTCGATGAATCCGGATGGGGACGCAAGAAAAGCCATAAGCGCGGGGGACGATGCTTACGATATGGCGAATTTATATAAAAATTCCGCTATGGCTCTCGCCGCAGAAGGGCGGTTCATGGATTTCCGTGATTTGCCATATGTAGATTTTTCCGCCCCATGGTGGAGTTCGCGCTGCGCAAGCGGGCTTAGCGTACAAGGCAAAATTTACAATATGTCCGGAAGCATACTCATAAGCGAAATAGATGATACTTTGGCTATGATATTCAACAAAAAATTGGCGACAGACTACGAATTGGAAGATTTGTATTCGCTTGTAAATCAAGGTTCCTGGACTCTCGATACAATGACCGGGATAGTGAAACGCATATCGGGCGATCTGAACGGAGATGGGGCGTTCAATCCAAAAGACGACCTTTTCGGATATATACAAGATCCGGCCAGCATGACGTATAATTGGATATTTTCTTCCGATCTTCTCAACGGATATATAAACGGGGACGGTATTTACGACCCAAATGTGGATTTGGCTCGTTGCCAAATTCTTGTGGACAAAATGTACGATTTGTTTTCCGACAAAACAAGTGCATATACGGGGCTCGATTTATATGAAGGGTTAAATTATTTCGAAGACAACAGGATATTTTTGTATGCGATAATACTCCGAAATATCGAACTTTTACGCGGGATGGACATAGATTTCGGCGTGCTGCCTTACCCCAAACTCGACGAAAGCCAAAAAAGCTATCTCACGCACGTGGGGGGCGCATCTCCGATAATGTGCATTCCAAACACAAACAGCGACCCGGTTCAAACCGGGTATATACTCGAAGCGATTTCGATAGCCTCGTACAATATCGCAATCCCCGCATACTATGAAATCGCACTTAAAACCAAATATTCGCGCGACGACGATTCATCGGAAATGCTCGACATAATCCTTGAAAGCAGGATGTACGATATTTCATATTACGCCGGAAACAGCTTGATAAACATAATTGCGCCCATTATAACGAAAAACGAACAGAATTTTGCTTCTTCCTACGAAAAACAAAGTGCGCAAATATTCAAAGCTATGCAAAAAACCATCGATAAATTGGTGGCTGTTGGATGATGATAAAAATTTTTATGAATAAATTTATGATCGCGGCGCGTTTTGTGATATTTTCCGCAATATTTGCGCTTGTTTGCGCGGGTTGTTTTGGCTGCGGCGAAAAGCGGGAAAAAACCGAAAAAAACAAAGAGGAAAACGAAATGGAAATATCGCGATATATCCTCACCGAATCTCAGTCAAATTGCTATCTGCTTTACGACGAAAAAAACAAAAAAGCCTGTTTGATAGACCCTGGCGAATACGATGAAGAAATCATGAGTTTTATCGAAGAAAAAGAACTTGATTGCAAATACATCATTTTGACCCACGGGCATTTCGACCATATAATCGGAGCGGAACCTTTCAAAGAAAAAACAGGGGCGAAAATAGCGGCGCACGAACTCGAAGAGGAATACCTTTCCGACCCTGGAAAGAGCATGACTTTTTATTTTGCCGACGAAACAGTTTCTGCCGATATGTTTTTCAAAGACGGCGACTTGATAGAATTCGGCGATTTTTCGCTCAGGGTAATCCACACCCCGGGGCACAGCAAAGGTTCTTCGTGTTTTGTTTACGAAAGCGAAAACAAAAAAATCATATTTACCGGGGACACGCTGTTTTTGGGGACTATCGGCAGATATGATTTTTACGGGGGAGATCACGATACCTTGATGGCTTCGCTGAAAAAATTGAAATCTCTGAAAATAGATTACACAATATATCCGGGGCACGGAGACAAAACCACTCTCGAATATGAAATAGCCCACAATCCATATTATGCGGGAATGAGGTGACGAGTTGACATTTTTAATATAAATCCGCTATTGTCCATAAGAAGCGTGAAGATGAGTGTACCCAGATTTCTTTATAAGTGGCCAGATTGGCCATTGGATAAAACGGTGTGTCATTATTTTCAAAAGTTTGTATGCCCACCGGAAGTTCTCCGGTTATATCGTTGGCAAATTCGCTGTAAAGCGGTGCGAAACCATAACCTTCGCCATACATTGTGCTTTGCGTAAAAGGATTGTTTCCGAGAACCCATTCAAGCTGACGTGTGGCGATATTTTTTAGCGTTTCATCTTTTAATATTTTTGCGATGCATGAAACCGCTTTGGCTTTCGTCAAAAGTACACCGTGAAACCCTCGGAACTGGAAAGCTACCGGAAATCTGCGCAAATAATATTTATCGGAAAGACGAATCCCGTTTTTTATCTGAGCGGCGCGATCATCTTGTCGGTCGCTTTCGTTTTTTTGTATATGATTTTTAAAAACATCTTTTACGGCGTTGTCATCATATTTATATATTGCGCTTGGCAAAAGTCCGTATGGCTCTATCATTTCGGAAATGGCTTTTATATATTCCGCATAAAGGGATATTGCATTGTACCACATCGGATAACCATCATGAAAAGGGGCAAGTTCGCAAAGGAGCGCCAAAGCCGTCACGGGAGCTTGTTCATGCGCGCGGTGTTCATAGGCAAGAGGAGTATCATGATTGCTGGATTGGTAAAAAAAGCCTTTTAACGGAATATCCCAATCAAGTATTTCGGTTTGCTGGCAAGCCATCGCAACTTCCGCCATTTTAACAGCTTTTTCGAGATAACTTTCCTCTTTTGTGGTTTTGTATAACTGCGCTGCGGCAAATGCGCCCTGACCATAGAACTGGATTTCTGAAATTTTTGAACGCGGGAATTTTTCCTCGGTGTCAAGTATAAATTTATATGCAGCGTCAAAATCTTCACGGGAGCATTTTAAACAATAGCCGGCAAAAACATCGTCAACGCCGAAAAAAGCACGGGCTCCCGCCGCTTCGGCAGCCGCCCCGCAAAAATTTTCGAAAGGATCGTCATAAGCGGGCATTACAATGTCATCGTCGTCGCCTATTATATTTTTTGTCCATATTCCTATCGTAGTCCAAACGCAGCGGTAACCGTCGCCGAACCTTGTGCGCATCATCCATTCAAGACCCCAACGGGCTTCGGCCAAAAGCCGCTCGTATAAAACATGGTCCTTGTCTTTTACAGTCTCGGCCATATCCAAAAAAGCATGAGCTGATTCAGAAGTATTGCATTGGCCTTGCGAAAGGTCGCCCGCGTCGTGCCATCCCCCGCCGACCGAAATTCTTCTTCCATCGGGATGTTCGGCAAAACAGTCAATATGACAAGGAAGATGAATTCCGGGGACGTCAAATCCGCAACGTTCTTGATAAAAAAAGTTTATCGTTTTCCATACGGCAGATTCCCAAGGGGTGTTGTCTATGCGAAATGGCATAGTGGTTCGGTCGCCTACCGACAAAATGTAACGTCCGCATTCGTTAAAATTTGAAAAATCCATGCGGCAAAATGTCCCTATATCAGTTTTTGCCGTTTCAACTGCATTTTTAAATACAATTTTATTCGTTTCAGAAGATTTTATATGAAATTCTTGTTCTTTCGTTTCTCCCGTCAAAGCAATTTTGGGATTGTCAGGTTTATAGCCGCTGTGACAAAAAGCAATACGGTTTCCGGGATCCCATCCTTCATAGTATTCCGGATCTACTGCCTGAAGCTCAAGGTTGCTGTAATATAAAACGGCAGTATCGTTCATATTCGCCTGACTTCCGTGGATATTGAACGATATTGACACTTCGGAAACTTTATCTCTGTATACATAGGGAATTTCCCAGACTACCTGATTCCAACAACCATTTTTTATATTGCTGCAATGAGTGCCTTCAAAATATTTTTTGCGCGGGTATTTGACTTCGCCCTCGTTTTTTATTGTGACGGTAATCCAGACATTTTCAAAACCCGGGCAATCCGGCATCGCCCAAAAGGATATTCGGTTATATTTGCGAAAATCCAGGCCGCTTGCGTTATATACAAGAGAAGTGTGGGCGTAGCTGCGTTTGTGGTCGGGTACTTTTCCTACGGCTGTGGGGCATTCCACTTTAAGGCAAGTGTCATAATGATATGGCTGTTCGGTTACAGCGCAAAAATTTCCGGGGCCGCGCAAAGTAAAATTTTCAGCGGTTTCCATGCCGTGAAGCAGTAAAGTTTCCTTCACAGGTTTTTTGAGCCATTCCGTTAATGCCGAGTGTTCAGGATTGGCTTTCATTGCGCTGTATGCGCAATTGCTTTCGATAATAAGTTTTTGCAATTCAATATTCATCAAATAAATCCTTTTTGTATATTTTCGGGGTGTTTTATTTTAAACCATCCATTTTTTCAATATATATAATAACACATTCGATAAAAAAACATCCCTTTAAATTGTAAATTTTTTTATTTTACAAAAAATATAAACCATAAAAATCCATTATAATAAAACAAAAGATATTGCAATCAATGCTATTTTAATGTATAATAAATAAAAACATAATAAATTTGGAGGTAAAATTATGCAAGATTTAAGGTATCAAAAAATATTCAGAAGCAAAGATGAGATGCTCGCGCATTTGAAAAATTTCAAATTGGAAATAAAACCGTGCGTGGGAATGTGGTATTTATCAAGCGGAGGAAGCCGGTTTCATGAAAATTACGGAGAAGTCATTTCCATAAGTCAACGCATAGAAATGCTTGAGGAATTCGCCGGATACGGAGTAAAGGCAATCGAGGGACATTATGAATGGGAAATAACGGAAGAAAATTTGCATCTGTACAAAGAGATACGCGAAAAAACAGGCATTCGCATTTCACAAATCGGTCCCAACACTTTCTCAAAAAAAGAATACGAGTTCGGGACATTATCGCACCCCGTCGGCAAAGTACGCGACGAAGTCACAAAAAAGCTGATAAATGTATTGAAATTAGTCAAAGAAGCCGATGCGGACGCATTGGGTTTATGGCCCGGAATAGACGGCTATACTTATCCTTACGGGCATATGTTTTATCAAATGTGGGAAAATTTCGAAGGAGCGTTGGTGGATGCGATGGATGAAGTGCCGGGCATAATGGTTCGCATAGAATCGAAACCATGCGAACCGATACCCAACAATATTTACCGCACGAGCGCGGACGCACTGCTGCTTGCGCGGGATATAGAACAAAAGCTGAAAAATCCGGTAAATACGCAATTGCTGGCAAAAGGATATTGTTTAGTGGGCATGCAACCGGAAATCGGACATATACGAATGGGTTATGAAGATACACCGTACGTTTTTTCACGAATTTGCCGCGAAGGGCGTATGTCTCACCCGCATTTCAACAGCCAGCCTTTGGGAAATTACGATCAGGATTTGAATACCGGAGTAGTTGAGTGGGACCAAGCCGAAGCAGGATTATTGGCTTTGAAAATGGCAGGGTTCAAAGAATTCATGGGCATAGACATAAACCCGGAGAGAATGCCGCCGAAAAAGGCAATTTTGAACAACATTGAAGTTTTGGAAATAATGAACGAACGTATTGAAAATTTGCCTTACGAAAGATTAATCGACTGTTATTACGATCCCGAAAACAACAGGGGCGAACTTGAAATGATTCTGGCTGAAAATATGCGCTGTGCGAAAAAACGTACTTGTCGGTGAATTTTGGATCTGTCATATCTAATACTTTTAAATCCAAAAATATAGGGAGCTGTTTAGATTGAATAATCAAAAGTCAAAACCGTCAATCGAAGATTACGCTACAATAGAAGCCATAAGCGAAGGAGCGCCTGTATATTCGTTCAATAACTTGATTTATATATACGGGCAGAGCCCGGACTTTTACCCGGACGCGGCATATCAGTCCGGCAATACAAACTCCGTATCGAAAATAAAACTAAAAAAAACGTGGGAAATCAAAAACAATTATATGGGTTTCTGCCACGAAATGACTCCGCGCACTAAATATAATGATTCGCAGCCGTTTCTGCCTGTTCATCTGATTGACGGCGACCCCGACACCATATGGGCGAGTTTCGAGTGTTTCGCGCCTGACGCGAGGGAGGAATGGATACGGATTGATTTGCCCGTTGAAAGTCTTGTTTCGCAAATAAAAATAATATGCAAAAAAAGATTTATGAACAAAGACAAATCAGGGCATTACAGGCCATACTGGGACTTCGGAAACGCCCTCCCCGGAGAGACGGCTTTTAAAATAAGCAGGGACGCCTGGCATTGGGAAGAGATATATAAACATGACGACATATCCGGCGACCCCGACGAAATTACGGCAGTATTGGATAAACCCGCGTTTGCAAAACAAATATTGATAACAGGCAAAAATTTCTCGAAAAACGGGTATGAAGGGTATATGTTTTCGATAAGCGGAGTTGAAGTATTGTCTCCCGAAGGACGTAATCTCGCGCTTGTGTCTAACGGCGCAGGGGTCACGGTTTCCTCAACTTCGGACGCGCATAATTCAGACAGACATTCGGCCAACAGCCTGTGGGGACCGCTGCAATACGACATAGGCAATAAATGGACAAAAGTCGGCAGCGACAATGGTTCGTCGATGTGGTGTTTCACCGAGCATGAAAAGGGCGTTCTTAAAATCGACGAAGATTTAGACGCGGCAATCACAGAAGCCGTGAACAATGGGATAAACGTAATGATGACGCTGGATTTCAAAGGCAATTGGGTTTATGAGAGCCGGTACAAAAAGCCTGACTGGACGCAGGCGCGTTTTAAGGAATTATGCGATTCGTATTTGGGCGGCGTGCCTACAGTGGATGAAAATCCCGAAATGTTTGAGGGCTATCTGAAATGGGTTGAATATATGGTCGTTCACTTCAAAGACAGGGTAAAATATTTTGAAATAAGCAACGAATGGAATTGCTGGAATCAGCAGCAAGAACCCAGCCCGTTGGAATGGTATAAAAACATTATCTTTAAACCCACGCTTGATTTAATCAAGCGTATCGCGCCCGATGTGAAAATCGCCCTTGGTGCGCCGGCGGGTTTCGATACGGAAGCGATACTATCCTGCCTTAAAGACGGAATAGCCGAAAAAATAGACGGCGTAGGGTGGCACGCGGCGGATTTTCCAAACAACGAATATTTTGATAAAGTCAGGGCGTTCAGAACAGAATGTGAAAAACTCGGATTCAAAGGCGAGTATTTCGTCAATGAAATATACGCAGGCGCGGCCTATCCTCCGGGACCGGTGGAAGGGAATATATTCAGAATGACAGATATGGAAGAAGCCAAATATTATATTAAAACAATGGTGGGATATGCTTGTCTGAATATAGAGTCAGGGCCGTGCCATGTGCATTTCACGGGATTTCCGCACCCGCAATCAGTATGCAGAACGACGGTGCCGTCGCAGTATATCGCCCCGAGCCAGCCAAAACCGTCATACTATGCGATACGCAACGCCTCGACTATTATGGACGATTTTTATGAAGCCGATTTCCCCGCAGAATTTTTAAACGAAAACAATAACCCGGAGATAGTTAAATTCACTCTCGAAAGCGGGGACAAAAGCAAATTTATGGTCGCGGCATTTCTTTCGGTTCCCGTTTCTGACAAAGTGACGGAGCATAAAACGACCCTGACGGTTCGCGTCGCGAATCTGCAATCCGCGAGCGTTATCGACGTTTTCAACGGCACAGTGCACGAATTGAATATAAAAACAAACGGCGGCACGGTAGTTATCGACGATATATTTATCAAAGACTATCCCTTGTTTTTTGTTTTGAATTAATATTATGTTAATTTTTTCGGGAATTAACTTGATATGGATTGTATATATTTATTTGAAAATATGTTATTATAATTTTATGCCCGTCCTGTTTTCGAGTATCACGATTCCCCCGTTTTTTTCGTAGAAATTGTATTCTGTTTTACCCACATATCCGTCAGTGGTCCCCATCGCTTCATAAAAACGAGTCAATCCGTCCTGAATCGGCATATACCCCTCGCCCGTTCCCTCATACGAAACGAGTTCATAATTAGCAACGACCGCTCCGGCTTTTAAATAATTCACGCATTTTACAATCCCTATGCCCTTTGCGAAATAATATTCTTTTTTGCCTTGACGGGAGGCGAGCTGAGGCCATTGAAATCCCACTTCGGAACGAGGGTCTGTTTTGTGGGGAACAGTTACATCGAGCGTTATTTTTATAACATCGGAAAATTTCCCCGCTGCGGTTTCCACTGTTCCGGCGTTTTCGACGGTCACGTCGGCGGACGCATCGGGGTAATCCGTGCCTTTCATTTTCATCGATGCGCCTGCGGCCCACTCGTCGCTCCAAATGCAGCCTGTGGCGTCTTTGATCACGCCCAGCAAATCATTTGCGATCAAATGGTAGCCCATGTCGCCGGAATCCCCGTACATATGCCACGAGAACGAATAATCCCCGTCGATTTCGCTGATGATTTTGCCGTCTTTGAAATTGACCGTTTTGTAGACAAACGAGTTCCATACGCATTCAAATTTTCTGTCGGGCGTAAATCTGGCGTCGCCCTCTTTCATTCGCTTCGCGGTGGCTATGGCGGCGGCGGTGTGCTTTTT
>WRJC01000021.1 GCA_009782405.1 Oscillospiraceae bacterium
AGACTCGCGGGACGTCGAGTACGACGTCCCCTACAGGTAAAATCCCGTAATTTCATCAAAATCCATATTTATTTTCATCGCACTCTCGTTGGTTAGATGAAAATGACTGAAAAGGCGTGTGAAAAGATTTTACCAATTAGCTTGCCGATAGTCTCAAAAATAAAACCGAACCAGCCTGGAGGGGAAATAAGCCCCCGCACTTTCCAAACTCTTTTTTGAATTGTGGTTGTCAGGCGCGCACGCAGCGTCTACTTCATAACCCATCTCTTTTACAATGTCCCTCATGCCGTGGAGGATACTTGAGCCGTAGCCCTGCTCCCGCTTGTCTTCCAATACATACATGCCGATGCTTTTCCTGTCGTCAAAAACCTGGCTGTCGTCTATGACGCCAATACCGACGTATTCCCCATCGTCTTCCGCTATGTATAAATGCATATGTTTCCTGCCTTCTTCGAATGCGGTTATGGCTCCGGAGAAAAAACCGCCGTCAAGCCTGAGCTTTTCTTTATCGTCCTCGTCTGTATAATCCGCTTTCCTTAGGGTAATATTTCGCTTGTCCGGCATGTCCTTGTCCGTAAAAACGCAATTGTATTGCTCTTTTTCGATACGTGTGAAGCTGTCGAGGCAGTGGCTTAAAAAAAACTCGTCACCCGTCAAGACCATAGCACCCGTAACATATTCATATTTTTTTACCCTTGCGAAAAGTTCCTGGGCTTGGTTGGCATAATACGGAAACACATGGAACAACGATATGGTGTTCTTCCGGTTAATGGCAAAATACCCCGCCGTTTCATCACCGCAGGTCATTAGATAATGGTTGTTGAATTTAAGGAAGCCCTCCGAATAGGTATCCGTGTTTATGCGGTTTTCCTTGAAATAGCTTTGCACAAGCGAATGGACGTCCTCCCATTTGCAATGGGTAAATTTGATGTTCATGCTATCACTCATGTTTTTTTCCTCCGTTAATACATAAATTCAAATGTTTTACATATTGGCGAAGGATTTAATCCAAGCCAATATAGTTTATTTTGTTTTTGGCATTGGTTTCACCTCTTTCCAAGATATATGAATAAAATTGTACCATATTCGATCCGAAAAATCAAGGGAAAATGCAAATATTTTCGAAGGAGCGGACGAATGAACAAAAAAAACACAGAGGGGAAATCCATGAATAAATGCTCGATAAATGGAGCTTATATTACGCCACAATTCCGGGGCGCAAACAATTGTAAAAAACCTTGACATTGCACTCTTTTTGTGCTACAATGAAGCCGAGGACGGAAAATAATCATGAAAAAATATGCGATTACAAAAGAAAATCCTATATATCAGCCCGCATATTTGTCCAATGGTTTTGTGGGCTTGCGCATCAAAACGAACCCGTTTTTAGGGCAAAGCGCATTATTGAGCGGGTTCACGGGAAGCCACGAAAGATTCGGTGTGGAAGCGTACGCGCCGGTTCCGGCCGCCGAATGCAATATTTCCATGGACAGCGCCTCCATGCGCAATATGCCGCAAGGCTACGAACTGATTGAACAGACTTACGATTTTTCATGCGGCGAGTTGTCCACGAAATTCGCGTATACCAATGCGCTCGGAAAGAAACTTACGGGCACAACTCTTGTTTATTGCAGCCGTACGCTGCCTTCTGTCGTGATTCAACAAACGGAGCTTTTTGCGGACCAGCCCTGCGAACTCCGATTCTCCATGCTTTTTGATCCGACAAAACTGCCTGTCAATACCAAGAAAACCTATATGCCAAAAGATAGCTGTGACGGAGTTTTATGGATTGGGAGCCGTGACGGATCCCAAACGGCCGGCGTAGCCGCCTATTTGCAGGCGCTTACCGGTGACGGCGAAAAATACACGGATTCCAGCGATGAATGGGGGTTTGGAGAAGAACGGATATTTAAATCATACACAATACGCGCCAAGCCCGGCATACCATACCGTTTCAACATGATAACGAGTTATGTTCCCGGCGCATTGCATTCCGAACCCCACTGGCAGTCAGTCCGTATGGTGAAGCTCGCGCAGTGGCGGGGATTTGAGCGTATTCGCGACGAAAACAAAACGGCCTGGGCGTCAATATGGGAATCACGCATCAAGATTGAAGGCGCATGCGAAGAATGGCAGGATATTGTTGACGCTTCTTTTTTCTATTTATATACCTCTCTTCACGCTTCCGCGCCGCAAAGCGTCGCGCCATACGGATTGAGCCGCCGGGACGAATACAAAGGACATGTCTTTTGGGATGCGGAAAGTTTTATGTTCATGCTGCCCCTTATGACAAACCCCGACATTGCCAAGGCTATGCTCGATTACCGTTTCGAAAGGCTGCCCGCCGCGCGGCATAATGCGATGATCAACGGATTTGCCGGCATACAGTTTCCTTGGCAAAGCGGCGAATCGGGCGACGAAGTGACGCGCGTATCGGCGGGGGCGGCAGGAGGGGCGGGAGAACAACATATAAATTTTGATGTGGCGATGGCATTTGCGGCTTACGCGCAGGTGAGCGGCGACCCCGTTTTTTTACGGGAAAAAGCATGGCCCGTGCTGAAAGGCGTGGCGGAATGGATTGCGTCCCGCGCGCAAAAAACGCGGCGCGGATATGAGATACTGTTTGTGACAGGCATCGACGAAAACGCCGACAATGTCAATAATGACGCATTCACAAATATTATGAGCAAGCGCGTGCTGACATTCGCAAACAAATTCGCGCAAAAATTAGGTTATCCTGTCAATGCGCTTTGGGACGATATTGCAAATAATATCATTATTCCGGTCCATAGTGAAATGCAATTCATTCAGCAATATGAAAATTGCCCTGTAAAAGATTCCATGCCGCCGGATACGTTGATGGCTTATTTCCCCTACGGGTATCGTCACAGCAGGGAAATCGACGAAAATACATACCGCTTCTATATGCGCGATTTTCTTTCTTTTTTGACTTACCCGATGCTTTCGGGTTTTTTGGGAGTGATACCTGCCAGGCTGGGCGACCGCAAATTTTCGCTTGAATGTTTCAACCGCGGCAATCTTGATTTTTTCATAGATCCCTATATGATGTGTACCGAATCCGCATTTGCGGCGAAAAAAAATACCCCCGCCGACTATATGTTCACCATTTTTCTTTCGGGCCGCGGCAGCCTGCTGACCGGCATTATGCTGGGATTGACCGGTTTGGATATATGGCAGGACGACCCCAAACATTGGCTGACCGGACCTATTGCGCTTCCGGAGGGATGGGATAGAATCATTCTCGAAAAAGTTTTCATCAAAGGAAAGCCCGCGCGGATTATAGCGGAAAACGGCAAGCCGGCTGCGGAAATACAATTGTTATAATATAGACAGAGCCACTTTGAAAGGAGAGATTATCATATGGATTCACGCGAACTCGTCAAGAAAACTATAAAAGGCGAAAACACAGCCGGGCCGACGCCCGTATACGGCTGGGTGGGCGGCAACCCCGGCATCGCCGGGGCGATCGCCGATTCTTTCGGCAGCGTGGCGGCGTTTGAGGACCATTACGCTTTCGACATGGCGCACATTTTCGGAGGGCCCTCCCCGTTCGACGGCGAAAAAATCGGTAAAATAGTCGCTTCGGAGGGCGAGCTTTTGCCGGAGGCGCTACTCGATATCCCCCTGATGCCGGCTTCGGACATGGCCTCGTATGCCGGCGCGAAAGCCGGATTTGACCACCACAAGCTGCGCGGCCGCTTTTGCTATGTGCAGACCCCGGGCATATTCGAATGCCTGAACGGGGCGTTTGGCATCGAGAACCACCTGTGCTGGCTCGCCATGTACCCCGGCGAAATGAAGGAGCTGTACCGCAGACAGGCCGAATGGAACATAGAGTTCGCGCTGAACATGGTCGAAATCGGGGCGGACATGGTTCATATCTCCGACGACTGGGGTTCCCAGAACAACATGATGTTCAGTTTCGATATGTGGCAAAAACTGATGTATCCGCCCCATAAGCGCATCGTATCCGCGATAAAGGAAAAAACCGGCGGCATGCCGGTCAGCCTCCATTCGGATGGCGACGTCAACGCCGTGACCGACTATATCGCGGACATAGGATACGACCTGTTTCATCCGTGGCAGGAATCCGCGAATATGTCATATGAAACATATCTCCAAAAATACAGCGATAAATTTGCCATCATGGGCGGCCTGTGCATACAGACCACCCTCGGCTTCGGAAACTTCGCGCGGCTCGAGGGCGAGCTTCGGCGCGTGTTCGGCTTGCTTTCCGGCAAGCGCTGGTGCCTGTGCACCACCCACTTCGTCCAGGATCACTGCACGGCGGAAGAGCTTGTTTTCGCGTATGATTTGGCGGTCAAGTTGGCGAGGGGCTGAACCGTTTTGCAAGCGCGCGCCTTACTTGCCTGCCGAAAGCGGCGGCCAGCGCGATTTTGACTATCGCCGTCGGGATAAAAGGCATAACGCAAGCCGCGAACGCGGTTTTCAAATCCGCAGAGGTCGCAAACCCGAACCACAGCATCCCGCATATGTAATTAAAAGCCGCCCCGGCCACGAGCCCCGATGCCAGCCATGTCATTTTGTCTTTTTTGGCTCCCGCCCCCGCGAGCAGCGCCATGACCGGAAACGAAAGAATAAAGCCGCCTGTCGGGCCGAAAACAATTCCCATACCGCCGGCATATCCCGCAAAAACGGGGATGCCGGCCGCGCCGAGCCCAATATAGATGAATGTGGCTATGGCGCCTTTTTTTGCCCCGAGCGCGATCCCGGCGAGCGGTATGACAAACGTCTGCAATGTCATCGGCACGCCATATGGCATCGGCACGCTCAGCTGGGAGGCGACCGTGATGACAGCGGCAAAAATTCCCGTAAAACAAAGATCGCGGACTGAAAATTTGGATCTGCCCATTGCAATACCCCCTTTATTATCTGAAAGGCGGCGATAAAATTTGGAAAACGACATTTTGTCGATTTCGGGAATGATCCCGTTTTTATCGGACAAAAAAACAGCCGATAAAATAACCATCCATGATTGCATCGAGTCCACCAACAAAACCGCGAAAGAATTGGCCGCAGCGGGAGCGCCGCACGGCACGGTGATCATGGCAAATCATCAGACGGCGGGAAAAGGGCGCTTTGGCCGTGGTTTCTTTTCGCCGCCCGGGCACGGGATATACATGAGCTTCATGCTGCGCCAAAAATCAGGAGCCCCGGCGCTTTTGACCATATATGCCGCCGTGGCGGTTTGCAAAGCCATCGAAGCCGCGACGGGTAAAAATCCGCAGATAAAATGGGTCAACGATATTTTTTTGGGCGGAAAAAAAATATGCGGCATTTTGGCCGAAACGTCCACGGACCCCGCAAGCGGCGGCGTGAAATGGGCGGTGGTCGGAATAGGGATAAATTTCGACACCTCCCAAGCGGATTTCCCCGGGCAGCTGAAAGAGAGCGCCGGATCCGTTTTTTCGGAGGGCGAAGCGACCACGACCCGAAACAGGCTCGCCGCCGAAATCATAAATCATATGGTTTGCAAAAAAAATCAATACGGCGGCAAAGAAACGCTCGATGAATACAAAAAACGCCTTTTCATGCTCGGGAAAAAAGTGACGGTCACGGGGTCGGGCGAAACATACGAAGCTCTCGCCCTCGACATCGACTGCACGGGCCGCCTGGTCGTGAAAAAAGACAACGGCGAAATTTTGCCGCTTTCATCCGGCGAGATCACGATAAAGAGTTAGTACCTCCCGTATTCGCAGATCGCCCACATCACGGCGCGCATGCCGGATAGTAGCGAGCCGTCGTTTATCGAACCTGCGGTGGCGATATTCACGCCCCTGCCGTATTGCTTCGCCATTTCGCAGTCGCGCTTTGTTTCGGCTATGATCTGCTTTCGGTCGTTTCTCATGAAGGTGAATGGGGCCAAACAGCCGTCTATGCGCGTTTTTGGCATATGCCGCCTTATTTTTTCTATGGTGACGCTCGGCCCGAAATTCACCCCGTGAAAATCGAACCTGCAGAGGACGGGCAGCAGATGCTCCATCGCGCTGTCGGAGTGCTGGTAGCGGAAATGAGCCGGCTCGGGGCAAAAACGCCCGAAAACGCGCGAAAGTATCGGGGCGGCGAAAAATTCGTACATTTCGGCGTTGAGCATGCAGCAGTTGTCGTCGTTGAAGCCGAAGCCGAAAAATTGTTCCCTGCCCGCTTCCCTGTCCATGATCCCGGCCATCTCGATTGTCACCTTTGCGATCGCGTCCGAGAAGCGCTTTGCCAAGTCGGGTTCGTCCTCTATCAGATATATCAGGTTTTCTATGCCATATATCGAGCAGGCGAGCGTGACGGGGCCGCGTATGCCGTGGTAGCTGCCCGGAAGCGTACCGTACTTTTCGAATTTTTCTTTGCGCTGCTTTTCCCAGCCTTCGGGCAGCATAAATTCGCGAAGATCCAAAGCGTCTATTTCATCCAATTTTTTTTCGAGCGCTTTCGGCGTATTTATGTCGCTTTCGAGCCATTCCGTGTCGCTTTGCCAGATGTATCTGCCCCCGAACACCTCGCCGATCCGCCTGACTTGGGGCAGCGCCGAATCCGGCGGGGCGAAACTTTCGCCCAGCAGCCGCTTTCCCACGATCTTTTCGGCTTTGTCGTTGTAGCGCTTGTTCAGCTCGATCCTGCGCTCGATTGGGGTATGCCCCCAAGGGGTCCCCGGCTCACCGAGCTCGGCGAATACGCATTCGTCGCTCATGCGGATTCCCAAAGCGACCTGCGGAGATTGCGGCGAAAAACAGTTCTGTTCATGCGCGGCCGCGTCGTCTTTCCAGAATTGATCCAAATCCACAGGCAATAATTCCATAATTTGCTCACTCCGTCCGTATTATATTTCAATTTTCAGATCTGACGCAAAACCAATGTTTTCTGACAACTGACAACTGAAAACTGAAAACTGACAACTACAGTATAACCCAAATATATTTTTTTGTCAAGGGGATTTTTTCCCTATTTGTTTTTTTGCTGTTGACAAATGATGCTTTGTGTGGTATCATAAACATAAAGTGTGGATATAGTCATTTGGATGACGCCAAGGAAGAAGGTTGATGCCTTTATGAAAAAAAACACCGTGTTGATCGTCGACGATCAGGAAATAAATATCGAGATACTCAACAGCATGCTCGAGGAAACGTACGACGTGCGTTTTGCCTGCAATGGGCAGGAGGCTTTGGAAGTGCTCGACAAAACCGAAGTCGATTTGGTTTTTCTGGATTTGATGATGCCGGTGATGGACGGCTTCGAAGTGCTGGAAAACATCAAGAAAGACCAGCGTTTCCGAAACCTCCCCGTTATTTTCATCACTTCCGAAACCGATTCTTTCAGCGAAGCAAGGGGGCTGTCGCTTGGCGCCGTCGATTACATCAGAAAACCCTATGACAGCAACATCGTCGGCATCAAGTGCAAAAACCACATCGAAAACAAAATGTACCGCGACGACCTCGAAAGCATAGTCGAAGAAAGGACAAAAGAAATTTCCGTTTCCCGCGAGGCGATCATCATGGCCATGTCCCTTCTCGCAGAAGGGCGCGACCAGGAAACCGGCGAACATATCAGGCGAATGCAGAACTACACGAAAATAATAGCCAACCGGCTGTACAAAAACCATCCCGAACTGCTGGCCAAAGAAGAGGTTTCCTACATCACTTCGATGGCTCCCCTTCACGACGTCGGCAAAATCAACATTCCCGACGTCATACTTTTGAAGCCAGGCAAACTCACAGACGAGGAATTCGACGTGATGAAATCGCACACGACCTTAGGCGCGGAGGTTTTGAAAGAAACCGAAAAGTTGATGCTCGGCTACGAAAATACATTGCACTACGCTTATGAAATAACCGCCTACCATCACGAAAAATACGACGGCACGGGGTACCCGAACGGACTTGGAGGCGATGAAATCCCCATTTCGGCCGCCATATGCTCGCTGGCGGACGTCTACGACGCGCTCACAAGCGAGCGGCCGTATAAAAAAGCGTTTTCCCACGAATGCGCCATGGAAATAATCACAGCGGGAGACGCGCGCGTGATGCCCTCGCATTTTCAGCCCGCCGTTCTTGAAGCCTTCAAACAAGCGGAAAACGAAATCGTCAAGTTCAGAAATTCGTTTTTCGAAAGGCAAAATGCCGAACGGGCAAAAAAAGCGGCGGAAAACGAAAAAGCGGAAAACGACGAAGTGCTGCTCGCCCATGAGCGGCTGTCGCTTGTCAAGAAGATGCATGAAGAAGAGGCGCGCGCGCAGGTGCTCTTCAACGCGGCGCCGCTGTCGGCGAGCCTCTGGGACGGCGGATGCAACCTTGTCGATTGCAACGAAGAAACGCTTGGCATGCACGAACTTTCGGACAAACAGGAATATTTGGATGATTTCGACGATTTGTCGCCAAAATTCCAGCCGGATGGAATCACTTCCGCCGAAAAGTTCCGCCAAAACATAAAGAAAGCGTTCGGTGAGGGCCGCCTCCGTTTTGCCTATACATTCCAAACGAAAGGCAAAACCCCAGTCCCCTGCGAAATCACCATGGTTCGCGTGGATTACAGGGGGGAAAGCCATGTCGCTTGTTACGCCAGGGATTTGCGGGAAGGATGAAAGCCATGAAAACATCAAAAAAAATAATGGCGGCGGCGCTTGTGCTTTCGGTCTGCATGGGGTTGTGCGCCATGCCCGCCGGCAGCCAAAAAGAAGGGCAAGATTTTGCGCCGGACGATTTGGCTGTTGTCGCGGGCAAAGACGAAGTCGTATATGCCCGCTTATCCGCGGGAGGCGAGGCTGTGGGCATCTATGTGGTCAACCACTTCAAGTTGGATGGCGGCGGCGCATTCTCCGATTTCGGGAATTATTCGGATGTAGTCAACTTGACCGATCTAAACCCGCTTGAAATGGGCGGCGGCAAGGTTTCGGCGGTCAGCGGCAGCGAAAATTTTTTTTACCAGGGCAATCTCGCCGACAACGAACTTCCTTGGTTTTACCGCATAGAGTATACCCTTGACGGCGAAAATGTTTCGCCGGGGAATTTGGCGGGAAAGTCGGGGAAACTCGGGATACGCATAATCTCGGGCAAAAACAGCGCGGCAGGCGATGCTTTCGATGTTTTCACCGAAAATTACATGCAGCAGATAACCGTGAGCTTGGACATATACAAATGCCAAAACATCGAGGAAAACGGGGCGACTATCGCAACTGCCGGAAAAAACCGCATGTTAGTGTTCACCGTGATGCCGGGCGAAGATGCGGATATTGCAATTGGCGCGGATGTGGCGGATTTCGAAATGGCGGGGATCGAAATAACCGCCATGCCGTTCTCGATGAATTTTGAAATTCCCGGCGCGGACGATATGCTCGGCGATTTCGCAAAACTTTCAGACGGCATAGCAATGCTCGACAGCGGGGCGGGCGAACTTGAAAGCGGCGCCGCCGAACTCGGCGATGGCGCGAAAAAGCTGAAATCCGGTTCATCGGATATACGAAGCGCTTTGTCGGAGCTTTTGGAGGGAGTGGGCAAGCTGGCAAGCGGCGCGGGCGAACTATCGGGCGGGGCGGCAGAGCTGATAAGCGGATCGTCGGATTTTAGCGGCGGGCTTTTGCAGCTCGACAAAAACTCCGCGAAGCTGACCGATGGCTCCGCGCAGATCCAAGCCGCTTTGTCGCAAATAGCGGATGGCCTGCAAAATTCCGCGCAATTTTCGGCAAATGGGCTTTTGGATGATTTGGCGAAGCTGCCCGACGGGCTAAATCGGCTTTCAGATGGTTTGGTGCAAGTTTCGGACGGCATGGACCGCTTCAAAGAGGCTTATTCGAAAGCATATGCAGCATTGGACAATGCGATTGCCGCCATTCCCGAACCACAGCTCAAAGAGGAGCAGATGTTTGGGTTGTTTGTCAAGGCAACCGACGGCGAGCAGGCTTTGCTCGGCTATCTCTTGGAATGCTATGCGGCCGCCATGACTGTCAGGGGCACATATGAGGCGGTCAAGCCCGCATTCGAATCTGTGGGAGTTACAATGGATACCCTGTCGGATTCCGTATACACCATCGCCGCCGCCCTGTCAGAAATCGCCGGACAAATCGGCGAAGCGGCAGAAGGCGGCGAATCCATGGAAAAAATGCGGCAGCTGACAGAAGGCATATCCCAAATTTATGAAAATTATATGGATTTCCATATAGGCCTTGTCGCTTATGCGCGGGCAATAGGAGATTTGGCAAAGGGCTACGGCGCGCTTGATTCGGGCATCGCGGATTTCGGCGGCGGCGTGTCTGAATTGTGCCTCGGAATGGCGGAATTGAATTCGGGGGCAAAAGATTTTGCCGGAGGTTACGGCGAATTTGACGCGGGAGTCGGGGATCTGAGCGACGGAATGGAAAAATTTTACGATGGGATAACCAAGTTTTGCGATGGTACCGGCGAAATGGCAAAAGAAACCGCCGATATGCCGCAAACAGTACGGGACAAAATCGACAGCATGCTTGAGCGCTATACGGGAAAATATTTTGAAGCGGTATCTTTTGCCTCGAGCGAAAACAAAAACATCAGCTTTGTGCAATTTGTTTTCATGACGGATAAAATCGAAAAGCCCAAAACCGAAGCCGCAAAAAAAGACCAAAGCGCGCAGCCGGGATTTTGGGAGCGCCTCTTCGGGCTTTTCGGCGGATAATTGCAAAACGAAAAAATAAAATATAATGGAGGATTATGCTACTATGTCTTACAAGCACGGAATGGCGGCGCTCAATCTCGAAATGACGGATTTGGTGCCGAGAACCGAATATTCGGTCACGGAACACAACAATTTGATAAAAAAAATCACGGGAATCGACAGGGCCGAACCCGGAATGGATGCCAAAGCGCGGCTTGCCATGATGAAAGAATGGGATTTCGCCTTGAATTGGTCCGTGATGATCGGCGGCCAGGGACTGGAAAAATGGGCCACTTCGATGGGCCACGCCGAATATGCATACGGCGCGGCGGACAGAAACGACAACATATACCAGGCTTTCGACGACGAAGAGGATGTTTTCGGCTTTGATTTCTACGAAAAAGCGGGCGCGGTGGATATCGGCGAGTATGCGAAAAAATTTGACGCGCATTATCGGAACCAGCAGGATTTCTATTCCGACATCGTGAACATGACAGGGGTATACACGACTTGCATATCGGGGCTCATATATATGCTTGGCTGGGAAATGCTGCTTAGCTGCGCGGGAAGCGACCCGAAACGTTTCGGCGATTTCGCCGACCGATACTGCGGCTGGATAAGCCAGTATTTTTCCGCGCTCGCAAAATCAGAATCTCCGGTCGTCATGATACACGACGACATAGTTTGGACGGAGGGCGCGTTCATCCACCCCGACTGGTACAGAAAATATGTTTTCCCGAATTACAAGAAACTGTTTTCGCCGTTGATAGAAAACGGCAAAAAAATCATATTCACCAGCGACGGCGACTTCACGGAATTCATAGACGATTTGGCGGGCTGCGGGGTGGACTGCTTTTGCATGGAGCCGCTGACCGACATGGGGTACATAGCGGAAAAATACGGCAAGACCCATTCTTTTATCGGCAACGCCGACACAAGGGTATTGCTGTATGGCTCAAAGGAGGATATATACGGCGAAGTCAAGAGGTGCATGGACATCGGCAAAAAATACCCCGGCTTTGTCATGGCTGTGGGAAACCATATCCCCGCGAACACGCCTGTGGACAACTGCCTGTATTACAACGATTTTTACATGCAAATGAGAAAAAGGTGAATATAAAATCAAACATTTCCCGCAAATACATGGCGCAAATGCTTTTTGGCGATCTCGCAGAGCCTGTATAGCTCGTTTTTTGAAGGAGGGGCTTTGCCTGTGTATTTGTAGCGCGGGAAAAAGCGCGTCAAATGCAGCGGGATTTTGTCATCAAGGGAGGCGAGCCACATGGACAGCGCCTCTATCTCGCTTTCCGAGTCGTTTTCGCCCGGTATGACCAAGGTGGTTATTTCCACGTGGCAGCTTTTGCGCACCGTTTCGATCGTTTCCTTGACTGCTCCGAGGCTGCCGCCCAAGCTATGGTAAAAGCCGTCCGTGAAGCTTTTCAAGTCGATGTTTGCCGCATCTATGTGCGGCAGCAATTTTTCGAGGGGCCCGCGGTTTATATATCCGTTAGTCACAAGCACGTTGCACAACCCGGCTTCATGCACGGCTTTGGCGCAATCATGAACGAATTCATATCCGACCAGCGGCTCATTGTAGGTATAGGCGGCGCCTATGTTGCCATAAGGCGCGTATTTTTTCGCAAGGGAGGCGATTTTTTCGGGCGAGGTTTTTTCGGCGTATTTTTGCCTTTTGCCATATTCCACGGATATTTCGAAATTTTGGCAGAAAGGGCAGCGCAAATTGCAGCCGAAGCCGCCCAGCGAAAGCACTTTTTTGCCCGGGTGGAACATATATAAAGGCTTTTTTTCGATCGGGTCCAGGGCAAAAGACGAAATCCGGCCGTAGCCGGCGGCGTACAATATGCCAACGAAGTTTTTGCGAATTCCGCATATTCCCGCCCCGTTTTCTTTTATCTTGCAATTGTGGGGGCACAGGGCGCAAAAAACGGAATTGCCATCGGATTTTTCGTAAAATTGCGCCTCATTCATGCCGGACGACCTCGAAACGCTCAAGCGTGATTTTCGCCCCTTCGGGAATCCCGCCCTTTTTTCGGGCTATGGATATTTGTTTTTCCGCTGTTTCGACGCCATCCAGGTTCGGGAGCAGCAAGCCCCGCTTGTATCCGCTCGAAACGATCACGCCGTAGCGTTTCGCGTCAAGCTCTTTTGGCCCTTCTATCGGCTCCGGCGGCATCAAAACGTCCACTTTGTAAGTCAGATACGGCAGTTCTTCTGCCGATACGGGTTCGAAGCGGTTGTCCGAAAGCCCCGCCGACACAGCATTTTGGATTATTTCAAGCGCCACATTCTCCGTTGTGGGCGCAATCGTCCCGATGCAGCCCCGCAATTTTCCGTTTTTGTGGAGCGAGACAAAAACGCCCGCCTTGCTGTTTTTCAGCTCTTCGGGCAGATTTTCCGGCATAACCAGCTTTTTGCCGCTTTTTACCGTGTATTCCAGAGATTGCCGCGCCAGCAGGCGATGCCGGTCTTCCGATTCCTGTTTTTCCCGCGCCTGCATTAAAACGGTCGCTTGGTATTTTTCGAGCATATTCCGGCTTTCGTCGCATTCTCCCGGCGCGAAGCCCGCCACGCCGTATCCCACGCCGAAAGGCCCTTCGTAGGAATAGAGTTTCGATTCGACTTTGCGCCGGTCAAAACAGCCCGCTATCACCATGAAAGAATTGTATCCGCACTCGCCCGCTTTCTCCCTCAGTTCATCGGAAATTTCAAACAATCCGAAAAAATCCGCCGAATCGAAAATCTCGGCGATTTTTTTGTCGAATTCGGCGCCTTCGGGAACCGTCCCATAGGAACTCCCGGGCAGCTTGTGCGACAAATCCCCGCTGGCGGCGAGCACCACTCTGCGCCCCGTTTTTTCTGCGGCCCGGCATATGCACTGCCCGAGACGGTAATGCGCCTCCGCGTCCAAACCGGATTGGGATATGCGGATCATCTTGTAATTTTCGCAGCGGCGGTTTATGAACCACATAGGCACTGTGGCGCCGTGGTCCAATGATTTGTCTTTTTCGCCCAAATAACCTGCGGGAATTTTGCCTGTTTCGGCTATCCCGACAATTTCGTCGGCGAGCTTTGTATCGTAAGCCGCCTCAAAGCGCGTATCGGGCGCATTGAAGCGCGAAAGGTTTCCGCGGGCTTTTTCGCCCGGCGAAATATGGAAATAGTCGCCGTAAAGCACATTGTGCGGCGTGACGAAGACGATGGTTTCCGGCGCAAGCTCCGCGATTTCCTTGGCTGCTTCGTCGAAAGCTACCAAGGTTTTTTGTATCTTTATTTCTTCGCCGCGCCCCACAGAAGCAACGGCCAGGGGTGGGTGCGGAAATGCGTATGCTTTCAAAACAGGCATGACAGAATTCCTCCTTAGCTGTGGATTTTTAGAAAAGTATAACATAAAGAAACCGGAAAGTCAATAAAAATTAACAAAAAATCACTTGAAAAAAAGCCGAAAATGGATTAGAATTAAGAATATCCGGTTTGTGGGGGGGGAAGAACATGCAAAAAAAGATCAAGTTTTTGGATAAAATAAATGTACGGATCATGGCCATGCTGCTGATCCTGTTCGCCATCGCCGCCATAACGCTCAGCGTGGTCATACGAAACAGCATCCGCCGATTGCATGAAGAGAATTTCACCGAACGCGTACTGCTCACCAACGCTTTGATGGCCAGCGTCGTGGACAGCGAAGACATAGCTTTTTTTGTCGATCTGATAAAAGGCCAGGACGATGAATTCAAGCGCAGGCAGCTGCAATTTTATCACGACCGCGAAACGTTTTGGCAGCTTTCGGAAAAAGGCGCGGCCAAGGAAGAATTGACGGAAGTGTTTTGCCGTTTGGAGGCATTTTACGAAGATATGGCGGTTTTCAAAACGGAGAAGTATTGGGAAATCGTAAAAGAGCTGCAGCATTTAAAAGAAGTGAGCAAATCGACGTACCTGTATGTCATGGCCGACACAGGCTTGAAAAATGATGACGGGGAGCCGCTTTACACATTTATCTTTGACGCGGAGGACACAGGAAAATTTGGCGAAAATGCCGACACGGATGGATTGGGAACCTGCGATATCGGCGAGGATTCCATCACAAAAGTCTACAAGACCAAAAAGCAAATGGAGTGGGTCAGCCATTACTACGGCGGATACGGGGAACTTTACTACGCCTATGCGCCCATATTCAACGCCGACGGCGAAGTGGTCGCCGTTTTCGGCACAGATCTCGAGCTGGAAAAAATGAACGGGTCGATTTCGGATTCCTCCATGCTGTTCAACGCGATATTTTTGGCGTTTTTCGTCATCATAATCGGCGGCATATATGTTTTTTTGCACCGCATCATCGCAAAACCGCTGAGCAGCCTTACAAATACGGCGCACGAGCTCGCAAAAGGAAATGTCTATGCGCCCATATCGGAAACGGCGATAAAACAGCGCGGCGAAATCGGAATGCTGGCAAATGCGGTCAATGACATGAGTTTCGCCTATCAGGAAATGATCAGCAGCACAGGCAAGCTTTTTGGCGCCGCCAATATCGGGAAATTGGATGTGCGCAACGACGTCGCGAATTTTAAGGGCGACATACAGAAAGTGATGAAGCAAATAAACGATACGCTGGATGCGGTCATTTTGTATCTCAACAGCATACCGGAAAGCATTTTCATCATGAGCGGCGATTATGAGATAAATTTCAAAAATGAGCAGTATGTCCGCTGTTTCGGCGACATGACCGCCCTGGAATTTTTTTCCAATGCGTTCCCCGAAGACGAAAACCCCGAAACAAACCCGGCAAATAGGGCAAAATATCTCAAAGAGCGATTCGCCGCGAAACTGAAACAAGAAACAAACAACACCGTGATCTGGGTAAATCGCTTGTGCCTGTCGATTATCACAAAAGAAATCGATTTGGCGGACGGGCCGGAAAAAAGCGTATTGGTCATCGCGGTGGACATCACCGACCTGATGAACGAAAAAAACAACGCCCAGGCGGCGGCAAAGGCAAAAACCGACTTTCTTTCCCGCATGAGCCATGAAATGCGCACGCCCATGAATGCGATTATCGGTATGACTTCCATCGGAAAGAATATGCCGGAAATTGAAAAAAAGGATTACGCCTTCCAAAAAATCGAAGCCGCCTCGACTCATTTGCTCGGGCTGATCAACGATGTTTTGGATATGTCCAAAATCGAAGCGGGCAAATTCGATCTCGAAAACGTGCCGATGAACATAGAAAAAACGCTGATGAAAATTTGCAACATCGTCATTGACGATATGGAAAAGAAGAACCAGAAGTTTAATGTGGCGCTGAGCAAAGATTTGAATTTGAACTATATCGCCGACGATCTCAGATTGTCGCAGGTGATAACCAACCTGCTCTCAAATGCGATGAAGTTTACCCCGGAAGGCGGGAAGATAACGCTTTCCGTTGAAAAAATAAGCCAAGAGGAGAAAACGAACACCCTGCGTTTTGCAGTCGCTGATACGGGAATAGGAATGGCCGACGAACAAATAGCCCGCTTGTTCAACGCTTTTGAGCAAGCGGACGGCGGAGTTTCGCGCAAATTCGGCGGGACGGGGCTCGGCCTCGCCATTTCCAAAAACATCGTCGAAAAAATGGGCGGCCGCATTTGGGCAAAATCCGAACCCGGAACCGGATCCAGTTTCATTTTCGAAGTGAAACTTGAACGCGCCCCCCGCCAGGACACTGTCATTTTTGACGGGATCCGCCCGGAAGACATCAGATTGCTGATCGTCGAAAACGACGAAGATGTGGGAAAGCGCTTTTTGGGCATCACCGAAAGTTTCGGCATAAAAGCGGATTTTGCCGCTACTGTCGGCGAGACCTTTGCTTTAGTGGAATCGGCCGGAAAAACAAACCGCGCATACGACATCATTTTTCTCGATTACGATATGCCGGATATTGACGGAATGGATTTCGCCAATCAACTCAAATGCAAAATCGACAAAAATACGATAATAATCACAACGACCCACATACAATGGAACCGGATCGAGAAGTCCGCGATGGAAAATAATTTCACCCGGTATATTACAAAACCAATCTTCCCCTCATCCGTCCTCGACGCCATCAACGACGTCGTGGGCACGACTTTGAAATCCCTCAACATAAAAACCGATGAAGCCGACGAAGCCCCGGACTTGTCCGGCGTGAGCATCATTTTGGCGGAGGACGTGGAAATAAACCGGGAAATTTTCCTCGCCGTCCTGGAATCGACGAATATTTCCGTCGAATGCGCCGAAAACGGCTTGGCGGCCGTTGAAAAGTTCAAAGAAAACCCGGACAAATACGACCTTATCGTGATGGATCTCCAAATGCCCGAAATGGACGGCTATCAGGCTACCCAAACAATCCGCGCGCTGGACATTCCCAAGGCAAAGACTATACCAATCATCGCCATGACCGCCAATGCGTTCAAAGAAGACATAGAGCGCTGCCTTGCTTCCGGCATGGACGACCATTTGCCGAAACCGATCGACGAAAAAATCGTCATCGAAAAAATCGCGTTCTATTCCAAACGGCAAACCGGCCGATGACAATTCAAATTTCGACGGTTTCAAGTCCGGCGAGCTCGCCGAAAAACTTCATTTGCTCCAGCTGCGCGCCGTAAACGAGAATGCTGTGGTGCGTCGCCCCGGCTCTGCTCAAATTTTCCAAAAATTCCCCGACCGGATTTCGCGGTTTCATCCAGCCGCGTATGTGCCCTGCGTAATTTTTTGCGCTTTCGGGCTCGCTTTCCATTGTCACCGGCGAAACGAGCAGCCTAAATCCGCCTGGCGCCTTGAAGATATTGGCGAATATGCCCTCGCCCCCCCTATAGCAGCCCGAACACGAAACCGGATTTACAGAACCTTTTGCCCCGTAAATGAAATTCTTTTCGAAAATTTCGGGTTTATGCGCCGCCAGATTTATGTTCATTTCCCCCATGTGGCTCAAAAACAATGCGTTTCCATTCCAGTCGGGGCAAAAAATTTCGACAAACGAAGAATCGGGAAACCCGGAAAGAAGCGCCCCTGCAAACGAGGCGGTCAAGACATCGCCTTCTCCCGCATATCCGATCCCGCGCGCCATCGCCTTGCAGGCTTCCAGAAACGGCATCGCCCAAAGCCCGGTTTCGGCCCCGATTTTCATAAAATTGACCGAAAAAGCCGAAAGGCCGTTCGCCTCGATCCATTTTCGCACGGACAGGCTGTCAAAAATTGTCCGGCGGTGCGATTCGCGCGAAAATTCGCCTATGCGCTCAAACATATTTTCGTCTGCGGCCATTTCCTCCTCTATTTCCCGCTCCGTTACGGTTTCGCCGAATTTCATGAATGTTTCCGGGGTTGAATTTACGATCTCGACCCCGAACTTGCCGAGCATTTCCGATTCCGTGACTGCAAAATCGCCCATCCCGGCAAACGGCCCCCCGACCGATCCTACCTTCATCGAACAAAGCGACCCGGCCGATGCGGCGGCTCTCGCAAATCCCGCGACGCGCGAAATGACCCCGGAGCGGTCGATGTGGCCCGCCGCTATGGCGAATTTTTTGCCGTTCTGGTTGAGCAGGCTGCACATATCCATGACGCCGTGAATTCCGTGGCAGTACAAAATCTCGCCCGGGTCTTGGAACGGGCCGAAATCAAAAGTTTCGGTGGCATCCAAAACCACAAGCGGAAGTTTTGTCTTGGCGAGGGTTTGCGAAGATTCCAATGAGGGCGAATACGCCATATGCAGGGTGACGACGCACTTCGCCCCGTTTTTTTCAAAAGAACCGACCGCCGATTCGAATTCCGGTTTCACGCGGCAAAACGGGGCGCGCAGCACTTCAAGCCCGCAAGCTTCCAACTTTTTTGCCGCCGATTCGTAGAACGCCTCCAGGCGAACCCGGAGTTCCGGCGATGTTTCGTCGTACAAAGCTATGTACAGCGGCAACAATCCTATTTTTGCCATATCAATAAAAATCCTCCCGAAAATTATATGCCCTTGCACAGATTATATCGCATATCCGACTATTTGTCAAGACAAATCAAACGATTTTGCATTTTTGCTTGACATTGCGGAAATTTATGGTATAATGGTCATGGAAGTGTAAATATTGGAGGGATTTTATGTTCGATTCGCCTTGTATGGCTCTGGGCGATTTGCTGGGGGAAAGCTATGTTAAAGCGGTGGCCGCCGCTTCTGCGGCGATGGGCGGCGCAATTTCAGGCGACGCTTTTGATGCCGTCGATTTTTGCCCGATTGAAAACCAAAACCGCAACGACGCGCTGTTGAAGCTCGTGGGGCAGCAGGTTTGCCCGCCATTTGAAGAAATGCAGGCCGGGGCGGGCACGGATTCGTTTGGCCGCGCCTTTTGCGCGTCCGCCGCCCCGCTCACCGGATTTGGCTGTTTTCGCGTGGGGGAGGACGGCAGGCTATATTTTCTCGGAAAAAGCGAGCACTACCATGCGCCGCTGGGGCACCGTTTTTGCGGATACGGGCTCATAGACAAAGCGCGGAAACTGGGGATCGTCAACCCCACGCACAACAACACGCGGGGCTATGTCACGCGCCTGACCGAAAAAAAACTCACGGAGGCGACAAATGAAAAATCGCTCGACAGGGTCATAAACCTCGAAACAGGTTCATTGGCCGTCGAGGCCGGGATAAAAATGATGCTGAACCGTTTTTATCGGCTGGAAGGATTTTTCGGCGAACCCAAATATCGCGGCAAAATACCGGTGTTTTTCGTCATGGCCGACCAAAACGGCGGCCTTGGGGCAAACTACCACGGAACGACTGTTTTGGCCCAGACATTCAGGGGGCTGTGGCCCGGGTTTCGGGAAAGCGCGGAAAATTCCGGGCTATACAAAACAGTCCCCGTGAAAATCAACGACATAGGGGATTTCAAGGCAAAAATCTGCGAATACAACAAAGGCGAATACAAAACTGCGGGGTTCCTGCACGAAATAATACTGATGAACTACGGGGCGACGCGCCTTTCCCGGGAGTACTTGTCCGCCGCCTACGAACTGTGCCGGGAAACAGACACCCCCGCGCTGGTAGACGAAATACAGTCGTGCATGTGGTTTGAAGGGATGTTTTTGTTCCGGCAATACGGCCTGGTTCCCGATTTTGTGGTTTTGGGCAAGGGGTTTCCCGGCGGCGAATATCCCGCGAGCAAAATAATCACGAATGCAAAAATGGACACGCTGAGCCAATTCGGCGCATTGGTCACAAACGGGCAGGAGGAACTGGCTTCTCTCTCATATTTGGTCACGATGGCGTTTGTTTCGGCAAACGGCAGGGAAATTTTTAGGCTCGGCGAATATTTTCAAGCCAGGCTCGGCGAAATATGCCGCAAAAATCCTCATATGCTGACAAAAACGGAAGGGCTTGGGCATCTCGCCGCGCTCCATTTCAAATCTGTGGAGCAGGCGGCAGAATTCGCCGGAAAATTAAACGCCCGATATATCGACGCGAGCGCGCAGCTCTACAAACGCGATTGCCCGCCGGCAGTGCTGCTCAAACCCCCGATCATCTCTTCAGAGGCGGCCATGGATTTTATCGCGGATACAATAGAAGAATTGATGTGAAAAGGTGAGATATGGGAATGTATGTGCTTGGGATAGACATAGGCACCACCGGCGCAAAGACGCTTGCTTTTGACGAAACCGGGCGCGTTGCCGGGCGCGGTTACCGGGAATACCCCCTTGAAGTTTCGGGCGACGGCCATGTGACCCAAAATGCCGCCGATTGGTGGGATTCGGCGGTCGCTTCGACGCGCGAAGCCGTGCAGGATATAGACAAAAGAGCTGTTTCGGCCATCGGGATCTCGACGCAGGGGGCGAGCATGCTGGCCGTCGATTGCAATTTCGATCCGCTTTGCGCCGCCCTGACCTGGATGGACAGGCGGGCATCCGCCGAAGCGGGCGAACTGGCTTCGCTTTTGGGAGAAGAGGAGATATACCGCAAAACCGGGTATGCGGCCAATGCTGCGCTCGATGCGGCGAAGATCGCATGGATAAAAAACAACTGGCCGGAGATTTATGAAAATGCGGCGAGTTTTGTGTCCACGCTGGAATTTGTCAATTACAAACTGACAAAAAAAAACCTCATAGATCCGACCAACGCGGGCATACGCCAGCTTTACAATATCAATAGCGGCAAATGGGATTCGGACATACTTTCCTTTTTGCATTTGGACGAAAAACGGCTGCCCGCAATACTCCCTTCGGGGGATAAAATCGGGCGCCTTTCCGAAAGCGCGGCATTGGAACTCGGATTGACCGGAAACGTGAGGGTCTACAACGGGGCTCATGACCAGTATTGCGCCGCTATAGGGAGCGGGGCCGTATCCTGCGGGGATATGCTTCTCGCCACGGGAACTGCCTGGGTGGTGTTCGCAGTCACAAATAACCCTTTATACACAGCTTCCCGCATATCTCCTGGCATATTTCCGCAAACCGGGCGTTTCGGCGCGCTGGTTTCGATGTCGGGCGTCGGAGCGGCGCTGAAATGGTGGAACGGCATAATCGGGGGAGATTACGCCGAAATGGATTCCCAGGCCGAAAAAAAAGCGCCGGATATGGATATGCTCGCATACCCGTATGCCGCAGGAGCCGGATTCAATCACGATCCAAATTCAAAAGCCGCTTTCATAGGCTTGAATATCAAGCACGGCAAATATGACGTCGCAAGGGCGTTGATGGAAGGCGCAGCTTTTGAAACGCGCATGGTTTTGGAAGAATTTTCAGCGCAGGGAATGGAAATCCGGCAAATCATCATGACAGGCGGGGCGTCGAAAAGCAAATTTTTGGGCGATTTGGTCGCATTGGCGACAAAATGCGAGGTGGTTCGCCTTTTGGAAAAAGAAGCCGCCTGCATGGGCGCGGCGGCGCTTGCCGCAATCGGCGAAGGCTGGTTCGAAAAATTGGAGGATGCCAAGAATCGCTGGGTGAAATTTTTGCCGGCACAGCCGCCAAATGGCGACTATGAAGCGTTTTACGAAGAAAAGTATGGAGAATACAAAAAAATGCATAAAAAAATATATGAGTAAAATAAATTAACGGGAGGGTCTTTTTATGGGAAAAATAAAAGTTGGGGTTTTCGGCGCGGCCAGGGGGATGTCGATGATGCAGGTGCTGGCTTTTCATCCAAATGCCGAATTGGTCGCAGTATGCGACAAATACCGCCCCCTATTGGAAAACGTGCAAAAACTCGCCGACGACAGGCAAATCAAAGTGGCTTTGTATGAAGATTTCGAGGATTTCATAAACTGCGACATGGATGCGGCCGTTCTGGCAAACTATGCGAACGAACACGCGCCGTTCGCCGTCAGGCTTTTAAAGTCGGGGCGCCATGTGATGAGCGAGGTTTTGCCGTGCGAAACCATGGCTCAGGCGGTCGAGCTTATCGAAGCAGTCGAGGAAAGCGGGAAAATATACGCCTACGCCGAAAATTATTGCTACATGGCGGGCCCGTTCGAAATGCGGAGACGCTACGAGGCCGGCGAAATCGGCGAAGTGCAGTATGCAGAAGGGGAATATGTCCACGATTGTTCGTCCATATGGCCGCAAATAACCTACGGCGAAAGAAATCACTGGAGAAACCGCTCATATTCGACATTTTACTGCACGCACAGCCTCGGGCCGATACTCACGGTCACCGGGCGCAGGCCGGTTTCGGTTGTCGGGTTTGAAACGAACACGAACACAAAGCGGGGGAGCATGGACGTGAGCCTGAAAGGCGGCTCGGGCGGAATCGAAATGGTGACCCTTGACAACGGCGCGATCGCCAAAAGCCTCCACGGCGGCCTGAAACGCGAACCGGGCAGCATAAACTACGAAATATACGGGACCTGCGGCATGATGGAGACGAACCGCTGGGACGGCGGCGAAATGGCGGCATATATCGAGGGCGAAAAACTGTGCCGGGGCGACCTCAAGCATTACAGGCCGGAACCCTTTGTGAGCTCGGAACTGGCCGCGAAGACTTTGGGGCACGGCGGCAGCGATTTCTATACCACGCACTTTTTCATAGAAAAAATACAGGGGAATCCGGACGGGCAAAAATACGGAATCGACGTCTATGCGGCGGTGGATATGGGCATATGCGGAATTTTGGCGTACCGCTCGATTTTAAACGGCAACATTCCGGTCAAAGTTCCAAACCTGCGCAACAAAGATGAGCGGGACGCATACAGAAACGACCACGCCTGCACCAATCCTGCGGCGGCAAAAGGCCAGCTTCTGCCCGTCAGCCCGTATTTCGACATCGACGCCATTCCCGACGGGGATTTTGAAAAATGCCGCCAATTGTGGCTCGAAGGAAAAAACGCGGAATAAATGAACCATAACTCCCGCATACAACGAAAATAATCGGGGGAAAAGGAAAAATGAGAATCGAAAGCGAAAACGCGGCGCTCGCCTATGCGGCTGTAAACCGAGAACCCACAGTTGGAATTCCGGTTTTTTGGATGAATATAATGGAGCACAAAATAATAGACAGGCTGGCGCAAATGCCCGAAGGCAGCTACAGGCGAAACCCGCATGGCACATATCTGCAAATGCAAAAAAACATCGGTGTTTGCATGATCGACCAATACATACCCGAAAATCCGCTGAGCCTCGACGACTTTGGATATTTGGGCGGCTCGGGCAATACCACGGGAGCAAGCAAAATATATGCGGAGGGCGCATTGATCGAGGGACCCGAAGACGTGGCCGAACATATCGAAAATCGCATGATCCCGGGCTTGGAAGCGGCAATCGCCAATTTCGGCGAAGAAGAAAAAAAGGCGCTGATGAATTCGGTCGTCGATTATGAAACCGACGTCCAGAACACATTCGGGGCGGATATTTTGAAATGCGGCTATGCGCAGATTTCCTTCCCGGGGTTTTTGTACGGGCAATACGGCTACGAGCATTATTTTGGCGCATACGCGCTTTACCCGGAGATCATAGACCGCCTTTTTGAACTTCAAGGGGACTATTCGCATATGCGAAACAGCGCGGTGGTGGAAGCGTACAAAAAAGCGGATCTGCCGCTCTATCACCGGCTCGACCACGACATGGCGGACGGCAAGGGCGTGCTTGCAAATGCAAAGACGCTGGAGCGGGCGTGGGTTCCCGCGTTCGCCAAGGCGATTTCGCCCGCAGTCGAAGCGGGATTCACGCTGCTTTGGCACTGCGACGGAAATCTGACAAAATTGATACCGTATCTTTTGGAAGCGGGGGTCAACGGATTTCAAGGCTTCCAATATGAATTTGGCATGGATTATCCGCATATATGCGGCCTCAAGGCAAAAAACGGCATGAGCATGGTCATCGAGGCGGGCGTTTCCGTCACCCGCGAGCTCCCCATGGGAAGCCCGGCCGACGTGAAAAAGCAATTGAAAGAACTCGTGGAGTACGGCCCCAAGACGGGCCTGTTTCTGGGCATGTCGAGTTCGTGCGTGCCCGGAACGCCGTATGAGAACATATGCGCCGCAATAGAAGGCATGCGGCATTACAGAAAATACGGGAGGGAAGGGCTTTGAAATTCATCGATTTGCCAGCAACTTTTTCATGTTTTCAAATCCGACTTTTGTGCCGTAATAGCAATCCTCCATGCCTTCGTATTCCAAATACGCGCAGCCGTCGAATCCCGAATCTTTTATGATTTTCGAAATTTTTTTCATGTCCATGTCGCCCTGCCCTAAGATCGAGCCCCGGAGATACGCGCCGTGTTGCGAGCGGAACCATGAACCCGAGCAATCGAACTGCGTCGCGTCGCCGGGGTCGCTGTTTTCATCCCTGACGTAAAAATCTTTCATGTGTATCGCTTTGGCCTTGGGCGCAAGTTTTTTTGCCGCGATTTCGGGATTTTCGTCCACGCACAAAAAATTGCCGACGTCCAATTGATGCGAAAAATTGCCGTTTTTCACTAAGGACAAAACCGCGCCGACCCTGTCTGAGCCGTTTATGTGAAAGCCGTGGTTTTCGAGCAAAACCACAAGCCCGTATTTTTTCGCAAAAACGCACAAATTGTCGTAAGTTTCGGCAATTTGCGGCAAATCGCCGATGAAATTTTCGATCGCGTTGTCTTTCGGTTTTCTCCTGTAACTGCTTGCGTCAATGCGCATGGTTTCGATCCCGAGCTCCGTCGCGGCTTCTATGTGCGCTTTGACGCGTTCGAGTTCGGCGTTGCGTTCATGCTGCGAAAGCTGCAAAAAATTCGCGTTGAGGCTGTAGTTGCAAATCGCGCTGCCGCAATCCCCGGCGATTTTCTTCAAATTTTTCGCAAGGCCGGCATTTCCCAAGATGTCGATGCCAAAAGGCACGATTTCGATAACTTCCGCGCCCGCTTCCCCGGAAAGCCAACTGACCGCTTTTTCCGGCGTGATTTCGCCGCTTGTTATCTTCCTCGATATGCTGTAAATGCTTATTCCGAATTTCATGTCCCATGCTCTCCCCGAATATTTTTTGCAATCAGTATATCACAAATTTCGCCAAATTTCCGCGTTTGTTTTTCCCTTTCATTAATGTTTACAGAAAAGTTACGCTTGATTAATTTAACTGCGGATAAAAAAAAAAGTATGCTTGATAAACTTGAATTAAAAACTGGGAGGTATATTTATGTTGGATAAATCAAGAATAACGGCGGCGATATGGCCGTGGGGCACCGGCACGAGGGACCAAATGGAACAGGCGGCAAAAGAAGTCACCGAAATCGGCTACAAATCCTTTGAGAGCGTGAAAGCGGCGATTTACGCATACGAGCTCGATTTGGCGGCGTACAAAGATGTGCTGGACAGGTACGCCCTAAAGCCCGTCAGCTTCTATTTCCACCTGCCCGCCTATGGGGAAGAGGAAAGCATATTCTCCACCTTGGACAAAGAGCTCGAATTCATAGCCGCCTTGGGCGTGGACCGCATCTGCCTGCAGGGCACGGGGGGGCACCCCGGGAAACTGGACGAAAGCCAGCTTGAGTATGAGCTCAAGTTAGTGGAAAAGTTCGCGAAAAAGACAAAATCGTTTGGCATCACCTCGAATTTGCACAACCACCACGGCACCTGGGTCATGTTCGAAAATGAAATAGACAACATCCTGCAAAACCTCGACAGCAGCGTCATCTCCTTCGCCCCCGACACCGCGCATCTCGTGGCGGGGCTTTGCGACCCCGTCGGGGTGATCCAAAAATATGCGGACAGGGTGAATTTCATACATTTAAAGGATATAGCCACCCAATTTGTGGAATCGGCGGGAATAGCGCCCGAAGGAATGGAAGTGTACACCAATTTCTGCGAACTTGGCCGGGGGCTCGTGGATTTCAGGAAAGTGTTCGACATACTCAAATCTGTGGGCTACGCGGGGCCGCTTTGCGAGGAGCTGGACCGGGCGCCGGTTGGAAACAAGGAGAGCGCGAAAAACAATTACGATTACATAGTGGCAAACTATTAAAAACGACAAAAAGAAAGGAATGGGTTTTATGGGCAGGTTCAAATATTCCGTGGGTCCGTGGAACGTGCACGAGGGGGCGGACTCATACGGCCCGGAAGTGCGGGAAAAAATACCATTTGAGCAAAAAATCAAAGCATTCAAAGAGATCGGATTCGACGCGGTGCAGTTTCACGACGACGACGCCGTTCCAAACATGAACGATTTAAGCGAAGCCGAGATAATCGGCGAGGCGAAAAAGGTCAAGTCGCTGCTGGACAGCTATGGCCTGAGGGCCGAATTTGTTGCCCCGAGGCTCTGGATGGATCCCCGCACCATAGACGGCGGATTCACCTCAAACAGCGCAAAAGACCGCGAGTTCGCGATGTGGCGCGCATGCCGCTCCATCGACATAGCGGGCGCCTTGGGCTGCGACAAGATCGTTTTGTGGCTGGCCAGGGAGGGAACGCTGTGCTTTGAGAGCAAAGATCCGGTAAACTCGGTCAAACTTTTGATAAAATCCTTGAACGGCATGTTAGCCTATGACAAAAACATAAAGATTTTGATCGAGACCAAGCCAAACGAACCGATAGACAAAAGCGTCTGCCCCACGATCGGCCACGCGCTTGCCGCCTCCGCCGCCACAAACGACCCGGGCCGCGTGGGCTGCCTATTAGAATCCGCCCATGCGATACTCGCCGGGCTCGACCCGGCAAGCGAGATCGCATTCGCGCTCGCGATGGGCAAGCTCTGGGGAGTCCACCTAAACGACCAGAACGGCATGAAATTCGACCAGGACAAGAGCTTCGGCGTGGAAAATTTGCGCGGCGCCTTCAACCAGATAAAAACCCTGATGGAAAACGGCTACGGCAAAAACGGCGAATACATAGGCCTCGACGTGAAGGCGATGCGCACCGAAGGGCAAAAAGGCAGCTACCGGCATTTGGAAAACAGCCTCAAAATCGCGAAAGCCTTGGAGGCGAAAGCCGAAAAATACGATTACGCCTACGCCAAAAAGTGCGTGGAAGGGCGCGACTACGAAGCGCTTGAACTTTATGTGATGGAACTTCTGATGGGAATGTGAGTCAATTATTGTTAAATTATTAATATAACGGAAAGGATAGCAAAATTATGAAAGTGAAACCGATAAAAGTGGGGCTGATCGGCTCGGGCCAGATAAGCGGCACATATTTGAACAACATGATAAACCGCTTTGAAGTTTTGGAAGTGGTGGGCTGTTCGGATATAATCCCGGAGCGCTCCAAGGCGAGAGCCGAGGAATTCGGCATCCGCGACATGACCAACGAGCAAATACTCGGCGATCCGGAAATACAGATCATAGTCAACACCACATACCCCACCTCGCACTACGAAGTGAACAAGGCCGCCCTGCTCGCCGGTAAAAACGTTCACTGCGAAAAGATGATCGCCGTGGAGCTCGATGAGGGAAAAGAGCTCGTGGCGCTCGCCAAGCAAAAAAATTTGCGCATAGGGATGGCGCCCGACACGTTCATGGGCGCGGGTTACCAGACCGCGAGAAAACTGCTCGACGCGGGCATGATAGGCGAACCGTTCATGGCTCAGGCGATGGTGGTGCGCGGATACCACCAGGACAAATGGGGTGGCCCAATGTTCGGATTCACCCGGCAGCCGGGCGGCGGCATACCGTTTGACATGGGCGGATACTATATGCACGCGCTGATCAGCCTTCTTGGCCCTGTGGCCCGCGTTGCGGGGTTCGCACAGTGCCGGCATCCCGAGAGAACTGTCAAAAACACAAAAAACCCGGTATACGGCGAAACGATCACAATCGAGACCATAAACGCGCTGACCGGCTCGCTGGAATTTGAAAACGGCGTCTTAGGCAACCTGACTTTGGTTTCCGAAGGCTTCGGAGAAACGCCGCGCGTGGAGATATACGGCACGGAAGGCATATTGGTGTGCCCCGACCCGAACACTTTCGGCGGCCCGGTGCTGCTAAAACGCAACAATTCAAACGAATTCGTCTCGATGCCCCTGACCCACGGCTATTCTTCGGGCTGCTGCCGCGGGCTCGGAGCCGCGGACATGGCCTGGTCGATAATCAACGACCGACCGCATCGCGCCCACGGAGACATGGGTTTGCAGGCCTTTGAGATAATCCACGGCGTATGGCAGTGCTCAAAAGACGGCAAAATGCACAAAATGGAATCCACTTGCGCCCAGCCCGCCCCGCTCGCCTCCGGTTATGTGGAGGCCGGCATGGACGAATATTCGCTGAGCATTTAATTTTCAATTGTCAAGTCGGTGGGGCAAGGGCTCTGCTCTTGCCCTGCCGTCGTTTGACCTGCGTACAAAAAAACGAAAGGAAATGCAAATTATGACCGGAAGAGAACGCATGGAAGCGGTGTTTGCGGGGCGCATCCCCGACAAAGTGCCCCATTTCGAGTTGGTTTTCCAAATACCCGATTTGGCCTTCGGAAAGCCTTGGCCCGACGCGAGACAGTTTGACCACGAAACCGAGGCGGGGCGCGAAGCGTTCATGCAGGCCAATTTTGAGATATGGGATTTGATAATAGAGCGCTACGGCTGGGCGTCCATACCCCTGTCGCACACGATGGCGGCCCGCGCGCGCGAATATTTCGGCAGGCGGGCCATGATATTCGACTACAACGGTTCGGGCACTTTCTGGATGCCGTCGGGAAAGGACATGATGGACTTCGCCGTGATGATTTACGAGGATCCCGAAAAAACGCATGAGACAGCAAAGCAAAAAATGCGGGAATCGATCGAGCTGGCGAAGAAACAGATCGACGCGGGCGTGGATTTCATATGCATAAACAGCGATTACGGTTACAACAAGGGCCCCTTTGTCAGCCCGGGCAAATTCCGCGAGATTGTAACGCCGTATCTCGCCGAAATCGTGAATGAAATCCATCGCATGGGTTCTGTGGCGATCCTGCATTCCGACGGCGACCTGCGCCTTGTGCTTGACCAGCTGGTATCCGCCGGGCTCGACGGCTACCAGTCGATAGACCCGCAGGGCAACATGGACATAGCCGAAGTGAAACGGCAGTACGGCGACCGGCTGATACTAATGGGCAACGTCAAAACCGCGCTGCTGCAATATGTGGACGAGCCGGCGATACGCGCCGCCGTGGATTACTGCATGGACGCGGGCAAGCCCGGCGGGCGCTATATCTTCTCGTCCTCGAACTGCATTTTCGCCGGGCTGCCGCTGGAAAGCTACCATGTGATGCTCGACCAGTACGAAAAAAAGGCGATGTATTGAAAACGAATTGATTTAATCAAAAATAATTGTTTGATCATGAAAAATTTTAGAAGAATATTTGATTTTGAAAAACACAACGAAGAAGCAAACAAAGTATGGGAATTTTACCATGGCGGAAATCCTGTGCGAATCCCCATGATTTTGGGGATGAATCCGCGAATGATTATTCTCGACGAAAAATACAGCGGAGGAGTCACTTTTGAAACATATTACAACAATCCGCAGATAATGCTCGAAACTCAGCTTAAATTCCAAAGGTTCCAATCGTGCGAAGTCGTTTACGACCATGTTATGGGTATCCCTGAAAATGGCTGGCATCTCTATCCCGATTTTCAAAATGACGTCGAGTGCGGATGGTTCGGAGCGGAAGTAAAATACAGCGACAACGCCGTGCCGTTCACGATTCCGTTTTTGAGGGAAGACGACGAAAAAGACATGCTGCTGAAAAAAGGCATCCCCGAACTTTTCGGCGGGCTTTTGGGCAAAGCGCTCGGCTATTACAATTATTTTGCGGAAAAGAAAAACGCGGGATTTGCATATGAGGGAAAACCCATAAATTCAGTCGAGTTCCCCGGACTTGGGACCGACGGCCCCATGACCGTGGCCTGCATGCTTCGCGGCACGACGGAGTTCTGCATTGATTTGTACGAGGACATGGCATATGCGCTCGAGCTATTGGATTATATAACGGAAGCGGCGATATTCCGCATAAAGGGATTGCGCAAATATTTCGGGCGTCCTGAAAAAACGGCGTCTCTCGGATTTGCGGACGACAGCATCCAGCTGTTGTCATGCGAGGATTACGAAAGATTCGTTTTGCCGTTTCATAAACGGCTGATAAACGAACTTACTGACAGAACCGGAAGAAATTCCATTCATTTGTGCGGCGACGCGACGCGCCACTTCAAAAAAATCCAAGACGAACTCAACGTTTATTCGTTCGACACGGGATTTCCCATCGATTTCAAAGCTACGCTTGAATCGCTTTCCCCCGAAACGCAAATAAGCGGCGGCATCCACGTGAACACTCTATTGGGGGGGACTCCCGATGAAATCAAAAAAGCAGTCAAGAGCATCTGCAGCGATGTCAAACCGCTGTCCAAAAAATTCATAATACGCGACGCCAATAATTTATCGCCTAAAACGCCGCTTGAAAATATCGCGGCAATGTATGAAGCGGTAAAAGAGTTCGGACGATTTGAATGAATTTGAAAGGATGGCCCACAATGATAAAATTTATAAAAACATCTTTTGTTTTGCCGTGTATTTTTTTGCGATGCACGAGGGCTTTTCTTCGAAAAAATACCGATAATTTTATAAAAATTTCAAAATAATTTCCTCTATATCGCGCGAAGAAATCGTCAAAATGGCGGAAGGCATAAAAAATAAAGCCGCTTGAAAGATTTCGGACACGGAAAAAACGGCGCAGTTTCTGCGCCGTTTTGAGTATTTCTGTTTTTGGATTCGCTCGCTATTTCAAGAATTCGACGGCCAGGTCGGCTGCAGAGGCCGCGTCTGCGGTGTAGCCGTCCGCGCCTATGGAAGCGCAGTATGCGTCGGTTATCGGGGCTCCGCCTATCATGATCTTCACTTTGTCCCTGATTCCCTCGTTCACGAATATGTCCACTATGTCCTTCATCACGCCCATCGTCGTGGTGAGCAGCGCCGAGCAGCAGACTATCTGGCAGCCCTGGTCCTTGACGGCGGCTAAGAACTGTTCGGGGGACACGTCGACGCCCAGATCGACAACTTCGATGCCTTTGCCTTCCATCATCATCTTGACCAGGTTCTTGCCTATGTCATGCAGGTCGCCCTTGACCGTGCCTATGCAGATCTTGCCGAGCGGCTCGACCTTTTCGGCCACGAGATACGGCTTCAGGATGTCCGTTCCCGCTTTCATCGCCCTCGCGGAAATCAAGACTTCGGGGACATACACTTCGTTGTTCTTGAATTTGTCGCCGATGATGCTCATGCCCGGGAGAAGCCCCTCTTCGAGAATCGCCTTCGCCCCTATTTTGTCCGCGAGTGCCTGCTCTATGAGCGCTTTCACGTCTTTTGCCTTGCCTGCCTGCAGGGCTTCTGATATGTCGTTTAAAATTGCTGACATTGGTATTTCCTCCTGTTATAAAAATTGTTTATATAAAATATATTGTTATATATTTTTTTTGAGTTCCGGTTTTTCCTTTGGGGGGATCTGGCCGTTTTGCTCCTTGAACTTTTTCGGCGTGGCGCCCGTTATTTTTTTGAACACTTTGTTAAAATAGCTCTGGTCGTAAAAACCCACCGCCTCCGCCACGTCCACAAGCCCGATCTTTTCGGTCAAAAGCAAAACCTTGCTCTTTTCCACCCTCACGAAATTGAGGTAATCGTTGAAATAGTAGTTCATTTCTTCCTTGAATATCTTCGAGAAATACGACGGCGACAAAAACACGTACTCCGCCACCTCGGAAAGCGTCAGCTTGCGGATATAGTTGCTTTTCACATAGGAGACCGCTTTCGATATCAAGTCCACGTGCTTCACGTTGGAAAAGGCGAAAGTTTCCCTCGTGAACTTCCTGAGTATGTCGGTGAGCGACCAGCATACTTCTTCTATCGTGCCGTAGTTGAAAAACTCGCTCAAAAACTTTATGTTTATGTCGAAAATCTTGGACGGATCCGCCCCCCCGTCCAAGGCCGCCCTCGATATCATCACCGAAAGCTCCATCGCCCTGACTTTTATCACATCCAGATTGTTCGCCGAAGAAAAGAATATGTGCCCCAAAATCTCGTTTATGTATTTCCTCGAATTCGCCAGGTCGCTGTTTATTATGGCGTAGGAAAGCTGTTTTTCCTTGTCGTACGGGTATGACATATAGCTCTGGCTTTCCTTGATAAGCGCGGCCTTCACGTTTTGTATGTATTCGCCGATCTGCTTCTGCTGCTCGTATATTTCTCTGTTTTTTTCTATCTTCGGCAACCCGCGCCCTTCGGAGAGGTGCCTTGAACACACATGGAGCAGGTTCGCCATATGGCTGATCAGATCCGAGGCCACCACGGGCACTTCCCTCACCGCTTCCGAAATTTTTTCGAAGGGGATATTGGGCTTTACCGCTTCCGCGAGTTCCTCGAAGTCGAAATCTTCGCTGTAAACCGGCGACATGGGCCCTGCGGCCAGGTATCGCGCTTCTCCTCCGCCGGAAATCACCGGGCAGACCACGAACACGAAACCCGCCGGGCAGAAATATATGTACTTTCCCCCGAAGCGCTCGCTTTGCTCGCCCGCATAGGCATGGACGCCGAAGCAATAACCGCTTTCAATCCGCGAACCTTCTATTATGGCGCAGGCGCAGCCGCATGAACTCACGTTGTGCAGGGCGGCGCTCTTTTTGTCGATGCGCATAACTCCGCACCTTACGCTCTTGGAAAAAGATTCCATGAGTTTTGTTTCGCCCACGCCGTCTATGCCGGCCGCATCCGCTTCTTTGCGCATACTTCGTCACCTTATCATGTCTGTGGCTTCCATTTTAAATTATACCATAAAATACGGGCATTTAATTGTATAAATACAATATTTTTTGTAATAATCCGAGATTTGTTCGCGTTCGTCCGTTTATTTCTTATCCTTGCCTTTTTTGCCTTTGCCCGCCAAAATCACGACCACGATTATTACGACAACCACCACGGCTGCCGCCGCTATGATGATTATCAGCATCATGTTGCTGTCCGAGTCTTTTTCCTCGGGCGCTTCTGTCGCGGGCGTTTCGCCGTCGCCGGCTTCCGCCTCTGTTTCGTTTTGGGCCGCTGCCGCCGCCGCTTCATCCGCCGCCGCCTTTTCGGCTGCCGCCGCTTCATCTGCCGCCGCCTTCTCGGCTGCCGCGGCTTCCGCCGCCGCTTCTTTTTCGGCTGCCGCCGCGTCTTTTGCCGCCTGGACCGCGGCCGCGGTTCTCGCGGGGGTGAAGGCGAAGTCGTTTGCCGCTTGTTCGGAATCGAAGAACGCTATGTACTCGACATAGATCGTGTCGCCGGTTTTGGCGTGCCCGCCGCTCTCTTCATAGTACATGAAATCGAGGCGCAGCGCGGTGATGTCGCCGTGCCAGTGGTCGGGGTAGACATCCGGGTCTTCCACGTCCGCAGGGCGTTTCGGGTAATATTTTTTGCACTGGTCAGTGACGTTGAACACGTATTTCGTATAGTCGCTGTTCGGGTTGATGTCGAAAGTGACCGAACTCTCGACGTGGTAGCCTTTGCTCGGCGATTCGAAATGTATCTCGAAACCGGGCGCGTTGCTGGGGTTCTTGATCCCGAGCGCTATCCATTGGTGCGTGTCGGCGTTGACGCCAAGGTCGCCGAAGCCCGTGATGCTTTCGTACAGGTCTCCCATCGTGCCCGTGCCCTCGGGGTCGTCCGCCGGGTCGTATCCGTCCACGCACTCTGCGAACAGCACCCATCTGTCCCCGTCGGCAACCATGGCAAATTCGCCCTGCCCGCCCGAAGAGTTGCCCAAAACGTCGTCCACCCAGTCATACTTCGAAAAGTCGATGACAACCGGATCCGCCGCGGATGCGGCGAAAGTGAATATCCCGCAAAGCAAGGCCGCTATGGCCGCAAATGAAATCGCCTTGGATATGTTCGATTTTCTTAACATAAATACCACCTTTTTTGATTTAAAATTATATAGATCCTTTGCATTTGCAATTATACATCATATTCAAAAAAAAGTCAACACTTTTTTTTGTTTATAAAAAATTTACGCAAATGAATATAATTCGTTATAACGGTGGTATATAATGTAAATCAACGACGACGACCATATGGAGGGCAGTTTATGAAAAAAACAATATCGCCATTTGTGCTCGCGGCATTCTTTTGCTTTTTCGCCATGTTTTTGTTTTCCTGCGGGGAACCGGGAAGCCCCGGCGAAAAAAGCGAAACGGCCGAGAAAGAAAGCGGGGCGGCAGAGCCTAAACCCGAGGAAGGCGACCGAGAACCCGCAGAGCGGCTGCAGCCGGATTTGCCCGAAGCGAAATTCGACGGATATGAGATGAACTTTCTCACAAGAAACGAAAAGCACATGATTTTCGTCTCGAAGGACATTTTCGCCGCTGAGGAAAACGGGGACGCGGTAAACGACGCGGTGTATAGGCGAAACAGCGTGATCGAAGACAGATACGGCATAAAGATAGCGGCGGAAGCAGTCGAAAACCCATATACATTCATACAGAAGCTCATAAGTTCGGGGGATTGCCCCTATGACGCGATGATCGAAGCCACGATTGGCAGCGTGACCCTTTCGGCCAAAAATATGTTGGTGAACCTAAAAGTTGTCCCGCACCTCAATTTTGAAAAGCCGTGGTGGGACCAAACTCTCACAAAAGAACTCGCCATCGCGGGCAAGCTTTTTTGCAACGTGAGCGACCTTATCATAGCTGACAAGGACGGCACCTGGGGGCTGCTGTTCAACAAAAACATCATGAAAGACTACGGGCTCGAAGACCCCTACAAGTTGGCCGAAAGCGGCAAATGGACTATCGACAGGTTCTTCGAAATGAGCAAGGGCGTTTCTGTGGATCTGAACGGCGACGGCAAATACGACGTCACGGAGGACAAATTCGGTTTTGCGACCGAACCCTACAACATATTCGTCATGATCGTAGGGGCAGGTTGCCGGATCGCCGAAAAGGACGGAAGCGATTGGCCCGTTATGTCCGCGAACAACGAGCGTTTTCTGGCAGCTTACGAAAAAGCGGTCGGCATAGACAAGGACATATCCACCATAAATGCCGCAAGGGTGACCGGGGCGGCTTCGGGCGACCCGTTTTACGGGGGGATCATCCCGGCCTTCGACGACGGGAGGATAATGTTCTACATGGGCAGTATGGCGCTTGTGCCGCTGTTTCGCGGGATGGAGCAGGATTTCGGCATATTGCCGATACCCAAATACGACGATGCGCAGGAAAAATATTGCACCACGATGAGCGTCTACAACAACGGCGCGATATTCATACCCGCCACAAACGACAACCTTGAAAGGACGGGGATACTCCTCGAAGCGCTTTCGGCGGAATCGAAATATACCCTGCGCCCCGCCTATTACGACATCACGCTCAAGACGAAGCTGTCAAGGGACGATGAATCCTCCGCAATGCTGGATATATTGTTTTCCAACCGCATAATCGACGTGGGCGCGACGTACAATTTCGGCGGGGTTCTCGACCTTGTCACGGGGGGGAAGGACAATTTCATTTCGGGGTACGAGAAGCTCGAGCAAAAGGCGAACGCGGCGATACAAAAGCTCATCGAGCAGTTCGATTGACGAGTTGTCAGTTATCAGTTATCAGTTGTCAGCGGAACGAGGGGAACTACTAACTGAAAACTGACAACTGAAAACTAAAAAAACCGGAGGTTTTTAAATGTTTGAGATATTGGAATTCGGGCTTTGCAACAAATTTTTCCCGGGCGGAATTCCGCAGCTGATAATCGGGTTCTTTGCGGTTTTTGCCGCAGGCTACCTGCTTGGCAGCCTTGATTTCGGCGTGATAATTTCCAAGGCGCTGTATCGCGGCGATGTCAGGGAGCATGGCAGCGGCTCTGCCGGGATGACCAACGTGCTGCGAACTTACGGAAAGCTGCCCGCCGCGCTGACGGTTTTGGGGGATGGGGCCAAGACCGCCGCCGCGATCATGGTGGGCGCGCTGGTTTTGGGATCGCACAGCACCGGTTTTTATGTGCACGAAGGGGTTACATATTCGAACATAGACGCGCTTCTCCGCGCCGTCTCGCAGCTGTACGGCGAAAATGTGCCGGATCAGATCCCGGGGGTTGCGGCATATGCGGGGTATGCGGGGATGTACATAGGGGGGCTGGCCGCGATTGTGGGCCACGCCTTCCCGGTTTACTACAAATTCAAGGGGGGCAAAAGCGTGATCGCCACTTTCGTGACGGTTTTGTTCACCGCCCCGCTCGTGGCTTTGATTTGCCTGATGTTCTTTGCCACCGTGGTCGCAGTCACCAAATATGTTTCATTGGGCTCGATTATGAGCGTCATCGTCTACCCGCTGGTGCTGTACAGGTCCGCCGGGCCGGGGCTTTTCAACCTGATTGCGATATTCATCATGCTTTTTGTCGTTTTCTTGCACAGGGCGAACATACTCAGGCTCGTGAACGGCAAGGAAAACAAAATAAGTTTCAAAAAGAAGGGCGAAAAAAATTGAAATGCGCATAGAATGCAAAAATTTATCGTATGTATACGGCAAAAGCACGCCTTTTGAAAAAGTGGCGCTGGATGCCGTGGATCTGACCATAGAGCCCGAATTGGTGACCGGCCTGATCGGGCACACGGGTTCGGGGAAATCCACGCTCGCGCTGCTTTTATGCGGGTTGCTCCGGCCCACGGAAGGCAGCATCTTCATCGGCGGAGAGGAGACATACAGGGCGGAGCGGCCTGGGAACAAAAAACGGCGCGGCGCCAAAAGGCAAAACAGAAAAAGCTCCGAAAAGATGAAATTCAAAGCGGGGATAATATTCCAGTACCCCGAATACCAGCTTTTCGAGGAAACCGTCTACAAGGACATAGCCTACGGCCCCTTGAACATGGGGCTCTCAAAAGAAGAAGCGGATAAAAAAGTGCGCGAAGCGGCTAAGTTCGCGGGGCTGTCGGATGCGATGCTCGAAGCCAATCCCTTCGAGCTTTCGGGGGGGCAAAAAAGGCGCGCGGCGATAGCGGGGGTCATGGCGATGGATCCGCCGATATTGATACTCGACGAGCCCGCGGCGGGCCTCGACCCAAAGGGCAGGGCCGAAATACTGGGCGGCCTGTGCGAATACCGCAAGGCGACAAAAAAAACCATGATAATGATTTCCCACTCGATGGAGGATATGGCGAAATATGCGGACATGGTGCATGTATTAAAACAGGCGAAGGCATATATGTACGGCACTGTCGGGGAAATATTCTCGAAAGCCGGCCGCCTGAAAGAAGCGGGGCTCGATGTCCCGCAGATAACGGAGCTGTTTTTGGAGCTCGAGCGCCGGGGGCTCAAGGCGGGACAGGGGGTTTATGATCTCGGAAAAGCGAAGGACAAAATAGTAAAATTGTTAAAAGGGGCTGGCGGCGGATGCTAAACGACATAACGCTCGGGCAATATTTCCCGGGGACGTCGATAGTCCACAGGCTCGACCCCCGCATGAAAATCATAATTGCCGTGATCTACATAACGGCGGTTTTTTTGGCTTCCGACATATATGCCCTGTCCGGGGTTTTTTTGGTAAATATGCTGGTGATCGTTTTGTCGGGGATACCCTTTTCGATAATTTTGAAAGCGCTCAAACCGCTGATCTTCATCATCGCGTTCACTTTTGCCGTAAATGCGTTCATGTCGCCCGGTGAAACGCTGATCTTCGAATTCGGATTTTTGAAAATCTATTCAGACCGCTTGGCATATGCCGTATTCATGGTCATGCGGATAGTCAGCCTGGTTTCGGCGACTTCGGTTTTCGTGTCCTACACCACTTCGCCCACCATGCTCACCGAAGCGATAGAACAGCTTCTGTCGCCGCTGAAAAAAATAAAGGCGCCGGTCCACGAATTCGCCATGATGATGACGATAACGCTGGGCATGATCCCGGTCCTGATAGAGGAAACCGAGAAAATCATAAACGCGCAGAAGGCGCGGGGCGCGGATTTTTATTCGGGCAACATACTAAAGCGCGCGAAGGCGCTCATACCCGTGCTCATCCCTCTCATAGTCTCGGCTTTCAAGAGGGCGGATGAGCTGGCCACCGCGATGGAGTGCAGGTGCTACAGGGGGGGCAAAGGGCGCACGAAACTCAAACAGCTGAAATATTCGGCGAAGGATCTGGCTGCTTTTGCCCTGTCCGCGCTTTTTGTGGCGGCGGTGGTCGTTTTGCCGAAATTAATGTAAAATTTCCCGCTTTTTCCGCTTTGCTATTGATTTTTTTTCTGCATTGGTGTATAATGCAGATATTGAAACTAAAATTTCGGGGTGGATCGGTTTGAGGCAGTACAGCGTCACCAAAAATGTCGAAATAATAAACGAAATCATCGAAATAGAAGCCGGCGCGCAGGAAATGATGAAAAACGCGAGGCGCGAAGAAGAAAGGCTCCAAGAAACAATATCCGGGATACTGGAGGAATACAGCGTCGAGCAGAATAGGCTCGCCCTCGAGAACATAAAATCATTCGGGTTTTTCGAAGAGAGCGCGGCAAAAAAAGAGACAGACCGCATATATCGCGAAAATGGGCAAAAGCTGGAAAAACTCAAAAAAATAACGGATGAGAATATGGATGCATGGATCGACGAGATATATGCGTTCGTGACGGCGCCCACCGAGATTTCATGAACATATCCTAAAGAAAGAAAGGCGCGTGAGCTATGCCGCTTTTCAAATATGAGGCGGTCGCCGCCAAATGCAAATGCCTTTACGGGAAGCTTCTTGGCGGGGGCGATTACGAAAACCTGCTGAGGTGCGCCGACGTCTCGGATGTTGCGGGGTATCTTTACGAAAACACCGCTTACCGGGAATTTCTCGACGTTTCCGATTTGAGGAGAATCAACAGGAACAAACTCGAATATTACATAAAAAAAAGCCTGCTGTACGATTACATCAAAATGTTTAAGTTCACCTGCGGCAACCAGCGGCATTTCATCAAGTTGCTCATGGCGAAATACGAACTCGAATACATATTGAAAGTTTGGCGCGAGTACGTTTGGAAAAATATAGAAAACAACCCCATCCCCAAAAAAAACGACGACTATTTTTTAAGCGAGGGGATACTCGAAATACAGGCGATATACAAGGACAACCCGCGCATAGACCTCGAAGCCCTAAAAAACATCGCGACTGCCGGGCAGTTCATGGGAGCCATAAAGAACAGCGATTTCTTCTACATTTTCGAAAAGCACATAAGCGAAGACATATCCAAAAACTATACCACGATAGAAACGGCGGTGTACGACGAATATTACAAGATACTGTACGACGGGGCCAAGATGTTCGAGAAAGCGACAGCCGACAGAATCCGGGACTCCATAAGCACCCGGGCGGATCTGACGAATTTGTGCAGGATATCGAGGCTTAGGTTCAGTTTCAGGGCCGCTCCCGCCGAAATCGCCCCGCTGCTCGCCCCCCTCAGAAACAAGCTCAAGGACGGCGACATAGAAGCGCTTTTAAATTGCGGGGACAAAGAAAGCTTTCTTTCGTACTGCCAGGCGTATTTGCACTACGGCAAAAAACAGCGATTTTTCGGTTTCGAATCGTTGGCCGCGTACATGAATTCCTTCATGTACGGATATTGCAAATCGGGGGCGGCGTCCACGGGCTTTGAAATCGTGGCGCGATATTTCCAGTTGAAGGAATTTGAGATAATGAACCTTTTTTACCTGACGGAAGGCATAAGGTACAAAATGCCGCCGGATTACATAAGAAAAAACATATACGGATCAAACGATCCCGCTAAGGGAAGGGGATAGTTGGCGTGGCGGTGACCAAATTGAAATTGATGAACATATCGGGCGGCCTCGGGGAATTTCTGGCCGTTTTGAATATGTGCGCCACTGACCCGTATGTCCACGTCGAAGACGCTTCGTCCGTGATACAGGGGATAAAGGGTTTGAGCGCCTCAGATGAGGAAAACCCGTACAAGGAGATTTTGGCGGGTTTGGAGGCTTTGGCCGCCGCTGCGGGAATCGAGTTTTCCGACAAGCAAAAAAACCCGGCAAATGCCGGCGCTTTGGAAATCGTGCCGGATTTCGACGGGCAAGAGGCGCAAATCGCGGTAAAAGGCTGCGCGGACAGGCTGAAGGAAAAAAACGACGAAATAAACGCCGCAAATATTTCGGTGACCGAAAACCAAAAAGTTTTGGGGCAGCTCGACCATGTGGGCGACATATCGGCGAATTTGGACGCGCTTTTCAATTTCGAATTCGTCAAGTTCCGCTTCGGGCATATGCCGAGGGAAGCCTACGACTCCATAGCGGTTTACGGCGTGGCGGATACGGACGACGTTTTCTTCATACCCTCTTCCGTGGAAAAAAACGAAGTTTGGGGGATATATTTCACCCCTAGGGCGAAAAGCGAAAAAGTGGACTCGATGTTCTCGATACTTCACTTCGAAAGGGTGAGGATATCGGAAAAAGCACACGGAACCCCGGAGAACGCGAAAATCGAGCTCACAAAGGAAATAGAGTCGCAAAAAGAGAAAATAGGGCTTCTGAAAGCGGAAATGGCGGGGATCATATCCGAGGCGGAAGGATTGCTCGGGCGCTATTGCGAAAAACTTTGCTTGCTGTTGGAAATATACGAGCTGAAAAAAAAGGCCGTGCGCACGAGCGCCGGTTTCCACCTCATGGCTTGGGTTCCCGAATCCCACATGAAAGAGTTTTCAAAAAAACTCTTGAAATTTTCCACGACGGAATCCTCGGTGAATTCGCCTTCCGACGTGCCCTACATAACCCCGCCCACATTGCTCAAAAATTTCATCTTGTTCAGGCCTTTCGAACAGTTCGTGAAAATGTACGGCTTGCCGCTGTACAACGAAATAGACCCAACGCCGTTTCTGGCGCTGACGTACATACTGTTTTTCGGGATCATGTTCGGGGATCTGGGCCAAGGGCTGGTCATTTCTTTGGCCGGGTTCCTGTTATGGGGGCTCAAAAGGGTGAACCTCGGCAGGATTGCGGGAATTTTGGGGCTGTCGTCGGCTGCTTTCGGGTGCGTGTTCGGGTCGGTGTTCGGCCTTGAGGACGTAATATCCGGATATAACCCGCTCGAGCATATAAACACGGTGCTGATCGCGGCCGTCGGGCTCGGGGTGGCCACGGTGAGCGGGGCGGCGGTCGCCAACATCATCAACGGGATAAAACAGAAAAATGTCGAAAAGGCGCTGTTTTCCCAAAACGGGCTGGCGGGGCTGGTGTTCTATTGGGCGGTGATATTGGCGGGGCTGGTGGCGCTGAAATTTTTGCCTCCGGCAATTTCCGTGGCGGCGCTTGTTGGGCTTGCGGCGCTTTGCGCGCTTTTGATATACCTGAAAGAGCCGCTGGCGAATTTGGTTATGCGCAAATCCAATGTAATCCCGCATAATCCCGGGGAATTTTTCGTGATTGGCCTTTTTGAGCTTTTTGAAATCGTCCTGTCGTTTCTGACAAACACGGTTTCGTTTATAAGGGTGGGGGCATTCGCCCTGAACCATGTGGGAATGATGAGCGTGGTGATGCTGCTCGCCCAAACTTCCTCCGGCGGCAGGAATTTGGCGGTGGTGGCCGTGGGCAACGCCGTCGTGATCGCGCTCGAGGGGCTGATTGTGGGAATACAATGCCTGAGGCTGCAATATTACGAAATATTCGGGAGATTTTTCGAAGGCAGCGGGCGGGAGTTTGCCTCCGGCGAAATTTCGAGGAAAAAATAACGCATAACTACTATATGTAAAGAGGTGTGATCATATGGGAATTTATTCTGTTGCAATCATTGCCGTTTTGTTCGCGGCCGCGTTTTCGCCCATGGTTTTGGCCGGGCTGAACGTCTTCAAGAAAAGAACCTCCAAAAAAGCCGCCCTGATTGCAAACATCGTTTCGGTGTTTTCGCTGTGCGCGCTGATTTTTTCGCTATCTGCGGCAAATGTGGCTCTTGCCTCCGATATGCCGGCGGAAAGCGGAGAAAACGGGCAGGAAGCGGTTTCGGGGCTGAGCATGGGTTCGGGGCTCGGGATGCTCGCCGCGGCGCTCGCCACGGGGATGAGCGGGCTCGGGGGCGGGATTGCGGTTGCTTCTTCGGGGGCGGCGGCCATCGGGGCCATATCGGAAAACCCCAAGGTTTTCGGCCAGGCGCTCATATTCGTCGCCTTGGCCGAGGGCGTGGCGCTTTACGGGCTGATCATATCGCTGCAGATATTGGCCAAACTGTGACGGGAGTGGTTTAAAATTGAAAATGTTTGTCCTAAGCGACAACAGCGACACTTGGGCGGGCATGAGGCTCGCGGGGGTCGATGGGGCGATACTGCACCAAAAAAAAGAAGTCGAGGAAAAAATAAAGGAGCTTTTGAAATCCGATGAGGTGGGCGTGATCCTCATAACCGAGAAGCTCAGGCTGCTTTGCGGCGAGTATGTCAACAACGTCATGCTCGAGCGCAAAACGCCCCTGTTTTTGGAAATACCGGACCGGCACGGTTTCGGCCGCTCGAAAACCTCCATCACGGATTACATCAAGAAATCGATAGGCCTTAAAATTTAGTTTTCAGCGGGACGAGGGGAACGAAAGGAACTATTAACTGACAACTGACAACTCGCAAAGGAGGGTCTTGCATGGCGCTGAGCAGCGGGGATAAGCTGAAAAATTTTGCCGAAGCGGTGACAGGCGACGCAAAACAGATATGCGGGCAAATCGAGCAGCAGGCGAAAAAAGAGCTCCAGGAGAAGACAAAAGCGGGCAAGGCAAAAATCTTGGCCGAAACGCAGGAATATATACATCGCGAAACGGAAAAAATAAAAAAAGAAAAAAGCTTGGAAATTTCGAAAGCCAACATAAAGGCAAGGCAGGAATATTTCAAATACGGCGACGCGGTTTCATCCCAAGTTTTTTTGTCCGTGCAAAAAAAACTGTCCGCATTCATAAAATCCGGGAGCTACACAGACTACCTTTTGCAATCGTGCAAAAACGTGCTCGAAAAAACCGGGGCGGATGTGGGAATATTCTATATGCCCGACGACGAAAAGACGATGGAAACAGTGAAAGCCGAACTCGAAAACGGCTTTGACTTGGCAAAAACGGAATTCATAAAAGACGAGACGATAAAAGGCGGCGGCTTGCGGTTTTTTGACCATGCGAAAAACGTATTGATAAACGATGTCTTCGAGGAAAAAACAGAACGCGCCAAAGAATTGCTGAATTTTATCATAAGCCCCCATTTTACCTCCGTGAAATAAATAGATTAAGGAGGATAAAAAGTGCAACAAAACGGACAACTCAAAATATACGGGATAAACGGGCCCGTGGCGACTATTTTGGGCCGTACCGGGCTCGGAATGGCTGAAATGGTTTTTGTCGGGAAAAAAAGGCTGATCGGAGAAGTCATAAGCATTTCCGGGGAAAAAACCACCATACAAGTCTATGAAAACACTGCGGGGCTTCGTTCCGGCGAACCGATTGAAGCCACGGGGCATCCCATACGCGCCACGCTCGGCCCCGGGATGCTGGCCAACATCTACGACGGCATACAGCGCCCGCTGAAAGTGATCGAAAACATATCGGGCGCATACATCGCGCCCGGGATGGACCTGCCCGGGATAGATTTCGAAAAAAAATGGAAGATCGAGGTTCTGGCGAAAGAAGGGGATATGCTGAAAGCCGGGGACATATATGCGAAATGCGCGGAAACTTCGGTGGTGGAGCACAGGTTCATGGTGCCGCACGGCCTTTCGGGGATCGTCCGGTCGGCCAAACCGGACGGCGAATATGTTGCAACCGACGAAATTTTGCAGCTTGCGACAGATTTGGGCGAAACTGCAGGAATCGCCTTAAGCGAGAAGTGGCCTATAAGAAAACCGCGCCCGGCAAAGCAGCGGCTCGCCCCCGAAACGCCTTTGATTACCGGGCAAAGGGTGATAGACACGCTTTTTCCGATAGCCAAAGGCGGTGCGGCCGCGATCCCGGGGGGTTTCGGCACCGGAAAAACAATGCTCCAGCACCAACTCGCAAAATGGAGCGACGCGGACATAATCGTCTATGTGGGATGCGGCGAGAGGGGCAACGAGATGACGCAGGTGCTCGAGGAGTTTTCGGAACTTGTCGACCCCAAAACCCAAAAAAGCATGCTCGAGCGCACCGTCTTGATCGCCAACACCTCGAACATGCCGGTGGCGGCGAGGGAAGCCTCGATTTATACGGGCATAACGATCGCCGAGTATTACCGGGACATGGGATACAACGTCGCGATAATGGCGGACTCCACGTCCAGATGGGCGGAAGCGCTCAGGGAAATTTCGGGGCGGCTCGAGGAAATGCCCGCCGAAGAGGGATTTCCCGCATATCTGCCTTCGAGGCTTTCCGCCTTTTACGAGAGGAGCGGAATGGTTAGGACGCTGGGGGGCAGGATGGGGTCGCTGACTATAATCGGGGCGGTTTCCCCGCAGGGAAACGATTTTTCCGAACCGGTGACCCAGAACACGAAACGTTTTGTCAGGTGCTTTTGGGCGCTGGAAAAAGCTCTGGCATATTCGAGGCATTACCCTGCGATAAACTGGAATACGAGCTACAGCGAATACCTCGCGGAGCTTGACGGCTGGTTTTCGGAAAATGTGAACCCGGAGTTTTGCAAATACCGCGCCAGGATGAAAAACATACTGGGCGAAGAGAACCGGCTCATGGAAATAGTCAAGCTGATTGGCAGCGATCTGTTGGCCGACGACCAGAAACTGATCCTCGAAATCGCGAGGGTGATACGCTCGGGATTTTTGCAGCAGAACGCCACCCACACAAACGACGCCTACGTGCCAATACAGAAACAGTATCTCATGCTCGAAGCGATAATAAAACTCTACGACAGGGCAAAAGAACTCATATCCCGCTCGGTGCCCGTTTCGCAGCTCAAAGACAGCGGGGTTTTCGATATGCTCATACGTTCGAAATACGAAATACCAAACGACAAGCCGGAAATGTACGGCGAGCTTTGGGGCAATCTGGAAAAAAAGATAAAAGAGATCGAGGACAGGTACAGCATATGAAAAACAACATTATCAAAAAGGAGATGCTTTTATGAAAAATAAAAAAGAATTGAGGATTTTTTGGCTTTCTATCTTTGCCGTTTTGGCGGCGCTCACGGTTGCATTAGCTTCATGCGCGGACAAACCGGATGCAGGCGGCAGCGAAAACCAGGGCGCACAGGATGCGGGCGGCGGCGAGCATGAGGGCGATGGCGAAACGCAGGCCGGAATCGACAAAAGGCAAGCGGTCTTGGATATGTACCAAAATCCCGGGGAGGATTTCGGCGGGCATAAATTCAGGATAATGCTCAGAGAAGAGGAATATTACAACGCGAAAGATATGTACACCGAAGAAGAAAGCGGCGAGCCGGTAAACGACGCCGTGTATAAAAGGCGCATGGAAGTCGAAAATATGCTGAATATGAACTTCGCGCCTTTATGGGTGCCCTACGGAAGCCAGCCCGCAGCCATAAAAAAATCCGTTTTGGCGCAGGACGGCGCCTATGAGGCGATTATAACAAGCTTCGACTATTCCTATCAGGCGGCAAAATCCGGCTATTTCGCAGATCTTGCCCTCATAGCCGGTCTCGATCTTTCCAAGCCGTGGTGGGACCAAAACATTATGCAGGAAACCTCGGTGATGAACAAAATCTATTACGCGACGGGGGACATCACCGTAGTCGACAACGACGGGACATGGCTGATGATGTTCAATAAGGATATGCAAAAATCGTTCGGGCTTCCCGACATATACGAAATAGTGAAAAACGGGGAATGGACTCTCGACACACTCACGGAACTCAGCAAAGGCGTCACGCTTGATCTCAACGGGGACGGAAAAATCGGAAAGGACGATCAGGTGGGCATGGCGACCACATCCGATTCCATACGGAGCTTCTTTTTCTCGACCGGCTCGAGGATATTGAGAAAAGATGCGAACGATGTGCCGTATTTTGCCTTTGACAGCGAAAATGTGCTGGCTAATTTTGAAAAAATATATGAAATTTTCAGGGGGGCTGACAATTTTGTCATGCTCGCCGACGACATCGGGGGCTGGACGGTCACACAGGCGGCATTTCTTGAAAACAGAGCTTTGTTTTACGCGGAAGTTATGTTCCATTTGAGCAGTTTGAGGAACATGGATACCGATTTCGGAGTGGTACCGCTTCCGAAAGCGAACAAAGAGCAGGCGGATTATTGCACGAATATCCACAGGTATGCTTCAGCCGCCGCATCCATTCCAATCGGCGCAAGCGACGAGGACAACAGGAGGGCCGCTGTCATACTCGAAGCGATGGCATATGAGGGATTTAAATACCTTACGCCCGCCTACTACGATATTTCGCTTAAAACGAAATACGCCCGCGACGACGATTCTTCCGAAATGTTGGACCTCATACTTGCGGGGCGTTCCGCGGATTTGGGGTATGTGGGAAACCTCGGCGGATTTCTTGAAGCCATCGTTTCGGATGTGGTCGGCAAAAAGGCTGCGCTCGCCTCCACAATAGAAAAGAATCTGCCGAAACTGAACACCGAGCTGGAGAAAATAATAGAAATTTACGAAAATCTGCCGTAAGGCGCATAATCAAATAACAAAAAGGGGAATTTTTTCTTCAATATCATGAAAAACAACATAGAATATGTCGGATTGTCGCAGATAAACGGGCCGCTTGCCGTAATCGAGGGGCTTGAGGGCGAATGCTACGAGGAACTCGTCGAAATAACGGACGGCGCGAAAAAACGGCTGGGCAGGATAATACAGATAGAGGGCGACAAAGCGGTTATCCAGGTTTTCGAGGGCACGGACGGGCTTTCGCTGGGCAACACGCGCACAAGGCCGACGGGCCGCACCATGGAGCTTTCCGTGAGCCGCGATATGCTCGGCCGGGTTTTCGACGGCGTGGGGCGGCCCATCGACGGCTACGGCGACATATTCGCCGAAGCGAAGCTCGACATAAACGGGAGCGCGATGAATCCCGTTTCGAGGGACTACCCGAAGGATTATATAAGCACCGGGATATCTTCCATCGACGGTTTGGCGACGCTCATAAAAGGCCAGAAGCTGCCCATATTCTCCGGTTCCGGCATGAGCCACAACGAGCTCGCGGCGCAGATCGTCCGGCAGGCGAATGTGGAAGGCTCGGATTACGCGATAATCTTCGCCGCCATGGGGGTAAAAAACGACGTGGCGCAGTATTTCATGCGTTCCTTTGAGGAAACCGGGGCGCTTCCGAGGGTGACCATGTTCATGAACTTGGCAAACGACCCAATAATCGAGAGGATAACCGCCCCGCGCTGCGCGCTTACGGCGGCGGAATTTCTGGCCTCGAGGTATGGGATGGACGTTTTGGTGATTATGACCGATATGACTTCATACGCCGAGGCGCTTCGCGAATTTTCCTCGGCCAAAGGCGAAATACCCGGGAGAAAAGGCTATCCGGGCTATCTGTACTCGGATTTGGCGTCGCTCTATGAAAGGGCCGGAAAAATAAAAAACGTAAAGGGATCAATCACGCAGATACCGATATTGACCATGCCAAACGACGATATCACGCACCCGGTGCCCGATTTGACGGGGTATATAACCGAGGGGCAAATCGTTTTGTCGCGCCCACTCGAGCAAAGCGGGGTTTATCCGCCGGTTTCGGTGCTCCTGTCGCTGTCGCGGCTGATGAAGGACGGAATCGGGGCGAAATACACGAGGGACGACCATTCGGCGGTGGCGAACCAGCTGTACGCCTCATACGCGAAAGTGGAGGAAGCGAGATCCCTGTCGGCGGTCATCGGCGAAGAGGATTTGTCTGCTGCCGACAAATTGTACATCGAGTTCGGGCGCAAATTCGACGGAATGTTCTTAAATCAATCAAAGGCTGACAACAGGGCGATAGGCGCCACTTTGGACTTGGGCTGGGAATTGCTGTCGATTTTGCCCGAAGAGGAACTCGACAGGATAGACCCGAAACTCATGGAGCGAAAATACAAAAAGGCGAAACCTGCGGAAGGAAGCGAGGCCTAATTATGCGCGGCGAAGTGTTCCCGACGAAAAGCAACCTGCTCCAGACAAAACGCTCGCTCGAACTCGCAAAAGTGGGCTATGAGCTGCTGGACAAAAAAAGAAACATAATGCTGCGCGAGATGACTTACCTCTTGCGGGACGTCGAGGGCGTGCAGGAAAAAATAGACGCCACGTTTGCCGATGCCTACGCCTCATTGCAAAGGGCGAATTTCACCGTGGGGCAAAGGGAAATATTGAACATAGCGAACTACAACGCCGTCCCCGACGACATATCGATCCGTTTTAGGTCGGTCATGGGCGTGGAATTGCCCGTGGTGAACTATGCGGAGCCGAAACTGGAATTGAATTACGGCTTCGCCTTCACAAATTCGGACGTGGACGATGCTTACATAAAATTCTTGGAGGTTAAACGCCTCACCGCGACGCTCGCCGCAGTCGAAAACAGCGTGTACCGGCTCGCCTTCGCGATAAAGCAAACGCAAAAAAGGGCGAACGCGCTAAAAAACATAGTGATCCCGAACCTCGAGCAGACTATGCATTTCATAACCGGGTACCTCGAGGAAAAAGAGAGGGAGGCGTTCACTGTGCTGAAAATGATAAAAGGAAAAAAGTGAAACCGGATCTGAATTTTTAGGAGATAATATGGAATTTATCAAAAATAACGGCGATGAAAGGACAAAAGGCCATATGGAAAATCAAAAAAAGTTTGAAGAAATAGAACAAGCGGCAAAAAACGGGACATATCTGTACGATCTAAAAGATCAATTCAAGGATTATGTATACGATTTGTCAAAAAAGGCCTTCGAGAAAGGCGATGCGGACAGGGACGCGGTGGCGGACAGGCAGAGCCTGAAAGAAAGGCAGGAATATGTGAGGCGGGCCTTTATCGAGGCGGTCGGCGGGTTGCCGGAGCCCTCAGGAGAGCTCGCGGCGCAGATCACGGGAACGCTTCATTTCGATGGCTACAGGGTGGAAAAGATCATATACCAGCCGCGCGAGAGGGTATATGTGACCGCGAATATGTACATACCCGACGGCATCTCCGGCAAAACCGGGGCGGTCATATTCGTATGCGGGCATTTGATGCAGGGAAAACATGACCCGGAATACCAAACCGTTTGCCAATATTTCGTGAGGGCGGGGCTGGTGGTGTTCGCGCAGGATCCGATCGGACAGGGCGAGCGCTTCAGCTACATAGACGCCAAAACCGGCAAAACCACTGTAAATCCGTGCGTTGAAGAGCACGATTACGCGGGCTTCCAGTGCAGCGCGCTCGGGAAGGGCATCGCCCGCTATTTCGTGCACGATACGATGCGCGCAATCGATTACCTCGCCACGCGCCCAGAGGTCGATCCCGGCAAAATAGGCATAACGGGCAATTCCGGCGGAGGCACGCAGTCGAGCATGATGATGCTCTCTGAGCGCCGCCTCGCCGCCGCCGCCCCGGGAACTTTCATCATGAACCGCGAGTATTACATGAAAACGGGGCAGGCGCAGGACAGGGAGCAGATATGGGACGGATTCAGCGAGCTCGGCGTCGATCACGAGGACATTATTTTGTCGATGGCGCCCAAGCCCGTTTTGATGCTCGGGGTGGTGCACGATTTTTTCCCGATAGAGGCGACCGAAAAGACATATGTCCGGTGCCGGCGCCTTTGGGAGATGTGCGACAAGGGGGAGAGCCTGGAGCGTTTTTACGACGACTGCGACCATCACTACACGCGCACAATGGCAAAAAAGGCGGCCGGATTTTTCGCGCGGCACCTGCTCGGCCGCAAAATCGAAGAATCGCATTTCGACGACCGCCAAATAGAAGCAGTAAAACCCGAAACCCTGCACTGCACGCCCACCGGGCAGGTGATGACGAGCTTTTCGGACGCATGGGCGGTTTACGATTCTAACAATGCGGAACAAAAAGCGCTCGCAGACGAAAGAAGCAGTGAAAGCGTGGAGCGGCGCAATGCCCGAAAAGAAGGGGCCGCAAAGTTTTTGCGCGAGCGGGCGTGCAAAAACAGGAGGCCGGCCACGGGGCATTTTTTGAAACGCTGGATGGGCGAGAGGCAAATAGGCGGCATATGTGCGGAGGGCTATCTCTGGATGTCGCATGAAGATATGATAAACGGCGCGGTGGTTTTCAGGCACAGGGAAAACGCCGGGAAAAAACTTCCGGTGACGCTCGCCTTATGGCGCGGCGGCTCATATAATCTGTCGGAGCACGCAGATTTCATCGAACAGGCCTGCGGCGATAACAGGGCCGTTTTCGTGCTGGACATCACGGGAAACGGCATCGCGAGCCAGCGGACGCTTTCGCCGAATTCCGCCGACCCGTATGACAACTACAGCGTGATGTACAAACTAAACGACGACCTCGCGTGGCTGAACGACAGCACTGCCGCGCTTAGGATATATGATATACTGCGGATTTTGGACATCATAGAGGAAAACGCGGACAAAAGTCTGTTTGATATCCAAGATGCCGAAATATATACAAGCGGGAGATATTCCGTATACGCGGACATGGCGAAGTTCATCGACGGCAGGATAAAAAAAGTCAGCTCCGACCGGCCGCTTGAAAGCTATGCGGACTTGATCCAAAAAAAATTTTATGACACCAAAGACATCGCCGGGCTCATACTGCCAAAATTTATGGACTATGCGGACATAGATGAGCTGCGGGCCTGGAGCGGCGCGGAATAGAAAAGAGGGGTTTTTATGGATAATTTGCATTTGCTGAAACAAGAATTCGCGCAGATGAAAAAAAGCCGGCAGGGTCTTCCCAACATATGCGACTGCCTGATGCACGAGGGATACAGAAAGCATTACGGCGAAGACGCCCTGACCGCGAAAGCATACGCCACGGCAAATCTATTCGTCTCGCACAAAAAACATATCTACGAAAACGACCTGATCGTAGGCTCCATATACGGAAAATTTTCGGACAAATACGCGCCCGCGGAGCGGGAGCGCGCGGCGAGGGTAGCGGGAAGCTACGGCAAAAACAGCTTTTGGACCAATGCGGACCATTTTGCCCCGGACTACGAGACCCCGCTTAAAATCGGGGTGGGCGCAATGATCGGGAAGATAAAGAAATCGATGGCCCGATATCAAAAAAATCCCAAAAAGCAAAAATTTCTAAACGCCGCGCTGATTTCGATGAGCGCCTTCTCCGGGATGATAGCCGGCTATGGGGAGGCGGCGCGAAAAAAGGCGCGGGAAAACGGCAGCGCCGAACTGCTTGAGGCGGCGGACATCTGCGAAAAAATAGCGCACCATAAACCCGAAAGCTTCCGGGAGGCATTGCAGCTTGTGTGGCTTATCCACCTCAGCTTTCTATACGAGGGGCGCTACGCGATGGCCTTGGGCAGGCTCGACAGTTATCTTTACCCTTTCTACAAAAAAGACAAAATCTCGCCGGAACGCGCCCTTGAGCTCGTCGAGTGCATGCTGTACAAAATACACGAGTCAAGCGTCTATTCGGGCGGCGACGACGTGGTGAACATCGCGATAGGCGGGGTCAAAAGAAACGGCGAGGACGCGGTAAACGAACTGAGCTACATCATCCTCGAAGCCGTGAAAAACTGCGGGGTGCCCGGCCCCAACCTGTCGGCGCGGATAAGCGCCAAAAACCCGGACAGATTTTTGGACGAATGCCTGAAGGTGATAGCCACCGGGATCGGATACCCCGCGCTGATGAACGACGAGGTGAATGTGGCCGCATTGTCGCGCTACGGCTACAAAACAGAGGACTGCCGCGACTACTGCATGGTGGGCTGCATAGAAAACTTCATCGCGGGCCGCCAGCCCCCCTGGTCCGACGGGCGCTTCAACTCGCCGATGTACATAGATTTGGCCTTGAACAACGGGACAAACACGATGATCGGCCTCGCGTCGGGCCCCGCTACCGGTGAGGCTTCGGATTTTCACACGATGGAAAAATTTTTAGAAGCGCTAAGGGCCCAGATGGAATGCGGGATCGCCGAATACATGGCAATATTCAACAACGAGGCGAGCCGCTATGACAAAACCATGTATTCGCAGCCGTACCTGTCATGCTACTGCCGCGACTGCATCGGGCGCGGGCTCGACATACGCGACGGCGGCGCATTGTACAAAAGTGCGCACTCCCCCTGCTGCATGGGCATCGGGACGGTCGCCGATTCGCTGGCGGCGATAGAGATGGCGGTGTACAAGGACAAAATAGCGACGCTTGAGGAGTTGCGCGACGCGCTCGCGGCTAACTTCGAGGGTTTCGGCGAGATGAAAAATTATCTTTTGAAAGCGCCGAAATACGGAAACGACGACGAAGTGGCCGACAAGTACGCGAAATGGTTCGTGGAGGCGCACTACGACCTGTACAGAAAACACAAAACTTTCGACGGCGGCGGGGTATATGTGGCAATAGCCTCAAATGTGGCCAACATACCCGCAGGATTGGAAGTGGCCGCCACGCCCGACGGGCGGGGCAGGGGAGAGCCGCTCAGCGACGCTTCCTCGCCCACTCACGGTATGGACAAAAACGGGCTGACCTCGGCGCTGCTTTCGTGCTCGAAGCCCGATTTCACCAAAGCGGCCTGCGGAACCGTACTGAACGTGAAATTCACCGACGAGATGCTTAAAGGGGAAGCGAGGAAAAAAATCGCCGATCTTTTCCGGGTGTACTTTGAGCGCGGCGGGCAGGAGGCCCAGATAAACTGCGTCTCGAAAGAAACGCTCGAAAAAGCCTCGAAAAACCCCGAAAACTATTCCGGCCTCGTGGTCCGCGTCTCGGGATTTTCCGCGTACTACACCCAGCTTTCGGCTCCGGTGCAAAAAGACATATTGGAGAGGACCGAATATTAGGGATGACGGCAAATGTTTTGCGGGGTATTGATCGTCAATTTGCAAAAACCAAAAATTTGGCCTCGCCCGCTTCGAGGGCGAGGCCTAGTTTTGCGACCCAAAGGCCGATGTCAAGCCCTTTTGAATTTTCTTCCAACAATATTTTTTTCATAATTCCTCCTGCGGGGCAAAGTAATGTTCGGGCATCCAGCCTCCGGAAAGCAGTTTCAGCAAAACGCCGGCCGTGTTTGCGGCATCGTCGTAGGCGGTGTGCCACAGCCCGCCGGTGTCCACTTCCAGCTCTTCTGTGGCCTTTCGGAGGCCGGTGGTGTTTTTGTCGCCTTTCAGGATTTTGTAGGCCTCCGCCAAATCGAGGCAGTCCTCCGGCAAAATGGGGTTTGGCAGCATATGGCGCGCGCAGCCCTGCTCTATCACGCCGTAGTCGGCGTCGCCCCAGGACACAAAATATGTCTTGCCGGGAACATACAGGGAATCTATCTTTTGCAGCATGGAGCTAAAATCGACCGCGGTTTTCATGTCGGCTTCGGTGATCATGCAAAACACCATGCTCTCCGCCGCCTGCTTCGGGAAAAAATGCGGCTTGACGAAGTTCTTGATTTTTCCGGTTATGTTTTTTGTCTCGGCGGAGATCAAAACGGCGCCTATTTCGATGATCTCCGAAAAAAAGGCCCGCGGCCTTCCCACCGGTTTTGTGTACTGCGTGAATTCGAGGTCAACCACGAAATAATCTTTTTCCATGTTATTGTTCGTTATCCTTTCCGTTACAACATTCAATTCTCGAAAACCGACCATCATAATAAAAAGTTTACTCGAAAATATCCGCATGAGTACCCGTGATATGGAGCGATAATATCAGTTTATCCTCAATGATACGATATGCCAACAGCCAGTCCCCTTGTATGTGACACTCGCGGAACGCCGACAAACGCCCCTTCAATTGATGGTCGCGGTATTTAGGCGGTAGCGTTTCGCCTTTTGCGAGAATCGTTACCGTTTCGTCCAAGAGAGTCAAGTCCAATCCCCGTTTCCTCGCAAGTTTGACAGTTTTCTTGAACAGCGAAGTTTCAATGGGCTTGTATTTCAGCTCAGTCATCGTCGCGCCTCCAAGCGGCGAACAATTCGTCAAGGGAATCGTGGACTTTTGCCGTGCCGTCCGCGATGGCGGCGTCTATTTCAGCGGCGTCGCGCAAAAGCGCGTCCGCATACGGCGGTTCGGCGATTACGTAGCTTATGGGAAGTTTGCCTTGAATAATGGATTGCCTCAAAAAAAGATTGATGGCGGACGACAACGACAATCCCATGCTTTTATACAGGATGTCGGCTTGTTCCCGCACTTTCCTGTCGATACGGATATTGTAAGTTATATTTCCGGACATTTTTATCACCTCATTTTTATTGTACCACGTTTTCACCGCAAATGCAACAATTAAATGTTAAAAATTCTTGAATTTTTGCCACATACGAATGATTTTTATGCCTTTGGGCGCATTGACAAAAAAATCTCGGCGTGATATAATAAGCGCGGGCCGTTTTTTTGAATTTGGAAATGGGGGAAAACATACAATGGAAAAAATATTCGAATTCGGGATGCTCATATTGTTCGGCGTTTCCTGGCCTGTTTCGATATACAAATCATACAGGGCGAGGGCCGTAGGGAGCAAAAGCGTTATTTTTTTGTTTGCCGTGATGCTCGGCTATATGTCCGGCATCATTAATAAATTCATAAACGGACCCGATTATGTGACTTTTTTCTATTTTTTGAATATGATAATGGTTGGAATCGACGCGATTTTGTATTTCAGGAACAAAAAATTGGAAAAACGCGAAAAAAAATATCCAACATGAATTTTATTAAAAAAAAGTGTTGCAATTTTTTTTTGGGCGTGGTATAATAGTGAAAAAAACAAAATATAAATACGATGACGGAGAGGGCGCAGCCTCAAAAATCTTTTCACAGAGAGGCCGGATCACGGTGAGAGCCGCCAAAAGACGATGTTGCGCATTTCGCTCCCGAGTACGCGG
>WRJC01000022.1 GCA_009782405.1 Oscillospiraceae bacterium
TTATGCTCAATCATTGACAAAACGGCGCCGATATGATATACTGCTGACGTTAGATCATGTACAAGGAGGGGCAAAGCGATGACCGACAAATTAAAAAGACAGCTCAATTTCCTGATCGCATTTGCACTGGCGCTGGCCGCACTTGCGCCGGGGATTTTGGCCATCGGCTGCTCGGACGCATCGCCTAAGACTGAACCAAAAGAAACAAGCGAATTCGGCTATGTCGCGGAGGCATATTACGGCATTTTGCAAGCGGCAATAAGCGAATATGGCATTTTCGGCGAGGAAAGCGGCGAATGGATGGAATATATGGGCGAAAACATTCCAATTGGGGGAATAGAATACGCAGAGCTGATTGATTTTGGCGGTGATGGATTGCAGGAATTGCTGTATGTATATTTTTGCCGCCGCTGGCTTGGCGCGCCTTATCGCGCTTGCTATGTATACGGCTATTCGGGCGATGCAAAATTATACTGCGATGTATATTCAAGCATTGGGGTTGGCAGCGCCGGCATAAGGGAATTCGACATCGTGGCAGATGGAAACGGCCAAAAATATCTGGCTTTTGATTGGGGAAACGGCATTGATGGAAAGTATGAGTATTATACTGTAGCAAGCGGCAAATGGGTGTTGGCGCTCAGCGGCTCTCGCGGATATGAATGCGGAGATTATTTGTGGTGCGATATTCGCGGAATGCACACATGTGAATGTCCTTATTTCTATTATGTAAACGGGCAAATCGCGACAAAAGAGGAATACGAAAATGCGCCTGCAACCGAATTGGGCTTAAATGCCGCAAATTCGCTTATATATAATCTCGGCAAAGTTGAAACTCTGGATGTCTTCCCCAAAATCACAAATTCCGTGCTTGCTGTCTTTGCCGAACTTAAATCAAAATAGCCTGCCTGCCGCTTTCAGGAATGCGCATATGTTCTCAGGCGGGGTTCCCGCTTGGATTGCGTGCGATGGAGCCAATATATACCCGCCGTTTTTCCCGAGTATTTTTATCCGCTCTTTCACTTCCGCTTCCACTTCTTCCGGCGTTCCGAAAGGCAAAGTGGACTGGACGCTGACTCCGCCGTGAAAACAAAGCCTGTCCCCTGCCGTTTCCTTCAGTTTGGAAGGATCCATTCCCGCCGCGTCGAATTGCAGGGCTTCCAAAACGTCGATGCCCATGTCCACAAGCCCTTCGACGGCTTCCATCACCGCGCCGTCGCTGTGGTATATCACCTTGGCGCCGCCTTCGTGGATCGTCTCGTTCAGACGCTTGTGGAATGGTTTCAACATTTCTTCCCAAAGCGGCGGCGAAATCAAGAGGCCGTTCTGCCCGCCTATGTCGTCCGCGGTGAACACAAGGTCGATTTTCCCATTTGCCGCCTCCAAAATTTTGCGGGAAAACCCCACGAAATAATCCGTGACTTTTTCTAAAAGCCGCCGGGCAAATTCCCTTTCTTCCAGCAAATCGGAAAACATATTTTCGAACCCGCGCATATACCACGATGCCTCGAAAATATTGCCGCCGCTCGCCATGATCGCATATTCGCCGTGTTTGTTGTGCGCCTCGATCTGCCCCGGGATATCCGAAAAGTCGAACCAATCGAGTTTGGGGAACATATACCCTTCGAGTTCTTCCGCGTCTTTCATATGCGACAAGGGATAGTGGCTTATTTCCATGTATGTGTCCCTTTCGTTTTTGACCGGGCTTCGGATAACGCCCCATGCATCCATATGCGAGCCGCCCGGCAAGCCTATGTTCCTGGTTTTCGGGCCTATGTATTTCGGGCCTACGTGGCGTATGTCCGAAACCGAACCCAAAAGCCTGTCAAGCTCACCCATTTCGATTTTCATGTATTTTGCAAGTTCCGCTTTTGCCGGGTAGTTTATCCCGAAACCCAGCGAAAACGGCACAATGTCGGATTCCCTGTGAGCCAGCGCCGCTATGACCCTTTCGCGCGAAGTCATAAAACATCCACCTTCCTTAATTTCATAGTTTTCTAATTGCCAATCAAATCCATCATTGCATCTATGTTTGACTGGGTCTTTTCAAGTTGTTTTTCGATCGTCGAAGAAATGTTGTCGCCTTTTCCCGTATTGAGCGCCGCCACTATGGGATCCGCCATGTTGTTTGTCCAGCCGTACGCATTGCCTATGTCGAAAAACAGGGAGTCTTTAATTATTTGCAGCATTTCTATCGATTCTTCGTTGCGCAGCTGTTTTTGCGAAACGGTCGAATTGAAAAATACCGGCGTGACCTCTTTGGCGCTCAAATATGCCATGGCATCCATGATTGTCCCGGCGCGTTCGATGTCGCCGTTTGTCGCGGGAACCACTAACGCGGGCGCCCAGACGGTGAGCGCGGTGCAATAACGGCTTTGGATTTCGTCATATTTTGGCATGGGGAGTATTCCGAAAACGCCCTCCATCGCCCTTATCGAATTTGCCGCTTTTAGCTCCCCGCCCATCATGAATGCGCGGCTGTTTTCGAACATGGCTTCAAAGTGGTAGGGCGTGCCGTAATCATTCGCGTCTTCGTATCCTCCTTCGGCTTTGGTTCCAAGTATTTCGGCGAGTTTGCCGCAAACGCTCAAAAACCTCTCGCCTTCGACCGTGATGCCGGGTATTCCCCCCTCGCCAATCTCCACGAGCCTCTCGCCCGAAGCGTTCAAAAGCGCCCGGGTGCCGCTGGCAAACGAAGTATATCCGTATACAGCCTGGCCGTCGGCGCGCCATTTGAAAGATTCGTCGCCGTTTAAAAGCGCGCCCGCCTTCATATATTTGTAAAATTCGTCATATGTCCATTTTCCGCCCTTGACTGTCCCATACGGTTTTTCTAACCCGAGGTTTTGAATCATGTCCTCGTTGACAAATATGCACCACGAACATTGGAGCGAAAATATATCTATGTCGCTGAAAGCGAAATACAGCCTTTTGGAACCCCCGATGGCGCTGTCGGCCCTTATCGACTGGTTCCACCAATCGTTTTCGAGCTGTAGGCCCGGTATGGCGTTCAAATCATGCAGCATGCTCTGCGACATCATCGTCCCCACGGAATTCACCGGGAGAAAAACCGCATCGTACAGATCGTCGCCGGACTGCACGGCGGTGCGAAGCTTCGAAGTCACCTCTCCGCTCACTTCCGCGGATATTTCTTTTATGTTCACATTGAACATATCCTCGATTTGGCGGTTCCGGCCGTATATGGCATCGTCAAGTATGTCGCCGGTCATCGCTTCATGCACGATGGCGTAGTAAAAAGCCCATGTATTGGAAGAATTCAAGATAGTGAAATCTTCGCCGCCGCAATTCAAAACAGGATAGTCATATCCGGGCCCGGCCTCTGCTTGCTTTTCTTCGGAGCCGTCCCCGTTTCCGGCAGTTTCGCCCGGGAGTTCATCCTTTGCATCGCCGCTGTCGCAGGATGCAAACAAAGGCAAAAACAGCATCAGGCTCGCGAGGACAAAAACAAATATTTTCAATTTCATAAAAATCCGCCTTTCCCATAAAAAATCATGTTGCGCAAAATGCCCATTCTTCACAAGAGGTTGGGCTTCAAAATGAAGCCCAACCAAAAAGTTTTATCTATATTTTCCTGACCGCTATTCCGACGCAGCCGCCGCCGTGGTTTCTTCCACTGTTGTGGTGTATTGCAGGTAGTCTTTCAAATTCGCCTTGGTGAATATCGTATAGCCGAATTTCGAATAGCTGAGCCCCGTCAGCTTCTCGGTCACGTTTATGTTCGTGTTGAAGTACAGCGGAGCGACCGGTGAAAGGTCCACGAGCATCTTTTCCGCATCATAAAGCTTCTTTGCGCGTTCTTCTATGTCGTTGTCCATGAGCACTATTTCTTCCATCAGCGCATCGTAATTGCCGTCCTGGAAACCCGTTATGTACGTTTCGGCGATAAAATCGCCTTCGTCCATGAACGTCACCCTGCCGCCGCAAAACGGCTTGGCAAACGGAGCGAGCACCGAGAACGCGTCGATTCCCACCGCTTGGTCGTCGTAGCCTATGACTTCGTAATTCAATTCAAATATGTCGTTGCTGTATTCGACGCCCCTCATGGGAATGACCGTGACGCTGAACCCGAGTTCTTTCCAAACCCCCGCCGCATATTCGGCCACCGCTTTTTCGGTGTCCGTGTCCCTCACTTTGAGCGCGAAAGCGCCGCTCGAAACCCCGGCCGAAGAAAGCAGAGCTTTGGCTCCCGCCATATCCCCGCCCGCGCTTATCACATCTCCGCGCACAGCGCGGTAATCGTCGGACGGTTTCGCGTCGATGACGCCTATGGGAACTATTCCCGTGGCGGGCTTGACTCCGAGCCCGGCGATTTCGGCTATCTTGTTCCTGTCGAGCGCTATGGAAAGCGCCTTTCTCACTTCCGGCTTGTCAAAAGGCTTGAAATTTGTGTTGAAATGAAATGAATACGTCGAAAGCAAATCTTTCATAAGCGCTTTGCTTTCGTAATTCTTGAAACTGGCCGCAGGGACGCCGCCCAAATAAAAAATGTAGTCGCTGTTCGCGCCGTCGCTTTCGTAGGCGGTCGTGATCTGCTCGAGGTTCCTCGAAAAATCAAGGCTCAGCTTATATGGCTTGACATATTTGAATATGTCCTCGCCCTTTTTGCCCGGAAGCAGGTAATATGTGGAACGCTCGAGCGAAGTGGCCTTGTTGTATTCCATCGTTTTTATGGTGAACGGACCGTTGGAGAGCAGCGTCATGGGTTTTTTCGCCCATTCTTCAGGAGCATAGTCCACGGTGTCGGCGCGAAGGGGGACCAAAGCTATGCTCGCCAAGTTTTCGCGGAATTTTTCGTAGTCGATTTTATGGTCGAAGGTGATCTGCAAAGTGGTGGTGTCAAGCGCCACCGCCCCGAGGTCGTCCACGGTCATGTCGCCCTCTTTTACCGAGCGGGCGTTCTTTATCGAATAAAGAAGAGCTGCAGCGGGAGATGAAAAGTCCGGGTCCAGCACGCGCTTCCAGGCATAAACGAAATCGTCGGCAGACACGGGTATGCCATCGCTCCATTTCGTGGCCTTGAGCTCGATTTCCATCACGTATTCGCCCTTTTCATCGTCTTCTTTGGTTATGCTCCAGCTTTTCGCCATGCCGTTCTGGAGTTTGCCGTTTTCGTCCACCACGAATAATCCCTCAAAGATCAAACCCATGAACTTAACCGCTTCGGCGGAATAAATCAGCTTGGCGGGATCGAGGTTCAAGTTGGAAGGGTCGCTGGCCAAATACATCATCAAAACCGCGCCTTTGTCGTCTTCGTCCCTTTGCTTGCATCCCGCCATGCTTGCCATGGCCGCGCACAGAATCGCCGCGATTATAAACAATGCAAGAAATTTTTTTGCCTTTTGCATTTTTTTCATAAAACTAACTCCTTAATTAATATATGACACGCAAATCCTATTTTTACATTATATCATTCTTTTTTGAGATAATCAACCACCAAAAAAAAAATTATACTTTTGCACAATTAAATTATTTATTTTTGTGCAATTTGCACAAAAATCGGAAAGCCTCATTTGCCTTCTGCGTCAAATCCCTCAAATTCCCCTATAATTTTCTTGTATTTGCCGTAATCCGCCAAAATATTCACGCATTCCAAAAGCGAATTTGAAGGCATGTGCGGTATTCCGAGCCTGCCGCAGAGCCATTCCCTTTTTTTTGAGCTGTTGTCCGACCCGGTGAGCCCGTCCTCATAAAAATCCGTTTTCGTTATTTTTTTCGCCCCATCCAAATCCGGGCCGCCGCCATCTTCGCCAAAACCGAATTTTTTGAAGGTTTCGGCTAACAATTCCTTGTCTGCCCCTTCCACGCCTATTGTATTTTCCTTAGAGGGCGAATGCTTGCGTTTTTCTTTCCCAAAAATTTTTGGGATGTAAATATTGTATATTTTTGCCCCTGCCGCAAAACTTTTTATGAAATTTCTTATCCTGCGGCCCGCAAAATCCGAATCGGTGAGGATTATTATCCCGGTTTTGTCGGCGATCGCTTTTATGAGCGCGCGTTTTTTTTCGTCTTTGTATATGGCGAAGCCATCGGTGGCGATTATGTTCGCGTCGATTATGGATTTCAATTTTATCTTGTCGTATTTTCCCTCGACTATCACTGTCTCCTTGATTTTGAGCATCTTCACAAACCCGCGATGCCGCAAAGCAGGTTTTCGATGAGCCCGAAATCGTCCAATGCGGTGCTTTTGAGTTTTTTGTCGCAATCCCTGCACAAATCGAGCGCCTTGTCGATGAAGCCCGCCGGATTGCCGTATCTTTTCAGCGATCCCAAGGTCAATTTCACCTTGTATTCGTGTATCCCCGTTTTTTTGGATATGGAAAAATAATCGAAATCCCCCGAAGAAGCAGCCATATGCACCGCAAACAAATCCATGAAATATTTCGCGATTTGTCCGGCAACGGCAACGGGCTCTTCTTTTTGGTCTTTCAATTTTTTGAGGCTGCCGAGCGCTTTCCCGTATTTTTTGTCCAAAATCGCGTTTGTGAGCTCAAAAGCCTCCATTTCGATTTTTTTTGGCAAGAGCAACTCGACGTCCCCTTTTGTTATTTCGCCCCTGTTTTCCGCTTTCGCGTAACGGATGAGTTTGTCGAGCCCGCTTTTCAGCGGGTACATTTTCGGTTCTGCCCGCTCCAATATATATGCGGCGTTTTGTTCGGATATTTCCATTTGCTCGGATGCGGCGATCTTCTTAATCCATTTCGCAAGGCTTGCAGGCGGATTTGGCTTGAATTCAAACAAGTCCGCGTTTTCCTTCAAAAATCCGGTCAAACTCAGCGCTTTTTTTCCCGCGGTTTTTTCCGCTTTGTCCGCGGCGGGTTCGGCAAGGCCCTTCATCTTGAAGACAATGCAGCAATAATCGGCGATGTCCTCTTTGTACTTAGACAAAATTTCCACAAGCCCTTCTTTTTCGCCGCTTTTGAACTTTATGCTGTCCGCGCGCTTTATCAAAACGAACTTATATTCCGAAAGCACCGGATAAGAAGCTATGAAATCCTTGAGCAAGCCGAGGTCGAAATTGTCCGGGTCGAAAACCGCATGGTCGAAACCGCCATTTTCGCCGCCCGCGAGTTTGTCGGCGTAATAATCGGCCATATATTCTTCTTCGCCGAAAAGGCAGTATATCCCACCGATTTTGCCGGATTGCACCCGCTCGTCCAAAATTTTCGGATTTTGCGTTTCTGTTTCTTTTTTGTTTTTATTTACATACCCCATAATCCATCAACCCAAATTAATCAATTTCCTGCCGCCGAGCATATGGAAATGCAAATGCCCGACGCTCTGCCCGCCGTCCTCGCCCACGTTGGCCACGATCCTATATCCGGCAAAAAGCCCCAAGGACTTCGCGATTTCCGGCGCTTTTTCGAAAATATGCGAAACATATCCGATATTTGAGGCGCCTATGTCGTCAAGCGAATCAATGTGGATTTTCGGAATGCACAGAACGTGCACCGGGGCCGCCGGATGTATGTCCCAAAATACCAGCATCATGTCGTCCTCAAAAACTTTCTTTGAGGGGATCTCCCCCGAAATTATTTTGCAAAAAAGGCAAGCCATAATCATTTCCCCTTTATGAAATAGAACACATCTTCGAGCAATATCCTCATTTCCGGAAACGAAAGCGGAAAAAATTCCTCTATGATTTCGATTTCGGATTTTTGCTCTTCCCTTATTTTCGGAATTTTTGAAAAATCTTCGTCTGTGTAATACACATATGACTTAAAAAAGCTGTATGTTTTTTTGTCGGACAAAAGGTATACATCTATCGAAAAATGTTTCGTATCGACAACCCAATATTCGCTCACCCCGATTTCGGCATATTTTTCCATTTTGATGCCCAAATCTTTGAAGCGCGTCGATTTGGACAATATTTCAATCACCAGGAGCGGGGCGTTTTTGTTCGTTTCACGGCCAAATATCATCAAATCCGGAACCAAACAGTTGTTTTCGTCTATAAACAGCTGCGTTTCGTTTTTCACCATGCAATACTTTTTGTTTTTCCTGAAATAATCTGAAAACAAATAGGTTATGTTGCAACAAATCGCTTCGTGCTCGTCCGACGGCCTCTCCATGGGGCATACCTTGCCGTTTATTTTTTCTTTTGCGAACAGCTCGCCGCGGCAATCGTCAATAATCGGTTCGTTCATATTCGCCCTCTTCCTCTTTTTCCCCTTCTTCCGCTGCTTCTTCTGTTTCTTCTGTTTCTTCTGTTTCTTCTGCCGCCACCCTTATGACGGATTTTATCGAGACGCCCTCCGACATCTTCATCACTTTGACGCCGCCCGCCGACCTGTTGTTGTATACCGGTATGCCCGAAACCGGGGTTCTGATCATCGTGCCGTCGTCCGTGATTATCATTATGTCGTCCGTTTCGAAAACCCCGAGCGCCCCCACGAGCTCGCCCGTCTTTTCGCTGATTTTGTGGCAGGCCATTCCTTTGCCTCCCCTGTTGCGCCTTGCGAACCTGTCGAATTCGCAGCGTTTACCCAGCCCGTTTCTTGTCAGGGTCATAACCGTTAATATATTGTCCCCGACTTTTACCATTTCATCGCCCTCGGGTTCATCTTCCGTTTCGTCTTCCTCATCGACGTATTCATCCAAATCTATGATTTCAGTCTCGGTTTCTTCCGGTTCTTCTTCGGTTTCGGCGATTGCTTCCCCCGGAATTATCGTGAGCCCCGCCACATAAGCCCCTTCTGCGAGCCTTATCGCCCTGACGCCGCGTGACGTCCTGCCCGCCACCCTGACTGCCCCCTCGAAAAATTTTATTCCGAGCCCATTGGTAGCGGCGATGAATATTTCGTCGCCTCCGCCGGTTTTTGAAACGAAAGCGAGTTCATCACCTTCATCGAGGGTCAAGGCGATTTTGCCGTTTCGGTTTATCCTGGAAAATTCAGAGAGCTTGGAGCGTTTTATGACCCCGTTTTTGGTCGCCATCGCAAGATAGCCGCTGTCGCCCTCCGAAACCGGTATTATCGTGGAAACCGTCTCGCCCTCATCCAATTCAAGGAGATTGACGATGTTCATGCCTTTCGAAACCCTCGATGAAACCGGTATCTCATAGCACTTCTTCCCGTATACCCTGCCCTTGTTGGTGAACATCATCATCGTGTCGTGCGAATTCGAGGCGAACATGTCAGTCACGAAATCATCCTCTTTCGTCGCCATCGCAGAAATTCCCTTGCCCCCCCTGCGCTGCGCCTGATAAACGTTTGCGGGCTGGCGCTTGATGTATCCCGCCTCGGTCATCGTCACCACGCAGTGCTCGCGCTCTATGAGATCCTCATAGAATATCTCCGATTCGCTCTGCAAGATCTCGGTGCGCCTGTCGTCGCCGTATTTGCGCTTTATTTCGAGCAAATCATCCTTTATTATTTTTTTCACCGCGTTCGGGTCCCCCAAAATTCCGGAAAGCTCCAAAATGAGGCGGCGCAACCTTTCGAGTTCTTCGGCGATTTTGTCGATTTCGAGCCCCGAAAGCCTGCCAAGCTGCATTTCGACTATCGCCTGCCCCTGCTCGTCCGAGAACCCGAAATGCGAAACAAGCGAATGTTTCGCCTCGGCCACAGTCTTGGCGGCGCGGATTATGCTTATAACTTCGTCGATGTTGTCCACAGCGAGCTTGAGCCCTTCCTGTATGTGTTCCCTTTGCCTCGCCCTTTCCAAATCGAACTCTATTTTTTTCGTGACCACTTCGATCTGGTGGCCGATGTAGCTGGTTATCAATTGTTTCAAATTCAAAAGCTTCGGCTCGCCGCCGACCAAAGCCACCATATTCATGGCGAATGTATCCTGCATCTGCGTGAATTTGTAAAGCTGGTTTAAAATCACCGAAGCGTTCACATCCCTGCGCAAATCCACCACGATCCTCATTCCGCCCCTGCCGCTTTCGTCGCGTATGTCCGTTATGCCGTCGATCCTTTTGTCCTTGACCAAATCCGCCATGCTCAAAACCAAATTCGATTTGTTGACTTGATAGGGTATCTCGGTAACGATTATCCTGTGCGATTTTTTGTACTCCTCGATTTCGGCCCTCGCCCGGACCAAAACCTTCCCCCTTCCGGTCATATAGCCCTCGATGATCCCCGAAGTTCCGTAGATGGTGGCGGCAGTCGGAAAATCCGGCCCTTTTATGTGCGCCATCAATTCGAGCACGGTTATTTCCGGGCGATCTATCGCGGCGATTATCGCATCTGCCACTTCGTTCAGATTGTGCGGGGGGATGTTCGTCGCCATGACAACGGCGATCCCAAGCGAGCCGTTGACGAGCAGGTTCGGGAACCTCGAAGGTAGCACAACGGGTTCTTCGAGCTTGTTGTCGAAGTTGGGCACAAAATCGACCACGTTTTTTTCGATGTCGGTCATCATCTCCTCGGCTAAGCGGCTCATGCGCGATTCGGTGTACCTCATCGCGGCCGCCCCGTCCCCGTCCACATTTCCGAAATTGCCCTGCCCGTCGATGAGGGGGTATCTCAGCGAGAACGGCTGCGCCATCCGAACGAGCGAATCGTATATAGCCATGTCGCCGTGCGGGTGATAATGCCCCATCACGTATCCCACGGTGGTGGCGGATTTCCTGGTCGGCTTGTTGTAGGTGAGCCCCGACTCGTACATCGAATACAAGATGCGCCGGTGTATGGGTTTGAACCCATCGCGCACGTCGGGCAGCGCCCTCGCGGTTATGACCGACATCGCATACTCGAGAAAAGATTTTTTCATTTCCTTGTCGATTTCCACGTCGATGATTTTTTGGCTTTCGTAGGATGAATCCAATTCTAATTCCATTTTTCCCTCTTTGCTTTATATTTTGTTTTTTGTTGTTCTTTCGTACATTTCGACCATCTCGCAAGCGGTCGCAAATTCGGTACCGGGTTTTTTAACTTTCGCCGAAGCCGCGGCGACAGCGAAAGAAAGCGCAGCCGACCCGCCGTTTTTTCCCCCGCTAAGCTCAAACAGCCCGAAATAGGCGGCGCAAAAAGCGGAGAGGAAAGTATCGCCCGCCCCGGTGAAACCCATAAGCTCGACCTTGGGGGCATTTGCGTAAAAAACGCCCTCGGCCCCGCAATACACCCCGCCGTATTCCCCAAGCGAGCACAAAATCATAATCCCGGTTTTTTCATATATCTTTTTTGCTTCTTCTTTGAGCCCGCCGAGCCCTCTTTCGAAATTTTCGTCCAAATCGAACTTTTTTCCCGAAAATTGCTCGAACTCGAAACGGTTCGGTTTTATGGCAAATGGCTTTGCGGAATTTTCCATGCAAAATTTTAACGCTTCGCCGTCGCAGTCCACGATAAACTTTGTTTTCGGGTTTTTGGCCGCGCCCAAATCCAATATGTCTTTGTAAATGTTTTTCCCGATTCCCGCAGGAACCGAACCGCCCATGAAAAAAAGGTCGGCTTGGCCCAACGCGCCCTCGATTTTTTCGAGAAGGGAATCTTTTTCCAAATGCCCGACCGGGCCGCCCGATTCGTTGAATTCCGTGGGTTCCCCGATTTCCGGAATGATTTTCACATTCATCCTCGTCTCGCACCGCGTGTGCGTGAAATCCGTATGTATGCCGCACGGTTCCAACAATTTCAAAAATGTCTCCCCGTTGCCCCCGCCGATGAAACCATAAGCGGTGGAATCGATCCCAAGCAACTTGAGCGCGCGCGAAACGTTCGTGCCCTTTCCCCCGAGGCTGGTCACCGAAGGAGCCGAGGCCCTGTTCAAAGCACCGAGTTTCAAGTCGCTTCCGAAATACATGGTTTTATCAAGCGCGGGGTTTAAAGCAAGGGTGGCGATGTTCATTTTTTTCTCCCATCAAATATCGAGTTCAGTCGCATATCTGGCGTTCATCTCGACAAACTCCTTGCGGGGCTCCACTTTGTCGCCCATCAATATCGAAAAAGTCTCGTCGGCGATTATCGCGTCTTCTATGTTTATCTTGAATATCGTCCTGGTCTCGGGATTCATCGTGGTGTCCCTGAGTTCTTCAGGGTTCATTTCGCCCAGCCCCTTGTACCTCTGCGCCTCCGAATTATGGCCGAGCTCCGAAATGAACCTGTCCCTCTCTTCCTCGGAAAAGGCGTATCTTTCCTGCTTGCCCCTAGCGGATACCTTGAAAAGCGGGGGACGGGCGGCGAATATGTGCCCATTGTCCACAAGCGGCTTCATGTGCCTGAAAAAGAAAGTCAGAAGCAGCGTTTTTATATGCAAACCGTCCACGTCGGCGTCGCTCATTATTATTATCTTCCCGTAGCGCAGTTTTTCGATGTTGAAATCCTCGCCTATCCCCGTGCCGAGAGCCTGTATGATCGGTATCAGCTGCGCATTCGAATATACTTTGTCCAAGCGGCTTTTCTCCACGTTCAAGACCTTGCCCCGGAGCGGCAGTATGGCCTGGAACCTCGATTCCCTCGCGTCTTTGGCCGACCCCCCGGCGGAATTTCCCTCCACGAGAAAGAGCTCGGTTTTTTCCATGTCCCGTTCTTGGCAATCGCTGAGTTTTCCCGGAAGCGAGCCGCTCTCCAAAACAGACTTGCGCCGAGTCAGTTCCCTCGCCTTTCTCGCCGCTTCGCGCGCCCTGGCGGCCAGTATCGACTTTTCGAGTATTATTCTCGCAGCGGCCGGATTTTCCTCGAGATATTCCGAAAGCTTCTCGGAAACCAAATTGTCCACAAAACCCCTGATCTCGGAATTGCCCAGCTTCACCTTCGTCTGGCTCTCGAACTGCGCGTCCTGCAATTTTACCGAAACCACTGCGGATATGCCCTCGCGGACGTCCTCGCCGGAAAGCGCTTTTTCGTCGTCTTTCAATACATTGTATTTTTTAGCATAATCGTTGAAAGCCTTGGACAGCCCCGACTTGAAACCGATCTCGTGGGTGCCGCCGTCGATTGTGTGCATATTGTTGGCGAAACTGAGCAGCGTCTCGTTGTACGAGTCGTTGTATTGAAATGCGATCTCGGCAAAAGAAGAGTCTTTCTTGCCTGAAAGATATATCACGTCGCCGTGCAGGACCTCGCCGCGTTTCATCTTGTTCAAATGCTCGACAAAACTCTTTATCCCGCCTTCGTATTTCAATACTTTATGTCGCTGCAAAGCCGGGGTTTCGCTCGTCTCCGCTGCTTCTTCGTTTTCGTCGCCCTCGCCATCCTCGGCGGCAATTGCCATGTCGGTGACGTTTTCGCGGCGGTCGCACAACTCTATGGTCAGCCCCGCGTTCAAAAACGCCTGTTCCCTCATCCGGTTCAAGACAGTCTGGTAATCGAACTCGAGCGACTCGAATATCTCGCGGTCGGGCATAAACCTGACATGCAACCCGCGTTTGTCCGTTTTCCCGACTTTTTCAAGCGCCCGCGCCACAAATCCCCGTTCGAAACGTTCGGTGTATTTATAGCCGTCGTAGCAGTTCACAATCTCCAGCCATTCGCTCAGCGCATTGACCACCGAAGCACCCACCCCGTGCAGCCCCCCTGCTATCTTGTACCCCCCGCCGCCGAATTTGCCGCCGGCGTGCAGCTTGCAAAAAACCACTTCCAGCGTGGGTATGCCGGCTGTGGGGTGTATGCCGGCCGGGATGCCCATCCCGTTGTCTTCGACTGAAACCGAGCCGTCGGCATTCAGCTCTATAGTTATTTTGTCGCAGCGCCCGGCCAAAGCTTCGTCTATCGAATTGTCCACGATTTCGTAGATCAAGTGGTGGAGCCCTTTCTGGGACGTGTTGGATATATACATCCCGGGGCGCTTCCTCACCGCTTCGAGCCCTTCGAGCACCTGAATATTTTGTTCGGTGTATTCGCCTATGAAATCTTCCCCTGAGTTTATGCTGTCCGTTTCGTTAATCATCTGACAAAAATTTTCCTCCGACCTCTTTATATTTTTCAAATCTCCGTTTTCCCACAACCTTTTGGCCCTGCCTGTGGATAAACGCCGTTTTTTATATGGCCCGTCATGTTTGCGGAAAAGTATATCGTTTGGGCAAAGCGGTTGGCGCGCAAAACAAAAGACTTGGGCAAGCTGTCTATCCCCGCGGTTTTGCCGTCTTTTTCCGCTTTGCTCAAAAAGTTTTTGGTCACGCCCGATATCGTGGAGGTATCCAAATCGAAAACGCCCACAATTTCCCTTTGCATTATATACCTGTCTTTTGCCGCCTGTACAAACATAATTTTTATCCCTCCGCAAATCTCCCGTTTTCCACTTTGATCGTTTTCGCTATCTCCATTCCGGCTCCGGATAAAAGCTCGCTGTTGCAGCAGGTGATCACGACCTGCCGCCCCGAAAGGTTCTTTAATATGAATCCCTGCCTCGAACGGTCAAGTTCGGACAATATATCGTCTAAAAGGAACACCGGGTATTCCCCGTGCGAAATCTTCGAAATGTCGCCCTCCGCGAGCTTCAGCGACAGGACTGCCGACCTCTGCTGGCCCTGAGAGGCGAATTCCCGCGCGGATTTCCCGTCTATCTCAATTTGCAGATCATCCCTTTGGCAACCGTACAAAGCGGTTCCGGCCGCGAGCTCTTCTTTTTGGCCCCTCTCAAAAACCTCGGAGTACAGCTGCTCGCAGGCCTCGAAATCGTGGAACCCCCTGAACTCTTTGTCGTATTTGTTTATATTCGAAACATAGCAGAATTTTATCCCTTCTTTTCCCTGCGAAAGCCCGCTGTAGAACCCCGGGACATATTCTTTGAGCCTCTCCGCGTATTCTCCCCTGTACCTGGTTATGACAGCGGCGTATTTGGCGAGTTTTTTTGTCCATATGCCCAGCTGTTCCAGCTTTTCCCCGTTTTCCCCGCTTTGCTTTATTTGCTTTATCAGATGATTCCTTTGGATCAACACCCTGTTGCAGTCTATCAGGTACGACAAATAGACCGGCTTTATCTGGCTTATGGCCATGTCGATGAATTTGCGGCGCGCGTCGGGGCTGCCCTTGACGAGCCCCAAATGATCCGGGGTGAAAAGCACCGCCCTGAAATTGCCTATGAACTCCACGACTTTTTTGGCCTGTATGCCATTGCAGAAAAACTTTTTGAGCTTGTCGTCTTTGTCGCTTTTGTTCTTCTTTAGTTGGATTTTCATGTTGGAGCGTTTCGCCATGCTGTCCGAAACGAAATCCAGCGACAAATCGCAGCGCTCCGCGCCGAAACTTATCGAATCCGCGCTGTTTCTGCTCCTGAAGCTCTTGCCATAGGCGAACTGGTATATGGCCTCCACCGCATTCGTCTTGCCGTTGGCATTTTCCCCAATCAGGATATTTATCCCGCTTTCAAACTCTATTTCGGCAGATTCGATGTTCTTGTAGTTTTTTATGCCGATTTTTTCGATGCGCATAAATTCTTATCTCTTTTTCGTCCGTAATTAATCCTTCAACCTGACCGGCAGCACCAAATACAGAAACTTCGAATTTTCCGTGTCCATTTCCGCGCCCGGATCCGCATTTCCATCTTTTGGCTCATGGGGCAAAATCACCATCGGCTTCGTGGGGCTTTCGAATTTCAGCAAGATTTTGTCTTCGCGCACCGCTTTCAGCGCGTCGAGAAGGTACCTGTGGTTGAACCCTATTTCAATGTCCTCGTCGTAGATCTCGATGTCGCATTCGTCGGTGGCTTTTCCGAGCTGGGTGACGGAAGTGATCTGAAGCAAGCCGTAGTTGTCGATGTTCCCTATATTTATCTCTTCTTTTTTGAATCTGAGCCGTATCAGCGTCTTTTGCTTGTCGTCGGTCATCAGCGAAGCCCTCTCCGCGCTTTCGGCGAAATTTTTGGTGTCTATGACCACGGTGGTCTTGGGCTCGATTTTTATCGAGCGCCTGTAATCCACGAAATCGCTTTCAATCAGCCTCGAGAAATATATTATGTTGCCAAAAGATATGATGAAGTGCTTTTTTGTGAGCTCGATGTCCGCCGCCTCGTCCTCGTCACCAATCAGCTTCAAAAGTTCCGAAAGGCTTTTGCCGGGGACGATGAAGCTCATGTCCAGCTCTTCGCCCGACTCGGGGTCCGAAATCACGCCGTCGAAACTGCGCCTCAAAGCGAGCCTGCTGCCATCTATGGCCACTATGTTCAGCCCGCCGCCCTTTATCTCGAACAGCGCCCCGTTGAGCGACGGGCGCGCGTTGTTGACCCCGATGGCGAAATGGGTCGCCGTTATCATGTTCTTCAAAATTTTCCTGCTTATCTTGAAGTTCTTCTCACCTTTGAGTTCCGGGATGAGCGGAAAGGTTTCGCCGTCGAAGCCGTGCAGGTTGAATTCACTCCTGCCGCCGCCTATGGTGACGTCGAAATCGGAAGTGGAGGATATGGAAACGTCCCCGCTTGGAAGGTTCCTGATTATCGAAGAAAACTTTGCGGCGTTTATTATGATTCTGCCGCCCTCCCTGATAGTTATCCCCTCGCCCGACAGAGTGACCTTGATGCCTTTTTCCAGGTCGTACCCGCATATGGTCAGAACCCCGTCGTCCCGGTCGGCCGCCAAAAGGAAGCATTCCAAAAGCTGGTTCGTGTTTTTCGAAGACACGGCGTAGGAAGCCGGAGCGACGGCTTCGTTTAAAATATCCCTTTCGCAGATTATGTCCATGAAACAAAACTCCTCTTTAAATAATTTTTGGTTTATCGTTTGTGAATTGCCGTTTGCAAACAGCCCGCGCGTTTCAACAGCTGGAAACTCATTTGAAAACTTCGCGTATCATATATATACCATAATATATATTTATTAGCAGCAGTAAGCAGTAGGGGCTGTGGGTACTGTTGAAATTATCCGAAACTTACCGAATTTTCGTGGCATTCGAAAAATTTTCGCTGTGCATAATTTGTCGATAAGCCTGTTTGTAAAATGTTGGAAAAAAAAGGCAAATCTCAAACTGTTGACAATATGTTGAAAACTTGAATTCCCAACAACTTATCCACAGATTTAACATGTTGATACTGTTGATAAGTTGTTGCTATGTTTTTGACTGTCCTGTTGACAACCGGATTGCCGGAACTGCATAAATGAATGGCGCCGCGAATAGTTTTCCAAATTTTTCCAAAAATATCAAAGTTATCCACAGGTTATCCACAGTATCCACAGGTTCCTGTGGATAAATCCGATTTTGTCAGCATTTCGCGATGGTCGATATGTCGTTTATCTTGCCATGCAGCGCCGGGTCGCCTTCGATTTCTTTTTCTATTGCCCCGATGGCCGAATGGACGGTCGAATGGTCGCGCCCGAATATCCTTCCGATGGCGGGAAGGGAGAGATCCGTTATGTTGCGGATTATGTATATGGACACATTTCGGGCCAGCGACACCTCCTTTGTCCTGTTCCTGCCCTTTAAATCCGCGGGCGAGACGCCGAAGGACTGCGAAACCGTGCCGAGCACTTTCTCGACTGTCACGTTTATGGGTTCGGTACCCGCTATTATGTCGGCGATCGACGACTTGGCGAGTTCCAAGGTTATCTCGGAATTGTTCAAATAGGAATAGGCGTTGAGTTTTTTTATCGCGCCCTCTATCTGGCGTATGTTGGAGGATATGTTCTCCGCTAAAAAAAACAGCACTTCGTTCGAGATTTTTATGCCCATGTCTTCCGATTTCCTTTTGAGTATGGCGATGCGCAGCTCCAGGTCCGGGGGCTGTATGTCCACGATGAGGCCCGACTCGAAACGCCCCTTGATGCGCTCCTCCAAGGGGTTGATGTCCTTTGGGGGCCGGTCTGATGTGAATATTATCTGTTTTCCGGCTTCGTAGAGCGCGTTGAATGTGTGGAATATTTCCTCCTGGGTTTGGATTTTGCCCGCTATGAACTGTATGTCGTCGATTAGCAGCATGTCGCAGCTCCTGTATTTGTCCCTGAAACTCTGCGCTTTTTTCGGATTTTTTTCCCCGCCGGTGGGAAAGATCGAATCGACGAGTTCGTTTGTGAAATCCTCGCCGTTTATGTAGATCGTTTTGAGGTGCCTGAAGCTCTTGGCGTACTCGTTGGATATGGCGCAGAGCAAGTGGGTTTTGCCCAGCCCCGAAGGCCCGTGTATGAAAAAAGGGTTGTATTTGACTGCGGGGTATTGCGCCACCACGGTGCAGGCCTTGTACGCGAAGCGGTTGGAGCTGCCCACTATGAAATTGTTGAAGGTGTACCGCGACCTGAAATTTTTGCTCGTCTCGTCTCCGGATTCGAGTTCGGAATTTATGATTTCCATGAAATTTTGAGCCATTCCCCCCGCGCCGACGCTTGGGCTGTTTGGGATATTGGCCGGGGCGGGCGTTTTTTTGTCTGAAGCCGCCCCGGCTATGGCTTCGTCGTCGATGCCGTCGAGCAGGATCATTTTTTCGTCGGAATCCATTTTTTCGCTTGTCACCTTTTCGTACTGTATGTCGTAAAGCGCCGCTTTCAGGTTCAGCCCGTTGTACAGTTCCTTGACGGCGTCGGTTATCAGGTTCAAAAATTTCGTTTCTATCCTTATCTTGCATATGTCGGTGGGAACGGAAATGAAAATAACCGCATCGGTCATGCGGAGCACCGATATTTTGTCAAACCAGAGCTCGTATATGGAAGGCTTCGATATCGGGGGATTGGAGACGGTTTTTTTTATCTCGTCTTTGAGTTTGACCGTGATCTCGTTCAGATCGGTAAAATTAAACATGTTTTCATTCCCTTTGCTAAAAAATTTTTGGTCGGGCCTGCGGCAAAAACAAATATTATCTACATTATATCATACACCGCGAAATTTTTCAAGTGTTTTTTTTGCAAAATCAAAAAAAATCGGCGTTCAGCATCAACGCCAGTTTACGGCATCCGCTATATCTTTTCTGATCTCCATGCGCATGGTCTTTTGCGAGTTCACTATTTGGCATACCCGCAGGTTCCCGTAGAACGCTATTGCCAGCGCGGCCTCGGCGGCTTTGAGCCCGAAATATTTTTCAAGTATGCCCCTCATGTCCGAAATCGCCAGTTCGGACGCTTTTTCCATGGTTTCGGCGGATGCCGCAGTCGATATGGTTTCTTTGGAGATCACCAGCGGCCTGTTTATCTTCATGTCTTTTTTCAGCGCGACGGTTATGTCCACATCGGCGCATATTTCAACGCCCTGCCCGAAAACCTCCCCATCGCCCATTATGCCGTGGATGTCCCCAATGCCGAGCAACGCTCCCTCGGCGAAAACGGGAAGATATGCTTTGACGCCCGCTTTTATGGCGTTGTTGTCCATGTTTCCGCCGTGGTCTCCCGCTTCCACGGAAAAACCGAAGTAGCCGCTGAAAATTTCCGGGGAGGCTGCCACGCCTATGACCCCGATCATGGGGCTTGCGGGAAATATTTTTCCGCTGTGCATCAGCTGCAAATTTCCGTCGGACAGCGCTTCGACTTCTATGTAATCGCGCCCGTTATATGTATTTTTTGTGGGAAGGCCGCTGTTGGGGACATTCAAAAATCCCCTGCCGACCAATTTTATGTCATGTATCTCGACTTCAAGCGCATCGCCCGGCATCGCCCCTTTTACGTAAATCGGGCCCGTGACGGGGTTGGCGTGCGAAAAAACATACCCTTTCCCCAATTTCCCGTCGCGATCCTCGACGGATCTGCCAAACAAAGCGTCGAGAGTTTCCACCGTCAGCCTTTCGCCCGGCGAAATATATATTTGCGGCTCGATGCCCGGCATAAATTGATTGTATATTTTATCCCTTGTTATCCTCATAAATGAATTCCCCCCTGTAATTTGAATAATTGTGTTCCTCATAGCGTTTTCTGCCGCCAAACGACAGTTTTGAAGGATTGTCTTCCTGAGTGTACACATACATCATTTTTTCGTCCCAGCATAATATTTCCTCCCTTTCGTCCCCGTGCAGATCCGCCGCGTCGCAGCACAGTTCGGGATGCCCGTCAGCCAAAAATTCCACCACGCGGTCGCCGCAGCCGTCGTAAAGCCCGCCAAATTCCGCGCTTGCGGAATAAAGCGCGAGTATTTTGCCGTCCGCGCCCCAAGAAACGGGATTTATGATGTTGCCGTTTGCGCCCGTTTCAAATGAAAACAGCCTTTTGCCCTTGCAGTCATAATATGCGATAATACCGGTATTGCGCCAAAAGGTTGTCGCGCATATTTCGAGCCCCGGAAGCTCGGGGCAAAAGTTCGCGGCGCTTATCCTTTGCGCATGGCCGAGCATGTCCCTTGAAATTATCTTGCCGTCTTGGTCGGCGAGTATGAAGCCGTCCTCGCCCGAAGCGAGGGCTATCTGATATTTCGGGTTGCCGGGGTCAAATTTGCCGATGATTATTTCATCCACATGGCAGACCATATCCGGCAGTTCCCATATGAGCCGGCCATCTGCGCCAATCAGCGAATGGCCCGCCACAAGTTCGTCCCTGCCGTCGCCGTCTATATCGAATGCATAGGGGAAATGCCCGCAGTTCACATGTCTGTGCCAAAGCAATTCGAGATTGGAGTTATACGCCCATATATTGTTGTACCTGTCCTTTGCCAAAATATCGGAAGGCCGCCCTCCGGAAAAATTGCATATCCTTATGCTGTCGACTGTAATTCTTTCGAGGATCGCATTCTGGTAGATTTTATACTTTTCGTGTTTTACCGCTTTTGGCGCAGGCGCCAAAAATTTCGTTTTCCCCGTCGCCGCCTCCGCGATCACTATTTTGAAGTCTTTGGCGTAGATGACTTCGTTTTTTCCGTCGCCGTCGATGTCGTATACCTGGCACGGCAAATCGCAGGTCGCCATGTGCGCGCCTTTCGCGGGTTCGCCGATCTGCCACATGACATTGCCATCGAGGTCGGCTGCGGTCATGCAGCTTATCATCATTTCGTCGTGGCTGTTTATCACGTTCATGCTCTGGAGAAAAATGAGCTCTTTTTTCCCGTCGCCGTTCAAATCGGCGCACCTGTAATTTCTCGCCGAGCCGAAATTTTGCAAATTGATCGTTTTCCACAGCTTCATTTTGGGGTACGAGGCTTTTTTGCCCCGGATCGAATCGTTTTTTTTGTTTTTTTCGGCGAGCAGCAAATCGCGCTCTTTTTCGGGTATATCCGCTTTGAAATAAAAAAACCTGCTCGGGCGCCGCGAGGCGATCCCGGCGCAGCCGGATTTATAGCTGCCGTCGCCGGCCGACAAAATCATTTCGCCGTTTATATAGCAGCGTATGGAATGGCCGTCCGCTTCCGCGGCGAGGACATAGCGTGAATCAATGTCGTGGAAATATTCGCGAAAAGAAAGCAAAGTCAGGTTCTCTTCTTCTTTTTTGTACAAAGCGGCAAGGTTCCCGTTTTCGAGCGCGAACCAATAAAAATGCCGGCTGTCCAGATACCGGAAAACTATTCCGCATTTGTCCGGCGCGGCAAGGGGCCATATTTCCGCTTCTGCCCTGATCGACCGCCATTCTTTATCGCCCGCGACGAGCACCGGGACTGTGTCCCCCCAGGGTACCGTCCTTGCGTCGAGCTGTTGCTCTATGCAGCGCCTGCCATCCGACGACTTTACCATCCAGCAGCTTTTCCCCTGCCAGCCGGTGCATTTGTTCGGCTCGCGCCATATGCCGGAAAAACCGGGCTTGTAGTAGTGATATTCGCCTATTGCGGAGATGTCCGACGGGAAATAGCCCGTTTCAAACGCTGCAAACTTTTCGTCTATGACATTAAAATCGAATTCCATGATGATCCCTCCCTCATATATATAACGAAGGCGCCGATATGCCAAGGGTCATGGCATATTGGCGCCTGAAAACAAGCCGGATTAAATTATTTGGCGCCCTCTTTTTTTACAGGCGAAGATGCAGGCCGAAACCAGCGCCATAAGCGCGAATATGCCAAAAATGCCGTCGCCCGTCTGGGGGGCGTCCGGAGGGGCAGTTTCGGGGGCCGGGGCCGGGGCGGGCGTCGCCGGAGCCGGTTCGTCGTTTTCCGCCGCGGCGGGGGGCTCTTCGGAAGGCAGCCCGCTTTCGGGTATGCCGTAAAGCTCTATTTCGCCGACATCCCCGTGGTCGATTTCGTTGAAATATGCGAAATGCGTGAAATAGGCGTCCTTGACCACAAATTGGTCGGCGGTTATGACATGCCAGAACGACACTTCTTCCCCTTCGGCGTTCACGGAAGCCTCGTCGCTCTCCCAGATCAAAGTGGCCGATCCGTAGGGATCAAACACATCTTCGTTAAATCCCCAGATCGACGCGCCTTTGAAGCGCTGGGGCTGCCCGTCCCTGGGGTGTATGCGTATTTCCGTGAGTTTGTAGGGTTCGCTGACCTTCATCCCGCAATAGTCTTCCGGGTCGTTTGCGTTGGTGGGGTCAAAATAGGTGGCCACATCGCCGTCAAAAGCCGCCGCGCGCCCCGCAAGGGCATTTTCCCCCCAGCCCGTTTCGGAACCGATGAGTTCCCCTTGCAGCTTGATTCCCGTGGCTTCGCCGAGCTGCACCACTTCTATCGGAAGCCCGAGGGTGATTTTGGCAAAGTATTGGGCGTTTTTGCCGTTGCCCGTGCAGCCGGACGAGAATTGGGTGTGGACATGGCCTACATTGTTGGAGTCCGCTTGCCCCACGACTATGTTGAAACCGATTTTGTCATCTTGCCCTACGGTGTCGTAATTTAAGAACGCATTCACCGGGATCACGGTTTCATAGTACAGTTTGCCTCCGTCCAAAACCACCGCGTAGTTCGCGCCCGCCTTGGGTTCAAACTCGGCTTTCGCGCCCGGGTGCTGCGCCCAGACGACGCTGCCCTGCCCGCCGTCGTCGCTCTTTCTCCAAAGGCCGAATTCGAGCCTGTCCCCGCCTTCGTCGCTTTCGTCCGCCAAGCTCACTTGGATGCAGGAATATTGCCAGGAATTTACGTCCCCGTCTTCGCATTCATTGAAGTAATGGTCCGCATTTGAAACTACGAGAATATAAATGTTGCTTGCGTCGTATGAAGCGTAGATTTCGGGGTTTAGCCCTTTTGCCCAGGATTCCGCATTGTCGACGTCGTCAGACCAGGCGTAGGACATATCGGTGGATCTGTAGGCGATTTTCGTGTATGCGCCATCGCCGTCGAGTTTTCCGTCGAGCACGGGTTTGACGGTGTATGCCCCGATTTTAAATGCGACCCCTCCGCCGCCTTCGTCCACGTTGTTCGCCTCGATTTCCCATCCCGCGAATACGGGCGCCGTAAATATTGCGGCAATCAATGCCAGGGCGAGAATGCTTGCCAAGAATTTTTTCATAAATCAACTCTCCTTCATTATTTTTCAGGTTTTTGCAACCATATATTTTTCTTGATTCGATTATACATCATAAAAAACAAAAAATCAATAAAAATTTCAAAAAAAATTCAAAAAATCAAAAAAACGGGCGAAATGTCAAGGATGAAAAAAATATTCTCCGCCATTCGCTTGTATTTTCCGCCATTTGGCGGTATAATGATGTAAAAAAAAAAGCATGGGGGAGAGTAGAGCAGCGGGGAAATCGCAATAATGATTCAAAGGAGAAGATAAAATGCGTTCTGAAAAAGAAATGTTCGACATGATTTTAGATTTCGCAAAAAACGATGATAGAATCCGAGTTGTCGGAATGGAAGGCTCACGGGCAAATATCAACATTCCCAAAGATGAGTGGCAGGATTATGACATAACGTATATCGCAATCGATGTGCAATCTTTTACGAAAAATGACGATTGGCTTGATGTGTTCGGCAAAAGAATCCTTATGCAAAAACCCGAAGCGATGGATTTATTTCCTGCCGAATCAAATTGGTTTTCCTACTTGATGTATTTTGAGGACGACACAAAAATTGACCTGACTATTTTACCGATTGAATCGTTGGACGAATATCTGAAACATGATAAATTAATAAAAATTCTGCTGGACAAAGATGGGCTTGTCCTAAACCCGCCGATACCTACCGACGAAGATTATTGGATTTATAAACCGTCCGCCGCTTTTTTTGACGATTGCTGCAATGAGTTTTGGTCGGTTTCAATGTATATAGCAAAAGGGCTTTTCAGAAAAGAATTATTATTCGCTTCATGGCACATGGAACAAATAGAGCGGGTAGAACTTCTCCGTATGCTCTCGTGGAAAATAGGCATAGATTACGGGTATGGTTTCAGTATTGGAAAGCACAGCAAATTCATAAATAAATATTTATCTGAGAGCGAATGGGATTTGCTGATGAAAACCTACCGCATGGATTCCATTGAAAATTGTTGGGCGGCACTGGAAGCCGCACAGACATTATTCCGTCAAGCGGCCCATTATATCGCGGATAAATTCAACTATGTTTATCCAGATTATGATATGCAAATAACGAACCACACGAGAAGAATCAGAGCATTTAACGAATAAAGATGAAAAAGAAGCAGAAACGAATGAATTTGGACAAAATAGTAGTGAAACGTTCCAATTATCAAATTTTTATTTAGTCGAATTAAATATATATTCCGTATGGATTATGTAAAAATTCTGTCTTTTTATCAGCCGTTACTCCTACGATAAAATCTACAAGAGATGTATTGGCGTGGGCATTTTTATTCCACTTCTCAGACGGAAAGCCCACGCCGTAAAATATTTTGACAACGCTGTGTCCTGCCAAAAATGTCGAAATATCGTTCGTATATTGATTATCGTGGATTAAAGATGATAATTTCTGAAAATCGCTGATGACTACCCTGTCCTTGTTCTCAAAGAACAAGCAAACGCCGTTTTTAACCGCGACAATATCGGGAATAAGCCCGCCTTTGTTCTTAATTAAGTAAATAATCGCTCGACACTATTTCTGTAGCGGATAATGGCGACATTGACGATATAACCTGTCCGTTTGATTTTATCATAAATTCGTTGTTCATAAAATCGCGGCGTTGTCGAATAACGAGGCTCTTTAATAGCGCTATCCTACCATCAAGAACACCTCTTGTTTCTGTTATGTTGATAACTTCGTCAAGCGCGTGAAACATCTCCCCCATTTCGCTATTATGGGAATCGGGGCAAGCAGTATATTTTGCAATATTGTTGTCATAATGCAAACCTTTATTCGCAAAATGCGGCGCGTTTGCCGGATTAGGGTTGGGGAACTGCCTTATATCGCTCGGAAAATAGTACAGCAAGGCAGGAATATCGTAAATACTCATAACCGCTTCAAGTGCCTTGAATACGGCAGGGTTAATAACATCCCAACGAGAGTTTGCGCCTTGTCGGGTGATAATCGCACCTTCGGGATAGATATAAAACGCCGGCACTTGATTTTCAACTGATGCGGCTATTCTTGCAAACCGTTGAAACGCGTTATGCCCCGTTCCAGCTTCGGTCGTAACCTCGATTGAAAATATAGGCTCATTGTTTTTTTCGACTATTAAATCCGGCGCATCCAAATAAAGGATTTTACGGATATGGTCGGGCATTGTGTGAAAATTCTTCGGATTATTCGCGTCGCTTTCATACATTTTGTTTTTAATTACATTTCGCTGTCCAAGCAGAGTATGGTCAATTATATAATCGGCGAAACTTTCTGTGCTATACCAAACTCTATACATTTTTGCCCTCCGTATCACGCCTGCGAATATCTTCCACTATAGGCTTAATGATTTCATAAATCAAGAGCGGCGGTACGGCATTGCCAGTAAGGATACGCTCTTGCACAATACCACCAACAAATTCGTATGAATCGGGAAAACTTTGTATTCGCGCCCTCTCTCGAATAGAAAGTCCGCGTGGTTGCGTTGGATGCCCAAATTGAAACTGTGGTCGTATTCCTCCTGCGAGTTGCGTAGGGCTTGGGGCATTTAAGGCGAGTCGTATGCGTTGCTTGAATTTAGGGTACATCGGCGTACCTTGTAATGTGCTGCCTATTTTTTCTATTGTTTCAGGCGGGTGGTTTGGAGAAATATGGTTATTCAAGCAAAATGATTTAGGAATTGAAATGTCCCCCTCACCCCTCATAAGTTTTTGATATTCGGTTTGCGGCAATAAATTGTAAGACGATTTTTGTTCATCATTGCCTAAATGCGGCAAGTCTGATATAGCCATTTCTACCGTTCTGTACATATCAGACGATTGATGTTTGCCTTGCGGGAAATTATACGGCACGGTAAGGGAATGTGTATTTTTCACACCGACAAAAATAAGACGCTGGCGTTGTTGGGGAACGCCATATTCTACAGCGTTTAGGATATTGACGGTAACAGTATAATCCAAAGTTTCCATTTGTTTTTTTATATCTTTTTCAAATTGTCCGCCGGCGGTACTACGAAGACCCGATACATTTTCAAGAATAATATAATCAGGATTGAACACTTCAACAAATTTCATATATTCCAAAAATAAAAAATTTCTATCATCATAATCATTATGTTTTCTATTTGCGATGGAAAATCCCTGGCACGGAACGCCGCCTGTTATAAGGTTAATATGTTTTATTCCTTTTTCATCAAAGATTTGTTTTATTTTCATCGGGTTGGCTTGACGAATATGGTGAAATAAAGCATACAAACTGATTAAAGATATTAAAAATTTCAACAAAAACAATTGACTTTTGTTCATTTTTGTGATATAATATAAATATAATATACAGAAAAGAGGCGATAAACATGAAATCGCACGAAGTTTTATCGTTGTTGAAAATATCGAGACCCACGCTGACCAAATATGTGAAAACAGGCATCATAAAAGTGATTACACTACCCAACGGGCAATATGATTATGACAAACAATCGGTTATGGCGTTATTTAACGATGGCATTCCGTTAAGCACATATATCTATGCGAGAGTGTCAACGCCAAAACAAAAAGCGGAGCTTGAAAACCAAATCGAACTCTTAAAGCGGTTTTGTTTTGAGCGCGGTTACAGCATATCGGAAGTGTTCAGCGACGTGGCAGGCGGAATCAACTTTGACAAACGCAAGGATTTTTCGCGATGCTTGACAAAATCATGGCGGGCAAATGCGAGCGGGTAGTCATCGCATACAAAGACAGGCTTTCCAGAGTAGGTTTCGGATTATTCAAATATCTGTTTGAACGGTTCAACTGTGAAATAGTAGTAATGTCCGAAGCAGGCTCAAGGAAGTTGGATTCAGAGGAGATATTCGAGGAAATCGTATCTTTACTGCAGTGCTATTCAATGAAGTTATATTCAAAACGCAAAATAACAAAGATAAAAGAGGTGATTGCAGATGAATCTGACGCAACAGACGGTGATCAAGCATTCAAGCGAATACTACAAACTGCTTGACGGATTCTGCTTCAAGGCGAAAAACCTCCACAATGTCGCGCTGTACAGATTGCGTGAGGCGTATTTTGAGTACGACACAAATATGACATACGGGAGCATGGATAAAGTGTTAAAACTCGAAAAGTCAGTTGACTATATGAATATGCCGATGGCGGCATCGGCGCAGGGGACGCTGAAAGCTGTGCTTGAGAGCTGGAAATCATTCTGGGCATCGGTCAAGGCGTATGGCAGGGAGCCGTCAAGGTTCTTGGGCAGGCCGAAGATGCCGAAATACCTGCACAAGGCAAAGGGACGCGCAATAGTGTATCTGACGAACCAGAACGTGAAAGTCAAAGACGGGGTTTTGCATTTCCCAAAGAGTTTTTGCGGCCTCACCGTTCCAACGGAATTGAATCAAGGGGACATACAGCAGGTTCGGGTAGTGCCGAAGAACCGTCTTTGCGTAATTGCAACAAAAAATTCCCGGCTGAAATGCCTAAAATACAAGCGTTTCTTTCCGATGCCCTCAAAAAAATAGAATTGATAAAAACCCCGCCGGAAAGCGAAAGCATTCCCGAAGAAGAATTTATTCGCGACGCAGATGATCGTCCGCTGTTACGCGCCGCAGTTGCTACCGATGTCGACATAATCGTCACGGGAGACAAAGATTTGCTTGAATCCGGATTGGCAAAACCTCGAATTATTTCTCCGGCAGAATTCGTAAATCTTTAATACCTTTCATTGAATATTTTTCCTTCCACAGAATATTGCATTTCGGCCACGAACAGGTGTACTCCGGGAAACAGGCCGAGAAAAGCCCACTTCTACGGGGGTAAAAAACGGCAAGGGTTGCGCAGCCCTATTGCTCCGTAAGGAGATCGAAACCAATCAAAAAAGCCATGAACATTTATGACTTTTTGTTTTTTATTAATAAACACCGATGGAGGATGATCCCCCATGGCAAAGTATATCATATGTTGTAAATTTTTTTCAAGGGGAATTTTGCAAAAAATACATTGACACGCCATTAAAAATCGGGTATAATGAAGTAAAAATAATGCGGAGGGAAGCAAATATGGAAAAAATCAGGCTCGGGAAAACAAACTTGATGGTTTCGCGATCGGGTTTCGGCGCGATACCGATTCAGCGGATCGGCGACGAAGAATCCACCGCGCTCCTGCGGGCGGCTTTCGAGGGCGGCATAAATTTTTACGACACCGCCCGCGGCTACACCACAAGCGAGCGCAAAATCGGGCTCGCGCTTAAATCTGTGCGCAAGCAAATAATCATAGCGACCAAATCGGGCGCGCAAACGGGCGAACAGCTCGAAAAAGACCTCGAAACCTCGCTTTTTGAACTCGGCACCGACTACATAGACATATACCAGTTCCACAATCCATCATTCATTCCGCAACCCGGCGAGGCAAACGGGCTCTACGAAGCGGCGCTCAAGGCAAAAGCGGCGGGCAAAATCAGGCATATCGGCGTCACCAACCATCGCCTCGAGCTTGCCTTGGAAATGGCAAAGAGCGGCTTGTTTGAAACGATGCAATTTCCCGCGAGCTCGCTTGCCACCGAAGGCGAAATAGAGCTTGTCAATTTGTGCGGCGAGCGCGACGTGGGCTTTGTCGCCATGAAGGCGCTGGCTGGGGGGCTCATAACCAACGCCAAAACCGCATTCGCCTATCTGCGCCAATTTGGGAATGTGGTCCCCATTTGGGGCTTGCAGCATATGGAACAGCTTGAAGAATTTTTGGGATATGAAAAAAAACCGCCTGTTTTGGACGGGGAAACCTGGCAGGCGATCGAAAGCGACAGGGAAAGGCTCCGCGGGGGCTATTGCCGCGCATGCGGCTATTGCCTGCCATGCCCCGCAAAGATAAACATCCCTATGGCGGCGCGCATGGAGCTTCTGCTCGGGCGGATGAGTTTGGACGGGCTTGTCGGCGAGCACGGAAAAGAGATGATGAATAGGATAAACGACTGCACGGAATGCCGCCATTGCGCCGACTGCTGCCCATATCGCTTGGACACGCCCAAACTTTTGAAATCGAATCTGGCGTATTACGAAAAATTTATCGCGGAAAAATTGTGAAAATAAAGATTGGGGGATATATATGCCGAAAACAAATTACAAAAATCCAACGGCGAGGAAAACCTATGATGCATACCTCGAAAATCTCGGCGCTTTGCCCGTCAGCTTTTCGTATGGCGGCAAAACTTACCGCGGATTTGACCCTGCGATATTCGAACAAACGAAAAAGACGACTGCGGCAAGCGGCGAAAAAGAAGAAACCGCATTTTTGCTGAAAGCGGACGAAAATCTGACAATTTCCGTGATCACCGCATATTACGAAAATTACGGGGCGTATGAGTGGACTGTGCATTTTGAAAACACGGGAAAATCAAACACGGGCACAATAAGCGGCCTGAAGTCGGCGGACATGGTTTTTTTCGGCGAAAATCCCGTGCTGCGCGGGATATTGGGGGATCACCAGAACCAATACAGGCCGTATGAAATAAAATTGTCGGAGGGCGGCGTGAACCACAAATCCGAAATAGGCAAGCCCACGCACGTATATTTTCCCTATTACAACCTCGAGCACGGCGGCGGGGGCACGCTGATCGCGCTCGGCTGGGGCGGTACATGGGAAGCCGATTTTGCCCTCGATTCCGGCGGCGGAACGCGCTTTTCCGGAATTGGCACAAATGGGCTTTGCACATACCTGAAACCGGGCGAACGCATACGCACCGCTTTGGTTTTGGTCATCCCCTATGCAAAGCGCGACGAAAGATACGCGACGAATTTGTGGCGCAGCTGGTACATAAACTGCAATATGCCCCGCCTGAACGCGAACGGGGATCCGATACAGCCATTTAGCACCACTTGCATATCGGGGGATACGGGGCTTCCAAATTCCGACGGGAGCATTTCCGAGCGCCATTTCACCTGGCGGCCTTCCCTTGAAAAAATGCTCGGCGAAAACATAAAGCCCGACTACAGATGGTTCGATGCGGGCTGGTATTTTGACCCATACGGAAAAACCGTCGAATCCGACTGGTGGGGCACAGTCGGCACATGGGAACTCGACTCCGTGAAATGGCCAAACGGGACTTTCAGGGAATCCACGGACTATGCCCGCGCCCACGGCATGAAGACGCTCGTCTGGTTTGAGCCGGAGCGCGTCACACACACAGACGGCTTGGCCGAAAACTACGGCTACAAAAAAGAATGGGCCATGCCCGACGGCAACAATGTGATCTCAAATAATATCGGCGACGCCGAATGCCTCGAATGGACGGCGGGGCGCATCATATCGATGATGGACAAAAACGGCGTCGAAATGTACCGCGAGGACAACAACTGCTACCCGGCCAAGTGCTGGGCGGAAGCCGACAGCGCCGAAGGGGAAAACCGCGCGGGCATAACCGAAAACAAAGCGGTCGCCGGCCACTACAAGCTTTGGGACATGATAATAGACTACTGCGGGAAAAACGGAAAAGACACATTCGTGGATTCTTGCGCCAGCGGCGGCGGGCGAAACGACTTGGAATCGATGCGGCGGGGGATACCGCTGCTCAGAAGCGATTCCGACCGCACCACCACTTCGCTGAGGCTTTCGATGACCACGTCGTTTCAAAAATGGATACCCTGCTGCGGGGCGGCGTCGGTGGAGCAAAACGAACAGCTCGCCGCCGACGGCAAGCGCGACGCATATATATTCAGGGCCTCCTATACCCCCGCATTCCACTTGTCCGCGCAGTGGGTGCAGGATCCCGGCACCGATTTCGATATGCTCCGTTTCGGCATGAACGAATGGAACAGCGTGAAAAAGTTTTTGCTGAAAGATTTTTACGTGCTGACAAAATGGAAGCCCGAATCGGACAAGACGGGCTGGACGAGCTATATGTATTACGACCCGGAAACACAAGAGGGCGCATTGTTCGCTTTCAGGATGGAAGAGTGCGAAACCCGCTCGCTGACGCTCAAGCTTTTCATGTTAGATGCCAAAAGCAGTTATGAGCTGCGGGATGCTGACAAGGGCATAATCGGCCGTTTTTCGGGCGATGAATTGGCAGGCGGATACACGCTGGCCCATGAAAACCCCCGCTCCGCTTCGCTTGTGTTCATCACAAGAATTTGACGAGATTTCAAAACATAAAAAACCCGCAGCCTCCGGTTCCGATAAATACGGCGATAAAAGGGGTCATGCTCCCGAAAAGTATCCCCAAGGCGACCGGCCTGTTTATAATCCTTATGATCGCCCAGGCGATCAAGCCCATGATGCAATATGGAATGCAAAAAAGCAATACGATAAAAACCCATTCGCCGCTGTTTTTGCCGCTTGCGAAAAAAAGGGGAAAAACCGCCAAAAGCGCCGCCGTGATAAAATACGCCGCGTAAAACCTCCAATTTTTCAAAGGGTTTTCTTTCTTTTCTTTCCTTTGCTTCGGCGGCTGCCCGTTTTTGTCATTCATGTTGCCCGGGTTGTTGTTTTGGTCCATTTTTAATCGCCCTCCGTAAAATGATCGCCATATAAATCGCCCCGAGTATACATATGATTTGGTAAATCGTCATTTCGCAGAACACTTTCGGGTTTTCGCGGATGAACTCGTTGAAAAATCTAAATGCAAAGTATGCCAAAAGATACAATTTGAAAAGCAGCCCCGGGATTTTCGCCTTGTTTTGCCAATACGCCAAAAGCGCGAATGAGAGAAGGTGAAACCCCGATTCAAACAGCTGCGCCGGCAGCCGGGGCGACCCGTCGCCGAAGTCAAAACCCCGGGAAGCGGGGATTCCATAGCAGCACCCGTTAAAAAAACAGCCTATCCGCCCGATCGCCATCCCGAGCGCAACCGAAGGGGCGATCACATTCCCGAGTTTCAATTTGATTCCCGATATTTTTTTGATCGCGGCCACGCCGAACATTCCGCCGACAAGCCCGCCGACGATGGATTTGCCGTACAATATTTCCATCCAGACGCGCCCCTCGAAAAATAGCGGGATCTTCGAGCCGATTACGCCGCAAACCAATGCGGAAAACACGATTTTCACCGCGCCCTCGCTTACCTGCCCGTTCCGCTTCAAGCCGGCAAAATAATATACCAGCCCGGCTATTATTCCAAGCCCGACAAAAAATGTGTATGCCGGAATGCCGGCTATATGCAAGGTTTGGTTTCCGTATAGCCGCTCATGGGCGTCGAACATTGTCTTTCACCTTCTTTGCAAACTTGCCGACGCGGCAGCAGGTTCCGTTTGTCATGCAGGAATACAGCTTGAGCGCGGAGCAAAATCCGCAAGCCGCCGATGTCTGAAGCGCCGCAAAAAGCCCCGTCGCAACCCAGGCCGCGATTTGATTTGCAAAGCACAAAAGCGCAAGGCAAACAACCGAAAATATCGCCCCCACCAAATGCGAAAAAAATATTCCCTTTTTATCGACGATGACCTTTCCGCTTGGCCTGATTTTGTCGGCCGTGTATTTGTACAGCAAAATCAGCGGCGCTTTTTCCACTTTGAATATCGCGGAAAGCGCCATGATCAAAAATACCGCGCCGACAAGCCATTTGGTTTGCAGGACAATGCTCAGCCACAACAGGCCCGCCACCACGATCCTGCAAAAGGCGAAGCTGCCTTTCGATATTTCCGCAGGCTCAAATCTCGCCATTTGTTTTGCCTCCCTTCCACAGCTTCGGGAAAAACATTCCCGTCGTTTTTTTGTATTCTTCATATTCGGCAAATTCTTCCTGCAAAAGCGCTTCCTCCTGTTTTGCCCGGAAATACATGAACGGGACAAACACAAATGCGGTCATCGCGGCGCTCAGCCAGTTTCTGTATGCCAGGCTGCCGCCCAGAAGCATCAGCATGATCGATGCGTACAGCGGGTGGCGCACAATTTTGTAAACGCCGCGATTTGCCAAAACGTGGTTTTCATATATTTTTATGTGGTTCGCCCAATTGCCGCCCAGCTGCAGCCGCCCGATTATATTTAAAACCGCGCCCGCGAAAACCATCGCCGTCCCAAGAACCGCAATGAATATGATGTATATGTTGACAAAATCGAAATATCCCGGACCAAAGCGCAAGACAAGGTAATAAACGGCGTAAAAGCCCATCATGCTGCCGGTGGCGACTATGGATCGCTTGCTTTTTTTTGCGACTTTTTGGCCGTATTTGGCAAAATCCGCAAATATCGCCGCAAATACGGCAACGACGGACAGCGCGACCACAGAAGAAAGAAAATTCGACAAAGAATAATTCGGCATTTCAAACAAAAATACCATTTGCCCCTCTCCTGTAAATCATGTTATAGGCCGAAAACGGTATTCGCCTCAAATCAGGGGTGATGATGTGCACGCATTCTTTTTGCATGGATTTCATGTCGAAATTGTATCTGTCCACAAAGGAGCTGACGCTGATTCTGAATGTGTTCTCATCGACGAATTTCAATTTTTCCTCTTTGGATTTGAATATGAAGTTTTTCGGTATGCGCTTTTTTATTTCGCTTGTCAAGTCGCAGCAACCGCCGACGTCGAATATTTTGCCGTCTTCGCCGAAATTCTTCAAAGCGTCTTCCACGGTGAAAACGAAAGTATTGCCGATGAAATTTTTGAACTCGCTCAAATCCTTATTTCGGGTGATGGGGATGAAGCCTTTTTTGTCCTTGAACAAATATGTGATCGCCACCCGCTCCACATCGCAGGGAAGCGGGATGAAATCGGAGGTTTTCATCATCTTTCCGGTTTGTTTTTCGATCCTGTCCAGAATGCCGGAAAGCGTAATCCTGTCTTCCGGGGCGGCGGCGTCCCCGTAATATCCCACAGGCTGGTAATTCACCCCCCGCACGCAGGCGGCGTTCATCCCGTAAACCAATATTTCGCCGCATAAGTGGTCGTTGACGCCTTTTTCGATCGTGGCCACCAGCGTAGCGGGGATTTTGTATTTGTTCAAATTGGCGATCGCCTGTTTTTTCGCGCCTGCGAGATTTTTGCCGCGCAGTTTCGAATAGGCTTTGTCGTCAAGGCCGTCAAATTGCAGATACACTTCAAAGCCTCCGCGGAATTTTGCGAGCTCGCAGACAAACTCTTCGTCCTCCGCGATTTTGATCCCGTTGGTGTTCAGCATGACATACTTGAAGCCCTTGTTTTTCGCCATTTCTATTATGGGCAGCACATCTTTGTGCAAAGTCGGTTCGCCGCCGCTGATCTGCAAAAGCTCCGCTCCGCCTCCTTCGGCTTCCATGTAAAAATCCATCATTTTTTCGATGGCGCCGAGCGCAAGCTCGCCGCCGCCGTTTTTCGCGTAGCACATCGGGCACTCCAGATTGCATTTTCCGGTAATTTCGATAAGCCCGATGCAGGTGTGCTGGCCGTGGTTTTCGCAGAGGCCGCAGTCATATGGGCAGCCTTTGCCGTAATTTGTCTGCACGCTGCTTTGCGTCCCCGGTTTGTCGTATTTGTATTTTTGGAGATGGTATCCCGCATTTTCTTCCAAAATTTCACGATGTTCCCCGCAATCCGGGCAAAGCTTGAATATATAGGCGCTTTTGTCGTCATATGCGATTTTTCCGTCGATTCGCCCGCCGCACTTTGAACACAGCGTTTTCGTGAAAGCGTGATAAATGTAATTTTTATCCATTTTGCAAAATCCTCAAATATCATATTCCGCTTCGCGCAGCATTTTTTGCACGGCGGCCAAGCCGAATCCGCGGTTTTTTTCGGTGTCGGCGCCGTTGTCCCTCGGGTTCGCGCCAAACTCCGCGTATAACTGATTCACCCCGGCGAGCAGCGGCATATGCATCGGTTCGTGGACGTTCATGGACTTTTTTGGGTTTGCCGCGATCCTCGTCACGGCCGCGATTTTGGCCATTTCAAGTTCCGTGATTTCGTTCGCGTTTTCAAAAACCGTTCCCGGCACATTGACGCGCCGCATCGCTGCCATGACCTCTACGCCATAATCCCTTGCCCGGATCATCTCTTCGGCCAGTTCTTCATATGTATGCTCCGGGCCGATGGGCTCGACGCAATAATACAAATTCAGCCCCGCTTCTTTGATGGCGTTCAAAGTGCCGATCCTTTGGCTTTTTGTTATATCGGTGTCGATGCCCTCGCGGAGCCTGCAAATATGGTATGCGGCAAAAAACCCTGCGGCTTTCAGGGCATTCGCGTATTCCGGGCCGAAATCCCCGATGTTTGCGACCATATGGATATCATGCGGCAATATCGCCCTGACCGCTTTGCCGACAGATAAAAATTTTTCCTTGCCGTAATCGGCGGTAGTCATCAAAAACAACGCTTCGACTTTTTCTTTCGCTATGTTTTGCGCTTCCGAGACGACCTGAGGCAAATCTTTTTCAAATCGCGCGCCGACTGAAAAGCCGCTTTCGGACAGGGAACAAAATCTGCATCTGCCGCTGCAGGGTTCGGAATTTATTCCGATCTGGGCGAAAATATAGCCCTTGTTTTTGTATTCGGCCCTCGACAGGCCATTTGCAATTGAAAGCAGCCTGTAAAAATCCGCAGAGGAATTTTTTATGTTCAACAACCCGACCGCATCTTCCTTGGCCAAGGGTTGCTTCGCCGCAATTTTGTCAAAAATATAATCAATCAATTTTCATGCCCCCTTCTTTAAATATTACCATAAACGAGCTTTCAAGTCAACGCGAAAATTGTTAATTTTGCGGCGCGACGATATGGGTGTTGACATTTTTGCCCAAAAAAGCTATAATGGTCACATCGAAACCAAAAATCACACCCAAATCAGAAAAAGGAGAATCTTTATGGTAAAAAAGGATAATTTCAATTTTGTGTTCATCGGCGCGGGGAGCACCAGTTTCACCCTGCGGCTTGTCAGCGACATTTTGCACGAGGACGACTTCATAAAAAGCGGCGAACTCAGGCTTGTCGATATCGACCCTGCGGCGCTTGGCGACGCTTACGCCGCCGTCGCGAAAATGATCGAGACGAGCGGGCGCGATTTCAAGGTGACCAAGCACCTCGATTTTGAAGAGGCGCTTCCGGGCTGCGATTTTCTGTACTTCACTTTCGTCACGGGCTCATACCCTTCATGGAAAAAGGACATAGAAATATGCGAAAAGCACAATGTGATACAGTCAGTCGGCGACACGATAGGCCCGGGCGGCATAATCAGGACCCTTCGCAACGTCCCCGTCGTCCATTCCATAGCCAAGCGGATGGAACAAGTCGCGCCCGATGCCTGGATTATAAACTACTCGAACCCGGAGGGCGCGCTATGCCTCGCAATATCTAAATATACGAACATGAAAACTTTCGGGCTCTGCCACGGCACGCCCGACACCGTGAGGACTTTGGCCGCCAATGTGTACAAAGTAGACCCTTCGGAGCTTGTTTACGGCGCGGCGGGGATAAACCACCTCACCTGGATCACAAAACTCGAAATAGACGGCGCGGATGTCTACCCGAAACTTCGCGGACTGTTGGAAGAAACCGGATTTGACAAAAACGAGCCGATTTCATCGCAGCTCTTTGACATATTCGGGCTCTATCCCGCGCCCGGAGACCGTCATGTCGGCGAATTTTTCCCTTATTACCTGAAAGAAGACGTGCTGCAAGAAAAAAATTACCGCTGGAAAAACATCGATTTCGCCGAAATGGACGCTTGGAGAAACGGTTCGCTCGACAACATAAAAAAACTGAAAGAGGGAAAGATCGGCTTCAAAGAATTCGGTACTTCCGGCGAAACTTCGGTGCATTTCATGCGCGCGCTGGCAACCGGCAAGATATGCGTCGAAATGGCCAATGTGATAAACCTCGGCTATATAGACAACATTTCGGACGGCGTGATCGTCGAAGTGCCCGTATTTGTCGACAAGCTCGGCTTGCACCCGCAAAAAATCGGCAGGCTGCCCGACGCCATCGCGGCAAAATGCGACGCGCTCGGCAGGGAATACGGCGTTGCCGTGAGGGCGGCGGTCGAGTGCGACAAGGCGCTCGCCCTGCAGGCGATGATGCTCGACCCGCTGTGTGCCAATTGCAAATATCCCGAAGCCTTGCTCGACGATTTGATTTCCGCATATATAGATTTGCTGCCGGCAAAATGGAAAAGCCAAGTTTAGAAAATTGCAAGGGCGACCCTCGCGGTCGCCCGGCATAACGGATATTATATTTGCAACATATCCAAGTTGCCGCTATTTTAAATCCACGCCGATTTCGGCCAATTTCGCCTGCAGTTTTTGAGCTTCCGCCGGGTCGCCTATGTGCAGCGAGTTGTAGGCCTCTTCGCTGGACTCGAACGCCTTGCCAAAGCCGTTCCACTTCGTCGCGTTCGATACCACCGGGTCCTGCCTCCCCGTCTCCGCTTCGCGCTTTGCGATGAAGGCGTTCATGCGCTCCGTCAGATATTTCACCACCTCCGGCTCCTGTTGGGCCACGTTGCAGTTCTCCTCCGGGTCTTTTACCAGGTTGTACAATTCCACCCCGGGCTTGGAATGGAAGTCGGGCTCCAGCGCCACTATCAGCTTCCATTCGGGAGTGCGCCAGCCGTGCTTTCTCATCCATGTGGCCTCCGTGATGTACATCTCCGGCGTTGCCTCCCTGTTTTCGTCCATCATGCTGTGCCCGTCGAATTTTATCCCCGTGTCGTCGATGCCGAGTATGTCGAGTATAGTGGGCACTATGTCTTTTAGCTGGCAGTAATCCGCCACGCGCTTGCCGTTTTTGCAGCACCCCTTTATTTTCAGCGCGAAGGGCACCACCAGAGTGGGGTCGTATATGCCGTGGTGGTCGTAGTGGCAGTCGTGGTCGTTTAGCGTCTCCCCGTGGTCCGAGGTGAACACCACCAAGGTCTCTTCCTCTATCCCCAGCTCCGCGAGCTTTTCGAGTATCTGCTGTATGCAGGCGTCCATATACGCGATTTCGCCGTCGTACTGCGCGATCACGTATTCCGCGTCCGTGCAGCCCGCCGGAAACCATGATAAAAAGTAGTCCCGAAACGGCTTGAACTCGTAGCAGGTTTTAAGCGAGCGGTTGTTTGGGTCGAACTCGTCGCCCTGATAGAACATCCTCGAAAACGGGTGGGGGGGCAAATACGGCGAATGGGGATCCATGTGACGCAAAAACAGGAAGAACGGCTTGTCTTCTTTGGAAAGGCGCGCAAGCTCGGGGATCGCGGCGGCATTCAAGGCTTCGGCTTTGTGCGCCCTGCCGTCGTCGCCCGCGCCCCAGCCGGAATAGTTGATGTACTTTTGGTAGCCCCTGCCGCCAACGTTGCCCTCGAAACCCACGCAGGTCGTGTTGTACCCGCGCTCCCCTAAGATTTCCGCAAGCGTCCTCGCCCCCGGCGCCATGTCCCCATGATGCCGGAGCGCCACCACGTCCGTGCTGAATATGTCCAGCCCCGTCATCATCGAGGAATACCCCGGCGTGGTTGGCACGGAGGGCGAGAAGCAATTCTCGAACACGATCCCGTCTGACAGGTATTTTTCCATGTGCGGGGTCGTCAGCCTTTCGTAGCCGTAGAGCGACATATGGTCGCGCCTCAGCGAGTCGATCCCGAAAAACAGCAAATTCAATTTCTTTTCCATTTTAAATAGCTCCTTTTTTTAATTTGATTGCGTTGTGTACCATTATATACCACCGCCAAAAATTTGTCAACATTCGCCACGCATATTAATTGACAAAAAATTAACAATATTTTTAACCCGCATTATTGACTTAACCGAAAAAATGTTGTATAATTGTCGTAAAAGAATATTTTTCAAGGAGATAAAAAAGAGATGTTCAAAATCAAAACGCAAAACAAAATAACAAAACAGGGGCTGGATCTTTTCGACAAAGCGAAATACGAGATATCCGACGCAGAAGCCGCCCCGGATGCGATTATCGTGAGGTCGGCCAATATGCTCGATGCCGAATTCGGCGCAAACCTCAAGGCGATCGCCAGGGCGGGAGCGGGATACAACAACATTCCCGTGGGAAAATGCACCGAGGGCGGGATCGTGGTGTTCAATACGCCCGGAGCCAACGCCAACGGGGTGAAGGAACTCGAAATCGCCGCGCTCATATTGGCTTCGAGAAATGTGATCGATGCGGTCAACTGGGCGAAAACTCTGACGGCGGATGTGGCAAAAGAAGTCGAAAGCGGCAAAAGCAAGTTTGCCGGCGCGGAAATAGCGGGAAAGACGCTTGGCATCATCGGCGTGGGCAACGTGGGTTCGCTCACCGCCAATGCAGGGGTGGCGCTCGGAATGAACGTGATCGGCCAGGATCCGGGCTTGACCGTGCAGACTGCCCTCTCGCTTTCACGGTCGGTGAATATCGCGAAAGATCGCGAGGAAATAATAAAAAAGAGCGATTACATAACCTTGCACGTACCGGTCACCCCCGAAACGAAAAACATGATCAACGCCGAAACTATAGCGAAAATGAAAAACGGCGTGAGGATAATCAACCTCTCGAGGGCGGACATAGTGGACGACAAGGCCATGGCAGCCGCTTTAGAAAGCGGCAAAGTGGCCAAATACGTCACGGATTTCCCAAATGAGAGCGTGCTTCAGATGAAAAACACGATAGCCATTCCGCATCTCGGCGCTTCGACGGAAGAATCCGAAGAAAAATGCGCGGAAATGGCCGTGCGGCAAATTATGGACTATTTGGAAAACGGGAACATCAAAAACAGCGTGAATTACCCCGAATTGGTGATGGAACGCACCACGGATGCGAGAATATGCGTATTCCACAAAAACGTATCGGGCATGATATCCAAGATCACCTCGGCCATATCCGATTTCGGGATAAATATAGAAAATTTCACGAACCGCTCGAAGGGCGATTTCGCCTACACCGTATGCGAGATAAACGGCGAAGTGCCGGATGGCCTCATGGAAAAAATATCCGGCCTCGAAGACATGATAAGGACAATTAAAATTTCTTGAGATTTTTGTCCATGAATTTGCCCTTGCTTTTGTCCGGGACATACGGGCTTTTCGGCCGCTTCTGGCCGAGCGGCGAAAAGCCCGCCCCCGCTGCCATGCCTTCTTTGCTTATTACTATCCTCCGTTCGGTTTCTTGTCCGACGGAATGCGTGTTCACGCCTTCCATTTCCTGTATTGCCGAGTGTATGACGCGCCTCTCATGCGGGCTCATTGGTTCCAGCGTCACGGGCCTGCCGTATTTTTGCACCCTTTCGGCCATCTTCTTAGCGAGGGAACGAAGCGTTTCCTCCCTTTTTTTTCTGTAATTTTCAATATCTATGGAGATTTTTATCACTCCGGCCTTTTTGCCTTTGCCTTCTGCCGCAGTTTCCACTTCGCTTTCTTCGGCTTCGTCTTTGTTCACTGCGAGATATGTGAGATACTGCAGCGCATCAAGTATTTCCCCGTGGTATCCGATGAGGGTTCCGAGCCCCTCGCCCACTATTTCGATTTTTATTTCGTCTTCCGTTTCCGAGATGATTTTCGGCACGGCGTTTATTTTCATGTACCCGATCATCTTTTCCAAAAATCCGACTGCGGTATCGAGCTTAGAGATTTTTCCCAAAATCTTCACTTTATAGCCCGTCGCCCCTATGCCCAAAAAGCCTTTTTTCGGCAGCTCAAGCACCTCGGGGGTCACATCCTCTATTTTCATCTCGAGTTCTTTTGCGCCGAGCTCTATCGCCTGCTCTATGGTTTTGGCGGTCACGATGACTTCTTTTCTCATTTTTTACAAACACCATCCTTAAATTTGTCAGACTTATTTTTTTCTTTTCTTTATCGTATATTTCTTTCCGGTTTTCTGGTAGTTGTTTTTGACGTTTTGGGAAATCCCGCCCGGTATGGTTTTGGATATGTATTTTTCGTCCTTTATTTCGGCGCCGGGCAGCCGCCTCTTTGCCTCCGGCTCTTCCGGCCCGTCTTCCTCGGCTATGTCGATGGCTTCGGTTTCGATGATTTCGCCGTCGGCCCCGGTCGCGGGCTTTTTCTTTTTCTTCTTTTTTGGGGCGCCGTACTGCTGTCGGGCGAGTTCGTATTCCTCTTCGGAAATTTTGGGGAGGGGATAAATTTGCGCGAGGGCGATCATCTGCGCTATTCCCAGAAACGACTGGAATATCCAGTAGAGCCCCAGCGCGGAATACATCGAGTAGGACATCCAGACGATCAGAAGCGGCATCGCGTATTCCATGATTTTCATGCCCTTGTTGTTGGCGGCGTCGCCGGCCAACGTGGTGGCATTTATCATTTTTTGGAGCCTCATCTGCAAAAAGCTGGCCGCGAAATTCAAGACGGGTATCAAAAGCAGCACGCTGAGCCCTGCGGCAAGCGCCTCCGAAGGCGAATCCGTCAAGAACTCCCCGAACAGCTTGAAATTCAAGTTCGCGAAATTTGCGGGGAAACCGACCACGTTTGCTTTTATCTGCTCGAACAGCGACGGGTCGTTGAAAATTTTGATGATGTCGATTTCCTGTATGTTCTTGGCTTCCGTTATTGTTTTTTCAAAAGTTCCGCTTTCGCCGATTCTGCCCAGCGTCGACACGATTCCGTAAAAATTCTCGGCGTATTCGAAGATATAGTCTTTTATCCCGGCCACGGTCTCTCCGAGCTGGGCGATATACGTCAGCGGGTTTCGTATGATCGCATACAGCGAAAACAGTATGGGCATCTGCACCAAAAGCGGCAGACAGCCGCTCATGGGGGAATAGTTTTCGGCTTTATACATCTCCATCACTTCGCTCTGCACCTTCTGCTGGGTGGCGGTGTCGGAGCGCCCGGCGTATTTGCCGCGTATCGCCTGTTCCTTGGGTTTTATCTTGGCCATTTTTATCTGGCTTTTTTGTTGCTGTATACCCAAGGGGAGCAGCACTATCTTGACCACAACGGCAAAAAACAGTATGGCGAGCGCATAGCTGTTGAATATGCCGTAAAAAAATTTCATCAAAAGGCCGAGCGGGACGTTAATCAAATCAAAAGGGTTCATAAAATCAATTCAACTCATTTTTCTTTATTCTTTTTTTGTTTGTCAATATTTTTTCGGGAACGGGGTCGTATCCCGCTTTGCCCAGCGGGTTGCAGCGGAGCAGCCTGTAGGCCGAAAGCAAAAAGCCCCAAAAAACCCCGTGCCTCAAAAACGCCTGTTTCGCGTATTCTGAACAGACGGGGTCGAACCTGCAGCACGGCGGCTTGTAAGGGCTTATGCTTTTCTGATAGAATTCGATGAGTTTCGCGCATAAATTTTTCATTTCAATTTACATCAATTTTAATCAGGTTCAGTTTCGCCAGGGCGGACTCCATCGACTTTGTCGCCGAAGCGGTTTTGGTTTCCCTGCAAAAGCAGGGCTTGCGCCCCACGGCGACTATGAGATAGCCAAGGGGGATGCGACTGTAAAGCGCCGAAAACGCTTCCCGTATGACCCTCTTGGCCCTGTTTCTCTGCACGGCGCCCCCGTTTTTCGGACTCACCGATATGCCGAGTTTCGAGGGGGCGTTTCTGTTGTAGTTTTTCAAAACATAAACCGTGAGAAGATCGTCAGATGCATATCTGCCGTTTTTGAAAACCTTCGAAAACATATGGTTTTCTTTTATTACCATTTTTGAATTCATACTCACACAAAAGGCCCCGCCCCCGTTTTTGCGGCGATTTTAATAAGACAGCATTTTTCTGCCTTTGGCGCGCCTCCTCGACAGGATTTTGCGCCCGTTTGAAGTTTTCATCCTTTTTCTGAAGCCATGCTCCTTCTGCCGCTGCCTTTTTTTTGGCTGATATGTCCTTAACACGTTAATTAACACCTCGCTTCTATAACTAAAATGCACACCCTACCTATTATATACGAAAATATATGGAATTGTCAAGCGTTTTTTGGATTTTTTTAAAAATTCGCTTTTGAGCCGTGTGCCTCACAGCAATTTTTCCATTGCCGACTGCAATTTTTGCCTTTGCCCGGCCGCCGAATTTTCATCTTTCGCCGAGAGCAAATAATATATCTTGATTTTAGCTTCGGTGCCCGAGGGGCGGACAAATACTTTGCCGTTATCCAAAACGAAGCACAGCACGTCGGATTTGGGCAGCCCGGTGGGTTTATTATCGTCGCTGTAATCTATGATGCCCGAGATTTTGCATCCGCCGAGTTCCGCGGGCGGGTTTTTCCTCAGCTTGTCCATCGCATTTCGCATTTTCTCCGCCCAATCAATTCCGTTTATTTTTATGTTTTGGGTCGTTTCGCTGCAATACCCGTAATCCTCGTACAATTTTCCCAGCGCATCGAAAAGCGTCATGCCCTTTTTGCTGTAATATGCAGCCATTTCCACCGTGAGCGCCGAAGCGGAAACCGCGTCTTTGTCCCTGGCATATGTGCCCGCGAGATAGCCGTAGGATTCCTCGAAGCCAAAAAGGAAAGTGGCGTCGCCGCTTTGCTCGAATTCTTTTATCTTTTCGGCGATGAATTTGAACCCGGTGAGCACTTTTTCGATCTTCACCCCGTTTTTCCCGCAGATTTTCGAGGCGAGTTCGGTGGAGACTATCGTGGTGACCACGCAGTCAGTGGGCTTCAGGCTCCCGTCCTCTTTTTTCGCGGCGATTATATAGTCGAGCAGCAGCGCCCCGATTTGGTTTCCCGTGAGGGTCCCGAATTCGCCGTTTGTCTCGGCGGCCACCCCGAGCCTGTCGCAGTCGGGGTCGGTGGCGATCACGAGCGAGCAGTTTTCTTTTTTCGCGGTTTCGATGCCGAGTTCAAACACTTCCGGATCTTCAGGGTTGGGTTTTTCGAGTTTGGGGAATTCGCCGTCGGGAATCATTTGCCCTTCGACTGCCACCAAGTTTTTCAGCCCCATTTGCCTGAGCGCTTCCGGCACCATTTTATAGCCCGCCCCGTGGAGCGGGGTGTATGCCACTTTGAATTCGGGGGCCTTCCTTATCGCCTCCGGGCGCGCGCTTCGGGCCAGCACGTTTGAAAGATACTCCCGGTCGAATTCTTCGCCGATTGAAACTATTCTGCCCTGTTTCATCATCTCGCCGTAGTGGGAGCTCAAAACCCCGGAAAAGATGTCGGTTTCGTTTATGGCGGCCAAAACGGTTTCGGCATGGTCCGGCGGAAATTGCCCCCCGTCCTCCCAATAGGCCTTGTAGCCGTTGTATTGCTTTGGGTTGTGCGAAGCGGTTATGTTTATGCCCGCCGCGCAGCCGAGATGCCGTATGGCGAAGGAGAGCTCGGGGGTTGGCCTTATGCCGTCGAAAATATATGTTTTTATTCCGTTCGCGGCCAAGGTTTTGGCTGCTTCCTTGGCAAAAAGCTCGGAGTTGTTCCTGGAGTCGTAGGCGATGACGGCGCCTTTGTCCTCATATTCCTTGCCTTTGGATTTTATGAGGCCGGCTATGGCCTGGGTGACATGTTTTACCACGTAGACGTTCATGCTGTTTGTCCCGGGGCGCATGAGGCCGCGAAGCCCCCCCGTCCCGAATTCCAGCGGGGCCAAAAACCACTCCTTTATTTTCTTTTCGTCCCCTCCGATTTCGGCGAGATCCGCCTTTGTCTTGGCGTCGAGCCCGCGATAGCCCATCCATTTTTCGTAATTTTTCAAGTAATCCGGTTTTTCCTCCCGATCCATCAGCGCCGCGGCTTGCCCCAAGGCGATTGCGAGCTGGTCGGGGCAGGAAGTCCCCTTTCGCCCGCACAATATCCCTTCCAACTTTTCTATCGCATCTTTTGCTTCCATTCCCGCCACGAGCTTGGATATGCCTTGCGTGTTTCCGGCGCAGCCGCCCACGAATTTGGCCCGTTCTATTATGTCCGATCCGTTTTCCCGCTTCAATTCGAGCTCGATCTCGCTCGAGCAGGTGCCTTTTGTTTTGTACCGATATACCATAACATTGCCTTCCTTTCAAAATTATTTAGTTATCAGTTGTCAGTTGTCAGTTGTCAGTTTTCAGCGGAACGAGGGGAACGAAGAGAACTATTAACTGATAACTGACAACTACGTTACTTTTATCCGCCGCCTGATTTTGTTTATTATCGTCCAGCCCTGGTCTTTTTCGAAAAGGGCGACGATCCCGCCGGTGCAGTTTGAGATGGCGTCGTATTTGAACCTCGTTATGAGGTTGCCTTTTGTGTCGATCAGCGCTTTCTTCCCGTTTGCGAGCCCGATTGCCGCCACCCCTTCGTAGAAGGGCTGCGCGTATCTGTAAATGGGCTGCGCCACCCATTCGCCCAAGTAGTTCATGAATCCGTAATACCCGTTTTTCTCCAGCAATATCATCCCGTTTGAATACGACTTTATATTGTAGTCGTCGGGGATATAAAAAGGGGCGCCGTAGAGGTTGACTATGAGCTCGCGCTCCACGAGCGTGTTTCCCCTCCAGTCGAACTCGCGCTCGTACACCCTTGTCAGCCAATGGTCGAAATAGAAGAAGCCGAGATGGTTTTCGGTGGGTTCGTCGGGGGCGAAATAACTGTAATCCCAAGGCAGGTAGTTGTTTCCGTATATGTCCAAAAAAGAAAATTTTTCGCCCCTGGTGGATTCTTGGCAGGTTATGCCCACGCCCTGGCTGTAATTGTAGGCTTTCAGGTAAATGTTTGGTATCGAGGCTTCATCTGTGCCCGCGAGGTTGTATCCCCATTTGCGGGCAGCCGGGCTGTACGCCCTGTCGAGCCCGCCGGCGCCGTCTGCCCCGTAATATGACGGGTACATGAAAGGCACTCCCCTGTCCCCGAGAAGCTCGTCGAATTGGATGGAAACGAAAGCGGGACCCCCGGTTTCCGAACCGGCCGGGTCGTAGATCCAATATGTGCCCGCCGTCTTGAAAACGGTCCTGCCGTACTCGTCGCGCATCTTCAAAATTTCCAGATCCATCGAGCCGAACTCGCGCGTTACGATTTTGGCGGAGGCGTCGCAAAGTATCTCGGATTCGCCGTCCCTAACGATTATATAGTCCATAAACGGCTCCACGGAGAGCTTGCTCGCCCCGGAGGACGATATTCTCTGGGAGGCCGGGAGCTTTGCCTGGGGGCTGGCCTGCGCGAACTTGTATTCGTACAAAAGCGGCGCGGCGGGCAGCTCCAAAACTTCGCCCTCGGGAGTTTTGGCTTTTATTTCGCCGATTTCGTTTTTGTAGCGGGTTATTTCGGCGTTTATCTGCTGCTCATCGTAGGGTTCGTACACGCCGTCGGAAACCGCGAACCCCAATCGCGCCATTTCGGCCGAGAAAATCTCGAAGGCGAGGGGGGATTCCGTGGTTTCGACATACACGTTTTCATCTTCGCCGGTTGTGGCCTCGATCAAATCGTCGGGATCGACCACCACCCCCACGTTGGTTATGTCCTCGGTCGCCTCCTCGGTGACGGTTTCGGTTGTTTCCCGGTCCGGCAAGATTATCTCGTATTGCAGCTGGGCGCTTCCGGGTTTTCCCCTGTCATAAAACCAAAGCTCGAAATCGCCCCTCGAATACGAAATGGCGTAACCCGTGAAAGCCAAAAGCAAAGCGGTCCCTAAAATGTGTATGACCAATATTTTTACGCTCAGGCGGAACTTGAATTTTTTTATGCTTATGTACATTTGGCAACAATGTGTCCCTCGTTTAAATTTTGTCCATTTTTGTATTGTAACACAAAATTATTATATAAAATTTAACATATGGTAAAACTATATTAAAAAATAATGACATAACGGTCTGCATTTTTGTGGTATCATCATAATATCAACAATATATCAACAATAAAAACGATGGTGCGAAAAAATGATTTTCAAGGATTTCCGCAAAATATTATCCGTTTTTGCCGTTTTCGCCTTGCTTTCCGCTTTGTCTTGCGGCGACGGCGCCCTAAAATTCAAAAACGACGGGGACACGGGCAACCTGATCGACGAGGAAAACGGCAGGTATTACATATACTGCAGGGGGTATTTGCAAGCGGCCGCCATAAAACCCGCCCTTTACGCCAGGGGGGATCGCGGGGAAAAACTGTACGAAGTGGACGGCCTCGACCCGGCCAAATGGCTCAGCGAGGACATAAGCCAGGGAATCGCCTTTTTATTCAGGGAAGAGGGAACAGACGAACCCAAGTTCGCGGAATTTGAAACCGAAAAAATCGTCATAACCATGACCGAGGAAATCAGCGTGGCAATCGGCCAGATAGTCGATCCGGAAACCGTCGCGATGGTCGTTTCCGACTACATCGGAAACAAAAGCGCGCCCTACCCGGAGATCGTCGAGGATTGGTACAATTTCCTGTTCGAGTCAAAAAAACACAGCGGCATATATTACGTGCTGCAATATTTGGTGGACGAAAAAAACAATGCGTTTCTGTTCAACAGGTGGACGGGGCGCTGCGTGAGCTGCGGATACAAGATGTTCGCCGCGACCGGCACAGACTGAAATTTGGAGGAAAGAAATCAATGATGAAAAAGGCGATATCGATGATTTTGATTTTGGCTTGTGCGCCTGTGCTGTTTTCCTGCCGGAACATATCGGCTCAGGATTTCGGCCCCGACGACATAGTGAACATAATCGAAGTGATATTGAAAAAGGACGACCGCGCCCCCGAAGCGGAAACCGAACCCGCCGGAACCGAAGAAACGGAAGAAACAGAAAAAACCGAAGAAATTGCCAAAACCGGGGAAAGCGGGGAAAACCCGCAGTCCGAAATCTCAGGCAACTCCGAGGAAAGCGAAGCTTCCGCACAACAAACAACGGAGACCGCGACCGAAAAAACCTCGGAAGAACCTACAAAACCCGAGGAAACCACAAACCCGCATTACGAAAAGGGCGAAGCCACAATCATCAACATACGCGACATTTTCCCCGAAGCCCCGGAAAAATTTTGGGAGATCGCCTATCCCGAATCTGTGCCCCTGCTCGATTCCGCGAAAAAAAGCATAAAAAACCTCGCGGGGTTTTCGGCGCGGGATTTCAAGGGATTTTCTTTTTACATAGCCACCACCGATTCCAAGCTGTTCACGCCGTTCTACGGAGGAGGGGCGCTTTCCGATGCTCGCAGGTACAGGACCGAGATAGTCGAGGCCGAATGCAACGCGCAAATAATCACTTTGGAAAAACCGAAGGAAACCATGGTGCAAAATATAAAGCTCGCGGCCCAGGCTGACGATTTTTATTCCGACATCCTGTGCGTGCCCTTTGACGTGCAGTCCGACCTGATTTTGAACGGGCTTGTGGTGAACCTCAAAAAAGTCCCGTTTTTGAATATAAACGCCGAACACTTCAACGCTTCCGCCACTGAGGCTTTCACAGTCAACGGAAATATTTTCGGATTGGTGTCGGATTTGACCTTCGACCCTGCGACTGTATACGCCGTATTCTACAACAGGACGCTCGCGGCCAAATACAATTTGGCCGGCCCGCTTGCAATATACAAAGACGGAGCTTGGAATTGGGACGCGATGTTCTCCGTTTCGAAGGAATTCGCGGCCGCCGCGGCGGACCTGGACGGGGGGCGGCTGTATTCGATCGGACTCGACGGGGAAAGCGACGATGTGGCAAATGGATTGTTTGTCACTTCCGGAAACAAATATTTCACGAAAAGGGATTACAGCTACCCGATTATGAATTATGCGAATGACAAAACCATGACGCTCATACAAGCGCTTTCGGAAATTTTGGCCCCCCCAAAAGAAAGCGGGGTTGAAAACTATTTGAACGGCGGCAAAGCCGCCCAAAAAAGGGCGTTTTCCTCAGGGAACATGCTGTTCTCGATTTCAAGGCTCGAAATGCTGCCGGACATCACGGATTCGAAATTTGACTGGGGGCTTTTGCCGGTGCCTTCGACGGACTCGAATTACGCGGGCCGCTTTTCGTTTGCGGGAAGCGACGCGCTATGCATCTCGGCGCTCCAAACGGCGAGAAACACCGAGGCGTGCGGCATTATGATCGGGGCGCTTTCGACCGCTTCGCACATGATGCTAAAAGACATATACGTGAAAGATCAGATGACTTTTCACCTGAGGGATGTGGACAGCGTGGGCATACTCGGCGAAATTTTGGAAAACATAACTTTCAACCAGTACAATGCCTTTATGACAGTGCCCGAAATACGCGACGCCACAGTTCGGGTCATAAGGGATGCCGCGAGCAAAAAGAGGGATTTTTCGGATGGGTACGAAATATCCAAAGCGGCGCTAAACAAATTTTTCGCAAGTTCCCCGCCGTTTTTGGGCAGGGGCTGAAATGGCGGAAAAACAATGCAAGACGGAGGAATTTTTTATGCAGGACAAACTTTTCAGCCGATTTGAAAACCCGCCGCATGAGTGCGGCTCGATTCCAAAATGGATCTGGAACATCGAAACCGAAAAGATATCGGAGGAGGAGATAAGGCGCCAGTTCGCCGGCTTCGCGGAGCGCGACGGCTACACGGGCGTGATGATCGTGATCTGGAACAACAGCGGCTATATGGAGGATCTGTTTTTTGAAAAATATGAAATGGCGCTGCGCGCCGCCAAGGAGGCGGGGCTCGATATAGTGCTGTGGGACGAGAACGGGTTTCCCAGCGGCCACGCGGGGGGCATAATCGAGCGCGACCACCCCGAGCATACCGCCAAACGCTTGGATATGTTTTGCCAAAAGGCGCAAAGCGGGCAAAAATGCAGCTTCGAGCTGCCCGGGGGGAGCGCATTTTTGGGAGCTGTGGCGATGGATCCGCAGAACTTTGAGCGCATCGATATTTCCGGTTCGGCGAGTATCGCCGAGGGCTCGGTTCTCTGCGAGGCGCCCGCCAAGGGCGGAGATTGGCAGATTATGGTTTTTGCGCTTGTGGCCGACGAGCCTTGCAATCTGGCCTTTTCCAAGCGCCGCTTGATCGACTATCTGTCCGAAGAGGCTGTGAAAGCTTTCATAGATGTCACCCATCAGGCGTATTACGACCGCTTTCCCGAATATTTCGGTTCCGTGATCAAATACGCCTTCTACGACGAGCCCTCGTTTTGGCATATCAAAGAAAGCCGGATATGGACGGGCGATTTCAACAAAAAATTCAAGGAAAAACACGGCTACGACCCCACGCCGCTGTACCCCGCGCTGTTTTTGGACATCGGGCCGGACACCGCCTCGGCCAGAAACGCGCTGCACTCGCTGCGGGCCGAATTGTATTCAACTTGCTATATACAAACGATGCAGAAATGGTGCGCCGCGCACGGCATACAGCTCACCGGCCATATGGATCAGGAGGAAATACTCTCCCCCGTGTCCATAAGCGGAGATTTGATGAAGGTGTTCGAGCACCAGGATGTGCCCGGCGTTGACCAGATTTTCAAATACGGGCGCGCCTCCGCGGCCTACAAGCTCGTGAGCTCGGCGGCCAATAACTACGACAAGCCGGCGGTGATGTGCGAGGTTTTCGGAGCGATGGGCGAGGATATGCCGATAGAGAACCTGTATAAGGAGGCGATGGACCAGTTTGCCAAGGGCATAAATTTCATGGTGCCACACGGCACCTGGTACGACGGCGAAAACAACGTCATCTTCCCCCCCGAGCTCTCATTCAGGAGCAAAAAATTCGGGCCCGAGCTGCCAAAATACAACGCCTATGTGAAAAAGGCCTCGGCGCTTTTGCGCGGGGGCAGGCATATATGCGACATAGCGGTGCTATACCCGATCGCCGACTTGCAGGCGTGGCACAAATTCGGCGAGGGCGACCCTTACCTCGGCGCAAATATCGCCGAACACGTGAACTATATGCAAATCGGCGAAGCGCTCTCGCTCGACATACGCAAGGATTTCACATATCTCCACCCGGAAGTCTTATCGAAAAGATGCAGCCTCGAAGAGGGCCGGATCGTGTTAAACAACGCGGAAAACCGCGAGGAATACAGAGTGGCCATACTCCCCTCGATGGATGTGATACATTTGGAAACTCTCGAAAAACTGCGGCAGTTCGCCAAGGGCGGCGGCCATCTCATCGCAGTCGGGCATCTGCCAAGAAAATCGGCGGAACTTGGCGGCGACGGCAAAGTATGCGAGATCGTGGCCGAGCTGTTCGAAAAGGGCGGATGCCGCCACATCGAAAGCTTCGATATGCAGGCTTTGTCCGGCGCGCTTGGCGACACCGGCATAATATTCGACGTCGAGTGCCAGCCTATCGAAGCCGCCGGGGGAAACTTCACATATATACATAAAGAGATCGGCGGGCGCGACATATATTTCTTCGCCAACTCGAGCGACAGGCAGGCGGCAGCCGACGTAAGATTGAGAGGCGCGAAAGCGCTCGAACTCTGGGATCCGCACGCAAGCGAGCCAATGCACGGGCGGGCCATATCCGCTCCCGGTTTTTTCAACGCCCCAAAAACGACGGCGCTTTTTGTCACCCTCGATCCGGCAAAATCGGTGTTTTACGTGAGCAGCTGAAAAGATTGAAAAATTATTTCATAAAGCTAAAAGGAAATGATGGAAATAATCCGATATAAAGTATTTTATGTCGGATTTTTTTGCAAATAAAAAATTTATGTTACAGGCGAATAAAAACGCATTTTGAAACGATTATATATCGAACATGTTCAAAAACAGCAG
>WRJC01000023.1 GCA_009782405.1 Oscillospiraceae bacterium
TGGCGATCAAAAGCGATGGCAGCCTATGGGCTTGGGGAGATAACAGCGTTGGTCAACTCGGGGACGGGACTGTGACAACATACGATTATGATGATTATTTGAATGTAATTGGATTCGAAAATAACAACAAATTAACGCCAACGCACATCATGGACAATGTGGCGCAGGTTTCGGCAGGAGCAGGGTACACGATGGTGATCAAGAGCGATGGCAGCCTATGGGCTTGGGGAGAAAACGGTTTTGGCCGAATCGGTGACGGCACGACAACGGACGGATACGAACCCGTGCACATCATGGACAACGTGGCGCAGGTTTCGGCGGGCGAATATCACACGATGGCGATAAAGACCGACGGCAGCCTCTGGGCCTTGGGAAATAACGACTATGGCCAAATCGGGGACGGCACTGCGTCAATATTTAATCCAACTATGGGAATAACAATCAAATACGACTACAAATCAACTCCCGTGCACATCATGGACAACGTGGCGCAGGTTTCGGCGGGCGAATATCACACGATGGCGATAAAGACCGACGGCAGCCTGTGGGCTTGGGGAAATAACGACTATGGCCAAATCGGGGACGGCACGACAACGGACAGGTACGAACGCGTGCTCATCATGGAACCCGTGTACATCATGGACAACGTGGCGCAGATTTCGGCAGGTGAAATGTACACGATGGCGATAAAGAGCGATGGCAGCCTCTGGGCCTGGGGGTATAACGGAAATGGGCAAATCGGTGACGGCACGACAACGGACAGACACAGCCCGGTGAAGATCATGGACAACGTGGCGCAGGTTTCGGCAGGAGCAGGGTACACGATAGCGGTCAAAAGCGACGGCGGCGTATGGACTTGGGGGCGCAATTATTTGCACCAACTCGGCAGTGACACCCCCGTAAAGATCATGGATGGCGGCGCCACGGAGCGAGCGACGAGTCAGCTTTCTTCTCAGCCGCCTCAAACGGAAACGCCCAGTCAGCTGCCCAAGACGCCGAGGATAGGGGAACAAATCGGAGACGTGGTGTACACGAGCATAACGGCATACATCGACGGCCAGCCCATACCGATAAGCAACATCAACGGCTACGCGCAGATAATCGTGGAGGATTTGGCGGGGTACGGGTTCGACATGGCATGGAACGCGGCCGAGAAGACGCTGAGAGTGGAGCGCAACAGAGGCAAGGCGACGAAGCCGCTGCCCATCGAAAGCATTCCGCCCGGGAAAAAGCCGGGCGACCTCAAGGCGAAATATGTCGTGTCGGCGATCAAGGTGTACCTGTCGGGCGAACTGGTGGAGAGCTACTCGATAAACGGGTATATGTTCATCGATTTCAATCTTTTGGGCAAATACGGGAAGGTCACCTGGGACAACTCGGCGAGAAGGCTGAGCTGCCAGCTCTATTGACCGAGCTTTTTGGCAAGGTTTGGGTAATTGCCGGCATTTTTCCGCTTTAAAATTATTGCTCTGTTCTGATGCCCTCGTCGATTGTGTCGTTTCTGATCGTGCCGAAATCCGACAGCACCCAGCTGTACTGCCCCGTCGTCACGACCGAATCGCAGTACGCGCACTTCGCCGACGACGTCATTTCGAGCGGAGCGCCGCACTTCGGGCATTTGTGCCCTCTCTCTTCGCCAGTCTCCTCCTTCGTCAGCTCACCGGACGAACGCATGAATTTCATCTTGTACCGCAAGTCCCAGCGCGTGGTTTTGTCCCCGCGCAAAATGCGCCCCGTCTTCTCGTCCTCCTGCCAGTCGATCATCCTCGCGTTGAGGTACGCCGTGAGGTACTCGAACTGCCCGTCCTTGGCGTAGCTCGTCAGATATGCGGTATTTACGACCATGCTCTCGTAGTGGTAGATCACGCCCTGGTCGATTTTCGCCCGGATCTGCTTGGCCGTCGCATCGTACAGGTTATCGTGCAAAAAGACGCGCACAGGTGTCAAGTCGCGCTTGCACCACGCGGTCTGTATATCTATGTATACCCTTTTGGCAAACGACACGAAGTCGCCCGCGGAAAAATTTACGTCGCGCCCCTTGATGATGCCCTCTATCTGGGCGGTTCTGTCCGGCAGCTTTATGTGCAGGCCCTCGTTCGAGCTCGGCCTCACCGCGCCGGTTTGGGTTCCCGGACGCTTCTTCTTTTTTTTGTCGCTGACAAACACAATAACCACGACGATTCCGATAATAAGGATCATTCCAATGAAGCCCTCCAACGTCAATTCGCCGCCATCGCCATCGTAGCTTCCTCCGCCATCGTATCCGCCCCCGCCGTCGTATCCGCCGCCTCCTCCGTAATCGTTTCCGTCAAATGCGCCGGAGGGCAGCATGAAACAGGCCGCAAAAGCCGCAGCCAGCAGCGCGGCAATTAAAAAAGGCGTTATCTTTCTTATCATATTATTTTTATGATCCTTCCAAGTTTTTTTGATGTTATTTGAAATTCTTCGCAAATTTACCATCGCCTGCCCGCCCTCTGCCGATGGATCTCATAGGAGACGACAGTCGCCGCGCTCTGGGCGGCCAATGAATGCGCAAAAGGCTTCGCATAGGGGATCTTTACGATTTCGTCGGCGCATCTCAAAAAATCCCCGGATATGCCGCGCTTCTCCCCACCTATCACAAAAACAGCCTTTTCGGCGAACTCCACTTCGAATATGTCGCGCGATTTTGCGTTTTTTTCCATGCAGTATATCGCAAAGCCTTCGGCCTTCAACATATCCGCCAATTCGGTTTTGCTGTTTTTGTCGCTTGAAAAAACCGCGACCGGCAGCTTTGAAAAAGTGCCCGTGGAGGCTTTTTCTATCGTGGCCTCGGAAAACCCGAAATCCCGTTCGGGCAAAATCAGCGCGTCCGTGCCCTGCGTGTACACGGCCCTTGCGGCATAACCGAGATTATACGGATCCTCTATTCCCTCGATTACCGCGATCGAAATATACTTTTGATCTTTGGGCAGGGAGCGGATGAGTTCCTGCGGGGTCAAAAACTTTCGCCTTTTGGCTATTGCGAAAATGCCCCCGTGGGTTTTTCCCAGCGAATAAAAGCCAAACTTTTCCACGCCCCGCTCAAATTCGCCCATTTCGTCCGGGCCAAAGCCGATTGCCTCGATATTTTTCGCCTTCGCGCAGGATCGGATATTTTTTATGCTGCGGCTTTCTGCGCCTTCTTTGAGGATGATCTTCAAAATCCGGGAATCATCCGAAGAAAGCGCGGACATTACCGATATTGCCCCTTCCAATATTATCGCGCTTGAGGAACTTATCAGATGGATTATATCTTCTGCCCTATTTTTTGCCATTTTCAAACTCCCGTTCGGCCTGCGTTTTTATGAGGTAGGCGGGAGAAAGCGCCCTCGCGTGCACTGCGCCGCCTTTTTTGTATTTTTCATATGCCGCCCTGCACAAAGAAGCGGCAGAAGGCCGCTTCAACATATCCGGAACTTTGACAATTCCCGGAAAATCAAGCTGTTCGCACATAACCGCCCCATCGCCGACAAAAGCCACCTTGCGCCCGGCAAACTCGGCGTTCAGTTCGGCTTCAAGCGCGTCCGCCGTGATGATCCGGTCGCCCTTCACGCACTCCAAATTTTCGAAGATTGCGTTGTAGACTTGTTTCCGCCTCGCGTCGATAACTGGCAGCACCAATATGCCGCCCTCATAGCCGCGAAAATTATGCGCCAGCGCACAAAGCGAAGACACCCCGACGCAATTGTCCGCACTCGAGCCAAATGCCAAACCTTTTGTTGTCGATACGCCTATCCTGATCCCGGTAAAAGACCCCGGGCCGGTCACGGTCGCGAACAAATCGATTTCGGCGGGCAAAACCCCCGCGCATCTTAATGTCGAGTCTATCATCGGCATCAGGTTTTCGCTGTGGGAAAGCTTGCCGTCCGAATTCATTTCGGAGAGTATTTTTTGGTTTTCGGCGTCCATCACCGCCGTCGAGGCGATTTTTGAAGCTGTGTCTATACCAAATACAAGCATATCGTCATTCAAGCCTTTCGAAAACAATTTTTCGCTTGTCGCCCCGTAATTTCGCGATTTCCACGTTCACCGTGTTTTCGCCGAAAAAATCCGAAATTTTTTCAAACCACTCGATGACAATCAGGTCCCCGCCGCCAAGACAATCGTAAAATCCCGTGGAGAGCAGGTCTTCTTCCGATTCTATCCTGTACATATCGAAATGCAAAATTCGCCCGGCGGTTGTTTTGTATTCATTCAAAATCGAAAACGTGGGGCTGACCACCCGCAGGCTCGGCGAAAAAAATTTCGCCAGCCCGCGGGTGAAAGCGGTTTTGCCCGCGCCAAGATCCCCTTTCAGCGCCACTATATCCCCAAATTTTATTTTGTCTTTTTTTGCGAGCGCAAAACCTATCTCCTCGGTTTCCTGCTCGCTGTCTGAAAAAAATTCAGGCATTTTCGAAATCCCTATATCTCAAACTGCGGCAGGTATTCTTTGTTTTTCTCGAACATTTCGTCCGCCATGTCGCGTATTTCCTGCATTGAACACACAGCGGCCGAAAGCGGGTCGTACAAAAGCGCCCGGGTGACCTTTTCCCTGTCGCCTTCGAGGCTGCCCTCGACCACAAGCGTTTCGATTTGCGCTGATGTGTTGACCAGCAATGCGCACTGCGGGGGCAGTTTGGCCGTGCGCAGGGGGCGCAGCCCCGCCTTTGAGGCGATAACCGGCACTTCCACGCAGCACCCCTCGGGCAAATTGTCGATGAATTTGTCGTTTAGCACGTTGCCGTTGAATTCAAAGGTTTCATTGTCGCCGAATATGGCGTTGAAAATGTAAGCGGCATATTCATGGCCGCGCGCTATGTCCGTATTCGGGTCGGCGATCCAGTTTTTGATGTCATCCCTCCAGGTTTCTTCGCGCTGCAGGTACGCATCCAATATATATGCGTAAACGCCCGGGTTCCAGCCTGTTCCGTGGGTGCAATATTTTTCTATCAGTTCGGGGCGTTTTCTGAACCAGGCATTGTATTCTGAATTATGGCCGGAAGATTCGGTCACGTAATATCCGAGGTGCTTGAACATCTCGTTTCGCACAATTTCCTCGTTATATATTTCGGGCTTTTTTATCGCCTCTTTGAGCGCGGGGTATGCGTCTTCGCCTTTGACCTTGAAATCCAGGTAGAAGGCCTGATGGTTTATGCCCGAACAGGTGTATGTCACATCTTTCATGTCAGCGCCTATCCAGTGAGCGAGCATATGCGCCGTCCCCTGCACCGAATGGCAGAGGCCCGTAATCGTCAGCTTCGGCAGTTCCTTTTGGATCGTCTGGCACAGCATCGCCATCGGATTGGTGTAGTTGAGCACCACCGCATTTGGCGCGTATTTGTATATGTCGCGGCAAATGTCGAGCATGACCGGGCCGGTGCGCAAATACCTGAATATGCCGGAAGGCCCGCGAGTGTCCCCGATATTCGTGTCTATTCCGTATTTTTTGGGTATTTCGATGTCGTGGCGCCAAACGTCGACTTCGCCGGAGAGAATGGTGATCAAAACACCGTCCGCGCCTTCCAAAGCGGATGCCCGATCCAAGGTGGCGGTGACTTTCGCGGGATAATTTCCCGCCTTCACGATTTTGTTCACCGCTTTTTCGATGTAGTCGAGCTTTTCCTTGTTGATGTCCATGAGCGCGATGTGCGCATCAGAAAAAGATGGGAAAGACAAGATGTCTTTTACGAGGGTGCGGGTGAACCCGAACGAACCCGCGCCGATGAATGCGATTTTTTTCATATTTTTTCTCCTTAAAAATATATATTATTTTGCCCTTGCCTATTTGCCCGTTTTTTGCACCGAAAGTTTCGATTTTTATATATCATACCACAAAACCGCGCATAAGTCAACAATTGTTGCCGCATATTTTCATTTTTCCGGTTTTTTCAGAATGTCAAAGCGCACTATGGCGATCAGTATGGAAAAAAGGCAGAAGCTCTCGGTCAGCACACCCGCAAAAGACAGCACGATGATATTGTATGTCATCCAAAGCGCCGAAACAGGCAGCATGCAAAACCGGATATTGCGGGGGTTTTGCATCGTGAACACGAAAGTTGAAATTCCCATCGCCAAAACCGGGAAAAACGAAAACACGTCTTCCCCGGCAAATATGCCAAATACAAAAAAAGCGGCCATAAAAACAGCCGCCAATATATTTTGCCGCAATTTGCCGTGCCTATGCGAAAACATCAAATTGCGCGGCACTTCTATCAAATTCATTCCCGCTCCCGTAAACGCCCCCAGCAGCGCAAAATGCGCCGCAAAGGCAAAGGCGGCGGCGGCTTGGATCATGAGGATTTTCCGCCTGTCATTTTGCTGGAAGGATAAAAACGCCAATGCCATTCCGACAAGCCCGATCGCCTGCGCTGCGTAAAATTTCATTATTTTATTGATTTATTGATTTATCAATTTTTCCCGTTTTCACGAAAGATTAATTATATTCCCTTCGCCGTCGAGATCGATGAGTTCCGCATTCGGGACTTTCGGAAGCCCCGGCATGATCATCACATCCCCGGTCATCGCGACTATGAAACCCGCCCCGGTTTGTATTATCATGTCCTTCACCTTCAATTCGAAATCCGCGGGCCTGCCAGTCATCGCGGGGTCATCGGAAAGGGAATACTGCGTTTTTGCCATGCACACGGGCAAATGCCCATAGCGCAGTTTTTCTATCTGCGCCAAAACTTCTTCCGCTTTCTCGGAATATGCCACTTTTGCGGCGCCGTATACGTTTTTGGCTATTTTTTCGATTTTTTTCTTTGTCGAATCTTCGGGGTCGTAGGCGAAGCGCAAATTGTTTTTACCGGAGCGCGCTTCGCATATTTCGACCACTTTCCTCGCAAGCTCGATCGAGCCTTTGCCCCCTTGCTCAAAAGCGGCCGATAACGAATAGGGGATGTTATGCCGTCGGCAAAGCGAGGCGATTTTTTCGAGCTCGCTTTCGGAATCTGTCGGAAAGCGGTTGATGGCGAGCGCCGCATCCACGCCAAATTTTCGCAGGTTCTCGAAATGGGCCAGCACATTTTCAAAGCCCGATTCCATTTCTCCGCCGCCGTGGTGCGAGATCGCCCTTAGCGTGGCGACTATCACCGCCGCATCGGGGCACAGGCCGGTTTTGCGGCACTTTATGTCGAAAAACTTCTCCGCTCCGAGATCCGAACCGAAGCCCGCTTCGGTCACCGCATAGTCGGCGAGTTTCAGGGCGGCTTTCGTCGCCCTGACTGAATTGCATCCGTGCGCGATGTTCGCAAAGGGCCCGCCGTGCACAAAAACCGGAACGCCTTCTATCGTCTGCACCAAATTTGGCCGGAAAGCGTCTTTTAAAAGCGCGCACATCGAACCCTCGATTTTAAGTTCCCTGGCAAATGCGGGTTCGCCGGAGAATTTATATCCCACGCTGATGTTTCCCAGCATGGCCTTGAGCTCCGCGAGATTTTCGGCAAGGCAAAATATCGCCATAATTTCGCTTGCAGCGGTTATCCTGAAACCGTCTTTTCTCGGAACGTTCTTTTTTCCGCCGAGCCCCACCGTTATGTCTTTCAGGGCGCGGTCGTTTTGATCCATGCAGCGCGAAAAGGTGATTTTTTCGGGATTTATCCCCAAAGCGTTGCCTTGGTATATATGATTGTCCAAAACGGCGCACAGCAAATTATTCGCCGAGGTTATCGCGTGCATATCCCCTGTGAAGTGCAGGTTTATATCCTCCATTGGTATCACCTGCGAATACCCGCCGCCTGCGGCTCCGCCTTTTATCCCGAAGACAGGCCCCAGCGAGGGTTCCCTCAGCGTTATCGCGGTTTTGTGCCCGAGCAAACAAAGCGCCTGGCCCAAGCCTATTGACATCGTCGTTTTGCCCTCGCCGTATTTCGTGGGGGTCATCGCCGTGACCAAAATCAATTTTCCGTTTTTTTCGCTTTTTGCGAGCTTAGACAGGGCTTCTTCCGAAAGTTTTGCTTTGTGGCTTCCGTATTGGTCTATGTCGCGGTCGGGATCCAATGAAAGCGAGGCCGCAATTTCCCTGATGGGCTTTATTTTTGCATTTCTTGAAATTTCTATGTCGTTTGGCAAAATCTTATCTCCTCCTGTCGGCCACGCCTTGCTTCGCCAAATCCACTTTGCCTTTCGGGTTCACCCCGAGGTACACCACTTCGAATTCGTCGCCCATCTTGACCACGTCCTCGACTTTTTCCACGCGCTTGTTGGCGAGCCGTGATATGTGCACCATGCCCTCCTTGCCGGGCAGATATTCGACAAAGCATCCTACTCCCGCCAATATGCCCGTGACTTTGCCCAAAAAGACCATGCCCGGCTCGGGGTCGAAAGCGATCTGTTTTATCATCGCTTCGGCTTTGTAACCCATTTCCTTGTCTATCGCCGCGATGAATATGCTGCCGTCGTCTTCTATGTCGATGGATATGACGTTCGCGCCGCCGCAATCGGCTATGATCTTCTGTATCACTTTGCCCTTGGGGCCTATTACTTCGCTTATCTTGTCCACAGCGACCTTCATCGTTATCATCTTGGGGGCATATTCCGAAACGTCGGGCCTGGGCTCCGCTATGCATTTGAGCATGATCTCGTCGAGTATCATGATCCTGCCCGCTTTTGTCACTTCAAACGCCTTTTTTATAATTTCCGGCGTAAGCCCGTCGATTTTCAAGTCCATTTGTATCGAGGTGATTCCGTTGTGCGTCCCGGCCACTTTGAAATCCATGTCGCCGAAGAAATCCTCGAGCCCCTGGATGTCTATCATGGTCATCCACTTGTCGCCCTCCGTGATCAGCCCGCACGATATTCCCGCCACCGGGCGCTTTATCGGAACGCCCGCATCCATCAAAGCCAATGTGGAGCCGCAAACCGAAGCCTGCGAAGTGGAGCCGTTTGAGGATATGACCTCCGAAACCGTCCTGATCGCGTAGGGAAACTCCTCGATTGTCGGCAGCACCGGCAGCAGCGAGCGCTCGGCGAGCGCGCCGTGCCCGATTTCGCGCCGCCCCGCGCCCCTCGAAGCTTTTGCTTCCCCCACCGAATATCCGGGGAAATTATAGTGGTGCATATATCTTTTTGCTTCCTCTTCGTCCAACCCGTCCAGTTTTTGCTGTTCGCTGATTGGCGCCAGGGTGGCCGCCGTCAAGACCTGCGTTTGGCCCCGGGTGAACATACCCGAGCCGTGTACGCGGGAAAGCAGCGCGACTTCTGCCGCAAGCGGCCGGATCTCGTCCATTTTCCTCCCGTCCACCCTCTTTTGCTCGTCGAGGAGCCAGCGCCGCACGGTTTCTTTCTGGAGCTTGTACAAGCATTCCTTTATCATGGGGTCGTTTTCTTTTATGTAGTTTTCGCCCTCTTCCGCATATTCGGCCTTCAGGCATTCGACAACTTTGTCGTAAACTTTCGATAGCCTGTCTTCCCTGATGGTTTTGTCGTCGGTGTCCAGCGCGTATTTTACCTCGTCATGGGCGAACGCCTTTATCTTTTCATACAGATCATGATCCGCTTCAAAAGATTCGTAGCCGAATTTTTCTTTTCCCACTTCCGATTTCACATGGTTTATGAAATCGATCAAAGGCTTTATTTCCCCGTGGGCTTTCATGATCGCCTCATACATCGTTGCATCGTCGACTTCGTTCGCCCCGGCCTCGATCATCACGACCTTTTCCTTCGAGGCCGCGACGGTGAGTTCCAGGTCGCTGGCTTCGCGCTGGGCCGCCGTTGGGTTGATTATTATCTCCCCGCCGCAAAGCCCGACGAAAACCCCGCCGATGGGCCCCATCCAAGGGATGTCAGATATGGAGAGCGCGATCGAGGCGCCTGCCATCGCGGCGATTTCGGGGGAATTGTCCTGATCCACGGACAGAACGAGCAGCGACAAAACCACGTCGTTTCTGAGGTCTTTTGGGAACAGTGGGCGTATGGGCCTGTCGATTACCCTCGAGGTCAAAATGGCCTTTTCCGAAGGCCGGCCCTCCCGCTTCATGAACGAGCCGGGTATCTTTCCCACAGCGTAGAGCCTCTCCTCGTAGTCCACCGCAAGCGGCAAAAAATCTATCCCGTCCCTGGGTTTTTCCGAAGCGGTCGCCGTGGCCAGTATATTGGTGCCGCCGTACCTGATCAGGGCGCTCCCGTTTGCCAGCTGCGCCATTTTTCCGGTTTCCACCGTCAGTTTCCTGCCTGCCAGTTCATACTCGAAAATTCTATGGCTTGTAAATTCTAACTGATTTGCCATTGTTTTTACTACTCCTAAACTTCTTTACTTACTTTCCGGTTGTCAGTTTTCAGTTTTCAGTTTTCAAAAAAAAAACTAACTTTAACTGAAAACTCGTTCCACTGATACGTGTAGCGAATATGAACGTAGTTCATATGCAGCTCACGCCAATCGATACTGATAACTGATTATTTCCTTATGCCCAATTTTTTGATTATTTCCCTATAACGGTTGATGTCCTTTTTGGTCAAGTAATTCAGGAGATTTCTCCTGTGCCCGACCATTTTGAGAAGCCCCCTCCTCGAATGGTGATCGTTTTTGTTTTGCTTCAAGTGTTCTGTCAGCTGGTTTATGCGGGTGGTGAGGATTGCGATCTGCACCTCGGGGGATCCTGTGTCCGTTTCGTGCATCTTGTTGTCCGCGATGACTTTTTGTTTTTCTTCCTTAAGCAGCATGATTTCTTTTCACCTTTCTTGATTGATAAAAATATTGTAAATCTCCTCGGGGCATAGCTCGCGGCGGGTGAGTCCTTTTTCCGGCGGCCGCGTCCCGGGATATTTATATTATATCACACATTTTCGATTTTGTAAACAGCAAAATTAAAAAAATTACAAAAACGCGGGGGAAACCAAATCAAAGTTTTTATTTCCCAAAAACATAATTCAATCTTGACAAACCCCAAAAACCATGTTATAATCTTGAAAACCGCTCGCAGACAAAGCATTATATCATGACTGCGGAATTCTGTCAACATCTTTATCAAAACAAAAAACAAGGGGGAATTGCAAAATGGCATATCCGAAAATGTCCAATGGGGCGCACGCGGCAAACCTGATAAACGAATATGCGCGGCTCAAGCACGAGTACGGGGCGGAAGGCATCGCCGAAATCATCGCCGAAACCGACAAATTCCTTTTGGAACGCCTGGACCAGATGAAAGCTCTGCCCATATGCGAAAAACTCGCGGCAAAGGAACCCGACGATCTGCAAAAAATCAAGAAACTCAGAAAACCCGCAAAACGCGAGTTATGGGCGTCATTCGACGAAGCCGCCTATACAGAGCGGCTCAAGGGAGCGCTTTACGGCCGCATGAGCGGCTGCATCCTCGGGGCGGCAGTGGAATTCTGGACTATCGACGAAATGGAATCTTGGGCGAAGTGGATAGGGGACGAATTCCCAAACACCCACTACTGGTCAAAGATAAAAAATCCGAACGCCATGCACTACGGCGTAAACCCGGCTTATGACTTCACATCGGAAGGATTAAACGGCGTACCCGTGGACGACGACATAACATACACCCTTCTCGGGCTTTTGATAGCTGAGGATTGCGGGCTCGGCTTTGACACCGAGGACGTGGGCAAGTGCTGGCTTTCATATTTGCCTTATGCCTGCACCGCGGAAGACATAGCGCTGAAAAACCTCAAAAAGGGCATATCCGCAGACAAATGCGGCGAAATCGAAAACCCGTATGTCCAGTGGATAGGCGCGGACATAAGGAGCGACCCATTTGGCTATCTGGCGCCCGGGCTGCCGGAAAAGGCGGCCGAAATGGCATACCATGACGCATATATAAGCCACAGGCGAAACGGCATATACGGCGAGATGTTTTTTTCTGCTGCCATAGCGGCGGCTTTTGCCTTAAATGACCCATTTGCGGCCTTTGACGCGGCGCTTTGCGAGATACCGAACGAATCGCTTTTGTACAAAGACGTTTCGTGGGCGCTCGGCGCAAAAGACAGCATCCGCGATTATCGCCACGCGAGAGCTTTGGTCGACAGCCACTTCGAAGGAATGAGCGGCGTGCACACCGACAACAACGCCGCGCTCGTAATATTCGGGATGCAGCTCGGTGGCGGCGATTTCGCAAAGACCATCGGAAATACCGTCGCGATGGGGCTCGACAACGATTGCACCGGGGCCACTGCGGGAAGCCTGTTTGGCGCATGCCACGGGTTTGGTTCGATCGATTCTAAATGGCATGAAAAGTTCGGCAACAAAATCCATTCGTACATCATAGGCCATCCGCATTTTGAAATCGACGATGTGATAGCCAGGTTCTCGAAATTGGCGAAAAGCAACTTTAACCTGTCAAAATAGCGGAAACTAAGGAAAAAACACACAAAAAATTCACAAAAAAGCAATTGAAAAAAAGCCGAACCGGAATTAGAATAGTGTCGTGAATATATTTTCGAAAAGAAATAGTTTGGGGAGTTCGAAAAATGGAAAAAACAAAACGGTCACTATTTTCGGTTGTTTTGGCGTGGTTTTTGATCGCCGCGATAATTCCTGCGGCTGTGTTCCCGCTCGTCGCCGCGCAAGGAGATACCGACTACAGGCTATCGATCGTCCGCACCGACGGGACTGAAATCGACCCTTCAAATCCGGCTTTGTATGTCGGGGAAACGGCGACTTTCAAAATCGTCTTTGAAAATTCCGGGCTGAATGTCAGCGATATTTTGATCAATCCGGTGCTTGCGCTGGAATACAAAACGGACGACATCGTAAGTTTGCCCACTAAACCCACAATCGTTGCAAGCGATGCCCCGCAGCAAATCACGAGAGGGCCGAAAGTTGTCGATGCCGACTCGCAGACAGTCACATGGACGCTGAGAGATCTGGCGGGAGGTTCGGAGTTCGGATTGCCGGGAAGCGTATCGATGCCAAAAGGCTATACGCCGCAAAATTATCCTTTGAAATTGAAAGTCACTTTGACCAGCGACAGCCACGATCCCATCGAAGCCGAATTGGAAATAGTGTGGAAGTATGACAGATATGCGCCCGCAAAAGGCGTAACCCAGCAAAACTATATAAGGCAGGTAAGCAAAGACGGCGTGTCCGGCTACGAAGTTTATGCCGGCGAAGATGCGGGCGCGGGGAAGATCGGCCCCGATTCGGCGTATCCCGTCACTTTCACATTCAACGGAGACGCTTTTGCCGCCAAGGGCACAAGAGAAATAGACAGAACCGTTATCGTCGACATATTGCCGGACGGCGCGGTTTTCGACCCTGCAGACAACGTCGGATATCCACATTGGAAGTTTTACGATGGAAATTATCCGGGATATGAAGGAAAAAGAGTGGCGGTTTATGACCCCCCTGCCGGCAGCGGCAACAAAAGCGTGGATCTGAAGCTGCGATTCCCCGATTGCGAAATAGGGCCCGATTATGCGAATGAAGCGGATTATGAATATTTCGTAAAAAACAAAGCTTTTGACGACGAAGACTATTCATGCCATCTCGAAACCTTTGTGAGATTCGGCAAAGAAACCCCGGGCAGGCAATATGCCAAAGAGCCGATAAAAACCATGAGGGGCAACAGCATCGGAGCATCGTCCAAGCATGCGAGCAGGCTGGCGATCGACGAAGAAATCGACGGGGATTATTGGTTCTACAATTCATACTCCAATACAATGAATGCGACCCCGATGCGCAATTTCGTGATTTCGGACGAAAAATTGGACCAGAGTTTGCGCTTTTTCGGTTTTTCCGTGAGCGCGAAACCGGAAGCGGTTTCCGGAAGCATGAAAGTGCAGTACAGAATCGCCGGAACGGGCGTTTGGGAAGACTATTATTTCGCTTCGCTGGGGCGCGATTATTTGACGCCGGGCGATCTCGTATATTCCGCGCGCCCGGTTTCCAAATTGGATGAAACTGAGCCTTACGGCAGGGCGCAGTACTGTTATTCCGGCGAGCACTCCGGATGCCTGTATTCGGATTATTTCTTTTTGCCGGCCGATCCCCATACCGGGGAGCCCGTCGTGGTCGACGGGCTCAGGCTGCTTGTCCCGGAACTGAATGCCGGCGGCCAGATATATTTTGACGTCGGTGCGAGACTAAAGGACGGAATATTTTCAACCATCCCGCATGACCGCGCCACCGCATTCGGAAATATCGGCGCTTTTTATTACGACTTTGAAGACGGCGGGGCGAAAAAGACCTTGCTCGGCGAAGACTCCGCATACCATGACATCACTTCTTACCAGCCGAAATTCAGGGGCATGAAAGTTGTGACCGGCATCGCTTCCGCCACGGTTTACGCGGGCTCCGCGCTCACCGTTTCCAACAGGCTGCGTTTTTATGATTTCGACAAGGAAGACTGCATCATTTTCGACGGGGCGCAAATCATCGATATTTTGCCCGACGGCTTCAAATATGTCCCCGGCTCGATGGCGTTCACAAACCTCAACGGGCAGACGCTCAATGATATGTACGAAAATATCGAGCCGATCATCGTGAACGACTACAAGGGAACCGGCCAAACGGCCCTCATATGGAATCTGAAAGGCACTTACGACATTTCATATTTTCGCGGCGAGTATATCGCCTATTACAGCTACAGGCTCGAAATCCTCGACAGCGCCCGCAAGGGCGAAAACGACTTGGTCAGCTATTTCCATTGGCCGGAGTATGCAAAAATCATCGCGACCAACAACAACCAAAGCGCTTCCGGCGTCTATAGGGGCTATGAGCCGTATGCCGACGATGAATTCGACATCAACAACAACGGGCTTTTCACCGAAAAGTTTTTACGGGCAAAAATCACTTTGAACTACATCCCCCCCGAAACGGTGGTGGCCTCGAAAGGCGTGCAGGGCAGCTATAACAAATCTTTCCTAAACTCGCCCGCTGTGGGCTATTCCCTGCCGGGTACGTATTCTTTTTACTCTTTGGATATTGCAAATTATTCGTCGAGGGATTTATCCGCCATGACGGCTTTTGACGTTTTGCCATATGCGGGGGACACGTCGATAGTCGAAGACAAAAACGGCCAATATGCCGCCAGGATGACTGAATTTGGCGGAATTTCCATGACGGGCCCGATTTTGCTCGGCGACTCCCGGTTTGCCGTTTTGTATGCGAAAGAAGACCCGGTTCCCTGGAAAGGCATAGACGATTATGAGAATCGCGCAAATTGGCTGCCGGAAGGCTCAGTGGGCAATTGGACGGAAGTGCGCGCGTTTAAAATCATGCTGAACGGGGGCGAATTTTTCCGCATCGGCGATACCATACAAGCCATTGTACCGATCAAGATTCCGGAAAATGCGCCAAAAGGCGCCCTGGCCTGGAATTCGTTTGCCATCGACATGGGAGCCGGCTACGGCTATATCGAAGCGACCAAAGCGGGAATCGAAATCGTGGATTACGACGTAAAATTGAAAAAAACCTCGGACAGGAGCCTGTACGCCAAATTTGATTTTGTGACCTATACGATCACCGTTTCCAACACCCAAAAAGCGGACGCCACCGGCGTGTATGTCATCGACCATATACCGCCGGAGCTCGAATTTGTGGAATGCCCGAACAGAAGCCCGGGCAGTTACAGCTATGACCAAATCACGCGGGAATTGAAAGTGGATATTTACACATTGGCGGCGTTTCAGTCCACTACGGTCACCGTTCGCTGCCGCGCGATGAAAGCGGCAAGGTCGATTCTCAACTCCGCTACCGTGCATATCAGCGAAATTGAATTTGATTATGAAAACAATTCCGACGAAACTGAAATCACGGTCGTCTATCCCGATTCGCGGTACGACGTCGCCGTCAGCAAAACGGCGGACAAAAAGACATACAAAAAAGGCGATACCATAGCATATGGGATAACAGTGGAAAATTATTCGGACTGCGCGGTGGAAAACGTGACGGTCATGGACTACTTGCCGCCGTCCGGAGTCGAATATATCGGCAATGATTATGCCGGGGTTTCATACAGAACGGGAAATGTCATATATTTCGAGATCCCGCTTATGGAAAAAAACGAAAAAATCACGATCGAGCTGTACTGCGAAGCGACCGAACTGATGGCCTCCATGAAAAACAGGGTCATAGCCGAAACCAAAGAAGAAGAACGCGACTACGCCGACAGCGAAGACGAAATAACCGTCACCGTCGTCAAATCCGGAAGGCTGACCGTAAAAAAAGAATTCGACGAAGATGACGAAACCGACAAAAGCAACCACGCGGACTGGGGTGTGGACGACGGCACCTTGTTTCGCGCAAAGGTGAAAAACGCCGGCACAGGCCAATATATGAACGTCAGCGGCAGTGCGCCGCATTATGTCTATGAAAGCGCCGGCGGCGATGGCAGCTATATCGCTTTTTCCGTAAATAGTCCCGCCACAATCATAGGAATTGACGACGATACAACTTGGATCGTGGAAGAATCGGAGGGCGCAAACTACGAAGTGACAAAAACTAGGGGCAATCCCGCGACCATTTCGGACGGCGGGGAAAGCGTGGTGACAATTGTAAATTATTACGAGCACGGCATAGTTCCAAAGATAGACATACACAAGGAGTCCAATCCCGCAAGCATGGGCGAAGGGGACCAGGCTCCAACCGAAATATCCGAAAAAAGCGATATCGCCTACACGTTGAAAGTGGCAAATTCCGGCGGCGCGGCGGCGGCCAATATCGTCGTGACTGATCCGATTCCGGCAAACACGGCATACAAAGCCGGGACAATCGGATATGAAGCCAAAGCCGGCATAAGCGTGACCGTCGAGTGCAGCGGGGGCGAAGCGGTTTGGATTATCGGGGCGCTTGATGCAGGCGATGAAATCGACCTTTATTTTACGGTGACAACCATCGCCGCGAGCGCCGCAGAGGACATCGAAATTATAAATACGGCTTATTACAGGCATGACGGCAACGACGGACTCCCGGGCGCCGACAAACCCGTTGCGGGAAAACCAAAGCACAAGATACCGAAAACTGCGGCCGCGCACCCCGAAATCCCTTCCGTAGAAATCCCTTCCGTAGAAGTGCACAAACAATCAAGCCCTGAAAACATCGGTTTCGCATACGGGACCCCGACCAATATATCCGGGCAAAGCGATATTGTCTATACGCTGACGGCAACCAACACCGGGAACATACCGGCAACCAATGTCGTCGTGAGCGACCCGCTGCCGGAAAACACTGCATACAAATCGATCGCATACGACAACGCGGCTAAAATTGCGGTCATAGGGGATTACACAGCCGGAACGGCGACATGGACGATTCCATTTCTCGCCGCAGGAGAAGAAGTGGAACTGTACTTGACGGTGACAGCGGCGGAAAGCGCATCAGAAGAATTGTATATCGTAAATGTTGCTTCATATATCCACGACGACGAAAACGGCGATCCGACCGACGATAAGCCCGTTCCGGAAAAACCGAAGCACAAGATAGCAAAAAAGATAAACTCCTTGCCCGATCCCCCAACAGATCCCCCAACAGATCCCCCTACCGATCCCCCAACAGATCCCCCAACAGATCCCCCAACAGATCCCCCAACAGATCCCCCTACCGATCCTCCGACAGATCCTCCGACAGATCCCCCTACGAACCCTCCGACAGACCCATTTAAAGAACCTCCTACCGAACCCTTGATAGAGCCGCCTACGGAAACGCCGGCCGACCCGCCTGCTAATTCTCTTCCGGCAAGGCAAAAACAAACCGAAACGCCGACCGAACCGCCAATCGAGCCGGAGATTACGACGCCCACGTCGGGCGGCGATAAACTTCCCGGTTCGGAAGTTTCCGGAAACGAACTTTCCACAAAAGGAAACGATGCGCTTGCCAAAAGCGGAGACAACTATACATCGTCCGGCGAGCGGATAACCGAAGAAAGCGAAAATCGGCAAACAATCGATGAATACGGCATCGGCCTCGGCATGTGGCTGTACGATGCCGAAGATGATTCGTGGACATTCGCAGACGGCAGCGCCGCCATTTCGGATGAGCAGCCGAATGAAAATTACGCCGACGATGGCGATACCGACGGATGGAAAATCTCGCCGCAAACAGGAGCATTGGATTGGCTTGTTCCGTCATTAGCGATTTTAGGCATGATTTCGATAATTTTCGGTTGGCCATTGATTCGCGGGAAAGGAAAATTTAACGCTTAGGCGCCGATCAAGCGTCACATCACCACAATTGCCCCTTCGCCGCGAACCGATAGTTCGAGGCACGAACCTTCGCCGAACACGCGGCTCATTTTCCCGAAATATTCGCCCACGCATTTTTTCGGCACAAATGCCTGGATAGTTCCGGCAAACCCCCCGCCGTGAACCCGCGAAGCGGCCGGTTTTCCCGCGAGCAGTTCCTCCGAAAGCGCCAATGCGAGCGCTAAGCCCTGTTCTTTCGGGTTTTTCGGGTCGTAAATGTTTTGCAAGTATTTGTACGAAGAATTTCCCGAAGACGCCACGAGCCGCAAAAACCCTTCGAAATCGCCCTCTTTGAGGGCTTCCGCCCCGGATTTAACCCTCGCGTTCTCGGCGAAATAGTGCATCGCGCGCAAAACCGCCCTGTCCCCGCAGATCTCCCGCAGCTTGCCGATATTTTCAAAAAAAGCGGTTTTTTCGATTTCGCGCAGCGCTTCCTTTCCGAAACAAGCCGCGACTTGTTTCATTTCGCTTGGCATGGCGGCGTATTCTTCGTTTAGGTTATGGTGCGAGCCGCCTGCCGAAACGATGCACAGGCTGTATCCCGACTTCGACAAGTCGAAATCCAGTTTTTCGAATGCGGGAGCCGAAATATCCCCGAAATCTATCGAAACGAACCCCCCCACCGAACAAGCGGTCTGATCCATCAGGCCGCACGGTTTCCCGAAATAATTGTTTTCGGCATACTGCCCGATTTTGGCGATTTCGAGCGGGGGGATTTCGCCGCCGTTGTAAAGCCGGTTCAGCATAAATCCCACCAAAACCTCGAAAGCCGCCGAAGACGACAGCCCCGAGCCTTTTTGTACATCAGAAACCGTATAAGCGTCAAAGCCGCCGATTTCGTAGCCGAGATCGGAAAACCTTTTGCAGGTGCCGCGTATTATCGCCGCAGAGCTGAATCTTTCGCTTTCCCGGGCCGAAAGTTCGTTTATGTCGATTTCGTCGGGCTCGAAGCCTTCGCTCTTTATCCTTATATGCGCCCTTGGAGCATGGCTTTTCGAAACCACAGCGACGACATCCAAGTTTATAGCCGCCGCGAGCACGCAGCCTCGGTTGTGGTCCGTGTGGTTCCCGAGCACCTCGCTTCTCCCGGGGACCGAGATGAGCGCCACATCATTGGCGCCGTACAAATCCGCAAAGCGCTCAATCGCCCCGACATAGCGCCGCCTCGCGGATTCGGTTCTCGCCTCCCCGTAAAACCGTTTCAATGTTTCGTCATATCCGCCGTTTTTTATTTTTTCGGCCAAAAGCGTCGATTCCATAATTTATATTTCTGCCCTTTCTTTTTTTCCCGTCATTATACCATAAAAAAGAAATTTATGCAATAGGTCGGCATAAACAAAATTTCGCGCATTTTTTTTGATTTTTAGTTAAATATTCCAATAAAAGTGTTGCATTCCATTATTTTATATGATATAATAATATACAACGTATAATAAAAAATAATTGTCGAGGAGAAAAATATTTATGGAGGCTAAAAATAATGCCGGGGGCAAGCCGGAAATCAAATCGTTTAACTGGTATGTATTCCCATATCCCGTGATCATCGCGGCCGCATATCTCGCCATAGGTTTTTTCGCGGATGTATGGCACCCGACCTGGCTCCTGTTCATGACCATACCCGTTTACTACGAAACAGTCGCCATGACAAGGGCAAAAACTTTCAAGGCCAAGGCGAACATTTTCCCATACCCGATTTTGTGCGCGATATTTTATCTTTGCGTCGGATTCGACTACGGCATATGGCACCCGGCCTGGATGGTGTTTCTGACGATCCCCATTTACTACATGATCGTAAACGCGATAAAATCAAAGTGAAAAAATTTAATGCAAATCCGCCCTCGTTGGAGGGCGGATTTGTATATTTGTTCATATTTTTGTGGTAAAATGAAGGGCGGTATGTGGGAATTACCCGCAAAAAAACATAAAAAACAAGAAGGAGTGTTTTTATGAAGTTCAAAAAACTTATTTCGCTGGTTCTGATACTGTGTTTGGCGTGCCTGACGGCTTTGGTCTGTTTCACCTCCTGCGAAGACAAAGCCGGGGGCGAAGACTCGGGCAAGGCCGGCGACAACGGCGATTCTGCGGATGCCGGCCCTCAGCCTAAATCTTTTCTCAAAGAAGCGGCGACCGGCGAACGCAACGATTACGACGGTTCGGTAGGGTATGAGTTCGAATGCCTCGCCGACATGACCGTTTCGGCCGTGGGCCGCCCGCAAAACGGCGAAATGAACGAATCGCACACCATACGCATCTGGGATGTGGAAACGCAGGCGCTGCTGGCGAGCGCGGAAATCACCCCGGATTCTCCCCTGGATTCGCTTGGATTCAAAACCGCGCAGCTGGGTTCGCCCCTGTCACTGAAAGCCGGCGTTTCTTACAGGATCGTAAGTTCAGAGGTGAAAGACGGCGACAAGTGGTACGATTTCGGAACGGAAGCGGGCGCTTTCCCCGATTTGGTCCCAAATGACGATTGCAAAATAATAACCCCAGCCTTCACCGCCGGAGAGGCCTGGGCCGACTATCCTTCAAACCAGTACCTCCCCGACGGGGCTGTGAACAAGGGCTACACCGGGGTGACTTTCTTTTACATTTTAGATTAACCAAGGAGAACGCAATGCAGCAATTGAGGGGCATGCCGGTCGCATCCGCCATTATCGGGCAGATTGCCGGGCAAATAGAGGAATTGGCAAAAAAGCAAATAATCCCGAAACTCGCCATCGTCCGGATCGGCGAAAGGGAAGAAGACGTTTCCTACGAAAAAGGCATAATAAAACGCTTTTCGGCCGCAAATGCCATGGTTGAAACGATTGCCATGCCCCGAGAACCCGCGCAGGGCGCTTTGGAGGAAACCATAACAAAATTAAACGGTGACGATTCGGTTCACGGGATACTTTTGTTCCGTCCCCTGCCGGGTCATCTGCCTTTTGACCGAATAAGAGGGCTCATCGCCAAAACAAAGGACGTCGACGCGATGAGCCCCGAAAGCGGTGCCTGCATCTACGAAGGCAGGAAAGACGGCTATGCGCCTTGCACCGCCCAAGCGGTGATCGAACTTCTGGATTTTTACGGCATAGAATTGACCGGAAAAAAAACGACGATCATCGGGCGCAGCTTGATTGTGGGAAAGCCGCTGGCCATGCTCCTGCTGGATAAAAACGCCACTGTGACCATATGCCACACGAAAACGCAAAATCTCGCCGAAGAATGCAAAAAAGCGGACATACTTGTCGCATGTGCGGGTTCGGCGAAGATGGTCGGAGCCGACTTTGCACATCCGGGGCAGATAATAATCGATGTGGGGGTAAACATGGCCGAAGGCAAGTTATGCGGCGACGCGGATTATGAAGCGTTGGATGGCAAAGTTTTGGCGATGACGCCGGTGCCCGGCGGCGTCGGTGCGGTCACAACTTCCGTATTGCTGAAAAACACGGTGCACAGTGCACATTTATGCAAGCCTGCGCATGAACGGCATGTGAATTGACATTCACATTGGTTCACATTTATGCAAGTCTGCGCATGAACGGCATGTGAATTGACATTCACATTGGTTCATGTCACGCCAATTATGGAGGGGAATTTTTTTATGAAAAAAGTGTTTTTGTCCGTTGCGCTGATTTTGGCGATTTGCTTTTCGGTTGTTTTTGCCGCCTGCGACAACAAAAGCTCAGTCGCGGAAAACGGCGGCGAAGCCGGGCAGCAAGCCGCCGACGACGACGAAACGCCGGATATCCAAGACCAGAAAATTACGGACGACGTGCCCGAAATGGATTTGGGCGGGTACGAGTTCAGGATTCTGTCGAGCGGCGAAATTCATGCCTGGCACGGATCGGTGAATGTCGAGGAAGAAACCGGCGACCTCGTAAATGACAGCATATACCGCAGGAACAGGGTAGCGGAGGGAAGGCTCAACATTTTGATAACCGAAACCGAAGACTACAACAAAATAAAAAAATCCGTGAATTCGGGCTCAGACGACTATGATTTCGTCACCGGTTGGTGCGACCCCATGTTCGGATATTTCGTGGAAGGGCTGGGATACAAATTCCACGAATATGGCCGCTATATCGATTTGGGCAAGCCATATTGGGACTCCGGGCTCACGCAGGCATTCACTTTCAAAGATATGATTTTATTCCCGGTGGGAGCGGTGGACATAACCACATACGATTTGATCCATGTGCTGCTGTTCAACAAGAAACTGATCGCGGAACTTGAGCTGGAAAACCCTTACGGCCTCGTTAAAAACGGGGAATGGACTTTTGACAAATACGCGGAAATGGTGAAGCTGGTCGTGCGCGACGTGGACGGCAACGGGGTAATGAACGAAAACGACATGTACGGGCTGGTTTCGATGGTGAAATATGTGCTGCCCTGTTTTTGGGTGGCGGCGGGAGTCGAAACGGTCGCAAGGACGTCTAGCGGCTTGCCCGATTTCACTTTGCCAACCGACGAAAAATTCGCTTCTGTCATCGAAAAGATATTTTCCATAAACTACGACAACAATTCGTGGTACCAAAACAAATCGGACAGGGCCAATTACAGCGAAGTCCACGACAAAATATTTATGGACGACCGCGCTTTGTTTTACAACAACACCTTCAAAATGGTCGAAGACGTGCGCGGCATGGAAACCGATTTCGGAATCGTCCCCTATCCGAAATACACGGCGAACCAAGAACATCACTATACGCGCATGGAGGGTTGCTTTCCCTTCATCGTGCCGCTGACAGTGCCCGATCCTGAAACCATAGGCGCGATAATAGAAGTTTTGGCTTGCGAATCCTTGAATTACGTCATACCCGCATATTACGAGGTGAGCCTTAAAACCAAGCACGCAAGGGACGAAGAATCTGCCGAAATGCTCGACATAATCTTCAGCCACCGCGTGATCGACCTGGGCGATTCCATTTGGTGCAGCAAGCTGAGGGACAACATATTCGTAGACATGTTCTCAAAGAACGACCGCAACCTCGCCTCCCGTTTGGAAAAAGTCGAACCCCAAATGATCAAGGAAATCGAAAAAGCGCTCGCCGCCCTGGATTTGACCTATTGATTGCCGTCATCCCCATACCCGTCGTTTTCCGGAACCGATTTGTCGGCGTCGGCGATGTTTTCGCGGCTGTCGTTCGGTTTCGGCTTTTTGGGTGCTTCTATCGTTTTAGATTCGGGGTTTTCGCCGGGTTTCGGGGAATTGAGCCTCGGGGATTTTTGGGGCGAGGGGCTTTTTATTTTCGAAAACGCTTCGCTCGGCGCACTTTTGCCTGCGCCTCCGTTTTCAGGAGATTCCTCTTTTGGTTCTTTTATATCGACCTTGATGTTTTCGTCCGAAGTCATCATATACATCGCCTTGGTATAGCGCCGGGTCTGTTTCGCCTCGGAATATAGCCCCTTGCTGTATTCGAGCAGTTTTACCTTGAAGTCCTCGTCGTGGAAAAGGGCGATCGCCTCCCGTATCGAATCCGCACGGTTGTTCACGAAATATTGGAGTATCGAATCCGCCGCCCTCACATTCTTGTAATCATCCGGCAGTATGGCCAGCTCGCCTATCTGGTCTTCTAAATTCTGGTAAATTATGCCAAAGTCGTCCAATTGTTTTTTATACTCTTCCCTTTTTTGGTTTATTTTTATCTTTTGGTTCATTACCTTGCTGGCAAAAAAAGTGAGCTTTGACACGCTTATTCCCACCCTAACCAAAAGCACCGCAAGAAACACATAGAAAACCACGATCACAAGCCCCGCGACGGCGGCGGGCACATAGTCGAATATCAGCCCCTCGGAGGGATCTGTCCCGTATTCCGAAAGCGGGCGCACCGCGGAATCAAATCCGAAATTCGAAAGAAAATCCCCGCCCTGGCCCTTGAAAACATTTATTGCGTAAAACAACTCGTTGCCGTTTTCCGCTATGTTTTCCGCTTGGAACGCGATCCCGAAAAAGAACATCAGCGCCGTTATGACGAACAAAAATATTTCCACGCCGATCGCCGCGCCCAGCATTATGAAAAAAACTTTCAGGGAAAACATGAAATCTTCCGCAACCGATTGCATGAATGAAGGCGGGGAAAATTTTTTGTTCAGCTCGGAGGTGATCTCGTTTGTCCTGCTTGCGATGTTTTGTTGCTTGTGAAGCAAGTCGGAAAGTGAAAAGAGCTCCTGCTTTATTTTGTGGCATGATTTTTTCGCGCGGTTTATATATTCGTCTATCGCCCCGCAGCGGCATTTAATCGGCGAAGCGAGATGATATGCGTAGGCATCCTCATCCGAAACGGAAGTTTTTTCGATGTACATCTCGCCTTTGCAAGCCTCGCATTCGCATAAAATGTATTCCTTGTTTTCTCCGAAATATATCAAGATTACTACCCCCCTGTTTGAATAATGCATAATGCATTTACTATTCTACCACACATCTTTCAAAATATCAACAATTAAATCGATAAATAATCCGCTTTAAAAATACTTTAACCGATAATTAATATCGAGTTAATACAAAAATGCTATACATAACATCGTTAGTTCAATATTTTGGTATATAATCGAAATTATTAACAGAGAAAAGAGTTTATGCCATGAATTATTACGAGCTTTTGGAAATTTCGCCTTCGGCGTCGATCGAAGTAATACGGAACGCATACAAGACGCTGGCAAAAAAATATCATCCCGACACCTACAAAGGCGACGGCGCCTTCGCGGAAGAGAAGATGAAGCTGCTCAACGAAGCGATATCCGTATTGGAAGACGAAGGAAAGCGCAAAGAGTACAATACAATCAACGGCCTGACCCAATCCGGCGACTATTCCGAATACGGCAGGGCCAATATGCTGAATGTGGACGAAAACGGCGAAAGCATATTTTTTTCATATGGCGATGCAGGCGATTCGGATGATTTTGCGATGCAGGGCGGCGATGACGCATCCTACATGGACATAATAGACAATTTCATAAAAAACAGCGAACCCGGCAAAAAAAGCCGAAAAAAGGCCGAAACAGAGCAATGGGAAGGACAATCGGCAGAAACCGAACCATTTGAAAATTACCCCATAGACGACCGGGACGAACAAGAAGAATTCGCAGCCTCGCCACAAAATCATGGCGAATATGGGGTAGATTCTGCGGATGTGGATTTTGAAAGCTTTTCCGATGAAGGCGAGCCGAAAATCGTGTCCGATGGCAAAAAAAATTTCGACGGAAACAAAATTTATTGGATAGTCGTGGCATTTTTGATAACAGGGGTGATATTTTGCGGAGCCATGATTTTCCGATACATCGATTTTGAAAATATACAGCAGCTGTTTTCCGCCGCCAAACCCAAAACCGAAGAGACAACAGGAGAAACAACTGACGAAATCTCCGAAAGCGCCGCGACAATACAAGACCCTTCCGAAAACGAAGGGCAACCGACCACCGCAGAAGTGGTGTTCATGACAGAAGAAACGCTTGATATCGAAAGCGAAACCGAAAAAGAAAGCGGCGAAACCACAGAGCAAACCACAGAACCGACGCAAATCCCGACGACTTCTGCAAAACCCACGCAGACCCCGACCACGAGCCCCCCGCCTCTGCCCGCCACGAACCCGCCTGCTACAAACCCGCCCGCGACTGAGCCGCCGACATTGCCTCCCACTTTGCCGCCCACCATGCCGCCTCCGCCTCCCGCCACAGAAGCTCCCACGGAACCGCCCACCGACGAACCCCCCGCTACCGAACCCCCCGAAGAGCCTCCCGCCACGGAAGCCCCCACGGAAACCACCGTCGTTGAAGCCCCCACGGAAACTCCCACGGAACCTCCGCCGGCTCAAAGCGAGGAATCCGAAGAAGAGCTTACCGAAACCCCTGCTTCCGAAACGGAATCCGATACCGTTGACCCGGGCGAACACGAGGCAGACGAAGAACGCTAAAAAACCGCGCACTGACTTGGCGTGTATACGCGCCGAAACGCGCAAGGAGCAAATCCGCAGGATTTGGCGAGATTTTCCGATATTTCGCCGTCGGCGAAAGAATAATAGGAGATTTTCCCCTCATTTGCATTTTTATCTGCAAAAAAATTCAGCAGCGCCTTTCCGCAACCTTTCCCCCTGTGTTTTTCGCCCACGTAGATATATGAAACATCCCTGATGTTTTCCGCGATCGCATAATAGGCGAGATAGCCGGAGAGGCCGCCTTCTTTTCCATATGCGCCGATTATGGCGCAGTCGCCGTAAATTTTTTCCTGCACGAAACTGCGAAAAAGCGCATTTAGATAGCAATGCGGCTCCCCGTCAAAAGTTTTGCGCCGATTTCTTTCGCTTTTCGACATCGGCGCAAACTTCAACCCGGCGCCGTTTTGTATTTTCGGCCCGCCGACGCGGTAAAAGCTTTGCCGAAATTCCCCGGTTCCCCGATCTCCATGGCAGATTATTTCGCAGGGTCTTTGGCGGCATACCAAATCCCCGAATTTATCCGGGTTTTTTGAATTGATCGATACATAGGTTTCTTCGGGGTTCCCGGCTTCGCGGTAGGCCATGCCAAATTCGGGGTTTTTCCCGCTGTTTTCGCGGCTATCCGAATATGCCTCCATAAATTCGTATACAGGCCGCTTGCAGAGCGCATTTTCGGCCAAGACATATGCCTCCAATGCGAAATCGAGATTGTTTTTCAAAATGGCGGCAAGCTCGCTTGCCGATACGGGTTTTAGCATTTATTCCTCCGTCCAGTCCATATTCAGCGTTTTGAGCGTGTTCCTGCCGCTTTCCCTGCCGTATATGGCCACGTTTTTTCCATCGGGCGAAAACGAAAAATCGTAGATTTCGCTGTAAAGGCAAGAATATATCAATTTTTTCGTGCGTATTTCGATGACGCTGATTTTCACAAGGTTCCCATTGTGGGACAAAGCGGCGAGAAGCGTCCCGTTCGGGCTTATGTCCACGTCGAAATAATACACCTGCGACCTCATCACGTCGTTCATTTTCCTTTCGTTGACGTTGAAATGCCCGCACCGGAAAGAAGTCGGGTTGGCGCCCGAAGTCGAAGAAAAATAATAGAAAATCAAGTCGTCGTCCATAAACAAAAAATCGCCGCATTCGAGCGTCGCAAGCTGCTCGTTCCCGCCGGGGGAAGTGGTCGTCACCCCCGCATTTTTCACGTTTTCGTCGGCATACAGCTTATAAAATATTCGCGAGCCGTCGCTTGACCAGAAAGGGTAGCGAACCGTGATTTTCACGCCGTTGGCGTTGACAGTCGCGGATATGAGTTCTTTCAGGTCAAAATTGTTGATTTCAGCCGCCGCGTCCGCCCCATTCAGGTTTTCGATGAAAAAACCTTCTTCGGCGGCGAGGGCGAGCATTTCTTTGTTTGGGGACAGAGCTGAATGATAAACGGCATAATTTGGCGGGTATGCGTAATTGGCCGCCATTTTCATGTTTTCGACATCAAAAAGAAATGCCGTTTTGGCGTTTGACATAAAAAAAGTCCCGTCGTCGAAATCAGTGAATATATAATCGCCGCTTTGCACGCTCTCAAGCAGATCATACCGAGCCGAAAGCGCCCGCCCGTAGACTTCGACGTCGCCTTTCGCGTTGAAATGGCCATCGGAGCCGTCGCTTTCCGCCAAGTTTTTTATCGCCGCTATCTGCAAGCGCGTCTCGTATTGTTTGGGCTCTTCCGGCTGCCCGTTTTGGCTTGCGTTTATTATTTCGGCGCGGTAGGAGCAAAATAAAACCAATTCCCCGCTGTTTGAAACCTTGGCTGAAATCGGGGTGAGGGTGCCAAATTCCGTGTTTTTCAGTTCCGAAATGTCGATCGTGTTTTCCTGGACGGTATAATTTTTGTTTTTCGCGTTTTTTTCGCCCGAAGCCAAATTGACGCCCGCCGCCGAAGCCCTGCCATTGAACGAATAATTTTCGGCGAGTTCATATACCAGCGGAGCCACCATTATAGCCGTTGTTATGACTATTATATAGAAAAGCAATCCGACAATCCTGTTTTCCGTTTTGTTTTCCGAATCCTGCATATCGATTTCCCCCAAAACATAATAATCGCCGTATCATATATTATATGGCATTTTTTGCCGTATGTCAATGCCATGCAATGTAAAGGACAAATTTTTTTGCATTTTTGTTATTTCCCCTTGATTTATGTTGATTTTTCTGATAGAATGGTAATCGGAAAAAGAATCCCTAAAATCAATTTGCAATCAATTTAAACGAAAATTCAGGAGGATTTGGTTATGGCATTGTCAATTGCGGATAAACTCGCTTTTTTGAAAAGCAAAACTCCCGGCAACTACTACGCCTCGCGCACCGTAAGCCAAGTGGGCTACGCCCTCAAGCTGTCGGCTGTGGAGGGCGGGAAATTCGACGCCGAAATCGAAGCGGTCATGGATTTTTTGCTCGACGACGTGGCTAAAAACGCGGCGATAACCGACCCGGCCGCCAGAGAAGCCGAAAAAAAGCTCGAATTCATGTCCGGCCTCGCCAAAAAGACCAAGGTCATCTGCGTTTCCCACGCGCATATCGATATGAACTGGATGTGGGGCTATCAGGAGACCGCGGCGGTCACGGTGGATACTTTCAGGACTGTTCTGAATTTGATGGACGAATATCCCGATTTCACCTTCTCCCAATCGCAGGCCTCGGTGTACAAGATAATCGAGGATCACGACCCGGCCATGATCGACGAGATAAAGGCGCGCGTCAAGGAGGGCAGATGGGAAGTGACCGCTTCGACCTGGGTCGAGACGGACAAGAATATGCCCAACGGCGAATCGCTGGCCCGCCACATCCTGTACACGAAGAGATATCTCTCGAATCTGCTCGACATCAAGGCGGACTCCATGCAGCTCGATTTCGAGCCCGACACTTTCGGGCACAACTGGAGCGTTCCGGAGATTTTAAACAAAGGCGGGGTCAAATACTACTATCACTGCCGCGCCTTCGACGACGAATCCTCGTATCGCTGGCAGTCCAGAAACGGCTCCGAAATTTTGGTCTGGAAAGACCCGTGGTGGTACAACTCCGACATCAACCACGACACCTTCTTCGAAATGCCCAATTTCGCGAACAAATACGGCATCGACGTGATACTCAAAGTCTACGGCGTAGGCGACCACGGCGGCGGCCCGACCCGGCGCGATGTGGAGACGATCGCCGACATGATGACCTGGCCGGTGATGCCGGAAATAAAATTTGGCACATACCACGAATTCTTCAAGCTGTACGAGGCGCACAAGGACAAGCTTCCCGTGGTGAACAAGGAGCTCAACTTCGTGTTCACGGGCTGCTACACCTCGCAGAGCAGGATAAAGACCTCCAACAGGATCTCCGAGGACAGGCTGTATGAGGCCGAGGCGTTCTGCGCGGCGGCGGCCGTGCTTTCAGGCAAGCCGTACTCGAACAGCTTCGCCGACGCCTGGAAAAAGGTTCTGTTCAACCATTTCCACGACATAATCACCGGTTCGGGCGTTATCGACACGAGGGAATACGCCATGGGGCAGTTCCAGCAGGTGCTCGCCACCGCCCAGACAAACACCACGAACGCGCTCAGGGCGATCACCTCAAGGATAGACACATCGTCCATAGCGGTCGAATACGACAAAAACTCGATCGCCGAGGGCGGCGGGGTAGGCTACGCGGTGGACAACTACGCGATGGGCTCCGGCCAGGGCTTCAAATTCCCGCAGACCGAGAGGGGCAACGGAAAGGTCAGGATATTCCACCTGTTCAACGCCACGGAATTTGAGCGCGAGGCCCCGGCGGAAATAACGGTATGGGACTGGAACTATGAGATAGGCCGCCTCTCCGTCAAGGATTCGGCGGGAGTTGCGGCCCCCTGGAAGCTCACGCAGGGGCAGGGCGGCTATTGGGGGCACAATTTCTTCAAGATCGCCTTCATGGCCAAAATCCCCGCCATGGGATATGCGACCTATGTGCTCACCGAAGAGCCGAGGGGTGCCATCAACATCGGCGCAAGTTCGGGCAACCGCAGCGACTATTATTCCGACGACGACATCGTGCTCGAAAACGACAAGATCAAGGCCGTGTTCAGCCACAACATGACGCTAAAAACGCTCACCGACAAAAAAACCGGCAAAGAAGCCTGCGGCGGGCAAGGGTTCGCCGGTCTTCGCTATATCCAGGAGGACGACGTGAACGGCATGACCTCGTGGAGAGTGGGCCCGCAGATGAAAGTCGAGGAGCTCAACCGCGTTTACAACGCGAGGGTCTACGACCAGAACCTCGGCGGCATCCGCAAATGGGTGCAGTACGACATAAAATTCAGAAACTCGAAGGCGAACGTCAAGGTGTCCCTTGACGACAACAGCAGCACTCTGCGCTTCGACATCATGGCCGACTGGCACGAAGTGGGAAGGCGCGGCGAGGGCATACCGCAGCTGAACTTCTTCGTCCGCCTGAACGGCGATACAAAAAAATACAGGTACGACATACCATTTGCCACAATCGACAGGGACGAAAACAACATCGACATGCCCGGCAACAGCTTCGCGGTGTCGCTGCCCGGCTCAAACAATGAGGCTCCCGTGATGGTGGTGACCGACACGAAATACGGCTTCAGGACCGTGGACAATTCTATAGCGGTCGATCTGATCCGCTCTTCGTTCGACCCGGATCCGTACCCCGAATACGGCATACACCACATAGCCGTCGGCGTGGCGATCCCCGGCGACCTTCAGAACCAGACGCTGTCGAAGATAAGGGACGAGTTCGTCCACCCGGCCGCGTTCATCTCCGGCACGAAGCACGGCGGCAGCCTGCCGCTCGACGCCGGGCTGTTCGCTCTCTCCGGCGACGTGATTTTGTCGGCTGTGAAGAGCGCGGAGGAGTCCGCAGACGGCAAGACCATGATAGTTCGCCTCTACGACGCGAACGGCAAGGGTTCGAAAGCCACCTTGGACTTTTCCAGGTGCATCGCGAAAGCCTGCGTGGTCGATATAAACGAGACATTCCAAAAGGAAATAGCGGTTTCCGGGGACTCGGTAATATTCGAGGTCGGGGCTTATGAAGTGGTGACAATCGCGGTAGAATTCAAATAGCGCATATTTTGGATTTGGAACAGCGCACAAGGGGCGGATGATCGATCATCCGCCCCTTTGCGTGCCTTGGAATGTCGAGGGCGGCGTTCCCTACTCAAATTCCACGTCAAAATTGCCGTACTGGTAAATTAGGATCTCGACCAACGCCAATTTCACGTTTTCGGCATTTTCATCGAATCCCGTTATCAAGCTGCCCGCCACTCTCCCATATCTGCCGTCCCAGCCATACCATGGCATATCTTCCGTCAAATCGCCGCAGATGAACTGCGCCCAGCCGATACTGTATTCCCGGTTTTCGACAGCCTGCGCGTATTCCGGCGTCCCCTGCGCCGGCTCCCATGTGACGGCTCCGTTTATTTCGCCGTTTTCGCCATATTTGAATTTTAACGTCGAATTGTCCTCGAAATATAGTCTGTCCCCTTCGCGGCTTATCGACGTGATTCTATAGATATATTGCCCGACGGCTATCTCAATGTCGATTTCAAGCGTTTCGCCGTCTTTTGGCACGGGCAGCTCGAATATGTCAAACGGGTAATGCACCGGCAAGCCGATGGGAGCCGTGACGGACATAAACGAATCCGGCTGTTTTCCGTAATATAGCTCCAATCTGTCGGATTTGAATCCCTTTATTCCATCTGCGTTTTTATGGAACCCTACGCTGAATCCATTGTGGAAAAACCTTTCCGCACCCCCGTCCAGCAGATCAAACGGATTTCCGCCATTATCATAGGCAAAACTGTGAAATCGCGACATCGCCCCTGAAAACCTGTAATTTTCGGGCTTTATGCTTGCGCCGTAAATACCGGTGAAATACATGGTTTCCGAACCTTTTACCTTTTGCACGGCGAGCGTGACCCCGTTGTTTTCCTTTGAGAACGCGACCTCGCCGCTTATCTCTTTGAGCGAGACCCCGGCCAAACTTCCGTATAAATCCAGATCAAATGCATCTATATCCGGAAAATCCCTGTAAGTCAAAAAAAACGCTTTGGCGTCATGCGTGATCGCCCTATCTAAGACTTCCGCTTCAAAAATCATTTCCCCGCCGCTATGCGCCGATATCACGAGCGGGTCGATCCAGCTTGCGGGATAGCTGTCTTTTGTGGTCATATATATATTCAGGTCGGTTTTTCCGCCTTGCGTGACCTTGGATATATATTCGATTTTCATGATCCCGTATTCCGTTTCTATCTCAAAAGGTTCCTCAATCCCGTAATAGGTTATGCTTGCGTCGTCTGTCAGCCCGATTCCGGGGACAAAGAACAGTCCGCTGAGAAACGCTATGACGGTTTGTATGTTTATCAGCCCGGCCACCAGCAAAACTGCCGCCGCCGTCGCGATTATCTTCGCCGGCTTGAATGATTTGAAAATCGCCTTTTTGTTTTTTTGATTATATTTTTGCATGATATCGACCAATATTTGCTCTTTCAGCTCCGCGCTCGGTTTCATTTTGTCCCATGCGCCCGCTATTTTTTCATTTTTCATTTTCCAATGCCCCTTTCAATAATTTCCTGGCTTCCCTCAACTGGGAGAGGACGGTCGATTGCGGCTTTTTCAGCATCCTTCCGATTTCTTCCGTTTTGTAGCCCTCATAATAGTGCAGATAAATCACGGCTTTGTAACGATCCGGCAGTTTCAGGACGAGTTCATATGTTTCATCTGTTTGAAACGGGTCGCCGCTTTCCAGATATTCGTGATCGTCTATGTTTTCGTTTTTGCGCCGCCAATCTTTTAGAAAATCTTTGCATTTGTTTATCGTAGCCCGCAGCAGCCATGCTTTTTCGTGTTCCGCGTCGTTGAAACGGATCCTTTTTTGCAGCAGCTTCAAAAATATTTCCGAAACCACGTCTTTTGCGTCTTCCGTGTTTTTCAGATACGAAAAGCTTACGCTGAAAACCATGTCGGCGTGGCGCCCATATATTTCTTCGATTTTCTGCGAATCCATTTCTGTCTCGCCCCCGCGCGCCGGTAAAGATTTTGTCATGCTCTCAGCCTCCTTTCACTGATAACACGATTGAAGCGTGGAAATTATTGGGTCATTATATCATAAATTTGCATATTGTTCAAGAATTCGCCTTGCGGATTTTTGTTTTTTAGGGTATAATAGATAAAAAAACAAAAAATTGCGGGAGGGCAAATCATATGAGACTTGGAGCGCCAATTTTCGACAGATACGAAAGCGGCGAGCAGTGGGCGCTGCTCCACCAAAAATACGGCTACGGGGCGGCATATTCCCCAATAAACAACAAAAACGATTTGGGCAAAAAAGACGAATTCATCAAAGCGGCAAAAAAATACGATATCGTGATCGCGGAAGTGGGCGCCTGGAGCAACCCCATGTCGCCAGACCCCGAGGAAAGAAAAACCGCCCTCGAGCATTGCAAAACGCAGCTGTTTGTCGCCGACGAAATGGGCGCGAACTGCTGCGTGAACATCGCGGGGAATTTAGGCGAAAGATGGGACGGGCACTCGGATAAAAACTTCACAAAGGAAGCATTTGATTTGATCGTCGAAACCACGAGGGATATAATCGATGCCGTAAAACCCAAACGGACATGCTATACCCTTGAAATGATGCCGTGGATGCACCCGTATGACGAGGACGGCTATCTCGATTTGATAAAGGCGGTCGGGCGCGAGCGTTTCGCCGCGCACATCGACATAGTGAACACGATAAACAGCCCGATGAAATATTACGCCACAGCGGGAATAATCAAGAGCTGCTTCGCCAAGCTCGGCAAATACATAAAGAGCGTCCACGTCAAGGATATAACCATGACCCAGGAGCTGACCGCGCATTTAAGCGAAATCATCGTCGGCAAGGGCAATTTCGACCACAGATGCCTGATCGGCGAGGTGCGCAAGCTCGATGAGAATATCCCGCTGATGCTCGAGCACTTATCCACGAAAGAGGAATATATCGAAGCCGGCGATTACATCAAAAAGCTGTTTTGAATGCGGCGAAAAACTTGACAAAGGCAATCTTATCCTATAAATGCCTTATATCAGTCAATTCTTATACTTTCGGTAATCCGCAACCCGAAATTTTCTTCGACTGTGGCGATGAGTTTATCCTCTTTGGACAGGGAAGAACCTCCGGCAGTTCTTGATTTCATTTTTTCGCTTAATTCAATAATATCGCTTACCTTTATATTCGCAGTATTGTTTTCATCAACTATTTCAATGACTTTAAAATTCCAGTCAAGCCCATCTGCTGATTGCTCAATAATTAATTTATCGCATTTTGAAGGGAATATATCGGCAAAACCCTTATTTATAAGTTCTTGAGTAAATTCCGACGGGTTGCACAAATCGAAAACTAACTTATCTTTTACTTCGCTTGCTAATAATATATAACCTACAGCTTTAACATTCGGTTCACCAACTCCGACTCCAACTATAATTTCGCATGGAGTTTTGCTTGTGGTGAGATGACCTTTTGCTTTGAGTTTACCCTCCATAAACAAATCCAAAATCATAGGCTCAATATTTAATTTTTCTTCTGCATTTTCAACAATACGCGATTGCATATCATTTCCCCCTTTTACCGATAAATTAAATTCAAAAAAAAGAGGATAAAAAGATTGAATCTTAACATCGGTTTTTTTAGCGTCAGACGGTGTTATGCCATGAAAATTTTTAAATGCGAAACTGAAAGCGTCTGCCGAATTATAACCGTATTTTAAGGCAATATCTATGATTTTTTCATCTGTATTCTGAACATCAAACGCTGCCTGCGTCAATCTTCTTTTGCGGACATACTCAGATAAACTCATATCCGTCAAAGAGGAAAAAATTCTTTGGAACATACCTTTCGAGCTTGCGGACAGTTCGGCGATTTTATTTTCTTCGATTTCACCGTCAAGATTATTTTCGATATAGTCCAATACTAAGTTCATTCGTTGAATCCAATCCATTTTATCGCTCCTTTTAAAATAATTTTAGCATAAAAGGAATTGGTTGTCCCTGCAATATATGCTCAAAAAATATAGGCTTGGGATTTTTCATTAGCCTTCCGGCGCGGTTTCCCTTTTTGATATCTGCTTTTTATTGAAACAACTGTTTTAATTATAGCGTTTTTGTTTCGATGTGTCAAGCGACCTTGAACCGGCAATTTTACATATTTTTGCCAATTTAGCCAAAATTCTCGATTTTTTCTTGGGTTTGTGATAAAATGTCGCTATATGCGCAAAAAACATATTGTTTTTGGATTGGGGGAACCGCTACCAAGCTAATATAACCGCTCTTCGCATGGAACGGCAGCCTGCCGCTGGACGCGGGGCTGTTCGCGCTCTCCGGCGACGTGATTTTGTCGGCCGTGAAGAGCGCGGCGGTTTCCGGGGACTCGGTAACATTCGAGGTCGGGGCTTACGAAGTGGTGACAATCGCGGTAGAATTCAAATAACGCATATTTTGGATTTGGAACAGCGCGAGGGGCGGATGATCGATCATCCGCCCCTTGGGAGTTTCAAGTTTTAAGCTGAACGCCCTACGGCTGAACCGTGACGGTGACATTGATTCCGTGCACGGGACATACCTCAAATGGGTTAGTGGAACTGCCCGATGAATTGCAGGTGCATTCGAGCGAGTCGTCCTCGTGGATATACACGATCATGGTGGCGCTGGAAAGCTCCTCGCCGCCGTCGGCGTTATACAGCGTCACCCAAACGATGAAATTGTCGCCGCTTTTTACGTTTTTGTATGTGTGGCCCACGGCTGCGCCGCTGTTCGCGGTCTGTTTTGTCCCATCCCCGAAATCCCATTCGCAGCGGTAATTCCCCGCTTTGCTGACAGCCGACCCGAGAGCCAGCTGCGCCTCGCCGTTTACGACCAAAATCGAGGTCCACCCTTCTTCGCTGCCCCCGGTGATCTTGACGGTCACAGTGTCCAAATTGACTTCCAAGCTGACTTTTCCGAGCGGGGTTCCGGAAGCGTTGTCCGTGATGGTGGCGACGACCACATATTTGAACGCGGTGTTGCCCTGGCCATAGCCAAAATCATAGGGCGGCTCGAATATGTATTCGAATTCCATTTCCGCATGGCCGTCCTTCACAGGCGCTGTTTTGGTACTATAGACCGCGCCCTCGGAATCGGCGAACACGACCTTGACCTCCTTGACGTTTTCGCCGAGGCCGGTCCCGGTCAATTTCGCGCTGACCGGCGCGTTGAATTTCGCGTCCGTTATTTTTGCGGGCTCGAATTGCCAATTGGAAGAAGTGAGCTCTATTTCGATCGTCGAACCCTTGCCCACCGTGAACGGGATATCCAGCACTTTTTGGCCGCCGGCTCCATAGATCCTCAGGTAATTGGGCATATCCGAGGTTACAAATCCCGCGAAGGTGAAAGTGAAGTCCGTTTCCGGCCCTTTGACTATGTCTTTCCAGGTATCCGAAGTCTTTCCTTCAAAAGTCTCGAGCCTGAATTCGAGATTGTTGTAAGTTTGGCTGTTGTCCTTTAGCGTCAGGGTTATCCTCCTGTTGAGCTTTCTCACCAAATCGTCGATCGCCGCGTTTTTTTTCTGTATGAGTTTTGCCTCCATGTTTTTCCGGCAGTGATTTTCTATCGCCGGCAGCCGCTTCTCTATGAATTCATCGCGCAGTTTCTTAGAAACTTTGGAACGCACCTCGGAGTAGTCGCCCCAGGATCCGGCCTCCCCGGCCATTCCCCAACTTAGCTTATGGGCCTCGGCTATCGTGTTTGTCACATTGTTCCCCGACCAGAACAGATCAAAGTATTTATCCAGTTCCCGCAGTATTTCCTCGTCGCGCTGCTGCTGGTTTTTCGCGTTTTCCATTATGGGCGCCAGTATGTCGCACCATTGGGGCACTGACCTGAAGCCGAGGCCGGAGTTATAGTAATATATCTCCGCCAGTTCCTTCCAGCGGTTTTCGTTGGCGCTCAATGTGGTGCCGACCAGCACCTTGATCGCCGCCTTGGCCCCGAAATATATCAGGTTCAGCGTCGCGGTCACCGGCCCGCCCCCGAAAAGCCCGAAAAGCTTGGGCAATACCCAATCGGGCAGCGCGAGAAGCGCCTGTTGCCTGTCAGCCCGTGAAAAACCCCCGTTGTTTGCCGCTATGGTGAGGCTCGCCATGGTCATGAAAAGCCCTATGTCGGTCAAATCGACCTGGAACCCGAGCACCGTCGATTGCTCTATCGCCTTTTGCGCGAAAGAGGGGGCCACGGCCGAAAGCGAGTCCATCCATTTGAAGTCTAAAAGCAGCCCGACCACATGGGAAGTGGCGTCGAGCCCCTCCACATAAAGCCCGAGCGAATCGATGCCCGTCCTGACAAGGGTCGCAGGGGGTGGATTCGAGCTGTTTTTTTCATAAGGCTGCAGCGCGGCGAGCGCCGCAAGGTTCTTGTCCACCTTGTCGATTGCGTCGTTGATCAGTTTTTGCTCGTCGGGCGCAGTAAATGCGAGCATCGCCATCGCCTGCTCCGGATCGGTTATCGTAAAAGCGCCGTATGGGGACAGATGCGTCGCATATATCACGACACTTCCGGTCGCTCTGTCATAGACCGCCGCGACCGGTTCCCATTTTCCGGCGGCCTGGTTGTAATACCCGGCGCACGGTATTTCATTTCTTCCTGCGGCGAGCGGAATTCTTATCTCCGCGACCCCCCGAAGCTGCGTCTGGCCTTCCAGCTTTATGTCATAGGCCTTTAGCTGTCCGCCGTTTATCGCGGGCGGGTTTTGGATCGCCTCGATGGTCGCCAAAGCGGGTTTCTCCTCCAGCGCGGTGTCGGCGAAATTCACCGAAACGCCGCCCGGCTCCGATATTTTTGCGTTATCGGCGCTTATGTATGCCGATGCGAGCATATTGCCGCCAAGCGGGGGCGGCACGGGCGTAGAAGGCGCTGCGGGCGTCTCGGATTTTGTGTACGATATGGTCACCATTCGCAAATTCGGGTCCCAATCCACGACTGCTCCCATTTGCTCCGCCGCGAACCGCGCCGGGACCAATGTGCGGTCGTTTTTGATCCGGGGGGCCGTATCCATCAAAATCGTGCTGCCGTTCACCGTCAGGGTTTTGCTGCCGATCGTCATGCGTATTTCCTTCGTCCCTATTTTTATGACTACAGTCTGCGAAGCGGCTTCCCAATCCACCGTGCCGCCGATTTCCTCCGCCACGGCGCGGATGGGGATCATGGTCCGATCGTCGATTATTTCGGCGATTGTGCCCCGCCCCGGGTCGATTTCCTTTTTTTCGCCGTCCACGTACATATATCGGTCGCCTAATATCATGGTGATTTTGTTTTTGGAATTTTGCGCGGGATTTTCCTGTTGTGGGGGCGGGGCCGACGTCTGCGGCTGTTGCGCGGAAGGCGCCGATTCTTGCGGCGCATCCCCGATGATCGTCCCCCATATCTCCGTTTGGGTTTTGTTCCCCTTGCTGTCCACCCAGCCTTCGCCCATGTCCATGATCGAATATGCGCCTGCCGGCAATTTGGCGTTCACCCAAGTCTCCCAGAACATATAGTTCCCGGTCGAGCCATGCTGCTGCCCGCCGGTGGTGACAAGCCCGTCGAGCAGCAATTCGCCGGTCCCCAAGTTATATATACCAACGACGCCCACGGGCGCCCCGCGCCCATCGTTCCAATGGTGCGTCGTTATTTTTGTGATGTACCAGTCATCCAATATGAAAATCGCTTCGCCCTGCCCCTCATACAGGAGCTGTAGCGGCTCCGCCGCCGAGACCGCGGCGAAGCCCGCGAACAGGGGCAGCATGACCGCCAGCGCCAAAGCGAGCGCGAGCGTTTTTTCGAGTTTTCTTTTCGTTTTTGATTTGCCTGTCATTTGTAAATGTTCTCCTTAAAAATTATTTTTCCTGTATCAATCGAATCGCCTCCGAATACATTTTATACCATTCGGGCAAAAAAAGCCCCATACTTTAGTATAGTTTTGGGCGAACATCAAAAAAAAAGCCCATTCTTTTTTTGCGGGGGTTTCAGGGCTTGGGATTTTTCAGGATGAGGTTTGCCAGTTCCGTCCGGTTCGCGACTCCCGCTTTGGAGTATATGTTGCCCAAATGATATTTGACCGTGCTCTCGGCGATGAACAGGAGGGCGGCGATCTCCTTGTTGGTTTTGCCGTTGACGAGAAGGATTATAACTTCATGCTCGCGCTCGGTGAAGCGCTCGATCAACTCGAGCCCGCCGATTCGCTGCGCCTGTTCTTTTTCGGGCATTTGCGCGAGGGCGGAGAGATAAACGTGGCTTTTTAGCAATTTGGCCAGCCGGTTGTGCAAGGGCGGGAGCATGGTCAGCGTTACGCACACCACGCCGAAAGCAAGCAGGGCGTGGTTTTGGGTTTGCCCGCCCGCCGAAGTGATCGCATCGCCCAAAAGTTTTCCCAAAAGCACCCCGAAAACATTGGCGCACAAGCCGATGCCGATTATCTTGGCGGGATTTTTGTCCAGCTCCAGCATATCCCCGAGTATGCTCCACCAAAACAGGTCATACACGCCGCAGGCGCCGAGCAGCAGGGTGTTGACCAAAAGGTATTCCGCCCACGAGCGCCCGAGCATCAAAAAGGCGATAAACGAAAAACCGATGCAGGCGATGGCCACGTAGAGTATATATGCGCGGTTGATTTTTTTTGGCAAGTTGCGCATCAAAATAAGCGCGGCGATATACGGCACGGCCCAATACCAACTCGTCAGCCATTCCAAATGGGCGAAAGCGGGTACCACTTCTTGGTACATCAGCCCGGAATTGATGGTGATTACCACGATAAACAGGCACAAAAAGGCAAGCGATCCGAATTTGCCGATTTTGATCGCATCCGATTTCGCGGCGGATCTTTTTTCCTCCGGCTGCTTTTCAGCCTGCGGAAGCCCAAAAGCGGCGATGAAAGCCAAAACCAGCGCCAGCGACGACAATCCCAAACCGGCATGGGGCGATATATGGATTGCCGCCATATTGATCAAAATCATCAGCAAGTTCGAAAAAATAAGCCCGTCGGCCATTATTTTTATGCGCTCGTTTTTGGGGGCGCAATCCCTGAAATAATATCCCCAGGCCGCTACGCAGCAGCCGACCAGAAACGCCGCCGCGAAAAGCGCGGCCATCCAAAAAAAAGAAGGCGGGAAGAAAAACACGCAGGTCGCCGCTGCGCAAAAAGCGATTGAAAAAAGAATGAGCCTTTTTGCCGCTTTCATATTTTTTACGGCAAACCCGCAGAGAATCAACCCGGTGAAGTGGGCCGCCATCGCCCCGAACACAAACGAATGAGCCGAAACGCCATGGTATTGCGCTACTGCGTACAACACCCGGCCTTCAAAGGGGAAAGCCAGCAGCCACGAAAAAAACAGCGAGAACACGAGAACCGTCAGCCGACATTCGCGACCCGCCGCATTTCCCGACCCAAATTTAAATTTTTTTATTCCCATCGCCCCCACATCCCCGCGCAAACACAGCCGCTTTTGCCTTCCGCGCCCTTATTATGCACTCTAAAAAGGGCTTGCGATATTGCCGTAGCCTTTAAAGGGATATTCGATCACAGCCCGACCTGTATAAGCATCCCCGAGCCCGGCATACAAATCGGCGCTGCCGTCATCGCGCATGGCGATGCCGGAGGTGAAAATGCAATCAGCCAGGCTGGGTTTCTTTGCGGGCATATCGGGAAAACATTTTCTCGTGGCTATGATTCTTTCGTCAAGAATCTTGTTTTTTTGCGGGTCGAACACAAAAGACACCGCCACGTAGACGGCGAGCGTTATTTTGTCTCCGGGGGCTTCATAGCTCTTATGGCCGATTATGCCCACGAGGCCGGAGTCGAGCATATAGCATTGGTTGCAGCCGCCCCACTCCCCCGCATCGAACATTCCGTCTATTTTTTTCGCGCTCCCGATTATATCGGCGTTCAGTTCCATGATATCGCCAATGGACGCAAAGCCCACGATTGAAACGGATCCGTGCTCTTTTTCGGTTTCCGCATTTTTGGGGCGGGAAAAAACGCCTATTTTATCGGGCATTTGCACCAATCTGATATCTTTCATGAAGTCCGGGCCCGTGGTGAAATAGTATAAATCGTCGATATCGGCGCCTTTGTAAAAATAGCCGTAGAGCGTGTCTATATTGCCGCTTTTGTAGCGTACATGGGTGCCGCCCATGACAAGCTCGCCGTTTATTTTGCTGACATAGGGGTCTTCCAGCTGGTATATCATCCCGTTTTCCACCAAAGAAAATTCATCCGGCGCAGTTTCCGCAAACAGCCGCACCCAAGAGCGCGCCCACTGCTCGCGGCGCTCGACGCGCCCATAGATATAGCGCTTGTTTTTCCATACGAACGGAATGGAGCAGTTGTAGACGTCAAAGCCTTCCACACCTTTGAAGCTGACGAGAAAACTCTCGGTTATTGGGACGCAGCCATCAAACAATTCTTTTTTTTCGCGAAAATTCATTTGCTTTTTTCCTTTCATCGATATATTGGTTATTTCAAAACTCTAATCAAAAGCGGCCAAAAACTTTTCAAGCGCATTGTCAAATTTGGCCGCGTTTTTTTCGTACTCGGACGCGAAACTGCGTTTGTAATACACGCAGTCCCTTATTATGAAGCCCGCGCGTTCAAGCTGCATCGAAAACACTATGCCGAAATCGAAGTTCAGGCCCTTGCGTATGATATCAAGCATTTCGGCCGATTCGTCGTCGCGCGAATATTTGCTCTTTAAGGCGACGTCGTAATATGCGGGGATGACAATCTTGTTGCTTGCGACGCATAGCGCTTCCGTTATCAGCCCCGCAAAATCAATGTCTGCCGCATCGGCGGGTATTCCGAACAGCGTATGCTGGTCGCGCGACGATGTTTTGTACTGCTCCTGCGCTTTTGTCTGCTTAGGGTACGGCAGTATGCCGAAGTCGGCTTCCATCGCCCTGAGTTCCTCGGCGTAATTGAGCAGACACGGGAAAAACAGTATTTGGTTCTGCGTGAACATTTGTATTGCCTGTTCGTTGATCTCCTGATTGAACACTATTCCGTCGGTAGAATATGCAAGTTCATACATTTTTTCAGACAGCCCGTACACTTCCTGGGAACCGAGGTTGAATGCGGGTATTCCCGATGAATCCTTTGCCATTATGGGTATATTGAAAGCGTTATGAAAATTGTTGAACTGCAAATCGTCATAGAACAATGTCCCGTACTGGTCGTGCTGGTTCATTTTGCCGTCGCTATTCAAATCTATCGCGAGCCCCTTGCTCATATCGATCATTTTGTCGAGCGTCCATTCGCCGTTTTTCACAAATGCATACGGATTGTCAAGCCCCAGATCCTGCAGCATTGCCTTGTTGAAAAATATTGTCATGATAGTTTCCCAAAGATTGGTCGTTATATCCCCGGGAACGACAAACAATTTTCCCTTTATGGTGAGTTCGTTCACGGCGTGCTGTGACCACCACGGTTCAGTGAGGCGAAGATGGGGGATATCCAAAAGATTCAAATAAAGGCCTGCCCCTATGAGGCTGCCTATGTACGCGGCGTATCCGTCAACCAAATCAAACGCCGCGTCCCCTGCCATAATGGAATTTTTGAGAGTATTCAAAAATGTATTCTGCGTGTCCCACTCCCCCGCAACCGATATCACTTTTATTGCCACGTCGAACTTTTCTTCCACGGTCCTGTTGCGCATATATACGGCGTCGTTTATTATGTCGCCTGTTTCTTCTCCCACGTCAAATTGTTTTGTCTGCGTTTCACGCGATATGATGTTAAAATTTTTGCCGTCGTATGTTTTTGCTTCAAGCCCGGAAAACATATCGACTTGGTCTGCTCCGGGATTTTGGTGTTCGTCGCCTGATATTTCAATATCGGCTATGTTGGGCGCATCGCTTTCTTCGGTCGTGCCGCACGCCGAAACCAGCGGCAATGAAACGACGGCTATGGAGAAAAATAAAACAGATAATTTAAATAATGGTTTTTTCATGATTATGCCCCCCTTGAATCTGCTTATATTTTTTTGTTTATTCGCTTTTTATTGAAACAACTGTTTTAATTATAGCGTTTTTGTTTCGATTTGTCAAGCGACCTTGAACCGGCAATTTTATATATTTTTGCCAATTTAGCCAAAATGCTTGATTTTCCCTCGGGTTTGTGATAAAATATCGCTATATGCGCAAAAAACATATTGTTTTTGGATTGGGGGAACAGTTGTGAACCAAACTAATATAACCGCTCTTCGCATGGAGCGGCAGCACCTCGCGCACAAGGCGGGCGAAAGCGAATACATCGGCCTCTACCGCGACACGCAGCCGGGGCAGAATGTATACTGGAACGGCTTTGGCGACCCTCCGAGCCTGACTTACCGCGCCGATTTCGACGACATCGAATTCAACCGCGGGAGGCAGAGAACCCATGCCCTCGTCAAAGGGCGTTTCGCTGGCGGCAACCTCGGCTGGATCATGCCGGAGGATTTGGAGCTGTTCGCCGCCGCGTTCATCAAGCCGATAGACAGGCTTTCGCCCGCGCAGGCGGTTCTCATGGAGCTTGTCGGGCGCGAGGGGCCGCTTTCCATACAGCAGATGAAAGAGGAAACGGGAATGTTGGTCAAAGAGATCACGCCCGCGCTCCACCGTCTGCAGGAAGCGTTTTTGATTTACGAGGACCAGTACGACGGCGAGTGGGACAGGGGCTGGCATGCGTTCCCCGATATGTTCCCGGATCTCGATTTGGCAAAATACTCGCGGCCCGATGCCCTGAAAATCCTGCTTCAGCGCTTCGCTTTCCGCCATGTGTGCTTTGACGCGAAAATGGCGAAGTCTTTTTACCGGCTGCCGGAGAAGGACATAAAAGCGGCGATCGCCGATTTGGCCGAAGGAGGCATACTCGCGGAAACCGAACACGGATATATTTTGCGCGAAGATGCAAAAACCCTTGAAAGCTGCGCCGCGGATATGCCGAAATCCGCCTACGCCATGCACAGGGGCGATTTTCTCGTGAAATCCAGCGAACATTTGCTAAAAGAGCGATACGCGCACAAATACCCGGACACGCTGTACTATATGCTGATCGACGGCGAATTTCGCGGGGCGGCGGCGGGCAAGTTCCGGTACACGCCGGAAGTGGAGGATGTCGTGCTCGATTTGCCGGAGGATGAAGCGGCCGCGCGCAAAGACGAGATATTGCGGGCAGTCCATGCCCTTTGCGGCGCGGGCAATCCGATAAAACGCTACCGGGGGAACTGCCTTACGGCAAAAGAAAGTCTATAAAAAATTTTATTTCAATAGTTTAATATTGGCGATCATTTGGGCGGAAAGGCGGTTTTGGCAATGAAATATTTTGTCGGGGCGGACTGCGGCGGAACAAAAAGCGAGATTCTCATCGGCGACGAAACCGGAAAATTGACAGGCAAATATATCGGTGCCGGATATTTGGAATTTGCGACGGATTTGCACGCAAAGCTGCAGACAGGAAGCATCGACGCCGAAAAATTCAATTCGGAATTTATTTCGAAATATTTGGAGCAAACAATAAAACATTTGGATGATGCGTTAGCCCAAAGCAATCTTGGATTATCCGACGTTCACGCTTTGTTTGCAAGCATGGCGGCAATTAACGGCGGCGATATGCAAATGAATTTCGAAAAAGATCTGCGCGGAAAAATGTCAAATCAAAATGTTTCGGTGCGCAACGATATGTATGGGGCGTGGAGAGCGGGTACCGATAAATATCCAAGCGGAGTGATCGCGATCGGGACCGGCACGAACATAATGTTTTTTGACGAAAACGGCTCTTCGACCAGCGTGGAGGGCAAGATAAAATATCAGGCCGCACGGGCGCTTGGGTTCCGCGCGTTCATGCACGCCTGCTATTCGGCGATCGACCTGTTGGAACCCACGATATTGACTGAGCATATCTGCGAGTTCGCAAAGACAGAAACGCTCGAAGAAGCATTTGCAAAAACAAATTATGGGAGTGACATAAATTCACTGCCATATCATCAATTTGTCCCTTATGTATACGGCGCGGCAGAAAAAAACGACAGAGTGGCGGAAGATTTCGTAAATCAAACGGGCAGGGGTTTTGCGGAATGCATTTGTGCGGGCATTGAAGATTTAGGCTGGAAAGACAAGGAAATACCGTTGGTATTGAACGGAGGGGCGTTTAAAGGAAAAGGCTATGTGATGGAAAAGGCCATAAAGGATTGTTTGGTTGGCTGCCCGAACCTTATTTTGTTTCAGGCGGAACATGAACCCGTTTACGGGGCTCTGATGCTCGCTTATGAAAGTTATAATTACGGGACAGCCATTCAAGCGACAGATGAAGAAATTGCAAAATTCGGACTAAAAAGAAAAATTGGCCAATAATTTCTTATGTTATTTTAAATGAAAAAAGGAGCTAATCAACATGGTCACAAATTTATTCAGGTTCAATCTGACCTCCGTGAACCCCAAGGCGCTGGTGGAATTTTACCGCGATGTCATCGGAATGCCCGTGCTGGGCGAGCTTGATTCGCGCTATGACGGCGTGTCGCTTGGCTTTGTCGCCGAGCCGCATCTTTGTATCTGGCTTGCCGACGAAAACAAAAAGGCCAACAGCGGCAGCGCCGAGCTGGTTTTTATGTGCGACGATGTGGACAAAACATATGAGCAGTTGCGCCGGCAGGAACCCATTGCCGAGCCCCCGTTTGAAACCTATTGGGGAGGGCGGGTTTTGGAGTTGCGCGACCCGGATGGAAATCTGGTCCGCCTGAGAACTTGAATAACCCCGAATTGACAGGCAAAAAAAGACAAGGCCGATAAAAGCCCTGTCTTATATGCCCACTATATAGGAGAATATTCGCCCGAACTGATAGGCGTTGCAGCATACTATCTTTTCCAAATCCTTAAAATCAAAATCCTCTGCAATATGCCCCTCGATGTAGCTTACAGCTTCCGTCATCCGTTTCAAAAAATCCATGGCACTCAATCCTTTCGCTATGATTGTACACCGGCCGTCAAATAAATACCTTGCATTTTTGCGACAATTATGCAAGGTTGCTGTGTGTTTTCCAAATTATGTTTTTTCAAACCGTATTTCCGCACCGCTCACATCCGTTCTTTTCATATAACGCCAATTTCGGGGATATCATCGTGCGTGGCCATGGTTTGCGAAAAATACCACGCAGGCACTGGATTTCGCATATCGTCAAACCAGACTAAATATGCTTTGCTCCAGTCCTGGTCGT
>WRJC01000024.1 GCA_009782405.1 Oscillospiraceae bacterium
GAGCTACGGTCTGATGCGTCAACCGCAGGTGTTCGAGTTTCCACTCTGCCTCAATATCGTAGATAGGATTTCGCCTATCTTAGTCTGGTGAACTTAGGCTACGGATTTGAACCCGAAGCCCCCCGCCTCAAATGACATTAGCCATTAGGCGCTGGGTAGTTCACTCCCTTGATAGCCGTGCTGCCACTATGCTGTATATCCTTTGCCGCTGAACCGAAAACATTCCAAAGCTGTTCAATCGTTTTAGCGGCGATTATTTCCCATTCTGGGTCATGGTCGGCGAGTTCGACTACACCGCACTTCAATCCTAAAACCATATATATACCCTTTTTGCAAAGAATATGCCGTCGCCCATAAAATCATCGGGAGAGCAGTTGTAATCCAATGCAAGCTGACTGCGAACGCAGTCTATCATTTGATTTTTGTCCATCATAAATTACCTCTTGCAAGGCTCTCTTTCTTTTGAATTGCTAACGGAAAAATTTCGCGTGAATAATGAGGGTATGTTAGATTAGATGGCGGTGAATCGAACAGGCATATTTTTTCCATTTCGCTTTCACTGGGTATGTCGGTAAAAGTGCGAACATTCGCTAAAAATGCTTGCCCCTGTCCCGCTATATAAACGCCGTTTATTGTTCCACCAGCCCAATAATCGCATAACGGCTCAATGTCAAAATCGATTGCGCCCGATTCTTCAAATAATTCTCTCTTTGCGGCTTCCAGAGGCGTTTCCCTGTTTTCGATATGTCCGCCCTGCGTTTCCCATGTCGTCCTTTTTTTATGCTTGGAAAAAATCCATTTACCATTGTGGAACGAAATAATATCCGCCCAAATGTAATCGACAAGCGTACCGAACGGATATGTTTTGCACTCCATTGGAATACTGCCCAAATCGCCTAATTCAATGAGAATATTTGTGTAACGCCTGTTTTCCATATCGTAACCTCCGCATAATATATTTTCGTGCGTTGCAAAAAAACAATGCTATTTTGAGTTATAACAGATTCTAAGCCATGTTTGCATCTTCTCAAACAATACAGGCAATATCTTTGGGAAGCGCATTTTATCGGGGATAGTATCAAACAATTTTATTTCTGCCATTTCAAAGTCTGGAATATCGCCAAGCTCATGTATTTGAGCGAAAAATACTTGGGCGTTTGCGTACCATGTTAAATTATTTGTAGATACAGGCGCCGTAAAATCGAATACAGGCTCTATATCATATTTAACTGCGCCTGTTTCTTCATAGAGTTCACGTTTCGCAGCTTCAAGCGGGGTTTCGCCGGATTTTATATTCCCTCCCGCTGTTTCATAACAATCGCTCCCATGTGCGCGGCTATACAGCCACTTATCTTGATAGCGGGCGAAAACAACGCTGAATCGGTAGGCTTTCAACGCACCGATTTTATATATCCGAACCTCACATTTATCATAATCCGGCTCATTTGACTTAAATAGATTTATTTTTTCCATGCCGATACAGCCGTCATCGTTGAAATCCATCTTAACGACCCACGGCAGAATATCGACCATCGCCATGAAATCCTCAAAGCCGTATGTACAGTCATAATAATTTATTATCGTTGATAATGCCGTACCGTGTGTTCCGACAGCTATAGTTTTATTTTTATAACGGGCCAAAACGTCATTTAAAGCGGCGATATTACGTTCTTGAACTTCGGCAAGACATTCGCCTTCAGACATAGTATACGAAAAGTCTGTCCATTGTTGCTCTAAAAATGAGTAATGAGCCGGATTATTCCTTCCCATATTACTACTGCTTTTTTGCTCTCGAAAATTTTCGATAATCTCTATTTCAAATCCATTTTTTTCCACGAAGTCAGCAACCGTATCAACAGCGCGTTTGAATGGACTTGAAACAACAATATCAATGTTTTTGTCTTGTAAAAATTCCGTGACTAATTTACGGTCGGCAAGACCTTTTTCGGTGAGCGGTCTGATTCGCCCGTTACGAACGGAATTGTCCGCTTGCGCGTGGCGTATAAAATAAACTGTTGTCATATCAATATCCTTTCCTCCAGCACCTCATATGACTGCTTTTTCTTTGTCCATATTATATCAGATAATTGTGATTTTATCAAGCATTTTATTCTATGCCTTTCCATGTTTTTCATTGCTGTTCTCGCACTCCCTGTATACAAAATGCTTCACGCCTTCATCAAGTTCCAGCAGCAACTCCGCCGCGTTGGCGGGGTATACTTTGATGTTTTTTATTTCGTCCAGCGGAATCCAGCAAAAATATATCGCGTTATCGTCGTTTTCGCTGTATTCTTTACTGATAAACCGACCGTTAAGCGGGATTTGCGCCGTGTCTTTCAGCTTTATCAAATGGGAAAGGCTAATCTGATGGCAGGGCTTGTCCCCCCACGAAAAAAAGTTTTCCTCCACCCATTTCAATTCGGCAACTTCAATATCCGCGCCCATTTCTTCCCTGAACTCGCGGACCAGGGCTTCCGCAGCCGTTTCGCCAAAAGCGATATGGCCTCCGGGGAAAGCGTAATCCACGCTGTTGTTCGGCTTTTGCAAGAGAACCTTATCCTCGCGGACGAGAATCCCTGCGGTGCGGTAGCTGAATATGCAATTGTCTGTACGAACCAAAATATCGCTCATCGTTTTATCCCCCAATATATGTCAATGCGTTGTTCCGTTTTATGATGCGTTCGCAGTTATCGTTAATTTCCATGAAAAACACGCCACCGGGCGAACCAATTTTGAACAATATTATTGAAATAATTATAATCAAACATAAAACTCCCCTTTTTTGAAGGGGAATTTCACGTTTTCGCTATTTATTTTTGTTTATTCTTTTTATGATTTTTTCTATCTGCTTAATGGAAAGACCAGTATTTTTAATAACGATTTCTTTGGAAATTCCATCTTTCAAAAAATTTTCTGCGATTTTCTCCGCTCGTTCTTCTTCTCTTACTTCCACAAAATCATCTAAATTAAATTCTCTGTTTAACAAATTCACGACATCACCCCCATGTTTCTCTAAAAATTCCCGTAATATGTTGCTTTTGACGCAATCCTCGACCGCCTTTTCTAACGCCTCTGTTAGATCAAGCCCGCTGCCGTCTGTATATTCGCGCACTTTTGCCACAAATTCAGCGTATTCGCTTAATGTCCTGCTTTGCCCCATTATTTTTTTGTTATGTCCCTTGTTCGCATTGTAAACCGTTGCCACTAATTCAAGATTGTTTTCCTCGCCTTGTATCTCAAATAAATCCGACAGTTTTACTATCGCTTTTTCGGGATAATTTTCCTTGCCGTTATACAAGACATAAAATTCGGGATTAGCTATGCTCATCGGCGTTGCCTTATACATATCTTTTTTATCTATCAATATTTCGTAAAGTTCAGCGATATACAACAGAAATCTCAAGCCCATATTCGGATTGAGTGAGGCTTGATGCTCCAGAAGCACTATCAGCTTATCTTCGACTGTAAATGATAAATCGTTTCGCAAAGCCCCGAAAAAGAACGGATTTTGAATCGTATTTATTTTAACCGTATCCGCGTGATAATTCGTCCCTTTGATAGCGTTATATAGCTCGATCGATTTGCTTTCGTTTCCGAACAGCAGACGAAAGACGCTGTCCTTGTACTCTTTGTTACCATCGGTTTTTTTGCACATATTTCAAACTCACTTAAATTATTGTCTATAATTATACCACAAAAAAATAAATATTTCAACTGAAAATAAAAAATTTTATTCGTTATTGAATGCTATATAATAGCTAAATCCGCAAAGAAAATCTATAATCCGAAAGGGGATGTGTTTTAATGACGGCTCGTGTGGTATTGGTGGTTTCGACCTGTTTTTTATCCTATCCTTTCGCTGTACACAACCGTTACCTGATTAAGGCGCAATACCCCGTTTATGGCATCACGGTCAAATGTTTCGTTTAATTCGGCGGTATAAGCGCCATATCCCGCATCACCTTTTTGCGGAACACCCTCCATCGACAAATAATACAGTAACCATTTATCGCGCGTAAAAAAAAGAGGGTTCGGAAATTCCCGAACAGCGGGATTCTTATAAAAGGCCTCTGTGGATTTTTTATATCGCGGAGAATTTTTGCCTGTTTTTTCATTAGCGTTGTACACAGAAATCACAAGAGGGGCAAGCTTGCCAATTCTCAAACATTCTATTTTGAATTTATCTAAATCGAATCTGTTTAACGCTTGTGCATTGGCAATTACATCAACTCTGTGGTCGGCAAGCGTAGTGACTTCGGCTGTGCCATCAACGATTTTTACTTTCGGAAATGGCGCAAGCGTTACGATAAGCTGTTCACGCATATCCGCGTTCGGTTCTACCGCGAATATTTCACAGCCGTATCGGGCGAGAAGCGCCGTAAATATCCCCGTTCCCGCGCCAATATCGGCGAACACCGCTCCCGGCGGCGCGAGTTTACGGATATAATCCATAGCTTCGTCGGAATACCCCGGACGCGCTTTGACATATGCTTCCGCTCTACCCGTAAATGCTTCAATGTTCATTTGCCGCTTACCATTCCTCAATTAGTTGATTGCCTGGTATAAAAATCAATGTCGCAGATTTTGACCTCTCCTGTATCGAAATTATATAAAGTTTTTGAGATACCAAGACGGAACGGGATTCTGCATATTATCAAACCAACGAAGGACATTGTTTAAACACAGCATACCTTCTTCCGGGCTGCCGTAAATCCCACTCGAAATATCGCAAAAATCCGCCAATGCCCGGTACGCAAGATAATATGAGAGCATAATAAAAAACTCGTCCGGCGGTTCGCCGTCAAAATAGCCTTTTATAAACCCATTATAAAATCTGATATTAAGTTCGTTGCCCCAATTCGTTGGGTCAAACTCCCACCACGGATCGCCGTAACCTTTGTTGTAAGCGTTGAAATCAATAACGCCCACTTGACCGTCAGGCATAATTAACAAATTTACTATGGTATAATCGCCGTGATTAAATGTCTGCGGCCTGTTATTGAGCAAATGTTTGTGTTCTTGCAAATAACGCACGATTATATCGCCGCTTTCGGATTTGACAGGGTTAGCGTTATAGAAATCAATTCTGCTTTGTACTTTACGATAAAACCATGCTTCCCAAGGTTCAGCATTTTCAGGAGCGGGCAAGGTGTGGATTTTTCGCAGCGTTTCCCCGGCCTTCAATCCCAAAGCGTATCTATTCGTTTCTGACATATCCGGCCACGCAACATCAGCGTCCTTCCCGTCAAGCCAGCCTGACAGCGAATAAACACTTTTACCGCCGTCGCACAAACCGAACCCAAGCGGTTGCGGCGTAAGAACGCCATGATTATGCACAAGTTCCATCATTGCATACTCTGTCTTTTTGCGGTCTTGTTCCGCTATGTCCGATATACGCAAGAATAATCTCCGACTGTCGGCGGTTTCTATGTAAAACTTTTTATCTCCTGACGCGCCTTTGGTTAAAGATTCGATTTTTACGAATGAGGCATACCCGGGTATATCGCGCAGCATCACCCAAATATGCGCATCAGCCAAAGTTTTCGCAATAAAGCCATCTTTTGCGGCAACATACATCATATACATACCTTCCTTGCAGCAATCAATCATTGATACCATTTCGCCTGCGCCCTATACATTTTCGCATATACGCCATTTTGTGCCATAAGCTCCGCGTGGTTTCCGTCCTCAACAATACGCCCCTTGTCAAAAACTAAAATCCTGTCGACAATGCTCGTCACGCCCAACCGGTGCGATATCAAAATAGTTGTTTTATCGCCCGTCAGCGACGCGAAATTGCGGTAAATGTTCGCTTCCGCGATGGGGTCAAGCGCGGCGGTCGGCTCGTCGAGGATATATACCCTCGCCTTTTCGCGGAACAGCGCGCGGGTGATGGCCACTTTCTGCCACTCTCCGCCGGACAGGTTTTTGCCTTCGTCCGAGAACATCCCGATGATCTCATCGAGCGCGTTTTCCCGCTCCGAAATCACCCCGTCCGCTCCCGTCTGTTTCGCAAGGCTTAGGATAGCTTCGTCCTCGCCCGAACGGGTCGGGTCGGAAATGGTTATGTTGTTTCTCAACGTGTCCTGATATTGACAAAATGACTGGAATATCACGGACATTGAACGCCGCGCTTTCCACACATTGTCTGTGATCGGTTCGCCGTTTATTTTCGCCTGTCCGCTCCCCGCAGGGTATAATCCGCAAAGCAGATTGACAAAAGTGGATTTGCCGCTCCCGTTCGCGCCCACGATGGCTATTTTTTCGCCCTGCCTTATTTTCACGCTCAAATTGTCGAGCGCAAAAAAATCGGTATCGGGATATGAAAAGCAAACGTCGTCAAACTCGATGGAAACGTCATCGTAGGGCATATCATCGGCGGTTTCCTCTTTTTCTGTTTCAAGCAGCGTGAAGAAATCCTCCATGTATCTGACATCCGAAAAAATGCTGACGGCATTGATAAGCAGCGTCGTTGTTATGTTTTGCAGCTGCCCCGCCGCAGAAAAGACCAACATAAACGAGCCCAACCCCTTGCTTGGGTTTTGGTAGATTTCCCAGGCCGTAATTATCAACACGACTAAATAAACGCCGTTGCGCAGTATGTCGGCTGCGCCGTTAAAGGCGACGTGCTTGCGGGTGACTTTCTTCTTTTTTTGCATCCAGTCCTTTGAATACCCGCGCCATTTTTCCATCAGAAAAGGGTGCAAGCCAAAAAATCGGACTTCTTTCATAGAAGCGTGTTGTTGAAGGGTCGCCGCGAGATGTAATGTCAATCTTCCTTCTTTCATCCATTTTGTCCTGGAACGGTATGTTTCATCTTGCTGAAGGTTGGCCAGTATGACGGCGGGAACGCAGGTAACTATCAAAATCAATACAATCCAAAAGCTGACCGTCCAAAGTATCGCCGTCACGCCGACAAACGAAACAATCCCCGCCGCCCAACTGAAAATGAGGGACACGCTCCCTGCGGTCTTTTCCCCGCCGTACTGCTTTACGAAATCAACTTTCTCCCTGAATTCGCCTTTGCTCTCGATGTATTTATACGGGACGGTCGAAAGCAGAACCATTATTTTTTCTTTCAGGTATCGCCTTATCCTTGCGGTGTCCTGCGCCGCTATGTATTTTTCAACAAGGGAAAAAACCGTTTGCGCGATATACAGCAGGGCGAGGATTGCAAATGACATCATCGCCGTGTTGAGTAAATCGGGCTGACCCCACAACGATTGCACGTTATCCGTAAACGCTTGAAGCCTTAAAGAGATAAGCATCGGAAAAAACGCCGCGCCAAAACCCAAAATGCTGACGATGAACGAAACGGGGCTTTTGATTTTAACGCTCAACGCGACCGCGCGAAAGAAATATTTTATGTTTATTTTTCGTTTTTCGTTGTCCATTCTCCGTTTCCTCCGCGTATTTTTGATTCGATTGGCGTGAGCTGCATATGACGGGTCGGACACCGTTCATATTCGCTACACGTACCATTGCGCCTGTTCGTTAAAGAAATTGGCGTACAGCCCGTTTTTTTTCATCAGTTCGTCATGCGTCCCGACTTCGGCGACCTTGCCGTTATCGAGTAAAATTATTCTGTCGGCAAGCCGGGCGAACCCTACGCGGTGGCTGATCAAAATCGCGGTGCTGCCCTCTATTTTTTCTTTGATATGCGTAAACTGCTCCAGTTCCGCAATAGGGTCGAGCATCGACGCGGGTTCGTCGAATATCAAAATATCCTTGTCGCTCATGTGGGCGCGGGACACGGCTATTTTCTGCCGTTCGCCGCCCGAAAAGTCCGCGCCTGTTTCCTCCACGTCTTTGCGGATAAAGGTGTCGCCCCCTTTTGGGAGTTTCATCACAAATCCCGCCGCGCCGCCTTTTTCGAGTGCGCGGCTGATTTTATCCATGTCGCCGATGTTCTCAATGTCGCCAAAACCGACGTTCTCAAATACGGGCAAATGAAACAGATAATAGTCCTGGAAAAACGCGCCTATGCTGTTTTTCAAAAACCCTTGCTCGAAATCGCCATAAGCCATGCCGTTGTAAAACAGCTTGCCCGACGGCGGCTTGTATATCTGCAACAGAGTATTGACCAAAGTGGATTTGCCGCTCCCGTTCGCGCCGACTAACGCGACGGTTTCGCCGCGTTTTATCTCTATGGAAACATGGTCGAGCGCATACTTTTCGCTTTTGTATGAGTATGTCAAATCCTCCGTTTTGAAAACTGTATCTGTTTTTGTGGGCCTGCTTTCGGCGGCAGGGGCATTATCGGCGTTTTTGGCGGGAGCGGAGAAATATTTGTATTGCCGCTCCAAAGCGTATAGCCCGTGGTCGGCAAGCATCAGCGTCCGCGCTATGCCCGTTATGGAAGTATAGATATTCATGCAGAGCGTGAATATGACGAGCAAGACGGCGGCGGTCATCGTCCCGCCCGCGACCGCGAAAAGCGAATAGACAATCATAGCCGCCAAGAATATGTAAAACCCGAACCCGCTGATGAACGAACGCAGCTCGACGGCGACCGTGTTTTTGATTTGATAGTCGTATATTGGTTTGTACGCCTCTTTCCAGTTTTTGTATAGTGTTTCCCTCGATTCAAAAACACGCAGCTCTTTTGCGTATTCCTGCGAGTACGGCATATTTTCGTAATGTGCGGCAAGCCGCTCCTTGTCCCTTATCTTTTGCCAGTTATACCGCAGCTTCTCGACAAATATCAGGTTAAGCCATATGATGCCGATCGTATAGGCCGACGCTATGGCAAAAATGAGTTTCGACAGCGAAAACGCCACTATCAATAGCGAGGCCGTCCCCACGAATTTGCCCAGCAGGGTGCAGAAGCTGCTTATCACGTCCGTCAGCGACCCCTCGCGGAAAGCGGCGGCGAAAAACTCGTCCTTGACTTCCTTGTCCAGCAATTCCTCGAAGCTGATTTTCTGGACGCCGTCGATAAGTAGCTCCACCATGCCGAAATAGTAGGTGTCGTACATGACCGAGTAGACAAACTCCACATTGAGCCTGTTTGACAGTCCGATGAGCGCGGTGATAATCCCGAACATGATGATCACGGACAATATTTCGCCAAACGCGCCTGTGCCCGTCGTTAAAAACGAGTTTAACTCCGTGATGATGGCTCTGTTGTAATATAACGCGACGGCGGGGAGGACGGAAACAACAGATAAAAGAACCGACCAGCCGATCAGGATTTTCTTGTTGAACCGCCATGCGAGCGAAAACGCCCAACCTATCGCCTTTATTTTTTTCTTCACCGTATCCCTCCTTATGTTCGATCTTTTCGGTTTCGGGAAAACTTATCCCGTCATTGCCTTATACTCTATACCATTGCTCTTGCGACTTATAAAGCCGAGCATACTCGCCGTTTACAGCCATCAAGTCATCATGTGTGCCTTGTTCGACCAACCGACCATGATTCATTACCAATATTCTGTCGGCAAGTTTTACCGAACCGAGCCGATGGGTGACTATGATAGCAGTTTTGTTTTTTGAAATTTCTGCGAACCGATTGTATATTTTCGTTTCTTCAATCGGGTCGATTGCCGCCGTAGGTTCATCAAGCGCTATAAAACTATGAGAACGGAAGAAGCTCCGGGCGATAGCCACGCGTTGCCATTCTCCGCCTGACAAGTCAACACCATCAAACTCCCGTGATAACATGGTTTCATAGCCATTATTAAAACTCCTGTCGCTTTTGTCGATACCCGCTTGAACGCATATTTTATCCAGTTCATTATCTTCCGTTGCTTCGCTTACTGCGCTGATTCCTATATTTTCGCGCAAGGTCATTTGATACCGCTGATATTTTTGGAACACAGCCGATATTTTTTTGAATAATGAAAGTGTCGTTGTTTTTGTATTTATTTCGCCATATAGTACATCACCCTCGTCCGGCAGATATAATCCTGTTATTAAACGGACAAGCGTAGTTTTACCCGAACCGTTTTCACCCACGATAGCGATTGTTTCGCCGTTTTTGATAGTCAGCGTCACACCATCGACCGCTTTTTGCTCCGCGCCCGGATATGAAAAAGATACACCGGATAAAGAAATATCCGCATTTTCCGGCAGTTCAATACCCGCCCCTTCCCGTTCCGGCATTTGGGTAAACCTGATATAGTTTTGAACCCTGCCAAAATAGCCGGCTAAAATACTTACACGCTCGAAAATTCCATTCATCATTGAAAACATTTGCTCAATGGAAGCAAATACTGCGGCAAAAGCGCCAACGCTTATATCGCCCTTCATCAGCGAATCAAACAGCAGCAACAAAACGCCGATATATCCGCCAAGCGACAATACTTGCATACCCAGTTCAACTAAACTTGATTTCACGGAAGCTCGAAACCTAAGTTTATTCAAAAGTGTTAATGTGTCCGCATACAATGTCCTGAAATATGAAAATGCGCCTAAAATCCGTGTTTCCTTGAAATACTCGCGTCCGGTCATGCAATTTTCATAATAGTCAAACTCTCTGCGAACAGGTGCGGCTTTATCCTCGGCTTTTGAAAATATCTTTGTCCGAAATAAATGCGTTAATATAGCCGGCGCAAAAACAAGCGCAAGCAAAACCATTAAGAGGGGTTTAATTTGGAACAGGTAAAAAGCCATAACGACATAATATGAAGAAGTGCATAGCATAAACAATATAGTTCCCGTGAACCAAGCAGCTTCGTCCTTGCCTTGAACTGCTTTATTTATATCGTCTAATACTCGCGTGTCCTCAAAATATACAGGCGATATTTTGCTCATTTTTTTATGCAAGTCAACCGACAGTATCCCTTCGATTTTCCCCCAATAGCAGTAAGAGATAAAATTCGCCATGCCGTTAATCGCCTGCTTGAAAATATGCGTTAGCGCCAGAATAGCCAACCAAAAGATTACGATAGCTAATTCTGCATTGCCAGCCGCGAAATCAACGGCTTTGTCGAATAATGATTGTGTTGCCGGCGCAGTAATTCCGTATAGAACCCCCTGCGCGATAAAGGCGATATTCCTTACATGAAATAACACGGGCGCGGCACGCGCGATTTTCGGAAGCATTATAAAAAATGCTTGAAAAACATTGACTTTCTTCACGCATACCACCCCCTCTGCGCTTCAAACATCTCCGCGTATATGCCGCCCTTATTCATCAATACTATATGTGAACCTTGTTCGGCGACACATCCGTCAGCGATAACGAAAATTTCGTCGGCAAGACGGGCGGCGCCCAGACGATGTGTAATAAATATTGTTGATTGTCCTTTGCTAATTTTGCCGAACAATTCATATACTTCACTTTCCGATACCGGGTCGAGGGCGGCAGTCGGTTCATCTAAGATATGTAGCGGGGCTCGGCTCACAAGGGTTCGTGCGATAGCCACACGCTGCCACTCTCCACCTGACAAATCAATACCTTTTTCTTTTATCTTCCCTAACGGCGTGTTTAGTCCTTCCGGCAGTTTTGATGCCGCTTCGTCAAGTCCGAGAATATGAACTGCGTTTAATATTTCTTTTTCCGATACACCCTGTATGTTGCCTATCCCGATACTGTCAATCATTGAAATTTGATATTTTGCGAAATCCTGATATACAATCGAAAATAATGCTTTTAACTCGGCTTGTTTCAAGTCGCGGAGGTTCCTGCCATCAATAAAAATATCCCCCGTGTAATTATCGTATAAGCCAGTCAATAGTTTTGTAATCGTCGTCTTTCCCGCGCCATTTATACCAACAAAAGCATAATGCTTTTTCGCAAACAATTTTAAGTTTAGATTTTTCAATATCATTAACTCTGTGCCGGGATAAGCAAAGGATACGTTCCGAAACTCAATACATTCCGGCTCGTCAATATTTGCAACAGGTAATTCCGTTGCTTCCGGCGTTTCGGAGAGCTTACTGAAAGCGGTTAAGTCCCGCAAATATTCTCTGCTTTTTGCCAACTCGCTTGTGACGTGCGTCAATTCCCACGACATCATTTGCGCCAATCCAAACGTAGCCGTTACAAGGCTCATAAACATTCCGGCGCTGAGTTCACCTGTACCTAACGGAGCGATAAGAACACCCGCTGCCAAAACGGAAATTAACACCGTAATCAGGCTGGCGCTTTTCATTTTTATATAACGGTTGCGTTCGGCTTTGACATTGATTTTATGAGCAGTTATATATTTGTCATAATAACGCTTGTTCAGTTCGTCCGAATAGCCGAAAAGCGTCCGTTCATCTATGTTGTCCCGCCCGGTCAGAACACCTTGCAGATACCCGGCGCGGCGTGTGTGCTTCGCCGCTTCTTTTGACGCTTCATAATTTGCTTTGCCGCTTTTGACAGCCAACCAGAACAACGGAATTGAAAAAGCGATAATCACCAATGCCGCCCACCAAACTTGGACTACCAAAATCAACAAGATTGAGCTGACGCGGATAAACAATTCGCCCGTCCGTATTAAATTGTCAAATCCATAATCAAGCCGTTCGGCAGGGTCTTTTCCCACGCGCTCAATTAAATCCCACGTTTCGTTGTTTTCTATATGGCAGTATTCCAACTTGGCGCGTTTTTCAGCAACAGCGGTACGAAAGGCTTCTGTCAGGTTCATGCTCAATTTTTCTCGAACTAAATGCATGAGCGCCATCGCGTGTTCATAAGAAACCAGGAGTATTATGAATACCAACGGCATAACGATTTTATTTTTTTCCGCCTGTCCATTGAAAATATTGATTGATGTGTCGATGAAACTTGCGGCGGCCAATACTTGGAGGGAGGGTATCAAGGCGTAAATGATACGGTCAAATAGAATACGCAAAGAAACTATTCCCGGAGAAATGGAAAATGGGATTTTTATTAAATCGCGCATTTTATATTCGCGGTTTTCTATTTTCATGTTTTGGCCCTTGTTTCTCAAAAAAATTTGTCCATCGGGCATAGGCTCGTTGTTCCCCGCCCTTTCGTACTCCTCCGGTAAAACAACATACTCATATGATAACATAAAACCATGAACATTTCAAGAGTGATTTGCGGACGCGAACTATATTTATAGCGTTCACAGAATATACTTGATTTTTCAATTGTTCTATGATACAATTACTTACATTCAACACAAAGGAGCTGTGCCGATGATTCGTTAGTCCGATTAACCAACGCAAAATAGCCGTAAATGCCCGGTATAGCACAGGGCTTGGTTTTGTTGGAATTGGACTGGCGTGAATGAGTACAAGGGCGCACTGTGTCTGTATGCTTTTTATTACGCTCGCGATCCTTTTCCAAACAAAACAGGAAAAGGATTTTTATTTTATTGGAGGAATTATTTTTATGAGTCAAATCGAAACCATCCGCTTGATACTTCGTCCGTTTGTGAAAACCGATATGGAAGCGTTGTGTTTCGACGGCAAACAGCCTTCATGGCTGCAAAGTGTCGCCGTTGAAATGTACGACATCGAAAAACCTTGCGCGTCATATACGATACAATTAAAATCAAGCAATACCGTAATAGGTCATATCTTTGCAGGCAAAAAGCCTGAACTTAATAATGAGCTTGAAATGGGATATTACATCGCCGAAAAGTACCAAAACAACGGCTACGCCACCGAAGCGGGAAAGGCGATGATATGGTGGGCGTTTGAAAAAGCCGGGCAGGATGCTTTGTCCGCTGTCATTTTGCCCGCGAACAAAGCGTCCCGGCGCGTCATCGAAAAACTCGGGTTCATATATGGCGGCACGAAAAGGCTGACATATCATGTCGTCGAGCACGAGTTTGACTACTTCAGATTGTATCACATAGCCCGTTTCCCCGGTCCCGAATGGAGCGATATACGCAGTTTGTACAAAATGTATCCGCTTGAACCGATGGGCGCGTTTTTCAATTCCCGCGCCGATGGATACAATGCAGTGGTTGGCACAGGCATGTACGATTACGAAAAATTCGGCAGTTGTTTCCCTGAAACTGACGAAAAAATTCAGATACTCAACGTAGGTTGCGGCACCGGCATCGAACTCGAACACATATGGAAGCAAGCTCCGAACGCGCATATCACTTGCCTTGATTTATCGCGGGGCATGCTTGACTTGCTTGAAAAAAATCACCCCGGTGACCAAGGGCGAATTACTGTCGTCGAAGCTTCATACCTCGATTGGGCATATCCGAAAGAAGCCTTTGACATCGTGACTTCCCACGCCACGATGCACCATTTCTTTCCCGAAGAAAAAACCGGGGTTTATCGAAAAATTCTCGGCACATTAAAACCGAATGGGTCATACATAGAAGGCGATTTTATCTTGGGTGACGATCTGCTTGCAAAACAATACCGCCAAAGGCATGAAGCGATAACCGAAGGGTTGACGGAAAAAGAAAAGGCATCGGGCGATTATCACGTCGATATTCCTTTGACTTTGAACGTCCAAATGAAATTATTGCAAGAAGCGGGGTTCGGTTCCGTAAAAATATTGGCAGATGAAACTAAGTTTGACGGAAGCCGAGTAATTTTGGAAGCGAAAAAGTGAGGATAATCAAAATAACGTGATTAATAGGAGAAAAAAATGGAATGGTATCAAGATTTGCTCGAGCTTGCGGCGAAAGAATATAATTTTGACATAAACACTTTTAAAGTTAAAGAGGCCTTCAAATGGGGCAATCCGCCGGTAGAAATTTTTACGTTTCATAAAGACGGCAAAAAATATATCATAGATTTTGAACCCGGCTGGCTTCCTCAAAGGCGGCAGACGAGAGCCGAACTGGATTTTATCTGTTATCTGGCGGAAAATAATATAAGCGTCGCCAAACCTTTGAAAACAATCAACAACGAACTTATTATTTCAACACAGAATAACGGTAAAGACTTTAACATCACCGCATTTGAGATGGCGAGCGGGCGGTTTTGGGATAAAAACGACCCGGACAGATGGAACAATAAAATATTTTTTAATTGGGGCAAATTGATGGGCGATATGCACCGTCTGGCAAAAGACTATAAACGCTCGGACAAATATGACATACCGGACATATTCGACAGAGATTATGAGGGCTGGGGGTCGGCATTTGACTGCCTGAAAAAATATTCAAAAATATACAAAATCACGGATGAACTGCTCGGCGAGTTTATAACTTTTCCAAGGGACAGGGATTCATACGGGCTGATCCATTGCGATATGCACCAAAATAATTTCCATATAGACGGGGACAAAATAAACTTGTTCGATTTTGGCGACAATATTTACGCTTGGTTCGTTTTGGATATCGGCATCGCGCTTTTTCATGCCTTGTGGTGGGGGCGAAAAGACGACAAAGGGAACGATTTTACGAAGGCAATCATCGATAATTTTTTAAAAGGCTATTTGTCCGCCAATCATTTGAGCGGTTTTTGGCTTTCAAAGATACCCATGTTTGTGAAATACCGGCAGATATCTTGCTTTGTCCCGTGGTTTTTCAATCCCGAAGATATAAACGACAGCCAAAGAGAATGGATATATAACATAGAAAACGATATTGTATTTGATGATATTGATTTAAAATACATTTCCAATATCATCAAGAGCGTAGAGATATAGGAGAGAAAAATAAATGATTGATATAAAACAATATGGTTGTAAGGAAATTTTGCCCGGGGCGCTGACGGAAGACAATCTGAAAAATGCCCTTGGCAAAATGCTCGGCAAAAAAATAACCCGCGCCGATTTCGAGTGCGAGCAGCTGCATGGCGGCACGGTGGGCGATGTTCGGCTTGTCACGGGTTTTGCCGAAAGCACATCTGGAGAGCGAGTGCCGTATAAAATCATCCTGAAAGTACAAAAGAAATGGGCGCGTCAAGATGATCCGGACTCATGGCGCAGGGAATACGACCTGTACAAATCCGATTTTGCCGCGCTTTTCACCGATTCGCTGTGCTGGCCTGAGTGCTACCACGCCGAGATGAGCGAAAACGAAACCGAAACGCGGCTCTGGCTGGAGTATATCGGCGCTATATCAGGCAGGGATCTGACAATCGAAATGCGCGAGCAAGCGGCGTTGGAGCTGGGGCGTTTTCAAGGCAGGATTTGCGCACGCGATTTTGCGTCGCTGCAAAACATATCTTGTTTTTCAAAGCTGGAAATCGTGACGGATTATTATATGGGCGTTCATCGGGACAAAGCGGAATACCGTTATATACGCTCCGAAACTTGCGAAATCCCGGATCATATAAAACAGATGTTCATCACAATCGACGATCAAAGAAAGGCAATATTGGAAAATATTCCGGTGATATTGTGCCACCGCGATTTTTGGTTTGAAAATATATTTTACTCGGACGCCAAAATAAGGCTTATCGACTGGGACAGCAGCGGCTTTGGGTATATAGGCGACGATATTGTCCAGCTCATCACCGATGAAACGGACCCCAAAGATTTTTGCGAGCATTGCGGAAAACTCATTCCCGCCTATATCAAAGGGTTTTCGGAATACGCGGACGTTTCGTGGGCTGATAGTTTTCATGTATGGGAAAGGATTGTAATTCATTTTGGGTATGGCATCGCAAAAGATCATATGAACGCAAAGTCGCCTGACGAAAAAAAATCGGCGATAGATACACTTCAAAAAATTTACGAAATGAGGGAGATACGATGGAATTAATGGAAGCGATCAGAAAGCGCGTTTCCGCAAGGAAATTCTCCGATACACCCATATCCGGCGACATCATAACTGAAATGCTTGACGCGGCACGGCTCGTCCCAACGCCGGGAATGAATGCGATTTTCATTCCCGGCATTCACAATATACAATAATTATAATGAGAGTGAAAAATTTTACAAAATGGGGTGGACTTTTCCGACCGTTTGTGCTACAATAATACTATTGCAAATGAGCCGTCCGCCTTAAAAGAGCGATCCAGGCACAGCGGCGGTATGCCGCAAAGCAAAAAGAGCAAAAGCATAACGGAGGGATAACGCAGCTTGAAAAAATTGAAAGTATATCTTGATACTTCCGTAGTGAGCCATTTATTCGCTGACGATACGCCGGGTAAAATGGAAGATACAAATAAGCTGTGGGAGGATTTCAAAGCTGACAAATACGACATTTATATTTCAGCGCTAACAGCCGAAGAAATACAAAAATGTTCAGAACCCAAACGTACTCTGATGACTGATAAATTAGGCGAAATTGATTTTCAGGTTTTAGAAGAAACGGACGAAATAAATAATCTCGCCGACGAGTATGTCAATAGCGGCGTGTTGCCGAAAAAAAGCACTGACGATTGTTTGCATATGGCGTATGCCGTTGTTACAAACTGTGATATTATAATATCATGGAATTTCAAACATTTGGTGAACTATCGTACAATAAACAAAGTGAAAGTCGTAAACACCGTCAACCATTATAAAGAAATCAGCATAATATCGCCGACAATGTTGTTAGAAGGGGGAGATGAAAATGAGGGTTAGCGAATCCATGACCGAAATCAGAAAAATACGCGATGCAAATTCTCTGCGACGCATGAGCATGACGAAAGAGGAACGGCGAAAGGAATCAGAACAGGCTCTTGCTTGGCTGTCCGAAAAATTAAACAAACCGCTTAAAATCGCAAAAAAATAAACCAAAAATTTCATGCTTTTTACCGAAAGGCGGCGTAATGCCCCTGTCTTTAGGCATGGGGATATAAGCCGCTGACCGCGTTACCCCTTTTATCGATTGGCGTGAACTGCACGTGAACTTTGTTCACGTTCGTTACACGTGGGGTAGCAAGCGGTCAATAAAAAAAACGAAGAATGCTTGACAAAACGTAGGATTTGTGATATAATGTATACATAGGCGGGAGGTGATATGGTGGAGAAAGCGTACAGATTCAGATGGTATCCTAACGATGATCAAAAAGTGTTGACAAACAAGACATTTGGGTGCAAGCGTCACATATATAATAGATACTTGGAGAAACGAAGCAGCGCATACAAGAACGATGGCTATAGCCTAAAACTGCGTGAATGCGACAAGGACATGACAAAATACAAAGAAGAGACTGCATGGCTCAAAGAAGTGGATAGCACAGCGTTGCAAGCGGCGATACAGGACTTAGATCAAGCATACCAAAACTTTTTCAGCTCGCAGAAGAAAGGGGACAAGAAGTTCGGATATCCGCAACCTAAGAGCAAACACGATAATCGTCAATCATATCGGAGCAAGAACAACGGAAACACGATACGCCTTGAGGGCGAGTGCATACGAATCCCGAAGTTAGGGCTGATACGGTACGCAAAGAGCAAGGAAGTGCAAGGCCGCATACTGAACGCCACTATATCGCGGGTACCAAACGGAAAATACTACATATCGCTATGTTGCACAGACGTGGAAGAGGAAATGATAGAAAAGACAGGTTCTGTAAATCGATTGGCGTGGACTGCACATGAACTCCGTTCATGTTCGTCACACGTAGGCATAGACCTTGGGCTGAAAGATTTCGCAACTGACAGCAACGGGGAAAAATATGAGAACCATAAACACTACCGCGAGAACGAGAGCAAGATGAAGAGAGCGCAACGAAGGCTGTCCCGAAAACCAAAGGGCAGTTCCAACCGCAACAAAGCTCGGATAAGGCTTGCCACGATACACGAAACGATAAAGAACAGACGCATGGATGATCTGCATAAGCTGTCTCACAAAACAGTCAAGGAAAACGACATAATCTGCATCGAGGATTTGAACGTGAAAGGGATGAAGCGCAACCACAAACTATCCAAGAGCGTAAGCGATGTTGGTTGGGGCGAGTTCGCGAGACAACTTGAGTACAAGTGCAAATGGCGGGGCAAGACGCTCGTGAAGATAGACAGATTCTATCCCTCAACGCAACTGTGCAATGAGTGCGGATTCAAAAATGAGGCGTTGAAAGGCAAGGAAGGATTGAATATCCGCGAATGGCTCTGCCCCAATTGTGGCGCAATGCACGACAGAGATATCAATGCGGCAAGAAACATACTCAAGGAAGGGCTAAGACTCTACAAAGAGAGCATATAGAACGAAAAAGGCAATACCGTCGGGCAGATGGGAATGTACGCTTGTGGGAGTTTAGTGTAAGACGGGTGAATGCTCGCAGTTGGACGATGAACCAAGAATCCCCCGCCTTTAGGCGTGGGGAGTTGTCAAAACAATCCTTTTGCCAGCATGCCTTCGGCGATCTGCACGGCATTTGTGGCCGCACCCTTTCGCAGGTTATCCGAAACGCACCATAGGTTGATTGCGTTCGCTGCGGTCATATCGTCGCGGATTCGTCCGACCAAAACCGCGTCTTTCCACTCGTCAACTTCAAGATCGGCGGGGACGGGATAGCGTTCCGGCTCGCCGAAACAAACCACGCCGGGCGAGAGCTTCGGGTCGGAAAGGATCTCGATCGCCCTTTTTGCCCGCATTGGCTCCATGAACTCCGCGTTTATCGTTTCGGCATGGCCGACCAGTACGGGGACGCGCACGGTCGTCGCACTGATGAGCAGGTCGGGTTCGCCGAATATCTTGCGTGTTTCGTTCGTCATCTTCATTTCTTCCCGCGTGTACCCGTTTGGCTCGAAGCGGTCGATGTGGGGTATGCAGTTATAAGCGATCCGGCGGGCGAAAATCGCAGGGTTTTCCTTGATCGGCTCGCCGCCGAATGCCTGTTTCAATTCGCTTTTCAGCTGGTCCATTCCGGCCCCGCTGTGCCCGCTGACCGATTGGTATGTGGACACCACGACCCTTTGCAGCCGAGCGGCCTTGTGCAGCGGGTGGAGCGCGACCGCCATTTGTATCGTCGAGCAATTCGGGTTGCATATGAGCCGCGTGTCTTTTGTCACGGCCTCCATGTTTATTTCCGGCACCACGAGCGGGATATTGGGGTACATTCGCAAGTCCCCGCCGTTGTCGATGACCGCGCAGCCGCTTTTTGCCGCGATCTCGGCCCATTCCATGCTCGCGCCCTTCGCGCCTTCCTTGCCCGCGAAGAACACAAGCTCAAGCCCCTTGAAAATATCCGCGCTCACCTTTTTGACGCTGACCGGCTTTCCGTTGATTGTCTCATTGCGTTCGCTTGTCGCCATGACCGTGATTTCCCCGTCAAGGGGAAACTTCCTCTCGCCAAGCACGCGGACGATATGCTCGCCCACCGGCCCTACGCCCAATACTCCTACTTTTATTCCCATGATTTCGCCTCCCATTTCATAAATCCGACCGTGAACGGAAATTGTTTGAACCATTTTGTCCCTGTATGGACGAAACCGTTTTGCGCATACCAGTTTTTCAATACGGTGTTTTCCTCGATGATGCCAATGGCGATTTTGCTGCCGCCGAGTTCTTTTACCATGTTTTTGCAGAATTCGAGAAGCTGCCTGCCGTAGCCTTTGTGCCGGTATTTCGGCAGCACGGCGAGATTGTGCAGCTCATATGCGTCAGTTGCCTTTTTGGCATCTGCATATTCTTTTGACAGCGCCACATAGCCCGCGAGCTGCCCCGCCTCGAAAAGCCCGTACATAAGCCAGCCCCAGCTCAGATTTTCGCGCAGTTTCTCGGCCGTTGCGGAAAAACTGGTATGCGTCGGGCAGTTTTGCTCCGTCAGGCCAAATTCTTTTGCCACCGTGGCAAAGCTTATGCGGATCAAATCCGCAGCTTTGGAAATTTCCCATTGGTCAAGTTGTTTTATGCTGCTTTTGCATTCTTCCATAAAATGCGACCTTCCTTTTTTTTATTTGTTTTTGCGAAAACATAAAAACACCCTGCCGAAAAACAACGTCGGCAAGGTGCAAAAAATCTGTTTTTTGTCCACCCGCCAACGACTCCTTGAGCTAACACTTGTCGTCGGCGGATTCGCGCTGACAACAGATGCTAACTCGTCATAGTAGTGGCGGTGGCGATGAACTGATGCGGCATAAGCAAGTTCCCTTTCTATATCTTCGCAAAAGGATGGAACTATTGTATAACAAAAAATCGCAAAAGTCAATAGGTTTATAAAAAGTTTACAAGTTGAGTTTGCAATAAAAAATCTTTTGAATTCATTGAAAAATTTAAAACGGAAAACGGTTCAGTGCTGTGCCGTGATTTGCTGGGCGCGGACATACGTTCTCCGGAAGATCACAATGCACCGGAAGTGCAGATTTTGCACAAAACCGTATGCCCCGAAATGGTAGCGTCAGCCGTGCATATAGTTGAAAGCATGGAATTTTGAAGGCTTGAAAATTTAATGCGTTTCATATCAATGGACATTCTGAATTATTAGAAAATCTCCACAGTTTTTGTAGCCATACGTTGCCCGTAGAGTTTGAATGTTTTCTTGCTTTCATCCAAACGACCCGTCAAAGCGACAGGCCCTAAATGGATTACAGGATTCCCATAAGCAATGCCGCCGGAATATGTGAGCATACCATGACACAGCATATGGTCGAGTATCAAACGGATACCGAGTTCTCCGCCGCCATGAACATAATTGGGGTGGCAAACGCTCCCCCGATTTTTCCGGCAAGCTCATACTTCCTGCATGGCATTTCCAAAAAGCTCTTGACCGCTCCGCTGACGCTTGCATAATAAATCGGCGTTCCTAAAATCACGCATTTGCTTTCTTTTGCCCATGCTTCGTCAATTTCCTCTATGGGAAAAGTTTTGGGCTCTACGTTTTCCGCTATTCGCATGCCCTCGGCAATCACTTCTGCCATTTGCTTTGTGTTGCCAGTTACGGAATGGTATAGCACTGTCATTTTCATTTCTGTGACCTCCCGATTTTGTTTAAAGTATATCCTCAAATATTACAGACTTCTCATAATCCTTTTATTTGAGTTAAACAGATTTATTTTTTCCATGCCGATACAGCCGTCATCGCTGAAATCCATCTTAACCACCCACGGCTTGATGTTTACCATTGACATGAAACCATCGAAGCCGTATGCGCGGTCGTAATAATTTATTATCGTCGATAAAGCAATGCCATGAGTTCCGATGGCGATGCTCTTATTTTTATGCCGAACCAATATGTTATTCAACGCAACGATGTTCCGATTTTGAACTTCTGCAAGGCTTTCGCCTGTATGTGATTTTAACATAAAATCAGCCCATTGCTTTTCGTTGTAGACAAAGAACTCTTCGTCATCGCCCCATCCTTCTTCATGCTGCTCGCGGAAATCCTCGATAATCTCTATTTCGAATCCATTTTTCCCCGCGAATTCAGCAAGAGTGTCGACGGCGCGCTTGTATGGGCTTGAAAGCACTGCGCCGATGTTTTTGTCCTGTAAGTATTCCGTGACTAACCGACGGTCAGCAAGCCCTTTTTGGGTGAGCGGCCTGATCCGCCCGTCGCGGACGGAATTGTCCGTTTCCGCGTGGCGGACAAAATATATCGTCGTCATATCAATATCCTCTCGAACAACCATTAGTTAGCTCCCTTTGCACTATTTGCAATGCGTATTATATCGTCTTTGCCGCTTGGAACTTTTTCATCGTGCAGAAAGTATCTGCCGGAAGCGATCAGCCAAAAGGTGCGGTCTACGTTAAACGGCGTATCTCCCGTGGCTTTCGCCATCTCCACAACTGCCTTATAGTCTGAATAATCATTATTTTCGCACAGACCCAAAGCATGAAAAATTTTTATGATGTGTACGTCTGGCTTCGGGTATTCATTAAATCCCAAATCTTTCAGCCAATTGCAAGCGAGGGCGAAACCGAGCCCATATATCTCGCGCGCCAAAACCATCGGCAGCGCGACTGATGACAATTCGTTGTATGAAAACAATTCCACAAATTTTGTGAAATCATCGGGGCTTTCGAATCTTTCTATGAAAGAACAGGCGGACAACACAGATTTGGCATATTTGCGAAACGAATTGTTTTTGCTGTCCGGATTCCCTATGGTGAACTCCTTGTCAAAACGTTCAAATAAATCTTCTTCGGAACCATATGCGGACAGTATCGCCCCTGCGTCGTAGCCGCAAAAAATATCTTTGAATATATCCGCCCTTTTTGGCGAATAAAACCCAATGACGTTGTTTTGCATATTTCTGTCTTGCAGCGACCCTAATAATCCGCGCAATATATCGTTCTTGTTCTTGTATTCCCTCTTAATGTCGAAATACTTTTCAAGCTCATCGCTCGATATAGGCGCAGTATCGCCTAACAAGCCTTTTGCCACGGCGTAAATATGTTGCATCCTGCATATGCGATGGTCGCTTGATGCCGATACTTCCTTACGCATTTACTTTATTCTCCTTGCAATATTTGCTATCATTATATGATCCTTTCCGACAACAGCTTGAATTCCGGTCGGGTGACATATGAGCAGTAATGAATACGCCCGTCGAAGCGCAATATGTTGGCAAAACGCAGCCGCAAAACGGGAAGGGCGACATAATCCATTACATTCTCTTTCGGGATCCATATCACTTCGCTTGTCTCGTCTGACGGCGTAAGCTCGCCCTCGATATAGTCGCAGATGAAATCAAACATCACTTTTGTGGGAACCGGTGTTTTTCCATCATGCCAAGTGTATGCGCCGATATTGGAGTACACGCCGACCAAGCATCGAACCGACGCTTTGACGCCGCTTTCTTCCAACACCTCACGCAATACGCCATCCTCGATGGATTCGCCGACTTCAATTTGCCCGCCCGTGCAGTCCCAGCCGCGATGCTTTGTTTTCACCAGCAGAATATTGCCGTTGCCGTCGAACACATAACCGGCGGCAGCTACAATATGTGTTGGAAAAGCCATCATTTGCACATCCTTTCACTTTCGTTGAATTCGATGATCATTTTTGATTGTATGAAAACATTATATCAGAAAAACGGGCGAAATGTCAAGGTTAAAAAAATAATCTCCGTCATTGACTTGTATTCTCCGTCATTTGGTGGTATAATGATGGAATAAAAAAGCACGAAGGAGATAAAGCGATATGAAACCAAGCACACGGCAGCCACTATTTATCATAACCGGCGCGAGCTGCGTCGGGAAATCAGCCCTCTGCGAAATATTGTTTCAAAAAGAAACGGAGTATATCGTACTGGAAAGCGATATTCTTTGGCATGACGTTTATAATACGCCGGATGATGATTACCGCGCTTACCGGCAAACATGGCTGCGCCTGTGCGCCGATATTTCGCAAATAGGCAAGCCGGTCGTGTTGTGCGGCTGCGCGACGCCGGAACAGTTTGAGCCGTTGCCGGAACGGGAGCTGTTTGCCGAAATTCATTATTTGGCGGTAGTGTGCGATGATCTTGTTTTGGAAAGCAGGATGCGAAACGGGCGCGGGATTTCGGAAGAAAACTGGATAGAGTCGTCCAAGCAGTTCAATAACTGGCTTAAAGACAACGGCAAATCTCACGGCATATTTTTGTTGGACAATTCCGGCCTGACGGCAAAAGAAACCGCCGAAATCGCGGATAATTGGATTCTTGATGCCATAATATAATATGTGGGCTATTTTTCCGCGTCATTACATTGGTGCACCAAACCCAACAGCCATGATTTCGCCCTGTCATCGATGTTTTCGCTTAGCCGGGCGGCGGCTACTATCGGCAACCAGGCAAGAACGTCGGCTTGCCTTGATTTTGATTTTTTGCAGAAGGCCTCCAGGTAAATCCCCGCCGAACGGCTCATATATTGCCTGAAAATCAAATATGTCCGGCAGGCATCGGCGAGGGGATTTCCACCCGTGGCATCTACCCAATCGATGATCCAGTGTTTGTTTCCGTCATACAAAACATTGAACGGGTGGAAATCGCCGTGGCAAAGCATGGCGGAGCCGTCATCAAGCCGCATGAGCAAGGACAGCAGATTCTCCTTCGTTGCATCGCTCAAAAATCCCGAGCGCCTTATCTTCCAGGCAAAACGGTCTTTTTGCTTCGGCAAGCTGTCTGCGCGAATTTTGTGCGCCTCGCATTGCAACTTGGCCAAAGTGCATATGGCTTCTTTCCGTTCGTTTTTGTCCATTCTGGGCTGCATGAGCGGTTTCCCGTCGATGTATGCCATATCAAGCGCCACGGCGTTGCCTTCGAGCCTTCGGACGCCATAAACGGCAGGGACGGGCAGCCCCGCGTCAAAGGCAAAACGCTGGCGTTCGGCTTCGTTTTCCGCTTCATTTGGCGGAGCGTCCACATATAGCTTGACGGCTGTATTCCCGTCAAGATATATTTTCGTCGTCGCGCCCTGCCCGATTAATTCTAAGCCAAGCATTATGATCCCTCCGCTTACCCAATCAATCCCCTCTGCGGTTTTATCATATGATACCACAATCTTCTCGCAAAAGCAAGGGATATGTTTCATATTTCAAAATTTTTGAGCGGAAATTTTCCGTTGGTCAAGTTGCCTGATCATAGTTTTTCCTCCTCTGCGATATATTTCGGCTTGCCAAGCTCGAGATCGCCCTTTATGTGTTCAGCCAGCGATTCGAGGTTCATCGCGCCGAGGTTGCCGTGTTTGCGGCTCCGCACCGAAAAGCCCCCCGCTTCGATGTCCTTGTCGCCGACCACGAATATATACGGTATCTTTTCGGTTTCAAAACGCTTGATTTTTTCCCGCATATGAATTTCCGCGTAGTCGGCGTCAACGCGCAGCCCTGACTTTTTTAATTCTATCTCCAAACGTTTGCAATAGCCGTTGTGGGATGGCTTTATCGGAACGACGGCGAACTGCACCGGCGCGAACCACAACGGGAAGTCGCCCTTGTAATGCTCTATCAAAAGAGCGAAAAACCGCTCGATGCTTCCGAACAGCGCCCGGTGGACGACAAGCGGCGCATGGTTCTTGCCGTCGCTGCCGACATACTTCATCTTGAAGCGTTTTGGGAGATTGAAGTCAAATTGGATTGTGCTGCATTGCCATTCGCGCCCAAGCGAATCGCGAAGTTTCAAGTCGATCTTCGGCCCGTAGAACGCGCCGCCGCCCTCATCTATCCCATATTCAAGCCCTGCGGCGGCCACAGCTTTTTTCAACACTTCGGTCGCCATCTCCCACTCGTAATCCGAACCGATTGCTTTGTTTTGTGGTTGGGTTGAAACATAGGGTGCAAATTCAGTCAATCCGAACGAGCGCAAAATATAAAGCGAGAATTTGAGCGCGAAGGCGACCTCGCTCTCCACTTGTTCGGGTGTGCAGATGATATGGGCGTCGTCCTGCGTGAACCCCCTGACCCTTGTCAGGCCGTTCAATGCGCCGGACAATTCGTATCTGTATACATTGCCGAACTCAGCCATGCGGACCGGCAGCTCACGGTAAGAGCGCGTTATGCTGTTGTAGATTATGAAATGAAACGGGCAATTCATAGGCTTTAGATAATATTCTTCGCCGTCGATGTCGATTGGGTTATACATATTGTCCCGGAAGTTGTCCAAATGCCCCGAAATCTTCCATAGCTCAGAGCGTCCGATATGCGGGGTGTAAACCCATTGGTACCCGTTTAGCAGATGCGCCGCCTGCGAGAACTGTTCGAGCAGAAAACGCACCGTCGCGCCTTTGGGATGCCAAAGCGCAAGCCCTTGCCCGACTTCATCCGACGCGGAGAACAGCCCAAGCTGCGCTCCGAGCCTTTTGTGGTCGTGCTCCGCCGCTTTTGACAGCGTATCACGGTGATCCTGCAATTCCTGCTGCGTTTCAAAAGCGGCGACGTAAATCCGCTGCAGCATTTTTTTGCTTGCGTCGCCGTCAAGGTATGCGCCGGAAAAGCCGGATATTTCGTAGGCGCACGGAATGCTCTTGCCTGAAAGCCTGCCCGTTATCGCGCCCGCTTTTTCGGGGTTCAGCGGCTCCGATAAATCGAAGTCGCAATAAAACCCGCTCTCTGTGAGTTCATGGAAAACCAAAGCCCCCGAATACAGCTCGGCGACGGCCTCTTTTAGCAGTTCCATGAGGTTGTTTTTGTAATTTGGCATAAATATGCCCTCCTTTTAAAAATAATGTTGCAAAAACAAAAACGCCTTGCCGATAATAACGTCGGCAAGGTGCAAAAAAACCATCTTGAATCACCCACCGACGACTTTTGGAGCTAACACTTGTCGTCGGCGGATTCGGGGTTCCCTGCGAAGCCCGCAAGGTTTCGTGGGGTGAACCTGACAACAAGACGCTAACTCGTCATGGTAGTGGTAGTGGCGGCGCCCATGGGTCGATGTGGCATAAGTAGGTTTCCTTTCTGCGTCCCCGTCACGAGGATAGAAGCATTATATCACAAAAATTTGCAAAAATCAATAGGTTTTTTATTTTTTTAGGGCAACCACATAAAAAAATTTTGAAAGAAAAAACGTTCTTTCGGCGCATCGGAAATCTTTACAAATTCAGCGTTGAAGTTTTGTTCAAAATGTGATATTTATATAACAGTTGGTTTTATTTTATACGTAAATCCACCGACTTTTTTGTGCAACAAATGCAGGGCAGGCAATTCGCATTCGTGATATGATCTATCTCGAAGGAAGGGATTTTTATGGATTGGCTTGACAGAATGAATGACGCCATGGATTATATCGAATCAAATCTGGCGGACAATATCTCGTATGACAAAATAGCGCAGCTCGCTTGCTGTTCCACGTATCATTTTCAGCGTATGTTCCCGTTTATCACCGGCGTGACGTTATCGGAATATATTCGCCGCCGGAGGCTGACGCTTGCCGCGTTTGAATTGCAGGCGACAGACGCAAAAGTGATCGACATAGCCATGAAATACGGGTATGAATCGCCGGATGCGTTCACGCGGGCGTTCAAAAGCCTTCACGGAGTAATGCCAGCATCTGTGCGCGGAATGGGCGTTTCGCTCAAAGCCTATCCAAAAATGACTTTCCGGATCTCAATGAAAGGAGATACCGAAATGAACTATCGAATCGAATCAAGGGAAGCCTTTGAAATGTTTGGGTTCTATGGGGAAATCAGCAGAGAACAGGACAAGGCTTTTGCGGAAGTCCCGCAATTTCTCAAAAAATGCGACGATGACTTGATCCCTGACCGCATAAATGAATTTTTGGGGCGCTTTCACGATACCACGCTGCATTCAGCCGTATTCGACCATACAGACACTGCTTTCAAGTATATGATCTGCTACCATTTGCCCAAGGGAGTCGAAGTTCCACAGGAATTCGCGAAACTTTCCGTGCCTGCGTTGACATGGGCCATTTTTCCGGAACCGCAATGTGAAATGCAGATACTATGGAAACGGATTTATTCAGAATGGTTTCCGACATCTGGATACGAGCAGGTCGAGGGGCCGGGGTTTGAGATGTACTACGGCATGGCTGGCCACGTCATCGGCGAAATATGGATTCCCGTAAGAAAAAAATAAATTTTTTCTTCGTATGTGTCGGGCGTGTTTTCATAATTTTTTGATTTTATCTTTTTGCTGTTGCGATTGTGTTTTTTTGGCCGCCCCATTATAAATCCAGCATCGATACATAGTGCCCCTTGCAGGACAGGACTTCAAGATTTCCATCCTTAATTCGGTACACAAAACGGTTTACTTCGTCAATACGCCTGCTCCAAAAACCGCTGAACTCACCCTTCAGCGGCTCCGGCTTTCCTATACCGGAATATCCGTTGCGTTTGCAATCTTTAATAAGTTCGTTGATTCGTTTAATGGTTTTTTTGTCCTGCGTTTGCCAATAAACATAGTCATCCCAAGCTTCATCGAACCAAACAAGCTTCATTCGCCTACCTCGATTATATCACGCTCGATTCCTCTCCCTGCATTGAGAGCGGCAACGCCGCGGCGAAGATGGGCTAGATTGCTTTCGCTGTAAAATGGGTCGGATTCCGTTGTAACATCAAAAGGCAGACGCCTTTCGCGTAGGACGGCACGGGCAAACATATTAAAAGCAATTGTGGAATTCATACCGACTTTGGAGCAAAAGTCGTCAAACTGTTTTTTTACATCGGAATCCATCCGGACACTAAATGTTGTTTGAGCCATAACAAGGCCTCCTATCGATTTTGGGTTTATTTTTATTGCCAATATAACCCTATATATTGTTATTATAACCTATCAGGTGCGTTTTGTCAACAATTATTTCATCTGATTTTCTAAAAGCTCATCAAACCATTTGCCGTGCTTGCCAAGAAAAGAGATCGATTTCTAAAATATCACTTTTTCTTCGGTATATTGTTGACTTTGTTTGCGATACATTTCTGCATATATCCCGTTTTGTTTCATCAATTCATTATGAGAACCGTATTCCGCTATTTTGCCGTCAGAGAACACGGCGATGTTATCAGCAATAGTTGAAACGGCAAGGCGGTGAGAAATAAAGATAGTCGTTTTGTTTTTCGCCATATTGAAAAAATCCGTGTAAATTTCGCCCTCGGCTTTCGGGTCGAGGTTTGCCGTTGGTTCGTCTAAAATCAACATAGGAGTATTTTTATAAACGGCGCGGGCAATAGCTATTTTCTGTGCTTGACCGCCCGAAAATTCTATGCCGCCCGAATCGAAACTTTTTGTCAAATATGTTTCGTAACCGTTGGAAAGTTCATCAATGCGTTCTTTCAATCCCACGCCGTCAATTATTTCAGCGATTTTATCCATATCGCCATTATCATTCATTGCAATATTTTCTTTGAGCGTAAAAGATAAATTTGCGAAATCTTGAAATACGGCGGAGATTATTTTATAATATTCTTCGTTTGGCATATCCCATATATCAACGCCGTTAAGCGTAATTTTACCGCTTGCCGGGCGGTAAAATTTACACAGCAGTTTTATAAAAGTGCTTTTACCCGCACCATTCATGCCGACTATCACAAGTTTTTCTTTGTCCGTTATTTTTATATTTACATTATCAAGAATTTGTTTATCGGTATTTGGATAAGCAAAAGAAACTTCTTGAAAGATAAATTCAATTTTGTCCGGTATTATAAATTCTGGCGTATCAACAGTATTTTTATTATTTTCAAAGTTTATCATATCCATAAACTTTTTGTAATAAAACACATTTAAAATCTGCTGATTGTAATTTCCCAATTGTTCCGTTATTGATGACAAACATTCTGTGAGTGCCGTTACCGCCGAAAAATACATCGTAAAATCGGCAATTGATACAACGCCGTCGATATATCTTCCTGCAAGTAACCATAAAATCACAAACGATTGCAGGGCGAAAAGAACCGCCATGATAATTTGATGTACAGAATAACGCCGAAAACTTCCTAATTGCGTATTGACCATTGTATTTCTGTAAGTCTTGGTTTTATCCATATACCATTTTTGCAGGCTGTTTAAACGGATTTCTTTTGCTCCACCCTCGCTATATGCTATATTATACAAATAACTGCCGTGCCTGTCATTTTCCGCAAGGAATTTATTTATTTTTTTTACGTGGATAAATTCAAATCGCACAAAGATAATTTTAATAGTCAACGTTACAGCGACAAGCAATATAAACAGCCAATCGAGCCAAACGATTATATAAACCAATCCTAAAATAGTTATAATATTTGAAACGATATTTTGCACAAGCCCCATTGCGCCCGTCAAATCTGCGGCTTTGTTTGCCATTTGCATAATATCCTGCGCTTGTGGGCTTTCAATGTCTTTGAGTTCCAAACGCATTGAGATTTTTCCTATTTCATTTCTCAATTTCGAGGAAAAAGTTATTGAGCGCATACCGCTTTTATTTTTCAAAAATACGTTTGTGATGTTTATGAACAACAAAATACAGCCGTATATTGTTATAGTCTTGATTACATCGCTATAAGGGTTTTTGCTTGTCAAATGTTCTATAATTAATTTCGGGAAATATACATACAAAAGCGGCAGGAAAGCATTTAAAACAATCTGCGGCAGGGCGTAAAATAAATAAAGCGGCTCATGCTTTGCTATTATCTTGATTATCTCCAAAGGAGCGGCGAGTTTAGATAAAAATTTATTCATTGACCGAAACCCCCTTTTCTCTGTAATAACGGGCTTGGGCGTTGAATAAATCAGCGTAAAAAGCGTTTTGTTTTATCAGTTCCTCATGGCTTCCGCACTCTATGATGTTCCCGTCCGAAAATACAATAATTTTATCGCAAAATTTCGTGCTTGATAACCTGTGAGATATAAAAATAGTGGCTTTATTTTCGGAAATGTCATTTAGTTTTGAAAACAATTCATATTCCGCAATAGGGTCCAGCGCACTTGTCGGCTCGTCCAATATGAGCGTTTCAGCGTCTTTGTATATCGCCCGCGCCAACGCTAATTTCTGCCCCTCGCCGCCGGAAAATTCTACGCCGTTTTCGTCTAATGTTTTATATACGGAAGTATCAATTCCGTTTTTCAAACCGGCAATTTTTTCTTTCAATCCGCTTTTATTTATGCTTGCCGTAAATTTAGTTTCGTCATAATCTGTATCAAGCAAAACATTTTCTTTTACCGAATAAGCGAACAACATAAAATCCTGCAACACGATTCCGATATGTTTTATGTATTGATTATGCGGAATGTTCTTTATGTCAACGCCATTTATCGTTATCCGCCCGTCTGTGGGGTCGTATATGCGCGTGAGAAGTTTAATGAATGTAGTTTTTCCTGAGCCGTTTAATCCCACTATGCCGATTTTTTCACCCTTTTTTATCTCGGCATTTATATTTTTTAAAATGACTTTATCGGTTTTCGGATATGTAAACGACACATTTTCAAATTTTATTATCGCGTTTGAAAAATCAATATGTTTTTCGTTCAAATTATTGCTTGCCGTTATGCCGCTTTGCGTATCCATTAAATTTTTATATTCGCGGTAGAAATCAATCGCTTTAAAAACCCTGCCAAGCCGCGCAACATCGCCGAAAAATCCGAGCAATATTGATGTTAGCAAGGTTGTTGCGCTTAAAAGCACCGTATATTCCGCTACGGTTATATCGTCTGCATATACCTGATAAGAAAAATAGAAATACATTATGGCTGTTTGCGCAATTGTAATAACTGTGCTGACCAAGTTTATTTTTATAGACTTTCTGTATAACGCTTTTAATTTATTTATTTGCGTCCGCAATATCCCCGCGTATTTATCAGCGATATAATTTTCCGCATTATTTATTCTTACTTCTTTTGCGAAATTATATCCCGTCATCACCTTATAAAGATAATCTATTTTTCTGTCATCTTCGACTTTTTCATTTTGAAAATCAAAATCATTTTTTTGCGTTTTGAATACGAGAATAATTGAAACCGTAGAAGTGGCGGCAATCATAAGTATAAAAAGCGGGCTTAATATCGAAAATATTGAGATTATCCCCGCGAATTGCATAAAATAATTTAAAAAAGCAACTATATTGCCTAAATAAAACGCGGGAGAAGCTAACATTGATTTTTTCCGCAGATTCATGATAGTTCCGTCTTGGGCGTAATGATAATTCAAATCGACAATATCTTTGCACCACACAAATTGAGCGGCATTTGTATTCACGCGCATTTTGTAAGTTTCGATAAACTGTAAAATCTCTTTTATAACTGTAATGCCAAGATTGACAGACAAATAGATAATAATTATTTTTGTCACTTGATTATACGGTTCACCCGTGACAAGCGCGTTTATGACAGTTCCCAAACCTATTATATTTATGAGCGGCAGAACAGAGCGGAAAACGGTTGCCACCACCATAATCAAAAAATAACTTTTGCTTGTTTCCCATGCACGGCTTAATAGAAATTTGAGATTCTTAAATATTTTCATTATATGATCCTTTCCGACAACAATTTGAATTCGCTGATCATCTTAGAGTTCTTGCAAATAAGTTATGAACCATTTCATCTTACCGGCGATGAAGGGGTACTGGAAGAACTTGATAATTATGTATTTGGCTCACTCTAATTTACGGATGAGGCCGCGTTTGGGATCCGTCAGGATCACGCTTCAAAACATATCCTCGAACCGCACAAGCCGGACATTCGTGTGCCTGCCAGCTTCGGCAGCGAGCCTATCCGTAAATCCCGTTTTGGAAAATAGCCAAAACCATTTGTTTTTATAACTAAACAACTCTGATTTTTTTATCAGCGCAGCCAACACATCTACATCCGTCGGTGCATTTGTCCACTTGCACTCGCCAAAAAGGGCATTGTCCTTGCGGCAAGTGAGAATATCGATTTCCTCCTGCCGTTTTTCGCGCGGATTATTCCCCCACCATCTGCCGATTTTTCCGGGCAGAAACGGCAGATTGTTTTTTTTGGCTTCTTCCAACAAATATTGCTTGCATATTTCCTCAAAGACAAGCCCCATATACGCGGGGAGTTCTTCTTTGACTTCATAATCAAATATAGCCTCGCCCAAACCCGACACAATGCCGCTCATATTGGTAAAGACAAAGCGATACCAAAATCTAAACATCATATCCTCTAAAAGATAAATGCTTTTTTTTGATGATGTATCGGCGATGGGCAATTCTTTTTTCACGATGCCAAGCGAAATCAATGATTTAAGATATTTAGCGCACTTGTTACTCTCCGTCCCACATTTTGTGGCAATCTCATTTAGCCGCGAGGCTCCGCTTGCGATAGCCTCTATGATGCTGTTGTAAGTGGCCGGCTCGCGCAATTCCTGTTTCAACAGATTCGAAGGCTCTTCGAACAAAAGCCCGGATGATGTCAAAAATAAATCAACTATGTTTTCCGATAACGATTTGTTCGCGTCAATTTTATTTAAATATTCCGGTATGCCGCCGGTCATGCCATACAGCACCGCTTTATCAACAAAATCAAAGCCACTGTAAAATGGCAGCGATTCAAAAAAACCGAACGGCAGTATTTTAAACTGCGCCGTCCGCCTGCCGTAAAGCGGGCTTTTATACCCGAGAACCTGATGCTCCATGAAGCTCATGCTTGACCCGCAAAGTATCAAAAACAATTTGCTGTCTATAAATTGCTCATCTATATGCGCCTGCAAAATAGAGGAAATCGGGCGATAGCCTCCCGCAAGAAACGGGTATTCGTCTATAACCAGTACGATTCTTTTGTCCTTAGATATTTGATGGATATAATCAAAAGCGCTTTCCCAATTGGAAAAGAAGGCGTTTTTAGCCAGTTCTTTCGCGGCAACGGAATAAACATCGCTGCTGAATCCGTTGAGATTTGCCGACCCGTCTGCCTCGCGGGCAAGAAAATAGATTGATTTTTTATCCTTGATAAATTCCTTTATGAGAGTGGTTTTCCCGACGCGCCGCCGCCCATAAATAATAGCGCACTCGAATTTACCGCTTTCGTACATTTCATTCAGTTTTTTTAATTCTATATTTCTGCCAATGAACATAATTTATCACCTCAAAACAATCAAACTTACAAGTTTGCAACTCGTAAGTTTGATTATATATCATTAAACCAAAAAAGTCAATACAAAAAAATAAAAAAGTAGGGAGCGCCGCCCACGGGCATTCCCTACTATCACCCGCTCGGTTTGGAAGTTTGAAACTCGATTATATGCGAATTATTTTCGAGCAAATTATACACGTTCTCTCTCAAATAAAAATGGCCGTCCGTAAAAGACTGCCACTCGTGTGTTAAATATTTTTTCTTATTTCGAAATATCTTTTATATAATCGTCGAAAGCTTGTTCAGCAAAACGCATACTTTCGCTCAACGCCGTAGGGTGCAACGGAAATTCGTATTTTTTCAGTATTTTGTAAACTTCGTCGATTTTTTTTAGATTCAGATGTTTCATAAGAATTATCGCGTCGGTCAAATCGTAAGTGTCAGCCCGCGCCGAAACAAGTTTCATTGCGAGTAGACTCTCCGCGTCCAAAACGCTGACCGTAAGATTGCTAAATTTCATATACTCCGAAGAAGAAAGGTGTTTAAACTCTTCCGTGAACATCACCACATCATCGTTGAGCCATTGAGTGTCTAAATTATTTTCGCAACCTATCTCATCGATTATTATCTTTAAATCCTCTTTAGGTCTGAAAATTGCATCTATATCGCGTGTAGAATTTCGTGCTTCGTAAACCAATGTCAACGCCGCTCCGCCGCACAAAATAATTTCGCCGACTTTTTCGCGCTGTTCTAACTTTTCATTTATTTTTTCAAGATATTTCAGCATATCTCTTTTGGTAAATTTTATTTTCATTGTTATACCCTCTGCAGAACATTTCCGCCGTAAAATAGATTTCGCTGGCTATATTCTTCAGGCGACGTTTCTTTTAAATATATTTGATACTCTTTATTTTTTGTGTCGAAAGCATAAGCAGGGTTTTTCAACTTGAATGTTTCATCATAAATCCATTCGGGCGGCGTGATTCCGCTGTCATTCGCCAATTTATGCGCGGCACAGGCGAGCATACAATATTCTTTGTTTTTCAAAATTCCTTTTTCAGGTTTTTCTGAGATGAGTTCTGATTTATTTTTGCTCCGTTTGAAATCATCAAGGAATGTACAAAAAACAAGTGTGAAATCATCACTTTCAGCTAACGCCGGAATATCTTTTATTTTAATCACAGCAATTCACCTCGTAAACAAGCATTATACAGCAAATCAATAAAAATATCAAGTGTTTTATGGAAATATCTCACGGTAATAGCATGAGTTAATTTTTTGTGAATGAAACGATAGATTTTGTTGTTTAATTCAACTTTTCCAAAACCTCAATCAATTCAAGCCAATCTTGAATATGCAAGTGGCCGCAATCGGGGACAGCATTTTTGCTCTGTTTTCGCCATGGGTTTTCCATCGTTTCATCTTCGTACCAAACCGGAAATATGCCGACCGCCGCCGAGCCTTCCACATCCGCTTTGATATTGTCCCCGCAGAACCAAGCATCCCCGGCATCGAGCCCCGCCTTTTTCAAAGCGAGCTCAAACAGCATCGGGTTTGGCTTTCGGAACATATATTCGCTCGATGCGATGATAAACTCGAATTTGTTATGCGGCAAAAGCCGGTTTATGCGTTCGGTCAAAGCCGCGCCCGAAAAACCGATGTTGCTTATGACCCCGCTTCGGATGCCATTCGCGTTAATGTAATCAATTACCCTATCCGCGTTCGGCATCATTGCGCCTGCGGATGCATGGTCCCAAAATATCCTTTCCGCTTCGGGCAGCGAAACCGAAAGCTCTATTTCAAGGTATTCGTACAAAAACCTTTGGAACTGCCATTCGTGGAGCTCCAGGCCCAATTCCCGAACGACGCCGATCCTCTCGAACAACTCTTGCGAAAAGTCGCAGGCCTGCTTTGGCGTCAGGCCGTTTTTGTTGCTCTTTACATACTCAAACAACGCTTCCTCCCCGCGCAGCAAATCAAAACCCGGCTCGCAGAGCAGAGTGTGGCCGTAATCGAATATTATCATTTTTGGCCTCTTCATAATCGCCCTCATTTTTACAAAATTTCCCGCTATATTATATTCCAATAAATTCCATATATTATACCACACGGCTATGAATAATTCAACAAAAATTTGCGAAAAAAACATGAAAATTATGCTTGATTTTTTGTCTGCGATATGATATAATGGATTTTACAGGAGGGCTTGCTATGTTTGTTTCAGGCGTTTTGAAGTCCCATAAAATGGTTTGCTCCGTTCAAACGGATAATGGCGAGACGTTGTACGGAGCTTAATCAGGGAGAAATGATCTTCCGAGGTTCGTCGGTAATATGGCGTAATATGCGTAGTTATGGCTATGCTTTTAAAATGTTACCATTTGCCGATTGAACAGAGAGTATAGATTAAGTTACAGGCTGCGGGCGTTTCGTCCGTAGCCTTTTTGTATGGAATGAACATCGCATCATTCAAGCGATAAGGCGTAAATTTTGCAAAACAAAATGATTGTCTTATCGCTATTTTTATTATTATTTGGAGGAATTATATTTTATGAAAAACGAAATTGGAAACTATGCAAAACACGCGCAATACTGGGATTGGGCAAAACTCGACCATGATCCAACCCCTGAATATGACTACTGGTATAACTACGCAAAAACATACGGCAAAAATATTTTGATTCCCATGTGCGCATGGGGAGGCGCAGGCGCATATATGGCGGAACGCGGTTTAAACGTGACTGCGTTTGATATTACGCCGGAAATGATAACAGAAGGAAAAAATCATTACGGAAATATAAAAAATTTAAATTTGTTCGAAGGTGATGTAAGGGATTTCAGGTTTGATATTGAACCTGCCGACTTCTGTTACAGTATGGATTTCGGACATATACACGATATTGAGGAAATAAAAAAAGCATTCGTGTGTATAAATCAGCATCTGCGTGATGGCGGAGGATTTGTTATTGAAACCTCGCTGCCTCCGACTGAATCCAATAGTTATCCGCTTCAAACATTCATGCCGGAAAACCAACCCTATCCCGGTTTGAAAGTATGGAAAACAAGCGAGGGTCGCGTAGATGCAGATACAGCTCGCAATTATATTTCACAGGTTTTTTATGTTGAAGATGAAAACGGCGATATCGAGAGTTTCGAGCATTCATTCTATTTACAGAGTTATACCCGCGAAGAATGGCTTGCGGCTTTTAAAGAGTGCGGGTTTGAGATAAAAGGCGAATACAGCGACCGTGAAGTAAAATCATGGCAGAGCGGAGACGGGTTATTAATTATCGAAGCTGTGAAAAGAACCGTTGAAAAAGAGCGATACAGTCCGGCTTTAGATCTGTTTCATCTTCAAACGCCTGTTTACCGCTATGAAAACGTCGAAGTTTACAACGACAACATAGCATTGGAATTTCCAAACGACGGGAGAGGTCCCAAATACCATTTTTGTATAAAAGCCGACGGAGAATGGGTCGGGTGGATAGACGTAAAAATGTATTATTCGATACGCTGTTATCATGACGGTCAAATCGGATATATGATCGATGACGAAAAGAACCGCAACCGTGGTTATGTGACTAAAGCATTATTGGCGATAAAACCATTCCTGCGGCGTTGCGGTTTCAAGCGTATCCTGATAAACACCGATATAAGTAATCTTCCGTCCCGACGTGTATGCGAAAAAATCGGCGCGAAACTGATTGAAATATTCGACACTCCAACATGGACGGGGATATACAAACAAGGTCAGCGGCAGGGATGTATGCACGAATGGGTTATCGCGGATGAGATGGAGCGGTATGACATAACACATAATAATCTGCGTCACGTTAAAATCGACCTCGAAAAAGACAAAGAATATATTTTTGAACGGCACTGCCGAGTAAATTACGAGTGTGATACTCCATGGACGAGGAAACTTTCTTATGAAAAATATCGGGCGAATTGGTTTTCGTGGGCAAGTCAACAAAATGGTTTTTTGTCCGCGCTGACTGATAGCATGAAAGATGAACGGACTATCGCCGAAATTATCAAAACAGAATCGGGCGAAAACGTCGGTTATTTGTGGGTTGCGTTTCACGCTGATGAGGATTCGTATTTTACCTGGGCAGACGTGCAGGACATATATGTAGAGGAAACATACCGTAAAATGGGAATCGCAACTTATCTGATGGATTACGCTGAAAAATCCGCGAAACAAAACGGAGCGAAAGCAATACGTTCAGGTACAGGCTGCGAAAATATCAAATCGCAAGGGTTGCATAAAAAATTAGGATATTATCAATATCGGTATGAGTATGAAAAAGTTTTAACGGAGGAGGATTGTCTAAGTGAATAAAATTGAATTTGATGAAATAAAAGAAACAATAGAAGCATCAGGCATAGAAAATATGATCGCCGAACAAACAATAAACCACTCTTCATTAATCGTGTCGTTCGTTCCCGATATATGGAAAAAAGATTTTCGTTCACACGGATTCACCGTATACGCACAATATCATGACTATTGGATTGATAAGCTTACATCGCCCGGTTCTGCGTATGGTGGTTTCGATTTTCTGCGTGAAGAAGATTGCGGTATTGCTTCGGAAATAAGCGTTGCGTGCCGGGGACAGAGCCGCGGATTTGAGGGAGAACCCCCGGAATGGTTTGCCGATTGGCTTCGCGGCGAGGACGGTATGAATAATTCCGTTGTTCTTGTCCGCAGGATAAACAACAGAATCGTGGGGATTTCCTGCACGGCGACTTATGCCCATGACAGCGAAAAAGGCGCGGTTGTATGGGTTAGAATGTTGGCGGTACATCCCGATTTTCAAGGACGCGGCATAGGCAAAAATCTGCTTTTGCAAACGTTGCAATATGGCGTTGAACATGGAGCAAAACGGGCATTCCTTCATGCCGACGTTGAAAATACCACCGCGATATGTATTTATACAAACGCCGGATTCACATCGCGGGGCGGCGAAGGACAAATTGATATGATATGGAGGGAAAAGAAAATGGATAACATAAAAATCAGAGAAATGACAGCATCGGAATCGGACCTAAAAGGCATAGCCAATATACACCGTGATTGCACAGACCCGTGGGGTAATATCGAAGAATGTACTGCGTGGATTACAAAACGCCTTGAACGCGGATTTTATATTCAGGTCGCGGAATTTGACGGAAAAATCGTCGGACACGGCGAATGGATTGTCTCGGACGAACCTGACAGGAAATTCGTATATCTCGGTATGCTGCAAATAGACAAGGATTATCAGCGAAAAGGCATCGGACGGATTATGATTGCCGACGGAATAGAATACGCAAAGAAAAACAACTGCGAATTAATCGTCACAATTCCCGATATGGACGAAAACGCGGATATATTTTACAGGAAGTGCGGATTTAAAGACGAACGGAAAAGCCATAGTTTGAAAATGCTGACGGAACCATATAAAGATTACAAATTTGAATATATAGATATTGATAAAATTCCGTTCTCGGCGATAAAAGAAAAAAAATATATTTTCGGGAAAGGGCAATTATGTTCAAGGCATATGTGGGAGGTTTATAACGAAAAACCCTCTACCGACGACAGATTCGCTCCCGCAATTTTGTTGCCGGACGGCACATACATACAAATTGATGTCACTCACGGAGGTTATTTGATGATATGGTCAAACAGCACAAATTGCAATTATATGATAAAATCCGCTTTATCGTTTGGTTATTCTTTGGGATTGCCTCATCTTAATTTTGACTATTTCGAGGATGAAGAAAGTTTTTTTGCCGGATTTGAAGTCTATGATAAAAAGCAGGAAGCAGATTTTGAACAGATATACAATATAAAAAATCTAACAGAGGAGGAACCCCAATGATAATTGAAAAATACTTTGGCATAGATCGCGAAATCGTACAACAAATGATAGAAGCGACAAAAAACATGACAAACGAAAAGAGCGGCGATAACGGATTCCAGAATACGAAAGTATTCCTGTTTGACGAATATGCTGTTCTTGCAATGCAAAACATGAACTTTCGCAATGTAACCACACCGGATCCGGACTTAAAACATCTCGAAAGGTTAGCCGGGACGCTCTTTGAATTGCAAACAAAAGGCGTCAATGCCGTTCCCATTCTGGCATTCCAAAGCGACGGCGGCGACGGCTATATCATTCAGCCGAGAGCCAAGGGCGCAGAGCTGTACGACAGGGACAAATCAAACAGCAAAGATTACGTTTTAGAGCGTGTCGAATTGCTGGCAAACGCGCCGCAAAAACATTTTGATAAATATATTGCGGATATAATCAAAATCGTTGACGCGGGCATTATAGTGGATTTTGCGGGCAAAGACAATTTCTTTTATGATGAAACAATCGGCTTTCAGTTTATCGACTTGAACGCGCATGACGATTACGAATACGGGCTTTCCGATAAAAAAGCTCAAGGCAAACAAGCCGCGTCGTATGGCTGTTTTTTGCCGTGTTATTTCGATACCGTCCCGAAATACCGCGACAGTGTTTCAAAGACATTGCCTGAAATGACTGACGGCGAACGCGCCCTGTTAAAAGAACGCAACAGGAATATTTTTGGCAAATGCAGGACTGCCGCGACAAATAACGGGATAACGGAAGAAGCGGTTAATGAGATAATCGCAGCCGATTGGTTTATCCCGCAAAAACAGCGGTTGGGATTATGTTGAAAATTTAAAATTTATCGCTGAAAGGAAAGTGCGATCATAATGAGCATAATAAAAACCCACGATGTTACCCTCTACGGCGGCAATGACATTGATATCGTCCTGCGCCCGCTGTGCGACGACCATCTGCCGCTGCTGTACAAATGGTGCGCCGACCCGGAAGTGCTTTACTGGACGGAGGGCGGCACGAACGAAACAGATTTATCTTACGGCCCGGACACGGTGCATCAGATATACGGCGGAGATAAAGAAAAAATATTATATTTTTTGATTGAAGCGGACGGAGTTCCGATCGGCGAGTGCTGGCTTCAAAAAATGAATCTGCCGGGCGTTATCGCCATGTACCCCGAAAACCTTGATGTGCGCCGGATCGATATGTCCATCGGCGAGAAAGCGTACTGGAACAAAGGCATCGGCACGCAGTTCATCGGCATGATGATCGATTTCGCGTTCTGCGGCGAGTATGTGGACGCTCTGCATTGCTTTTGCGAGGATTACAACGTCCGCTCCCGCCGTATGTGGGAAAAACACGGCTTTGTGCGGGTTTTGCAAGAGCCGCTGGAACCGCAGCCGCAAAAAGGCCAATGGCAATACCATTACCGCCTTACCCGGCGGGAGTTCATCGAGCGCCGCCGTGTCAGGGTTCCGGCAGAGAAACGGTTCATGATTCCGATTGCCGGCCTGCAGCCGAGCCAGCTATACATAAGCGAGGGCAAGCTGCGGCTTGTCAGGGAATGGTTCGACCCGGACAACGCGGAGAGGTTCGACCCGATCCCGGTCAAGCGGCTTGACGGGAAAACCCTGATGACCGACGGGCATACCCGCGCTGTCGCCGCCCACCTCGCCGGATGGGACAGCGTTCCGGCGTATTGGGACGAGGACGAGCTTGATATGCGCGCCTACGCGATGGATGTGAAATGGTGCGGGGAAGAAGGGATTCGAAACCCGGCCCTGCTCGCAGGGCGCATTGTGCCTCATAAGGATTATGAGCGGTTGTGGCGCAAGCGGTGTATGGAGATGGCGCTTGACTAAATTAAATGAATCCGCGCAAGCAGCGGGGTATTGCGAACGGGGAACGAGCGAGGAACAATTTTTTTTTGACAATTGCGGCTGTTTCGTGTATGATATTAAAAGAGGTAATATATATGCCAGATACACGTTCAAGCGGCATGCACATCAGAGTCAATCCTGAAATAAAGGCAAAATGAAAACTCAGTCAGCTGTTTGTAATTCCTCTATTTCTTCACGGGTTAATCCAGTCGCTGTAACGATTTTATCAATGGGCATATCCATTGATAAAAGATTTTTCGCTATTTCATGTTCTCTCGTTTTTATTGCCCCGCGTTCGCGCGATTGAATATCCCACTCCATCTTTTGGCGGGATTCGTATAGCAGGCGCATCCGTTCGTCGTTTGATAATTCCATCAAACGGACAACCGCTTTTTTCACTTGCGGGCTTCTCTCGGCTATCATTTCTAAATCCTCCTTCCGTTCTGCGGATAAAAATTTCAGCCAGTTCCATAGTTCCGTGCCGTCCTCGGCTTCGGGGATTTTTTGTAATTCCAATGTATTCACTTCGATAAGGTCGGTAAATTCTACGCCGTTTTCAGGGTCGTACAAAACAAAGCGGTGATGATATTTCGGGCTTTTTTTTATCAGCTCATAATTCGTAATGATTATGCTGATGACGCGCTTAATTTCATGGTGTTTTTCGCTCGAACCGATTTGCTCCGTTACCATTTTCGAGGAATAATAAATGATTCTTTCCTTGAATCCCGGCGTGGGTTCGACTTGAATTTCTATGTCGATTACTTTTTTCGTTTTTGTTTTAACTTTTACGTCAAGTATGCCGAGTTTATCCCTGTCGTATTCGCGCAGAAGATGAGGGTCAACGATGATGACTTCCTCGTATTCGTCGGCGGGAAGCCGAAGCACGGCTTTGAGAAAATCCGTCAGCATATCTATACTGCGTTCGTCGCCGAACAGCAACTTGAAAATTATATCGCTTTTGGGGGACAAAAATTGTCCGTCCATGACACCATCACCAACCTTTTTATTTTATTATATCATATTTTTATGAATATTTCCACCAAAAAATTTTTAATATCTCAACTTTTTTATAACAATGTGTTATGACCGAAGCCCATTTGTCAAGGACTTTTTGAAATGTTGTGAAAAAGTTTACAACATTTTTGATTCCCTCGTTTCTGCTTGGCGACGCCAACCTGTCCTTTTTTACTTCCCCCTTGATTAGTTACTGTCTTATGTAAATATTTTATGAACGGCGAAAAAAACTATTGACAAGCACGGTCTAAATGTGTTAGACTATATTCAGTCTAAAATGTTTAGTTTGGGGGAACCACTATGGCAAAGAACATAACGCTAACCGCCGCAGAGGAAAGACTCGCGGCGTTAATATGGCGGGACGCGCCGCTGACCTCGCCCGATTTGGTCGCGCTTGCGGAGAAGGAGATGGACTGGAAGAAGTCAACGACTTACACGGTCTTAAAGAAACTTTGCGACAAGGGCGTATTCAAAAACAATAACGCGAATGTTTCGGTTGTGCTTACCCGTGACGAGCAAATCGCCCGACAAAGCCGCCGCTATGTTGAAGATACTTTCGGCGGGTCGCTGCCGAAGTTCATCACCTCATTTATCGGCGGCGGGAAACTAACAACGGAACAAGCGGCAGAATTAAAACGTTTGATTGAAGAACACGAAGGGGGGCGGCAATAATGGATAAACTGTTTCTCGCTATCTTCAATATGAGTTTGACAGGCGCGTTTGTAATCGCGGCGATATGCGTTGCCCGTTTGCCGCTGAAAAAAGCCCCGAAGATAATCTCCTATTTCCTGTGGGCGGTGGCGGGGTTTAGACTTTTGTTCCCGTTTTCAATCGAGAGCGTTTTCAGCTTGATACCATTTAAGGCGCAGACGATACCGCCCGATATAGCCATGCAACCCATACCGCGAATTGATAGCGGTATCCCTTTTGTTAATAACGCTGTCAGTAGCGTTCTTCCCGCCGCCACGCCTGCTGCAAGTGTAAATCCGTTGCAGATATGGACAGCAATCGGCGCGTGGATTTGGATTATCGGCGTTGCCGTAATGCTCATTTACGGTGTGGTTTCTTTCGTTACTCTAAAACGGAAAATGAGCGAGGCGGCACATTCAGAAGCGAATATCTATGAAGCGAAAAACATCAAATCGCCTTTTGTGCTTGGCGTTTTCAATCCGAAGATTTATCTGCCTGTTGGTTTGTCCGAACATGAAAAAAGCTATATTATCCTGCATGAGCAAACGTATATACGGCGGCGTGACCATATCGTAAAGTTCGCGGCGTATTTTGTGCTTTGTCTGCATTGGTTTAACCCGTTTGCGTGGGTGGCGTTCCTGCTGATGGGCGTGGATATGGAGATGTCCTGTGACGAGCGCGTACTAAAAGAAATGGGCGGCGAAACGAAAAAAGATTATTCGCTGTCGCTGTTGTCGTTGGCAACGGAACGGCGCATTATCGGCGGCAGTCCTCTTGCTTTCGGAGAGGGCGGCATAAAAGAAAGAGTGAAAAATGTTTTGAAGTTCAAGAAAACATCGCGGGTGATTATGATTACGGCGGTGGCGTTGGTCGCTGTGTTGAGCGCGGGGTTTGCTGTGAATAGGGCAAGTGCGCCTAACGAACCGCCCGAAATTACGGTAAAGGCGGGTGACTATGCTATTGACTGGACGGTTGGCTTGAACAAGTGGAACGGAGATATATATGACAGATTAGACAATTTTACGGAAATCATGTCGCATTACAGGTCTACATCAAATCTGCCGTATATCAGAAACGGCGAAACAATCACGATAACGATTGACGGAATTGTACCCGATTCAACTACGGTTACAGAGTATATCCTTAATGAAAGCGGCAACCGCAAATACAACGCTATCGGTATGTCCTACGATGTTCATTTCAGTTTTTGGAATAACGTATTTAGCCGGGCAATTAACCGTTCAGCTTCGTTTACAATAACCCCAGAACCGAATTACGCGACTGCGCTGAGTTCATTCAGCGGAGATTATGAACCGGGGAATACAATAAAAGGGTATGGCATTTTGTGTACTTGGGGCGATAATGAGTGCGAATACGGTTTTATCATTCGCGGAGACGCGGCGATTACGATGACACATGAACCGAACGGCGAAAACCCGAACGACGACAATTTTATCGTTGAAAGCACATTTGCGCCGTGCAAATGGGTTGATTTTTTCGGTGATGATGAATTGTCGTGGACGTCTACCTGCGATTTAATGCTTGACGAGTTTCCCGGAGTTCTGTTCAGTTGGACATCATACACAGTAACGGCAACAAACCAAAACGGCACGGAAAAACTTTTTGGGGGTATGCCGGTTTGGAACGTCTATCTCGCAGACTTAAACGGTGACGGATTGCGCGAACTTTGCGCTACGGTCAGTTTCGGGTCGGGAATTGTAGATACCCGTGTTGTTATATATGATTACGCCAATGGCAAATCTTACGAATTATCGGCACGAGGGATTCGTGATTATCGTTTGTCAATCGAAAACGAGCGACTTATTGTAACGGAAAATGACAATCCGGCACGTAACTCCATTGCCCCTCCAGCCGTCGGCAGTTTCGCCATTATAAACGGCGAGTTTGTGTACACTGTTGAACGCATATTGACGTTCCCGAAATCGCAGGAAGTAATCACACGGGAAACAACGCCACCGTCCGATGTAGCCGTTGTAGCCGATATTATTCAACGCAACCTTGACACCATAACCGCACCGTCTTTTTCTTCTAATCCATACGATTACGTCCGTGACCATAAATCCGAATACAATGAAATTGTTGCGCTTGGCGGGGACGCACTTCAATATATGTTTACCCTATTCGATAAAAGCAATCAGCATGGATTACAAGGTTGGATTATGGCTATTGCCTGTTGTGATATTCTTGGCGAGAGCACCGAGTTTGCAAGCGCAGATATAGATACAGGTCAAAAATGGTATGACGCTTATGTTGAACGGTTGCACTCGGTAAAAGCACCGCGAGAATAAATAACACAGATCGGGCAGGAGTAATCAAACTCCTGCCCGTCTTGATTGCGGGTCTAATGCTCCATGCTCTGCGT
>WRJC01000025.1 GCA_009782405.1 Oscillospiraceae bacterium
TCGCGGCGGTGACGGTCAGGAAAGCGGTGGGGCTGATAGGGGAAACAGAGGCGAAACTGCCAGTGCTACTACTGTTGGATGACACACTACAGGCGAAATTCGGAACACATTTCGAGTGTCACTCGACGATGCACGACCACGCGAGGCACAATGGTTCGGAGTACCTGAAGGGGCACTGCTTCGTGGCTCTGACCATATGTGTACCGGTCGCCATAGGAAACACCGTCAAATATCTGAACGTTCCGGTCAGATTTCGTATGCGAGGAACGGACGAAAACAAGCTCACCATAGCGTCCGAGATGATAGCCGAGGCGATGGCTGCGCTAAAAGACATGCCGATGGTGGTGCTGCTGTGCGACAGCTGGTACCCGAAGGGCGAGGTGCTGAAGACCGTCGAGGCATACGAAAACCTCGAGCTCGTGGCCAACGCGAGGATCGACACCGCCATGTTCGACCTGCCCGAACGCACCGGAAAACGCGGTCGTCCGCCGACGAAAGGAAAAAAGCTCGGCATTTACGACGATTTCTGCTACACGCTTGTCGGCGACTACTACACTGCCGCCAGAACTGTCCTCACCAATCTGTTCAAGCGCACGGTATATGTCACCGTCACCACCCCCAACCTCGACAACCATGGTTCGTACAGGCTTTTCATCAGCACCGTTTCGGCGGACACGCTCAACGCACTATTCGCCGACCACGAAAATCTGCTCCATGACGGCGATGACCGCCAACCTTGGCTCTTTCCACTGTATCTCTACTCCTTCCGCTGGAATATTGAGGTTATGTTCTACGAGCTCAAAACTTTTTGGTCATTCGGCAACTACAGACTCCGCTCAAAAATCGGTGTTGAGTCACTCATCAATATTATATCTCTGTCCTACACCTGTTCAAAACTGCTACCACTCGCCGATTCGTCTCTCGCCGACGCCAGCCCGCAGGCCACCAAATATGCTCTGGCTGATGCCATCCGCAGAGATTTGTTTTTCGCCGACTTCCTCACCAAACTCGAAAACGATGTTATTTTTTTTCCCCTTTTGGAGATCTTACGTGATTCTGACCTTTTCAAGCCGCCCGTTTGACCATCTTTTTCCGATTCCTTGTAATCTGGTGATTTCGACACGAAGTTTATTTTCGCATTCGCGCAAATAACTTGAATTTCCAACGGGTACGTGGTATAATATACAAAATCCGGAAACTTTTTGGGCGCAAATTTGTAGTTGAAGTTTAAGGGAGGAACAAAAAAATGGAAAATGCGGATAAAAGATTGCCGACAAAACAGCATCTGGCATGGCATGAAGCGGAAATGGGGGTTTTGATACACTATGACATAATCGTATTCGAACCGGAATTTGATTTCAGAAAAAGTTGGGGTTATGTCCCGCCGGCCGAAAAATTCAATCCCGCTCAATTAGATACTGACCAATGGATTAAATCGGCTTCTGATGCGGGCGCAAAATATGCGGTTCTCGTAGCGAAACATTGCTCGGGCTTTGCCTTGTGGCCTACCAAAGCATACCCGTACAGCGTAGCTTCTTCTCCGTGGCGGGACGGGAAAGGCGATATTTTGAAGAATTTTATCGAATCATGCAAAAAATACGATGTATTGCCGGGAATATATTATTCCACTTCATGCAACGCATATATGAACGTCGACAATCCCGGGCGCGAAATTTACGGAAATGCGGAAAAACAAGAAAAATATAACCGTGCCGTTGAAACAATGATTGATGAAATATGGGGCGAATACGGCGATATGTTTGAAATTTGGTTCGACGGCGGAGTGTTGCCTCCGGAAAAAGGCGGGCCGAGATTGGTGGAGCGGCTCATAAAATATCAGCCTGAGGCGGTGTGCTTTGGCGGGCCGGACGGTTTCCCGTCCTTAGTTCGTTGGGGCGCGAATGAGGACGGAGTGGCGCCGGAACCATGTTGGGGCTGGACTGACATGCAGCAGCCGGGCGATGGAATGGGCGGGGAAGGGCAGTCGCCGCTTCAAGGTGCGGGAAAAGTAGACGGCGAAATATGGGCTCCCGTCGAATCGGATATGACAATCAGGGATCACAGCCAATCATACAGCGGCGGTTGGTTCTGGAAAAAAGGCGAAGACCATCACGTTTACAGCGTAAGCCATTTGATGGACTGTTACGAAAAGACAATCGGGCGCGGGACAAACCTGATGATCGGCATGGTAATCGACGACAGGGGATTGGTTCCCGACGCCGATATCTCAAGGTTCAAAGAATTCGGAGATGCCGTGAAAACGCAATGGGGGACTGCCGCTTTGGAAACATGCCGCTTGTCGAAGGAAAACAAGGCGGCCATGAAATCTTCCGGCAAAAGCGTTGACCGCGCCATGGTTATGGAAGATATAAAAAATGGACAGGCAATTCGCCGATGGAAACTCGAAGCGCGCACAAACGATGCGGCTATTGTCCTTGCCCGGGGCGAATCCATAGGGCACAAGCGATTGATACGTTTTGATCCAATCACAGCCGACGAATTTGTTTTCACGGTTTGCGAATGTGAGGGCGTTCCGGCGATAAGAAGATTTGCGCTTTTCGAAACTTTGTGAAGCCATTTTGAAAAACATAACCGTTACAAGATTTTGGAGGGAAATCATGAAAAGCAAATATACAAAGACAATATTGCCATGCATTGTCATGTTTGTTTTTATCGTTGCGGCTGCGTGCAACAATGCCGGCGAGGCAAACGAAAAAACGCCGCAAGCCGACGACGGAAAAAATTCCGTTGCAGATGCGGCGGAGATAGAAGAAGCGACCGAACCTTTAAATCCAAGGCTTCTCGTTTCCGACGATTTGCCGGAAATGGACTATGGCGGATATGATTTTGACATACTGTACATAACGCACCGTTATTATACGTCCGGTTTGTATTATGCCGAAGACGAAACAAGCGATGTGCTCAACGGCGCCGTATATCGCCGGAAGCGCGACGTCGAAGAACGTTTCAATGTGAAAATAAACTGGGTCCCCGAAGACGGCGATATTGGCAGAAAAGTTTCAAGCGCCGTAAAATCGGGAGACGACATATATGACCTGGTTCTCACCCATTGCATATCAAGCGTGGCGGATATGGCGACTTCCGGTTTGATATTGGATTTTAACCGCATAAGCGGATTCAATTTTGAAAAGCCGTGGTGGAATCAGACCATGAATGAAACGCTTTCTATCGGCGGCGTGCTTTTGTATGCGGTGAGCGACTTCATTGTCCCCGAACCAAATGCGATATTTTTCAACAAGGCATTGCAAAAAGAATATGGCATCGAGGACTTGTACGGGCTCGTGAAATCGGGCAAATGGACTCTTGACAAATTTATAGAAATATCCAAAATGACTTCCAAAGATTTGAACGGCGACGGGGTATTCGACGAAAACGATCAGTACGGGCTTATAATGGAACTGGATTGGATGTTATTGTCATTCATGTACGCATCAGATCAGACAGTTTGTGCGCAGCTTCCCGGAGATCCTTATCCCACGGTTTCCATGAACAATCAGAAGATGACGGACATTGTGGAAAAAGTATACGACCTTTGTTATGGCGGAAATCAGACTTTTATGTTTTTGATGCCCCCCGGCGACTGGCCCCTGGATTTCGATTCGGGAAGGTCGCTGTTTGTAGTGAAACCGTTGAGTTCGGCGAAACAGATGAGGGCTATGGATGTTGATTTCGGAATCGTCCCTTTCCCGAAATTCGATGAAGGGCAAAAAGACTACGTGAACAATTCATGGAACGGCTTGATGTGCATTCCGAATGTCGCATCTGACCCCGAACGCACCGCGACGATAATTGAGGCGCTTTCCGCCGAAAGCTATAAGCGCTGCATTCCCGCCTATACTGAAACCCTTCTAAAGTCGAAAGTCGCCCGAGACGACGAATCGCTGGAAATGATCGACATCATATTCAATAACTGCACATACGATGTGGGCATGAATTTTATCACCGACAATGCATTTCTTTATTCCCTTTATTACCTCATGAAAGACAAAGAAACAAATTTTGCGTCTTATTACGAAAAAAACGCTCCGCATGTAATAGCGAGTTACAACAAAATTTTTGAAGCCGTGATAAAAAATTACAAAAATCAATGATCCGTTTTTTATCGGCCTTGCGTTTTTTGCATTTCTTTCATTGCCGTTCCGATAGATTTCAGCTGCTCGACAAAACCGTCTTTTATATGTCCGTTTGAAGTGCAAGGCACATCCCACGTGACAACCCCGCCGCGTTTTACGACTTCCTGCGTGTATCCGATTGCAAAATGATTTCCGAACCGCGGCGCGTCCCCTTGCCCCCAAAGCGAGCCCAAATAGCTGAAAGCGTGATAAACTTCCGCCACTTTTTCGTGCCTTTCGCATTGGGAGCTTTCGCTTATCTGCAAAGGGAACGTTTCAGCAATTTCCCCGGCGGTGAAGTCCTCAACATCCGAGAGCGATTTGATGGGCGCGAAAACGCCGGGATTAAAGCAAATCAGCGCCTTGCTGTTTCCGGAACGCAAAGCCTCCGCAAAGGATTCGAAATTAGGCTTGTCGGGGTGCAAATACATTTCTTCCGCGAAATAACAGCCGTCAATCCACCACGCAAATACTTTTTCGCCCCATTTCTGCGACCATTCCCTTATTATATCCTCCCAATAAAGCTGGAATTCGGCGTGACGCAACCCCGTTCTTTTCCATGTTCCGGTTTTTGCGACGAGGTCCATGTCATACCCGAAAGCCCACTTCAATTTTTCGCGCGCATTCATGTCGCGGTCGGGCGCGCCGCTCGGCAGATAAGCCATGAGCAAAATTCCGTACTTTTTCAATTCATCCGCCAATTCGCTTACCAAATCGCGGTTTGACATTTTGTTGGCTCCGGTCAGTTCGCAATATTTGCTGTTCGGCGCGCAAAAAAAACCGGAATTTTGCCCTATCGTTATGCCCGCATATCCCGCTCCGATTTCATATAGCCGTTTCGCGCAGTCCGAGACGTCGAAGCTGTCAACAATAGCGTTCCACTCGTCTGCGGAACCGTTTTCGCTCATATATTTATCCGCCAGATAATGTAAAAATACGCCCCATTTCGCATTCCGGAATTCTTGATGCGCATTGTTGGCCATTTTGTTTCCTCCTGAAAATCTTTTTGTTTCATATTATCTTTTTGCCGCCCATTGTACCATCTTTTCTCCAATTTGTCAACAATATTCACAAAAAATTTATAATTTTTGCCTTGATAAAAAGGACAGCTTGTTATAAGATGTACATCACTGAATACTGTGCCAACACCTTGCATAGTTTGCATAATACGGTTATTGCGGTTATTTAATGATAGTGAGGGAATTTATGTTGATTAAAAAATTCATTTTTGCGGTTGCAATTGTTTGCGCAATATTCACGGTATCATGCGGCGAGCCGAACAAACAAAACGGCGACGGCGATTCGGTATCCAAATCCGGCGACGCGGATCCCGAGGAAAAAAGCGAAACGGGGGAAATCGCCGATGCGCGCGTGCTGCCCGACTTGCCGGAAGAAAACTACGGCGGATATACATTCACATGGCTGGCATTTGACTACGGGGTCAGCCATCCCGGTTCAGTCACCCAGTTCCCCCGCGAGCTTGTTGCGGAAGAAGAAAGCGGGGAAGTCATAAACGATTCCACATACAGAAGAAACAGCGTGATAATCGATAAATATGGGGTGGAGTTCGAAATGGTCACGACGACCAACGAAAAAAACACTCTCAACAAATCGGTCAAAGCGGGCGACGATCTTTATGATGCGGCCATGATTTTCAACCATAATGCGCCGAGCGTCATGTCGGCCGACTTGCTTCTCGACACAAGCAAGCTGACATATGTAAATTGGGACAAACCATGGTGGGATTCCTCAATAAGGGCAATATCAATGGTCGGCAAAAACTTTTTTCTCGCCGGGGACATAATGATACTGGACAAAGAAGCCATCAACGTTTTGTTTTTCAACAAAAAACTGATGGCAGACAGCAGCATGGAGCTTCCGTACCAGTCGGTTTTGGACGGGAAATGGACGCTTGACAAATTCAACGGCTACATCAAGGATTTTGCCAGAGACCTAAACGGAGACGGAGTGATAGGCAAAGGCGATATGTTGGGGCTTTATATCATGAGCGACACATTTCACGCATTCTATGTCAGCGGGGGCGGGCTTCTCGCAAAAAACGACAATAACGGCATACCTCAGCCGACATTCAGTTCGGAGCAGAGCATTTTGGTCATGGACAAAATAGCCGACGTCCTTTACGGAAAAGAGTATGTCACAAATTTCCACACAAACCAGTGGGGTTCGGAATGGGATATGTATGCGTCGTTCGCCGAAGGCAGAATGCTCACTATGTGGGGGCGCCTGTACGTCCTCGATTCGCTCAGGAACATGGACGACGATTTCGGGATACTGCCGCTTCCCAAATACAGCGAGGCCCAGGAAAAATATCACACTGACGTGAATTCCTATTCGGGATACATGATAGCAATTCCCAAAACTTCGTCAAATCCCGAAAGGACGAGCGTGATACTCGAAGCGCTCGCAGCTGAAAGCAGATATACCCTGCTTCCCGCATATTATGACATTACCCTGCAGAGAAAATACACCCGCGACGAAGAATCCGGGGCGATGCTCGACATATTGTTTACCACTACGGTGTACGATTCCGGCTCGGCGTACGATTTCGCGGGCATATGGGGCGAAATGTCCGGCTTGTGCAGCAGGGAAGACAGCAATTTCGCTTCGTGGTGCGAAAAGCACGAACCCAAAGTAAGCCAGGCGATAGACAAAATGGTCGCGCAGGTCGAAGCCATGGAATAACTAACTAATGCATATCTTCCATTTTCTGGATGAGATTATCTATGCCCGACTGTATTTTCGGCTCGTTTTTTTCGTACCATGAGGCAAAATCGGTTGATTTCTTGCCCAACAAATCATAGAACATATTCCACGGGCTGTTTATGCTTGAATCGTAAAGAGTCGAAAAGTCCATATACGCGCTGCCGCGAATTATGTCCAATATTTTTTCGGTTTGCTCGTCGCGCGCGAATTTTATTTTCATCATGACGTCAAAATACGCCGGCATGATGGTCGCATGGCTTGCCGACGCCATCGCTTCCATGACCGCCCCGGCCATATCCGACGTGACGCTGTTTGCGGGAATGCAAAAAACGGTGTAATAGGGCGCGACGCGCGAAAAATATTCCTCTTGCTTTTCGTCGTACTTCGGGTACGGGATTATGCCGTAATCCGTTTCCATGTCTCTGAGAAACTCCGCGTCCGCAATCGCGCCGGGCACAAGCAGCGCCCGGTCGTTTTTCATCATGCCGGTCAATATATACATATCGTAATCCTGCTCATTGCTGATCCGCGAGCTTGGATTGCTGTATATGATGTCGTAGGCTTTGTCGAGAAGCGCGGCCATTCTTTCGGCGTCCATTGCAAGATACGGCAGGCCGTCGTCGCCGATTTTCGTTATTTTTATGCCTGCGGCCTCCATGAAGGCGCCAAGGTGCGGGCCGGATTTTGAGCTGGTGAAGCCGTACAAATCTTCTTTATCCATCACCCCGTCGCCGTTCACGTCTTTATGAACATCTTTTATGTAGCCGTACATATAATCGAGCGTCCATTTGCCCTCAAAAATAACTTGGTATATGTCGGGCAGCTGATATGCGGCCATTATATTTTTGTTCGCGAAAAGAATCATGCTGTACGCCAGCATCGAAACGCTCGCATCCCCCACAAGAAGATTTAAATTGCCGCCGATAGTCGCCTCTTTGACAATATTCTGGTTCCACCATGGCTGCGACAAATCCAGATAATCGACGCTATGCAGGTTCATGAACAGCCCCTCCAGCGCAAGCGCGGTAAAGCTTGTCGCCATTCCGGTCACGATGTCGTAATCATAATCGCCTGCGCGTATGCTTGACCTGATCATGTTCAGCGCCGAATCGTAAACCCTGGCGTCAGGCCCAACTATGACGTTCAAATCCAAATTCAGCCTGTCCTCCAATTTTCTGTTCCGTTTGTATACCGCGTCGTTTAAAATTTCGCCGTTTTCCGCTTCGGCGTAAAATTCGCTTTCTCCGCTGCCGTAGGCGCCGCCGCCGCGGATAATCATATTTGCCTTCGCTCCCTTGAAGTCGAGGTCTTTCGGCAGGCTGTCGAGGATTTGCTTTTCCGGCTCTTCCGTTTCTTCTTGCAAAGATTCCGAATCATCCGAACCGGGCGCGGGCTTTCCGCTTGATTTGCCGCCTTCGGCGCTGCATGATGCGAATAACGCGAAAGAAACGAAAACCAGCGCGAAAATCAAAAATACAGATATGAATTTCATTATTTTCCCCCCGCCAACTTCAACCAAATCAAATATTTATTTCCACCCATACAAGATCGCCACGGCCGCCGCACATTTCCACGAGATTGTGTCCGTCGTGAAGAGCTCCGGGCGGTATTTCATATGAATGCTGGGTTTCGGGCGGAACCGGCTCGATCCGTACCGAAAAATCCGATTTCTCGCATTTTGCCCCGTTTACCCGGAGTTCGAAGGCATCTGCGCCGTCTTCCGCTTTTATGCCGATAACGGCGAAAGCCTTTTGATCTTTCGGCGGAGCTTCGCCTATATGGATGCGGAAAGACGACCAGCCGGAATTCAATTCCGCCGGGAGCAAATGCCCCCGGGGTTCCCCGGGCGCCCACATATCCGAATATGTCACGACGTGCCGCCTGTTTTTTCCGCGCATCGCCTCTATATCGCCGATTTCATTCAACATCGCGGCATATCCCGAATGATCGGAAAATGCGGTGAATTCGCTGTATAGTTCCGCGATCCCGTCTATGTCTTTTCCCGTGTGCATATAGTTAAACAGATAAATCGCGTCTGCCCCGCGGTTCAGATACGACCACGCCATTCCGCGCAGCGTTTCCATTCCGTTGAACAGGCGCTCGGTATTTGGATGCGGCTGGATCAATATTTCCAAACCTGCCGCCAGCTTTGTTTTTGTCCCGCGCAGCAGCTGCTTCCACAGTTCAATTGGCATATCCGTCTCCGCAGTCGCAAAAAACGGCGTCACGATAAGCAAATCGACTAAATCCTCGCAGGCCCACGCACAGGCGTCGAAACCAAGCCCGAGCGCGGTTCCCGGGCGGGACGGCACGCGCGCCGCCAAACCTATTTTGTGTCCGCGTTTTTGCTCGGCTGCGTCCAATATTTTGCGAACATCCCGCGTGAACTGGTTCAAGATCCCCACGCCTTGCTGCTCGAAGCCCGGCTTGAAGTGAAGCCCGAAGCGCATCCAGTCCAGCTCAAGCCCGTCCATATCGAATGTATCCGCGATCTCGCGGATAAAAGCCAGCGAATATTCCCGGACGTCCTCCCGCCCGAAATCCAGTTGGTTATCTTCCCCGGATTTGTAATCCGCCCTCCTGCGCTCGGGGTGGTGCCGCCAAAACTCGGAATGAATCGGGTGGTTTTCATTGTGTGCGTAATGCACGTCATTCATGCGCATGGAAATCCACGGGGAAATCTTTCTTTCCCGACACATCCCGATCCAATCGCAGTACACATTTTTGCCGCTCCCGTTCAAAAGATTCGCATTATATGGCCAAAGATAAAAGTTTTTCCTTTCCTCTTCGCCGAGCGAATCGAAATACGGCTGGCCGAGGCCGCCGTTTGGATCGAAGCCCTTCCAGATGGGATCGAATATTTTGCTGTCGTAAGAAGCGCGCATGCAGTTCACGCAAAGAAACAATTCCGTGACGCAGGTATTTTCATACTGGTCGATAAAAGCCCGGATATTTTCGGCTTCGGCGGGTTTCCCCGGTTTTTGGCTGTAAAAATGACTGTTGTCTTCGTTTATGATAAGTTTCATGAAAATCCCCCCTCCAAATTCAAATTATATCCCGCAAATTTGAATTTTATGTAAACAAAATTTAAATTTTGAAAGTTGACAATTTATGCCTTGATAAAACGGACAGCTTGCCATAAAATGTTGACAACAAAACTGGAATCTGTTACTTTAGTGGGGGAATGCAACAGGGAAGCCGATGTTGCTGACAATATGAGGTATATTGTAAAGATATTCGTCAAAAGAAACAGGTAGATTGCCGGGGTCAAAATCATTAATTGCATTATCAGCTTGCATAACGGCAGAAACAGGTGCCGGCGCAGGTGCGAAGTCCGCATTTAAATCAACAGCGATAATTTCATCGCCAATTTGAATATATGCGACTTCATCCAAATCAAGAGTCGATGGCGTATTAAATATCATAAAACCCTCTAAATTAATCCCGCAACCCGATGATTTTTTAATGAGCGTTATTCTTGTTCTATCTTTTAAAATTACATCTGCCGTGAAATCAAGTGCTTCCTGAATTTCAAATGCTGTATATCGGCAGACCATGCCGAATTGATTCAATTTAATTGATGTCATTTGCGCCAGTCTGTTATTTCCCATCATACTTTTGCCGTAAAACATGAAAGGGGCGAAAATAACATTAATATCGCTGTCGCCGGTATTGTAAGAAAATGCCAGCCTCCATTCACTTTCAGCCAACATAACCTGCTCGTATTTTTCATTTATATAACCGAAAAATTCAAGCACCATTACACGCTCCTGTCCGTCACCGAGTGAAAAGTTTGCTCCCGATTCATATTGTACTGACATCTTTATCTCAATATACCGTATATGCTCCGTCCATAATTCTTTATCGACTGGTACGCTGCTTCCTCCGCCATTTATTAGGTTTTTGTCTAAATCGTCGGGATTTGATTTGAAATCTATCTTCGTCAGGAAAGTATAATCAAAGTTATCATCTAAAATAATATCATCGGTTTCTATTTTCAGTTTTATGAAAACGGTATCATTCCCTCCATGAACCGACTCAATGGAAACAGTTACGCCGTCTTGCGTATCGCTGCTGTTAGGTTTTATTATTTCCCCATCACTATCGGTTCGTGCGGGAATTGTTTTTTCAACATTATTTATTTGATTGCCCGCGAGCGCGACAGTCACAGACAAAACCAATATAACCGATACGACGCTTATCCAAAATGCAGGCTTTTTATACTGTAAGACATTTTTAATCCTTGATTTTACGTTGCTCTCGCCGAACGCAAGCGGGTTTGGCAAGCCGCTCTGTTTCACTGACAGCGATAACAATAAATTAGAGTAAGTGGTGCGTATATCCTCGCTTGAACGCTTCATCACGCTCTCATCGCAGGACAATTCCATATCTTTCGTCATTAAAAAATAACTCGCCCACATCAGCGGGTTAAACCAATGCACCGTAAGACCGATAAACGCAATTAATTTTATGATGTGGTCGCCGCGTTTTATATGCGTATGCTCGTGCCTGATTATATAATCTGCTTCGGTTTCATTGATTCCTGCGGGCAAATATACACGCGGTTTGATAAATCCGATAACAAACGGCGTTTTTATGCGGTCTGTTTCAAAAATATTATCTCTCACAAGTGTTGCCGCGTAAATACCGCGTTTGATTTTTATATACGAGATAACGGCATATCCGAACAGAGCGATGATTCCGGCTAACCATACATACGAGCTTATATATATTATATCCTGTATCAGCCCGGTGCCAGCTTCTCCCGATTCCCTCAATATTTTATCTTCAGCCGTTTCAAACATAGGCGGCTCGGTTATTGTTGTACTATTTACGGCGTTATCAACGAAATTTACGCCGCTGTCTATTCTCGGAATCTTCTGCGTGACTATATCTTGCGGTATCGGTTCAGAATTTACCGGTATTATACTGACAATGCTCTCGAACGAAAACGGGCATAACATTCTGAACAACACGACCGCCCACAGCGCGTATGAAAAAATCTTGGGAGCTTTTTTGAGCAGTTGCCGCGCAATTATAACAAACGCCGCAACAAAACTCGCGGTCACGCTCATGTTTAATATAGTGATAAATAAATTGCTCATTTCGCCGCCTCCTCTATCATTTTCTTTATTTCTTCCGCTTCTTTTTGCGAAATCTTCTTGCCTTTGAGAAACGCCGCCAAAAACACAGGAAGCGAACCGTCAAACGATTTATCAAGCAGAGTTTCGCTCTCATGTTTTTGAACCTGTTCGCGGTTTATCAGTGCTGTAACTGTTGCGTCTTCGTTTTTTAGTATTCCCCTTTCGCATAGTTTATTTAAGACAGTATAAGTAGTTGATTTTTTCCAACCTAATTTCTCAAGGCATATTTTTGTCAATTTCGTTGAGTTTATCGGCTCAATGCTCCATATAATATCTAAAAACTTATATTCCGCGTCGAATATTTTTAAATCCTGCATAAATATTACCCCTTTGCTATAACTAAATTTTGGACGATTGCAATAGACCTCATATGTAGTTTATCATAATAGACCTATTTTGTCAAGTGGTTTTAAAAAAATATCAGGTATAAAATTTTATACCGGATATTTTTGAAATTTTTCCGCAAGATATTAATTATCTGTAATCTGCAATATCATCGTAAAATACGCAGATGATTTTTCTAAATATACGGTCTTACGGGCAGGAATTAATTCCTGCCCGCAAGAGCAAAAATTATCCCCAAAATTATCCCTAAAAATTCATAAAACTTGATAAAACTTGATAACGATTCGGAAAACGCAGAAAGCCCGCAGCGTTGATAACTGCGGGCTTTCCGGAGTTTTTTCGGTGGTGGAGCATAGGGGATTTGAACCCCTGGCCTCTTGAATGCCATTCAAGCGCGCTACCAACTGCGCCAATACCCCGATAATAATCTTTCCAGCAAGATCCTGACCAATTGTTATTATACGGGAAAACGGATGCATTGTCAAGAGGTTTTGTTTCTTTTCACGATAAAATCGCAGAGTTTAACAATCTGTTCACAAATCCGACAATTCGTCGATATAGGAAAATATCCGGAACACGGCAAAAGCAATTGACAAAAATGGAAAAAGTGGTATAATGGAAGAATATCGCTAAAAATTTATTTGGGAGGAAAAAATGAAAATCAAAAAAATAATAGCGGCATTATTAATTTTAATACTCGGCGCATCAATTCTTGCGGGATGCGGCGATGAAAAAGGCAAAAGCGGCGACAGCAACAGCGACGATAGTGACATTGGCGAAGAAAACGCCGCGCTTGTCGGCAAATGGGTACATTTCTGGGGATATATTTATGAGTTCAACGAAGACGGGACTGGTATGTGGACCATGGGCGAAACCTATGATTCCCCAAGCTATTTCATTTATGAAGACAAAAGCGATAGCCTTGTTCTCACATTCATGTACGAAGATGTGCTTGGAGACGGACCCGGCGACGGATATTTCTATGACGAACCAAAAGAATTCAAGTATTCGATTACAGGCCGGAAACTCATCATTCAGGATTCTTTTAGCGACGATATGATGGAGTACGAAAAAAAATAGAAAAAAACAAAAAAGCCCCGATGTATCACAATGCATCGGGGCTTTTTTTGGCGTGCCGTAAAGGACTTGAACCCTCAACCTTCTGGTCCGTAGCCAGACGCTCTATCCAATTGAGCTAACGGCACATATTCCGTAAATTTGCCACTGCCATAACATGATACCATTTTTAAATAGTTTTGTCAAGCGAAATTCGAAAAAATTTTTTCAAAAAAATCAAAATAATATTTACAAAATTAACAAATCGATAATAATATTTAATTATAATACTCAAAAGGGGAAAATTTGATGTTCTAAATTTTAATTTATTTATGGATTGGAGAAAAAATTATGGGCGAAAAAATCAAAATCGGCATAGTCGGCACCGGAGGCATAGCTCACGCGCACATGGACAAATATGTCACTTTTGACGACGTCGAAATCGTGGGGGCGTGCGACATAGTGCCAAAAAAAGCGAGGGCATTTCTGGACCATTACAAACTCCCCAAAGTCCCGGCGTTTGACAGCGTATATGATTTGGTCAAAAACGTGAAGATGGACGGGGCGAGCGTCTGTACTTACAACAAAACCCATGCCGAATGCGCGATAGCCGTATTGGAAGCTGGCATCCACACGCTTTGCGAAAAACCGATGTCATTCACGATCGAAGAAGCGGCCGACATGGTGAAGGCCTCGAAAAAAGCAGGCAAATTCCTGACCATCGGATTCCAGCCGAGATGGGATTATATGCGCCAGAAAATCGACAAAATAATCGGAGACGGACTTATCGGAAACGTATATTATGTCCAGAGCGGCGGTGGACGGCGCAGGGGAATCCCGGGCGGCACGTTTGTCGATAAAGACAAAGCCGGGTTCGGTTGTTTGGGCGACATAGGCTGCTATTCCATCGACGAATGCCTGCACGCCATAAAATATCCAAAACCGCTCACCGTTTCGGCGATCGCGACGAAATATTTGGGCAAAAGCCCGAAATTCTGGTGGTCTACGACCCCTGAAGAAGCGGCTGCATTCGACGTCGACGATTTTTCCGTCGCATTGGTCAGAATGGAAGGCGACGTGACGTTTGTGTTCAAGCAGTCGTGGGCGATGCACGCGGATTCCCTCGGCGAAACCCTATGGCTTGGCACAGAGGGCGCAATCAAAGTCATAAACACCCCGGATGAATTCAAAAGGCCGTCGCGTGTCATGTATTTTACAGATGTCGACGGCAAAGAAAAAGATACGTTTGTATTGCCCGAAGATCCCATCGCCACTATTGAAAAAGACACGTACAACAAAGAAATGTGGTACGGGAAAATGCGCAGCTTCGTGGACGCAGTAAAAACAAATGGCCCCGCGCCCGTCCCAGGCGAAGAAATCCTGTACAACCAAGCGATATGCGACGGCATATACCGCTCCTCGAATTTGGGCAAAGAAGTGGAAATCGTCATACCGGAGATATAGTAGGGCAAGGGCTCTGCTCTTGCCGCCATTGGAACAAATTATCAGCAGAAACAACTAAAAAACGGCGGGAAACCCGCCGTTTTTTGTCCCCTAAATATTTTGAAAAAGGCTTGTGCTGAGGTATTTTTCGCCGCGGTCGGGGAAAATGACCACGACCAGCCCGGATTTCAAATTTTCGCTCACCCTTAGCGCCGCGAGCATCGCGGCCCCGCTGCTCATGCCCACGAAAATCCCTTCTTCAGCCACGATTTTCCTCGCCATCTCAATGGCTTCCTCCGACTCGATCATGATGCTAAAATCGATTTGCGAAGGGTCGTATATCTCGGGCACGATCGCCTCCTCCATGTTTTTCAAGCCCTGTATGTAGTGGCCTTTGACCGGGTGGGCTTCCACGATTTTTATGTCCGGGTTCTTTTCTTTTAGCCCCATGCCAACTCCCATCAGCGTGCCGGAAGTGCCGAGCCCGGAAACAAAATGCGTCACCTTTCCGCCGGTCTGCTCCCAGATTTCCTCGGCGGTGGTCTTGTAATGGGTTAGCTTGTTGTACACGTTTGAAAACTGGTTCGGGTTGAAATATTTTTTCGGTTCGCCAGCCAAAAGTTCGCGCACTTTGAGTATCGCCCCATCTGTGGAAAATTCTTTTGGCGTCAGTATGATTTCGCCGCCGAAAGCCCTGATCACCTGTTGGCGCTCGATGGAAACCGCTTCGCTCATCACGATCTGCACCTTGTACCCTTTGACCAGCCCGATCATGGCGAGCCCTATTCCCGTGTTGCCCGAAGTGGCCTCCACTATGATTTTGTCTTTTGTCAGTTCGCCCGTCGCCTCGGCCTGTTCGATCATTTTCAGCGCGATGCGGTCCTTTATGCTGCCTGTAGGGTTGAATCCTTCGATTTTCGCGCACAATTGCACATTCGGGTTATTGTTCAGCTTGGCTATTTTCACGATAGGCGTATTGCCTATCGTTTCGAGTATGTTGCCATATATCATCTGTCAATCCCCCAGTTCCAATACCTTTTCGTAAAATTTTTCGTATTCCGTATCCATTTTGGCTTTTACTTTTTCGAGCGAACTCACGTAATCCTGTTTTTTGTTGACTATGAGATCCTTCATGAACATTCCCGGCTGGGTAGAGCCCGGCTGGTAGTTTATTCCCGAATCGAAAACGATCCCCGCGAGGATTATGTCCAGCATATCCCTCGAATCGTCGTCCCTGGAAACTTTTTCCTTGAGCAGTATGTCATAATACACGGGAATTACTTCATTATGCCCGAGCGCGGACATCGATTCCATGACTATCCCGATCATTTCCAATTTTTTTTCGTCGACGCAAACCGGAAGCCCGTACATGCCCGTCCAAGAATTTGTCATATATCCATTCTGGTTTTCATCGTACTTGGGAAGCGGCAATATGCCGTACTCCACGTCGGCGGCCCGCAAATTTTCGCAGGTGAACAGGTTGTACTGGCAAAACAGCACCCTGCCCGAATCGATTCCCATATGCGGATGGTTGGCGGTTTCCGTCGTGGAGCCGTTGAAACAATACGTTTTGTTCCCGCCCCACAGCAGCTCGTAAATTTTTTCATAGGCTTCGATTTTCTTTTGGTTGTCCAGCGTGACGGTGGGCGATCCTTCGGAATCGATTATGACGGTTAATTCGTCGCATGCGTACATGAGGCTGGGCGTTTGCCAGCATATCCCGAACTCGAGCCCGAATTGATCGTCCGCTTTGTCGAATTTACCGTCGCCGTTTAAATCTTTTGAGGCGTCGACAGCCATTCTTTCCAATTTTTCAATAGTCCAGATTCCCTCCCTGACGAGTTTGTACGGATCTTCGAGCGCCAGGTTTTGAAGCAATGTTTTGTTGAAAACCAGCAAAATGGGATCTTGGATCGAAAGGGAACCTGAAAGGTAAAACGTTTTGTTGGCTATGTTCAGATTCGTTATGGCCGTTTTGTTCCACCAGGGCTTTTCAAAATCGAGGTGCGGAACTGCCGGCCATTCCCTCAAAAGCCCATCGCTGACCATTCCGGCCACGCCCGAAATGACATGGGTGAAATATACGTCCGCCCGGAGATCCCCGGCTTTCACGTCTTTTTTCAAATCGGCGTATGTGCTGTCCCAGTTTGCCCCGTATGTGGCTTTCAAAACCACTTTGTATTCGTTTTCGACTTTCAGGTTCCTGTTGTACACGGCATCGTTGAAAACCTCGCCCATCAGTTCTTCCACGAAAGTGCCCTTGTCCACAGGGCTATCGGGGTTGGGGGGCACATACACGGCAAATGTGTCCCCGCCGAAATCGCTTTTGGGCAAAATTTCGAAAATCGATTTTTCCGCAGGGGCGCCGTCGCCGTTTTCCGCTTCCGCACTTTCGGTTTTTGCGTTTCCATCGTCATTAGCCCGGTTGTTTGAATTTGCGCTTTCCTGCGAACATGAAGCCATCACAAAAGCTGCGAAAACAAAAACCGGCAAAAACAGAAGCGCTTTTTTTGATATTGATATTTTCATAAATCATTCCTCCAACATGAGCCTTCGGAACTGCTCTTCCGGCACTCCCTCGGCTTCCATTTCACGACGCAGAATTTCCCGCATTTTGGCTCGCGCGCCGGGATTTTCTTGCAGAATATTTTCGTTTTGCCCGGGATCGCAGATCCGGTCGAACAAAAGCTCCGGATAAGGCATAGATCCGTGCTGGTTTCTTCGCGGCATCTTCCAGACGGGGCAATTTATGCCCGGGATATACAGGCCGCTTTCCGTTCCCGGAGATATGTAAGCCATATTTGCGGAATATTCAAAAAGCGGGGCGGAATTGTCCCAGCCGGTATGATAAGTGTGGCAAAGATCTGAAATCGTGGCTCCGGCCCCGAACATCCCGTAAACGGCGGCGTCCCTGTGCTTTTCGGTTTCGCCGCGCAGAAGCGGCATGAGCGAACGCCCGTGCGGAGCCTGGGTTTTCGCCCCGAGCGCTTCGAGTATGGTGGGGTAAACGTCCACCGCCGTGGCGATCGCCTTTTGCCTGCCGGCTTTTATGCCCGGGGCGCATATGACAAGCGGTATATGCGCGCTTTGATCGTAGTTTGGCGGTTGTTTCCCGAAACGGCCCTTTTCGCCGAGCTCGTGCCCGTGGTCGGTGGTCAATACCACCATGGTGTCGTCCCAAAGCCCGTATTTATCCATTTTGTCCAATAATTTGCCCAAATGCGCATCTATCATCGCCACTTTGCCCTTGTACTGGGAGCGTATGAATTCGACGTCTTTTTGCGTCGCCTGTTCCCACCATTTATCGCTGTGCCCGCAATACCCGTCCTGATAGGGCGGCCAACAATTATAATCCTCCGGTTTTTCGTCTGTAAACATCGAGGCATATGGTTCGGGCACATGAAACGGCTCGTGCGCGTCGAAGCACTCGACCCACAGAAAAAATTTTTCGTGCGAATGGTTTGCATCCAGCCAGTCCGAAGCTTCTTTTAGCGTCTTGGGGGAGAAGAAATCGTTTTCGTCCTTGAAATCTTTCACGTTGTTATAGTAGCGCGAACCCAGCCCCGGGCGCCATTTGTCTATATTGGAAACCCAAGCGGGCACATTTTCCAAAACGTCCGTGCTGTACATATCGAGCTCGTGGCCGCGTATCATTCGGACGCAGTCGAAACGCTCGAAATATCCGTGCGCGGAATTTTCCCAGTAATGGTAGTGGTCCGTTATCATGGCGGTCACGGCCCCGGCCGATTTCGCCGCAGATGCGATATGGGTGTCGAAGGGTTCCATGGGACCCCAGCCGCGCCAGAAAAATTCCTTTCGGCCGCTCATCAATTCGCGCCTTGCCGGCATGCAGGGAGCCGAGCCGATGAAATAGTTTTCGAACACCACGCCCCTGTCGGCGAGCCTGTCCATATTCGGGGTCGGGACTTCGCCGCCGTACGGGCCGATCATATGCCGGTTCAAACTGTCTATCAAAATATTTATCACATTCATAACATCATCCCTTTTGTTGTTGATTATTGATTTTTGAAGGCTTCGGCCAAAGCTATTATGTTTTCCACCGGAACGTCGGCGGGCACTTGGTGCGTCGGGGCGGCTATGTAACCGCCGCCTTTGCCCAAGATATCGATTGTCTCCCTTGCGATTTTTTTGACTTCGGAGGGGGTCACGTAGGGAAGCGTTTTTTGGGTGCTTATCCCGCCCCAAAAAGTCAAATGCGCCCCGAATTTTTCCTTTATTTCTTTGAGCCCGTATATTTCGGGCTGCACCGTCTGGTATATGTCAAGACCGATGTCGATGAGGTCGCCTAAAATCGCCGATATGTCGCCGCAAGAGTGGATCGCCACGGTTCTGCCCGTAGATTTCACTTTTTCGAACATGACGGCGAGGTTTGGTTTGATTAATTTGCGCCATGTGGCGGGGCTCATCATGAGGCCGCGCTGTTGCCCGTAGTCGTCGCCCACGAAAAAACCGTCGAGGGGGTATGTCAGCGCCCTTTCGATTATTTTCATGTTGTATTCGAGTATCTGCGAAAAAAGTTCCCGCACAAATTTTTCTTCTCCGGCGAGATCCGCCAAAAAGTTTTCAAGCCCCCTCAGGCTCCATCCCCTTTCAAACAGCGAAAATCCGATTTTCCCGAATTTATACGAATCCCTGCCGTCATTGATCATTTTTGCGGAAACTTCGTCCACAAAATCGAGGTCCGGTTCGGGCACATGATAGTCTTTTATTTCCGGTTCTTTCAATATGTATTCTTTTATGATGCCGATGTCCTTGTCCGCCCCGCTTCTGTCCCACTCCACTCCAAACGGGTCGCGATATACTTCGCCGGGGAGCCATTCGCCCTTTCTGTACTTCGCTTCTTCTATGTGGTTGTCAAACCAATCCCATATATCGTCGTGGCCTATTTTCAAATATTCGCAAACTTTTTTTTCGAGCGGCACGGTCAAGTCGGTGGAGTGGGGGACAGGGTGGGTGTTTTTGTGAGCCACCGCAGAAATCACGCGTTCTCTTTTCATCATTTGTTTTTCCTCCTGTGTTGTTCGTTTGATTATCCGTATTATACCAAAATATTCGGGAAATGTAAAGAGATTTTCAATTAAAAGCGATTTTTCTTTGCTCGTCGGAGCCGAACATTTTCAAAACGGCCTGTATCAAGCGTTTGTCCCCTGTTTGGCCGTTCAAAATATTTTTGTTTTCCGCGAGGGTTTCTTTCGCGGCTTTTGCGGCCAAATACAATATTTCCGCGTCTGCGGCCAAATCCGCGATTTTGAAAGTCACCGAACCCGATTGCCTTTCGCCGAAAAGATCCCCCGGGCCGCGTATCTCTATGTCCTTTTTGGCGATTTCAAAACCGTCGTTCGTCTTGCACATTATGTCGAGGCGTTTTTTTGAGTTTTCGCCCTCGTTGTCGCAAAACATCACGCAATAGCTCTTTTTTTCGCCCCTTCCCACACGCCCCCTGAGCTGGTGGAGCTGCGAGAGCCCGAAACGCTCCGCGTTTTCGATGATCATCAATACGGCGTTTGGTATGTTGACCCCGACTTCGATGACCACGGTGGAAACAAGTATCTTTATGTTTCCGTTTTTGAAACGTTCCATTATTGCGTCTTTTTCCCCGGATTTCATTTTGCCGTGGATAAAAGCGGAAGATATATTTGGGAATATGTTTTCCGACAAATCTTTGAAATACGATTTTACCGATTTCATCCCCGTATCGGTTTTTTCGTTTTCGTCTTCTTCGTCCTCTCCAACAAGGGGGCATATGACAAAAACCTGGCCTCCCTCGCCGACCAATTTTTCCGTGAATTTGTATATCCTCTCCCGAAAAGAACTGTCTACCGTGTATGTTTCGACTTTCTGCCTGCCGGGGGGCAATTCGTCTATCACGCTCACATCCAAATCGCCGTACATGATCAGCGCCAGCGTCCGGGGGATCGGGGTGGCCGACATCACCAGCGAATGCGCGATGCCGCGCATTTCCGATTTCCCCTCGATCAAGGCGCGCTGGTTCACGCCGAAACGGTGCTGCTCGTCGGTGATCGAAAGGCTCAAATTTTTGAAAACGATGTTTTTTTGTATGACCGCGTGCGTGCCTATGACAAAATCCGCTTCGCCGCCCTCTATTTCGCGCAGAGTTTCCCGTTTTTGCTTGGCGCCCAGCGACCCTGTCAAAAGCCGGACATTGATCCCGGCGTTTTCGAACAAGCGGGACAATCCCTCATAATGCTGCGTGGCCAAAATGTCAGTGGGGGCCATCATGACTGCCTGCGAACCGTTTTTGCAGGCAAAATATGCGGCCGCGGCTGCTATCATGGTTTTACCGCTGCCCACATCGCCCTGAATCAGCCTGCTCATGGGCTTGTCTTTTTTCATGTCGGATATGACATCCTCCACGGCTCGTTTTTGCGCGTTTGTGGGCGCAAAAGGCAAAAGCGAATAAAAACCGCCCATTTCGACGTTTTTTTTGTATTTGTATCCGGGGGCGTATTCCCTGCGGCTTTTTATCTGTTCCAAGGCGATGGAGTACAAAAAAAATTCCTCAAAAACAAGGCGTTTTTTCGCCGCTTCGAGATCGCCCCAAGTTTTTGGGACGTGCATGTTTTTCAATGCGAAACATATATCGCAGAGGCTGTACGCATTTTTTGTTTGTTCGGGCAGAAGTTCCAATTCTTTTGAAAGTTCCGGGGATTTTGAAACCAGTTCCAAAGCGCTTTGGACCGCTTTGGCTATCGTGTTGTGCGAGACTTTGCCGTTTTTTTTGTACACGGGATAAAAGCGCGAATTCTCCGCTCCGCGCTGGTATGGGATAAATTTGGGGTTCGCCATTTCGAATTTCACGAGATTTCCGGTAATTTTTCCGTAAAAGACATAAATATTGCCTTGCTTGAATATGTTTTTCACGTATTCCGAATGAAAAAAAACGATGTCCACGCGGCTTTCCAAATTGTCGGTTATACCGCCGGATTCGTCGAGCTTTGCCTCGATTGCGGAAAACCTGACCATCGGCAGGCCGTTTTTGTTCATCGAAACAACTTTTGAGGCCACTTTCAGCCTTACGGCATACGTCCCGTAAAGCTCTACTTCAAAAAGAGGGACTATTTGCCGGTCCTCGTAGCGCCGGGGGAAATAGAAGAGAATGTCGCCGACCGTGAAAACGCCGAGTTCGTTCAGGCCTTTCGCTTTCGATTCCCCGACGCCTTTGAGAATATTTACGGGTTCGGACAATATCGAATCATTCATTGTTTGAATCTGAACGTTTCCGCCGCGATTTGCAGGACGTTCGCGTGGGTTTCATATTTTGTTTCCGTCGCGGTATATGTCAGCGTATATACCTGGCGCTTCTTGAAAAATACGATCTGCGAAATCTTGTATTTCATGCCGGCCACGGACAATGTGTATGTGTATTTTTTTGCCTCGACCCCGTCGATTGTCAAAGTCTCTTCCGGTTCGCCTTCCAAATCCTGGAATACCGTTTCATAGGAAGGCAATCCGAATTCGTTCCAATATTTTTCGATCGTTTCGTATTTGCCTTCGGGCAGCGCGAAAACCGTCGCCGAAAGATTGGGTTTCGTTTCTATCTTGAAATTTTCGGCCGACCCAGGGTCCAAAGCCTCGATTTGAATTATTTCCGAATCGTTTATGTATACTGTTATCATGGCGTCGTTTCTCTGCATGGTAAAATTTTCGGGGTAGTAGAAATAGAAATCCACGGAGTCGTTTTCCGCCAGCGCCGCCGTACCATCGTCAAAAATCGTTTCTGTGGGGATATTTTTCACGGCCCTTTCCCCGCACGACGAAAAAAGCAGCGCAAGCATGGCAAAAAATGCGGATAGAATGATTTTTTTCATGACTAAACCTCCTTTTCGTTTTTTTCGTTTTCCATTTCGGCGGCGGATTCGTCCTGCGGTTGTTTCTGCTCGATTTTCGCGAAGCCTATCACTTTCAAATTGTCTTTCGGGAACGGTTTCACGGTATCTTCGCCTTCGGGGTTGTTTTTTGGGTTTATCTTCACTTTGCATATGCCTGTGAGCAAATTTCTGTCGATTATGGTGCCGGTTTCGCCGCTTGCAGTTTCGACTATCGAGTTTATCTTCGGCGTTTCCCTGCTCAAAAATTCGTAGGCTTCATGTTCGTATTTCAGGCAGCACATGAGCTTTCCGCAAACGCCGGACATTTTGGCGGAATTTATCGGCATATTTTGCTCTTTGGCGACTTTTATCGTGATCTGCGCCAAATCCTGCAAAAAAGAATTGCAACAGATCGGCCTTCCGCAAACCGAAAGCCCTCCCAAAATTTTGGTCTGGTCGCGTATGCCTATCTGCCGCATTTCGATCCTCGTCCTGAATACGGAGGCCAGATCTTTGACAAGTTCCCGAAAATCGACTCTTCCCTCAGCGGTATAATAGTAAGTCAGTTTCGAATTGTCGAATGTATATTCCGCTTCTATGATTTTCATCTGCATGGCGTCGAGGCCGTGGAACTTTATTCTGTCATTTGCGACCCGTATGGTTTCTTTCGCAGTTTTTTTGTTTTTTTCCGCCCTTTCGACGTCTTCCTCGCTCGCTTTTTTCACAATCGGCTTCAGCGGCGAAACGACTTTTGACACGCTTATATTTTTGTTGGCTATTGCCACATATCCGAGTTCCAATCCTTTCGATGTTTCCACTATTACTTTTTCGCCCGGATTGTATGTCTCCCCGCCCGGTTCGAAAAAATATATCTTGCCCACCGCTTTGAACCTTATCGCCACGATCTCGACAGTGGGCCCCGTGATTTCTTCGCCCTGGAGAAATTTGGCATACGAATCGCCGTCGATTTCCACCATTTCAGCTTCCGGTTCGGCGGCTTGTTTTGTTTGCGGCGGTTGCCAAGTTTGGTTTTCGTCCGCGCCGCGCTGTTTTTTGTTTCGCTTTTTGTAGGGGGGAGATGCGAATTTTTTGTCCGATGGGGCATTTATGTTCATCGTAAAAATAATTACCTTTCATATTCGATTCAATTTGCCGAAAAAGCAAGCCAAATTCAATTTCATGTTTACATTGTAGTCCAAATCCGCTTTGCATTCGCGGACTGTATTTTCCAGATCCAAAATTTTTTCCGCCGTATATGCGTCTGCCGCTTCTTTCGCTATTTCAAGGTCTTGAAAATACAAAAGGGGAAAATCTTTTTCGCCCGATTTTTCCGGATTGGAAATTTTGGCGATCAAAATGTCGCGCAGCGCGTTTTCCAAAAAAGAATAGAAATCGATCAGTTCGGGCTTGCCGACAATTTTTGATGCCAATTTTTGGTATGCCGGCAATTTGTCCGTTTTTTTTGCCAATATTTCGGCTATATGCTCTTCGTAGGCCCGCCCGCTTTTTGTTGCGGGGCTGCCTTTTGAATCCAAGGCGAACCTGACCGCCCTGGATTTCACAGTTTCGAGCAGCAAATCCGCGCTGCTCGCGGTGATTATGAAAACTGCGAAAGGCGGGGGTTCCTCGAGCGATTTTAGCAGGGCGTTTTGGGCTTGGGGGGTCATGTTTTGCATGTCCTGTATGATGTACGCTTTCGCATCGCTGTCATTGGGGGCCAAATACAGCCCTTCGATTATTTCCCGCGCTTTTTCGATATGGAAAGACAAGCTGCCTTCCCCTTCGGGTTTGGAGACGATGATGTCGGGATGGATGGATTTTTCGGCTTTTGCGCAGGAGGGGCATTTTCCGCAAGCTTCGCCGAAAATATTTTTGTGCCCGGAATTTTGGCAGACGATGGATTTCGCCAAAACCTCCGAAATTATTTTTTTTTCCTCCCCGTTTTCGCCTTCGAATATGAAAGCGCCGGGGATTTTTCCGGTTTTTATCATTTCTTTTATGATTTTTACCGCGCTTCCGCTATTTTTTGCATCCGAAAAATTCATGACAAACTACACTCTTTCAAAACGTTCAATGTTCAAGACAAAAATCGTGCCGCCTCCCACCTGGACTTCCACGGGTATGTTCGACGAATTTATGTTTCCCGTAGCGAAAGCCATGTCGCTTGCCACGGCCTGCATGCGTTTTTTGCTGTATTTCGATATTATTTCTATTGCGCCGTCTACTTCATCGTCATTTATGCCCATTATGAAAGTGGTGTTGCCCGACATCAGAAATCCGCCCGTCGAAGCCATTTTCGTGACGTGGAAACCCGCTTTCGTAAGCGAAGACGAAACAAGCACGCTGTCGTCGTTATGGACTATCGCAAGTATGAGTTTCATTGCAAAAACCTCCTTTTTTGTGATTTTCCTCTCCCGGGACCGTGCCGGGAACCCCGGGAGGGTACGCGGCCTTTTTTTGTTTTGGGCAAACTATTTCGTTGTCCCGGGAAAATTTTTCAAGGGCTAAAAAAAGCTTTTGGAAGTCGCCCGCTTCGTTTGATATGCTGGTCATCGCCACAACGGAGTCATAATCGTAAAATTCGCAAAATATGTTTTGCGAGGCCAAAAAATAGTAGAGTTTTTCGCCGGAACCGGCGCAGTTCAAAATTATTCTGTAAGGATCCCTGAGTTCTCCGCTTTCAAAAGCGAATCCCAAGTTTCCTGCCTTTTTTTCGAAAGATTCTATTTCCTCCAAAAGCCTGCCATGCATGAAATCCCCTTTTTGTTCCAAAAGATCCGCCATTTGCTCGACGCTTTGGAGGATCAGATAAGACGGGCTTGTCGAAGCGAACATTTTCATGGACGGCCTCATGGTTTTTTCCTTGTCGAATTTGCTTCCGGCGAACAAAAGCGCGGCCCCGGTCAAAACGGGCAGTGTTTTGTGGATTGAATCTATGGATACATCCGCTCCGAGATTCATCGGGTGCATGGCCCCGTTTTTATGAAAGGCCAAGTGCGAGCCGTGCGAGTTGTCCACGATGAGGTCGAGCGAATGCTTTTTGCATTCCCGCGAAATTTTTCCGATGTCCTTCATGGCGCCGTAATAATCCGGGGAAGTGACATACACGCCCAAAATGTCGCCGAAATTTTGCCTTTTCGCATATTCGGCTATTTTTTCCGGGAAATCCTCTCCGGGATAAACCCAAAGCGGCGCAATTTCCAAAAGGGTCACGGCGTTTGCAAACGAAACATGGGACGCCCTGTCGCAAATTATGCATGGGTTTGCGTTTTTTTTTGATTTTTTTAGTGCATGAACCGAAGCCTGCACGCACAGAGTCGCGCCCGCGCACGATATGAGCGAATAGATGTCGGCTCCGCCAAAATAGCATTCGGAGAGCCTTTTTTCCAAAGCGTAGACCAAATTTGTTTTTTTGTCGGGTTCGTACAAGCTGTCGGTGAAAAAAAGTTCGGTGAGGTCGAGCGAATAGTTCAAACCGTTTTTAGGCCGCCCTTTGTGGCCGGGCATATGGAACCTGACCGGATTTTTTTTCGCGTACCCACTCGCCGTTTCGCTGAGGCTGCCCATATGCTACCGCGTGTATTCGAGTATTTCGCCCGGCAGGCCATCGGGCGATACGGATGCCGTTATTATGCATGAAATGTTGGTTTTAGCCGAAAAATTGTCGATAAGTTTCAAAAAACGGGCGAATTCTTCCAAATTTTCTTTGCAGATCTTCAAGGCGGAATCGATGAAAACATGGGTTGTGTCGTAATTTGCGGCGCAGAGTCCGCAGACGAACCCGCAAAGGGCGCCCGCTCCGCATATTTCGTATTCGGACGTGTCGATCACGCGCGCCTTGTGGCTTACGTCGTATATCAATTTTTGTCCTTTTTCGATGCAGACTACGCTGCCCGAAGAATTTTTCACCGCTTCGTTTGCCATATCTATGAGCGTTTTTGTTTTTCCCGTCCCTTTAACCCCGACAATCAGTTTAACCATAAAAATCCATTCTCCTTTGTATAGGGCAACCGCAAGGGTTGCCCCTACGTATTCTTCCTGCGTTTTGCAATTTTTCGTCGCGCATATACCGCATATATAGCTATTATACACTAAAAAAATAAATTTTCGGTGTATAATTTGTATATTTTAACGACACAAATCAATAACTTTTTTGATGGTTTCCGCCGTATCGGCGATCGGGCTGTATTCAAGCCCCACATATTTGCAATAACCCAAATCTTCGATTGCCTTAAACACGTTTTTGTAATTTATCTCGCCGGTCCCGGGCTCGTTTCTCCCCGGAACGTCGGCCACGTGGAAATGCCCTATCAAATCGAAATATTTGCGTATGGTGGGGATCAAATTTCCTTCGGTTATCTGCTGGTGGTATATGTCGTACAAAACTTTTACGTTTTTGCTCCCGACTTCGTTGCATATTTCGAATGCTTCATATGAAGAAGCCAAAAAATATCCCATATGGTTGCAAAGGATATTCAGCGGCTCCACGATCAAAGTCACGCCGGAATCCTCGAACAGGTGGGCGACGTGTTTTAGCATCAGCACTATGTTGGCGTGCTGTTCGTACCTCGTTACGTCGTCGCTCCTTGTATTTCCGGTGGTTATGATAAGCGAGGGGACGCCGAGAAACTGCGCGGTTTTTATGCTCTCTTCGGCGGCGTTATGGAAAGCTTCGAAAGCGTCCGGGTCTCTGGTGAGAAGCCTCTTGGCTCCAAAAACCTTGCTTGTTTCGGGATTCGCCGAATCCACGGAAATGCTGGCGATTTTCAACCCGTATTCGTCGATTTTTTCCTTTACTTTGTTTATGTCCTTGTGCGACCAGCCCCAAAAATCCACGCAGCCAACCCCTGCCTCTTTTGCTGCTTTGAACCTGTCGTAAAAATCCGGGCATTCTTTCGTGAACATCATTTCCAAACATGGCGCAAATTTTAACATTTTTTTGTTCCTCCTTTTTTTTGGCGCGCGATAAGGGCAGGCACGCAGGCCTGCCCCTACGCTTTTTTACGTATCCGCTGCTCCGCTGCAGAAATTTTAGAGGTTGAGATATACCGCTTTGCCGGTGTCGATGGAAGTGTTTGTGGCTATCGCGAATTTTATGGATTTTATGGCGTCGAAATACGGCGAACGGATTTTTTGCAAGTCTTCGGCTTTGCCGGACTTGACCGCGTCGACGAATGTCCTGTCCAAGAGCTCCCCGCTGTCCATATTCGGCATTATTTCTTTCGTGCCGTTTTTGTCGGTGAACACGAGTTTGTTTCTGAGCACATAGTCCACCGTCGCGTCCTTGGCGTAGAAGGTGATGCCGCCTTTCATGCCGCCTCCTTCGACCATGTAGTCTCCGGTGAATATATTCGCCACGCAGCCGTTTTTGAAAGTCACGGCAGTCGCCGAATAATCTTCCACGTCATAACCGGGGAGATTGACCGTGTTCGGCTTCACCATTCCTTTTCCTGCGGCGGTGTAGAGCGAAACGGGTTCGCCGACGAGATAGCGGAGCAAATCGAAATGATGGATATGCTGTTCGACCACTTGGCCGCCGGACGTCGTGCGGCGCCTCCACCAATAAACTCCCGGTATCCCCCCGACCCACGCGGCGTTGATCAGCCCTATTTCCCTGCCCTGGAGCAGTTCCCTCGCCGTATCGATCAGATTCTGGTACCTGTCCTGGAACCCCACGGAAATGATGATGTTGTACTGAGTGGCCATGTCGCATATCTTTTCGGCCACCGCCACTTCGGTCGAAATCGGCTTGTCGATCATCATGTGCACTCCGCGCTTGATCGCCTCGAGTTCGATTTTCCCGTGCTGGTCCGGCGGGACGCAGACGTAAAGTATGTCCGGTTTCGCTTCGTCCAGCATCGAAATGTAGCAGTCGAACGCTTTCCCTTCGCCTTTGGCCGCCGCCATTTTTTCGGCTCTTTCCTTAACGATGTCGTAAAAGCCCACATATTCGACGTCCGCATAGTTCTTGACCCTGCCGAAATGCCAGTTGGATATTCCGCCGCAGCCGACTACGGCCGCCTTCAATTTTTCGCCCATTTTTATACCTCCAAAAAAATAATATGAAATAAATGTTATGCTACCTATAATTATACTGAAATATAAAATAAAGTCAAGAATTTTATAAAAATATCTTGAAATTTTATTTAAATTTATGATATAATTGCCTTGTTTGGCAAAAGGGGGGAGCCGCCGTGATGCTTTTCATTTGCGAAAACGCGAAAAACGCGGAATGGCGCAAAAACGCGCCGGGCATATCAGACGAAAAAAAAGTTTCCGCCGCATTTGCGAAAAAGTGCATATGCGAGTTTATCGGCGAAAAAGAAGAGGGCATAGAAATAAAAATCGAAAAAAACGATTACGGCAAGCCCTATGTGCGAAAAATATGCAAAGAAAACAAAAAAATCGAATTCCCCGTCCATTTCTCGCTCTCGCACAGCGAAAACATGATCATCTGCGCGGTCGCCGGATTGGAAATCGGCGCGGACTGCCAAAAAAAGAAACAAAAAAACATCAATGTCATAAAAAAGCTCGCAAAAAGATATTTTGCACAAGAAGAAAAAGTTTTTTTGGATTCCAAAGAAAAAGAAGAAGACTACATAAATGGTTTTTATTCGATATGGGCGAAAAAAGAAGCTTACGTGAAATACACGGGGAAAGGCCTCGCCGAAGGTTTGGGCACTTTTTCGGTGACGAGCGAAACCGCCCAAAAAAATTATCTCGGGGAAGCCCGCTTTGAAAAAATATTTTCGGGAAAAGAAGATTTTTGCATTTATCTGTGCTATAATAAAAAAAACAAAAACAAATCGGAAATAAAATATTTGGATTGAAAAGGCGGCGGGTTGCAATCCGCGCCGGTAATTGATTAAATTTTTCGGAGGTTTAAAATGTTTGATGTCGTATGCGTGGGAAATATAGTGGCGGACGTGATCGTGCGAGCGGTGGACGGCCTGCCTCCCAAGGGGACTCTTGTCTATCAGGACAGCATATTGCTTTATAACGGAGGCTGCGCGATGTCGAGTGCGGTGGATCTGTCGATACTCGGCGCAAGAAGCGCGATCATCGCCAAGATCGGAGGCGATTCGTTCGGCGAGTTTTTGAAAGAGGTGCTATTGAAAAACAATGTAGACATAACCGGTTTGAAAATTTCAGAATATCCCACATCCGCTTCCGTGGCGCTCATCTCATCGGATTCGGAAAGGACTTTTTTGCACTGCCCGGGCGCGAACGCATATTTTACGGAAGAAGACATAAATTGGGACATCGTGGAAAAAAGCAAAATCGTATTTACTGCGGGAATGCTGATAATGCCGGGTTTTGACGGTCAGCCCTGCGCGAATGTTTTAAAAAAGAGCCAAAAGATGGGCAAAATCACAATGCTCGACACAGCTTGGGATTCCGCCGGGCAATGGATGAAAAAATTGGAGCCGGCCATGCCCTACATAGACTATTTCATGCCCAGCGTGGAGGAAGCCGAAAAATTATCGGGCGAAACCGAGCACAAAAAAATCGCCGACGCATTTTTCGACATGGGAGCAAAACACGTAGTGATAAAACTCGGCAAAAACGGCTGTTACCTGCGCGGGGCGAAAGCGAGCGAAGGGGAATATTTCCCCACATATTCAAACGTCCGCCCCGAAGACACGACCGGGGCGGGGGACAGCTTCTGCGCGGGGTTTTTGTTCGGGCTTTCGAAAAAATATCCTTTGGGCGAATGCTGCAGGATAGGCAACGCCGTGGGAAGCCACTGCGTGATGAAAACGGGCGCCACGGCGGGAATCGTCCCTTTTGGTCAAATACAAAAATTCATGCAGGAAAACGAACAATATTTACAATGATATGCGGGGGAATTATTATGATTTCAGCGGAAAAAAAGATGGAAGTGATCGGCAAAACGATCGAATATTTCAAAAAGGCGAATATCGAAATAACGGAAAAAGAAAAAAACAACATCGAATTCGCGGATTTCGGGCTTGGCGAAATAGACGTCACAGGACTTGAGATATTGGTCTATGTGAATACCGACAGGGTATGCGCCAAAGAGCTCGTCATGCTGCCAAACCAAACCTGCCCCGAGCACCGCCACCCGTCGATCGGGGGGGAACCGGGCAAGGAAGAAACTTTTCGGTGCAGGTACGGCAAAGTCTATCTGTATGTGGAAGGCGCAGAAACGAAAAACAGAAAAACGGAGCCGCCAAAAGCTCCAAAGGGCTGCTATACCGCATTTCACGAGATCGAGCTCAGCCCGGGAGAGCAGTACACGCTTTACCCGAACACGAAACACTGGTTCAAAAGCGGGCCGGAAGGCGCGGTGGTAAGCGAATTTTCGACGAAAAGCCGCGACGAAGCCGATATATTCACAGATGCCAGGATAATACGCGTCGAAAAATAGAAAAAACAAGACAACAAAAAAGAAAGGGAAGGGAATCAAAATGAAATATTGCCCGAAATGCGGAACGCAAAATGAAGATTCGGCGGATTTTTGCATGCAATGCGGAGAGAATCTATCGCAGCAACAACAGCAGCAATACGGCCAGCAGCAGTTTTCTTATCAACAACCGCCATACATAGGCATGACGCGCGCACCCTCGACGGTGGTTCTGTTGTCGATTGTGACATGCGGGGTTTATGCGATTTATTGGTATTACAAAATCATGCAGGACTTGAACGGAGCGTACAACAGGGAAATAATGAACCCCGTTCAATTTTTGCTTTTGTCCATGTTTTGCTGCCCGCTTTTGATCTGGTACATTTTCTATAAAATCGACAAAGGGCTTGCCGAATTGTCGTATTATGAAGGCGTGCAATACAAAGAGAATTTTACGCTTTGGCTTTTGCTCACTTTGGTATTTGGAATCGGCAGTTTCGTTGCGATGGTTCAGATTACAAACGGATTCAACGCTTTGTGGGCAAGGCGCTCCGGCGCTTACGGCGTAAACCCGAACCAAGGCCCAACTAACAATGGGTTTTGATAAAATTTTCAAAAACATCAAAGGGCATATGCCGGTTATCGCAGCCGGCATATGCTGCTTGGTTTTTTTATGGGTTTTTACCGGAAGTTCATGCTTTATCCGCTCGGTGTTCGGGATACCCTGCCCGGGATGCGGCTCGACGAGGGCGGTTGCCGCGCTTTGCCGGGGAAAATTGAAAGAGGCCTTGTATTTTCACCCGCTCATTTTCGTCTCGCTTGGAATAATAGCCGCCCATATGTTCAAATTTTTTTTCAAAATTGAAATACGCGGGAAATCCAACAAAAGGGTTTTCGACATATTTTTGTTTTGCCTGCTTTTGCTTTATTTGGGCGTCTATATATCCCGGATGATTTTGTTTTACCCCAACTCCGAACCGATGACATATCTCGGCTCTTCCATGCTCGGGCGGCTTATAGGGTTTGTGAAGGGATTTTTTTGACTGTGGAAGTTTTAAATCGTTTCATTCCAAATTTAAAATGGCGTTATACATTTCGTCATAATCCGACAGTATTTTATCCATGGATTTTTCCATTTCGCTCACATAGGTTTTTTCCTGTTTTCCGAACATATGCTTTATCATATTTCCGGGGTGGCTGTCTCCGATCTGGAAAACAAGCCCCGTGTCGTACACTATGTTTCCGAGAATGATGTCGAGCATATCCCTTGAATCGTCATCCCTTGAAATTTTTTCTTTCAAAAGGATATCGTAATATACGGGGACCACGTCCGTATGCCCGAGCGCCGCCATCGATTCCATGACCGTCCCTATCATTTCAAATTTGGATTCGTCTATATTTATGGGCAGGGAATACATGCCCGTCCATGAACATGTCATATAGTTTTCCTGCTTCTCGTCATATTTCGGCAAAGGCAGTATGCCATATTCGACTTCTGCTGATCTAAGGTATTTTTCGATGGAAAAAAGATTGTATCCGTGGAACAAAACCCTGCCGGAATCGATGTCTATGCCTTGGTTGGGCGCGCCGTTGTATCGGTGCGTTTTGTTTCCTTCCCACAACAAATTGTGTATCTTGTCGAATGCGGCAATTTTTTTCTCGGTGACAAGCTCGATTTGGGGATAGCCTTTGCCGTCGAGGGTTGCGGATATTTCGTCGCAGGCGTACATAAGCGCAGGGGAATGCCAGTCAATGCAAAATGCGAGCCCGTAACGATCCTCCCTTGGGTTATAAACCCCGTCGCCGTCCAAATCCGCCGAAGCCGCGACAGCCAATTCGTCGAGTTTGTCCAAAGTCCATTTTTTATCCCTCACCAGATTGTACGGGCTTTCAAGCGCGAGAGCTTGAAGAAGCTGTTTGTTGAAAGCCAACAAAATGACGTCTTGGATCGCCACCGAACCGGATATGAAAAATGTTTTGTTGGCTATATTGAGATTTTTTATGCTTGTCTGATTCCACCATGGCTTTTTTTGATCGATATACGAAACCGGTTCCCATGTTCTCAGGTAGCCTCCTGTGACGATAGAGGCGACATTCCAAAAAACGTGCGTGAAATAAACGTCCGCGCGCAAATCTCCCGATTTTACGTCTTTGGAAAGCTCTTCGTAAGTGGCGGACCATGAATTTCCGTAAACAGGTTCGAGTTTTAGATTGTATTCGTCCTCGATTTTGCGGTTTCGGTTGTATACGGCGTCGTTAAATGAATCGCCCGTCAATTCCTCCGAATAGCTTCCTATCGTCCCAATGGCGCAAAACGTCCCTTTATGCACCGGGTTTTCGTCATTTGGAGGAATATATATTTTCATTGTTTCGCCTTTGAAATCGTTTGGCGGAAGAATGTCGAAAACAAAAATTTCCTGCTCAGGGCTTTCAATTTCTTTGTTTTTTCCATCGGTCGGATTTTCCGGGGAAAATTGGTTTTCTTTTGTGCATGATGCCACAATTCCAAAAATTAAAATCGAAACGATCAAGAATAAATATCTTTTTTTTGATTTTTTCATAAAAAATCATACCCTTTCAATTAATTTTGATTCGCCTCTTCGCGCATAATTTTCAGCCATTTGTCGAAACATTCTGGATCGTCATACGAATAAACATCTACCAGGATGACCGATATGCAACACTTTTTGGTCAGCCCGAAAACTCGCCCGGCTTCTTCCCTTATGGATTTTTCATCGAAAAACGCGACATTTGTCGGTTGCGGTTTCCAGGCGTAAACATATTTGCCTTCGCATATCGGAGCGGCAATTTCATGGTTTGTCGCCGGGCTTATGGAAAGCATCCGCAAATTTTTTATGTATTTTTCCACAGACTTTATTCTTGCATCCATCGCGTCGCAGCAGCCATACAAGGATAATCCGAATTGGTTTATGACCCTCGCCTGATAAGGAAGGATGAATTCTTCCAGCATTTTATCGGAAATCCCTTCGAATTCCTGCGCTTGGGAGAACCCCCACAAATTTTTGGCGACAACGCGAGCCGGGTCATAATCGCTCCCCGGCAATTCGTCGCAAAAACCTTTGCTGCTGGAACCTATTTGCATATCGAGATTGTTGAGGACGAGCAAACCTTCGCTTTCAATTTGTTTTATCAGTTTCAATTGACCCTGCGTCAAAAATTCCATCACTTCGTGAACGAATTCCGGCGCGTCCACAAGGTCGTAATATGTCTGTTCGTTGCCTCGCATTTGGAAATATTGGTCAATCATGGCATCTCCCCAGCCGTGGGCGGTAAAATATGGAGCGCCCTTTACGACCGGGAGTATGTCGCCCAGCACATCGTTTATTTGTTCGTATTTAGAATCCGCGCTTTCGCGGTCTATCAAAAGCTCCGGCGCTTTCATTTTTTTGAAATCGGAATATTCGACAAGGCAAGGTTCAAATTTGACGGAAGTATTGTTTTCGCCCATGGTCACACTTTTCATCGCATCCATCCACGGGGTGGCCCGGTAATGGCGCCCTGTATGGATCTTGTTTGAAATTGGCCAATCGTCGCCGAAATTCACTCTTCCCATCAGCCATGCAATATGGGATTCGACGCCCGAAAAAACCGGGTCGCCCGATATTGGCGAATTTTTGCCCCTGCACAGCCTTTCGGCGGATTTTCTATAGTATTCGCCCGTCAATTCGCCCGGAAGCATTGCGGAAATCGTCGGGGATCCGCATAGCTTCAATGAGTTTATATCTTTGAATTTTTGAATCAGTTTTTGGTTTGCATCCGATTCGCAGTATTCATTGAACTGTTTCGCTATATCGCGAATATATTTCTTTTGATTGTCATTCAACATTTTTTTGGACTGTGCAGTTCACGATTTCCCCGACATACATCCTGTGGTAGTCTTTGTTCGGGTAATTTCCGTCAAGCGCCGCATCGACGAAATTTTCGGGGTTTATGTCCTGGTAATACAGCTTCTTGCACGTCATCGTAGTTTCCGCTTCGGCAAATGTCACGGCTTTTCCGCCAAATCCGCCTACGTCGAGGAGAGTCAGCCCGGATTCTTTTATTTTGTCGCCGTCCCTGCCGCTTTTGGTGCCCAAGATATTCAACGCTTTCTTGTAATCGCCCGAAAAAAACGACAGCGTGTAATAATCGGCTTCTTCCATGAATTCGTATGTGTACCTGACCGGCCTGATGACGCAGTTTGCCACGGGTTTGTTCCACATGATGCCCATAAAGCCCCAGCTTGCCGTCATCGTGTTTATTTTTCCGTCGCTTTTATGTTTTTTCGCGGTGACCAAAAACCATTTGTTGTCGATCAATTCAAAGACATTGCCATGCAATTCTTTTGGGTTGATTGTTTCGCAGTTCATAAAAATCCTCCTCGCATACAATGCGCATAATATGATTTATGTATATTATAAATAATATTCGCTATTTTGTCAACATCATTTTTTGCCATCTTCGTCATTTTTATCGTCGCCGAAATCTTCGATTGTTTCTTTGCCGCATTTTTTGCATATCGCCCGCTTGTATATGTGAAAATCCGACAATTTCAGCTTCACCATCAGGCCGTACAGCTTGCCGGATTCACCCGCGTCTGTTTCGGTCCCTTCTTCGGTGAATTCCCAATCGTGGTTTTCATGGCCGCAATTTTCGCATATGCAGCCTGTTTCATCCCAAATGTGCCCTTTGGCCCAAAGAATCCCGCACCGGCAGCACCAGCAATCGTTTTTTTTGAATTTGTGCCCGCATTTTTCGGGCGAAAAGGTTTTGCGCTTGATTTTGTGCATAACCCTTTCGATCATTTCGGCAACTGATACGATGAATATGGGCGAACAAAGGACATATGCGCCAAAAACCCGGCCGATATTTTCATAATGCAAATAATAGGCGAACGGCAGCCCCGCGCACATAACCGCGATGATTGAAATGTACAACCACTGCTCAAATCCCCATTTTTTTGCTTCTTCGTTTTTTTTCATGCAAAAAGGGCAATTTTTCTGATTGAACAATATTCTGTTTCCGCATCCGCAAAGGCTCGAAAAGCGCCATTTCGTTTTTGGCTCCGGATTTGCGTTTTTTTCGAGTTTACGGATTTTTCTTTCGCGCACATAATCCGGTATGTCGTATCTGAACCATTCATATATTCTGTAAATGAAGCGTATTCCCAAAAAACAAATTGAAATCGTCGATTCTATGTTCAGGATTTTTTCGATTTTTGCACCTGCGAGCGCCCCGGTCAAAAGGGCGAAACCGAAAAAAGCAAGCACAATGAAAAAAATCGGCCAAAACAATCCGCTTAGGCCGAAGCGGATTTCCAAAAGAGCCGCTAGTCCCATGCAAAAAGCAATATCGAATATTATTATCGAAATAATTTGGAAGACGATCAGGTTTTCTTTGACAAAATCAACCACTTTGTATATTTCCGACATCATTTTTAAAAATTCGCCTTTCTCGTCAAAAGCGCCACGCTTTCAACGTGCATGGTTTGGGGAAACATATCCACAGGCTGAACCGAAATCAATTCGTATTCCGCCAGCAATTTCAAATCGCGGGCCTGGGTGGCCGGGTCGCACGAAACATAAACCAGCTTGCGTATTCTTGATTTTGCAATGCTTTCGATCAATTTTGCGTCGCATCCTTTTCTCGGGGGATCGACCACGATCAAATCGATTTTTTCGCCCCCAGAAATGAGTTTTGGGATTATTTCCTCGGATTTTCCCTCGATGAACTCTATATTTCCTATATTGTTTATTTTCGCGTTTTCGCGGGCGTCGGAAACTGCCTGCCCGATTATCTCCACGCCGTACACTTTTTTGACGAAAGGGGCGAGCGCTATCGATATCGCGCCTATGCCGCAGTATGCGTCGGCGCATGCCGTGCCGCTGTTTGGTTTTGCATATTCGATGATTTTGTCATACAGCTTTTTTGTCTGCTCCGGGTTCACCTGATAAAAGGAATTTGCCGAAATCTTGAATTTTTTGTCGCCGATATAGTCGAAGATGTAATCCGCGCCCCAAAGAGTCTTGGCTTTTTCCCCGAGAATGACGTTTGTTTTGTTTTTGTTTGGGCACAATGCAATGCTTTTCATGCCCTGTATTTCCGAAAGTTCGCCGATTAATCCCCCGAGTTCGCCGCAATTTGGCAAGTCGTCGCCATTTATCACAATGCAGACCATTATTTCGCCCGAATAAAACCCGACGCGCGTGAATATGTGACGTATCAAGCCCTCATGTTTCGTTTCGTCGTAAGGAGGGAATTTTTTTATGTTTTTGTTTATGAACTGTTTGAATATGCCAATTATTTTGTCATTTGCCTGATGCAAAATCCCGCAGTGGCCGACATTTATGATTTCGTGGCTCCTTTTGGAATAAAAACCAATGTCGGCGCCGCCCCGCGCGTTTTTTTTCACCGGGAACTGTGCTTTGTTTCTGTAATTGTACGGGCATTCCATTCCGACCGTTTCTTTTGTGATTTCGCCGGCGTTTTTGAACCCTCCGATCCTTTCAAGGCAATTTTTTACGGTTTTTGCCTTGTGTCCAAGCTGCGCGGCATAATCCATATTTTGCAGCGCGCAGCCTCCGCAATTTTTGAAATATTTGCATTTGGGTTTTATCCTGTGAATTGAGGCTTCGGTTATTCTTGCGATTTCGCCGTAGGCGTAATTTTTGTTCGCTTTGACGATTTTTATCTCGGCCCGGTCGCCCGGAATCAGCCCTTCGCAAAAAACCGCAAATCCGTCGATTTTTCCGATTCCTTGGCCGTCGTCGGTTAAATCCGTAATTTCGATTTCGCATATTTGGTTTTTTTTGGCAATCATGGCAATCTTTCCGTAAAAAAATATGTTGAAAATAATTTGTTTTTATGGTATAATGCGTTTAAATGACAGCGTATCACACATGGGGGAAGTATATCATGGCTCGAAAAAAAACCGCCAAGAACACGGCAAATAATAACATAGCCGCAGTAATTGTCATCATCGCGCTCGCCCTCGCGGCCACTTTCGCGTATTTCAAAGACCCGATATTGAATATGTTTGACGACATCGATATGTCCGGGAATTTCGCCGTCCATTTCATCGACGTGGGGCAGGGGGACAGCATTCTGATACAGAACCCCGAAGGGCAGTATATACTCATAGACACAGGGGAAAGGGATCAATACGACAAACTTTCGGCCTATCTCGGGCATTACAACGTGAAAGATTTCAAATATGTTGTGTTCACCCACCCGCATTCGGATCATATCGGCTCAGCCGATAAAATCGTCAAAGAGTACAATATAGAGACGCTGATAATGCCAAATGCCGTAAATACCTCCAAAACGTTCGAAAGGCTTGTTTCGGAAATCGAAAACAAAAACCTTCCCGTGATTCAAGCGGTTCCGGGATTGAATTTCAATTTCGGCGAAGCGGAATTCATTATACTCGGCCCATGCCTTGAAAATTACAAGGATTTGAACAATTTCAGCGTGGTGGTCAAAATGACCTATAAAGAAAGCGTGTTTTTGTTTACGGGCGACATGGAAAAAGAATCCGAAAACGAAGTCATGGAATTTTGCGAAGAAAACAACATAAGCCTATTTGCCGACGTTTTGAAAGTGGCGCATCACGGCTCGTCCACGTCGAGCCAGGAAATTTTTTTGGAACGGATAGCGCCCCGGTATGCGGTCATATTCTGCGGGGCGGACAACAGCTACAGCCATCCGAATCTAAAAACCGTCGATAGGCTCGTTTTTTCCGGGGCTCAGGTCATGCGCACGGATTTGGAAGGGGACATCGTGATAGTTTCGGACGGCGAAAAATTGTCGGTCAAAAAGGGCAGGGGGGACTTCGCGGAGCATGACCCGGCAAACGACGCGGAAGATGAAAGGGAGCAAAACGAATATTAACCGATGACTTTTATGCCCTCCGGCACGTGCGTCTCCAAACTCACTTTCCCATCGACGCGCCTCCATTCAACCGAGATTGTGCCAAGGGGGGTTTCTATATGCCCTTTGCAGAAATCGAGTTCCGGCACAAATTCGGGCTTTATCGAAACCTCCTCGTATCCGGGCTTTGCGATGTTGATGCCCACGAGGGTTTTCATAATCCACGACATGAAATCGGAATACATATGGTGGTTTTTGGAGTTTCCGGGCTGCCAGGTCTCCCACAGCGTGGTGGCGCCGCAGTCGAGCCAGCGCATATATGAGGGATAGCCGCTTGCGGTTATTATTTTATACGCATATCCGGCGAGCCCTACCGCATTGAGCGCGGCGTAGAGGCTTGGAAGGCCGACCATTCCGCAGTCGTGATGGAAATCCCTGTCCTCGACGAGTTTTTTTAATTGGGCTTTGATAGGTTCAAAATCCCCCGCAGTCACATGGGCTATGGTGAGCGCGACCGCCGTCTGTTCGTTTATCTTGCAAGTGCCGTCCTCGTTTGTGTAATGGGATTTATACAACAGCGTGGCGGATTCGAGGTCGGCTTTGTATTTTTGCTCCAAGTTTTTGTCGTTTGCAAGTGTGGCCGCGAGCAGCGCGTATTTCAGAAATTTTATGAGAAATGCCTGATTTACGAGCTTTCTCGGCGTTTTTGTGGGCGTTGGGCAGGCCCAGTCGTCGAGCCCGAAATCGATAAGCCCGTCGCTTTCCTTGCGGGTTTCCAAAAATGCGAAATACCGCTCGAAATAGGGAAGGCTGTCTGTGAGAAGCGAGCTTTCGGCTGTGTGCAGATATATCCTGTAGGGTATTTCAAACAATATGCCCTCGGACACAGGCCCGTTGCCCCATTCGTATCCCCAGCCGCCGGTCGGGATTATGCCGGGCACGGAACCGTCAGGGCGCATCGAGTCGAGCACGTCCGCGTGCCATTTTTCAAGCAGCTTTGCTATGCCGAAGTTAGTCAGCATCTGCTCGGCGGAGGCCTGCGCGTCGTTTGCCCAGCCCAGTTTTTCCCTGGTGGGGCAGTCGGTGGGCATATAGAAAAGATTGGAGTATGTGGCCATCTGCCCGATTTCAAACAATTTGTTCAGCCTCTCGTCCGAGCATTCGAAACCTGATATCTTTTTGATGTCCTGGTGCACGAATATGCCCGTGACCGTGTCGAAGCCTGGGTCCTTGAGCCCTTCGATTTCGACGCACCTGAATCCGTGGTAGCAAAACATCGGCGACCAGACAAATTCCTTGCCGTTGCATATGAATTTGTCGGTCATGAACTCGCTCTGCCGGTAAAACCCGACCATTCCGTTATGCTGCAAGGCATAGTCGCAGTTCACCGTTTCCGCGTATCTGATCGTGAGCAGATCCCCGCTTTGCTGCCTGACCTTCAGCCGTACATAGCCCGAAATGTTTTGCCCAATGTCAAACACATATTTGTCCGGGCCCGTCTGGACCATGTTCACGGTTTTGTACGTTGCGCACTCGCGTATGGGTTCGCAGAGGCATTCTTTGAATTTGCCTTTTGGCGGCGTTTGGTCGGTTATGGCGTTTGCCCAGCCGCTGTCGTCATAGCCGAGGCAGTAGGCCTCCGGGTCGTGCAGGCGCGAGTCGAAATGCTCCCCGCTTCGAAGGTGGTTGAAAGTCACCGGGGTTTTGTCGGTGCATTTCCAGCTGTCATCCGAGACAAGCGCGGTTTGCCCGTCGATTTCCAGTTTCAATATGAATTTGGGGTTGTCGCGCCACGGGGCTTCGTTATGGTTCCAGGGCGTCGCAAACGATTCGTTGTAGAACCCGTTGCCACAGATCACGGCGAATACATTTTCTCCCGGCAGCAGCATATCGGTCACATCGTATGAGTTGTACCACAGAGTCTTGTTGTAGTCGGAGACCGGGGCGGTGAACAGGTCTTCGGTTATTTTTTTCCCGTTTAGATAAAAATACCCGTACCCGAGCCCGCACACATATACTTTCGCGCTTTTGGCCGGCTGCGCCGCGAATATTTTGCGAAACATCACGCACGGGCTTTTTTTTGCGTCAAATTCTTTGACATGGGGGATATCCGCTTTGACAAAATCGATGTTTTCAAACATATTTGCCTCCTTAGCTGTTTTTTTTGGTTTTGTATGGTTGACTTTCCGGCAGTTTCATGCTACAATGATAGCAATAAAATGTTAAAAATGGATTAATATTGATCCCAAAAAACAAAAAATTTTTTGTTAATTTTAAGATAGGAATAATTTTTTATGAAAAAAAGCATTTTGGCCATATTGATTGCACTCGCGGCATTGTTTGCCATATCCTGCCAAGACGGGCCCAAATCCGGGGACACTTCCGAAAACGCGCCTTCCTCGGATAAAACGGGCGAACAGGCAAAAGAAAAGGAAGAAACCGGCGACGGGTTTGCCAACCGGCAAAACATCGACGACGGCATAGGGGAGCATGATTTCGGCGGCGCGGAATTCAACGTCGTGCTCTCGACCAAGCAGATGCAGGAGCCGTATTTCGTCGAGGAGCAGACGGGCTCGATCATCGACGACG
>WRJC01000026.1 GCA_009782405.1 Oscillospiraceae bacterium
CAAAGCCCTTCAAAGCGAAGCTCTTTCTTGGTTGATTGGCAAACAACAGGATAGCGGTTTTATTTTTTTGAATCGGCACGGGGAACGAATCACAACACGCGGCATATCTGGGCAACTGAAAAAACTCGCCGCCCGCTACGGATTAAACCCCGCCGTGGTCTACCCCCATTCATTCCGGCATCGTTTTGCAAAAAGTTTCCTGGAACGCTTCAACGACATCGCTTTCCTCGCTGACCTCATGGGGCATGAAAGCATCGAAACCACCCGAATTTATTTGCGAAAAACCGCAACTGAACAACAATCCATTGTTGACAAAATCGTAGACTGGTAAGAACAGCACGGCATATGCGCTAAAGTGTGTATGCCGTATCGTTTACAACAGCTTTGCAAAACCGAATAAATCCTCAATCCTTTTCACAATTCGTACTTGCTCGGATAAAGGCGGCAATGGAATGAGGATTGACGCGAGTTTATCGCATGATATATGGACAATTATATCGCCAGTACTCAACAGCGCCTTTTGCTGAATAGCATATGGCGAGTTCATCAGATATGATAAATACAACGGGTTTTGATTGTGGTATGTGAATGTAGCAAGGTCGCCCCCAATAACGGTTTGCTCATTACCTACAAAAGCAACCGCTTTACCGATCTCCTTTTTGTTCTCGCCTGTCAGCGTAAAAAGCAAATCTCCAAATTTAGCAGGCTTGGATTGTTCCGCTAATTTTTCGTTTACAAAAGACACCGCTTTTGTAAACGCTATATTATATGTAGTGTAAATCTCTCCATATCGAACGCATTGAACGCCGATGGATTTTGTTTCCGAGCGTTTTATGCCGCTTCCACGAATGAATACACCGATACTCCCCAACCTCACCCACGCCCAATTATCGGGAATATCAAACGGTATTTCGTCGTCAATGCACCGTTCAATACCGTCACGAATCTCATAATGGGAATTATCCCTTCTAAAAATGACGCTTTCATCTTTATTTCGTTTGATTTTTCCGTCGCGGATAAGCTGTTCCCGTTCGGCTCGGATATGTTCCAACAAAACATCGGCAGGTTCGTCGTGCGGGTCTTGTGGGACGAGTTTTCCCTGTACGGCAGCTTGCAAAATTGATTTTTTTAGCTTATCGGGGAAAGTGGCGTTGAGAATCGTCAGTTTTTGCTCGGCATCATCGTAGGCGGCGATATGCGGGAGTAACTGCTCTATGCGTTCAACAATACGGCGTTGCTCCGCGAGGGGCGGCAGGGGAATAATTTGATTTTTCACTATTTCACCAGTAACGGCGACGAATGTTGTGCCTGTAGCCTGCTTAACAAAAATATTTTCGTAAGTTTCCAGTAATCGAAAAACAAAATCAATCGTCATTTCGACTAACGGTTGCAAAGCGCATAAGCCACGACCGATACACAATTCTCGATTTGTTATGTTCACTTTACCAACAGGAGCGCGAACGCACAACAATACACTATTAGCAGGTGCAATTTTTGTTGGTTCGCTTGTTGATTGGTTGGATTGTGATATTATATAATTAGTGAAAAATACTTTTCCTTGATGAAATTCTATCCCTGTATCTGTTTCGCTAACGCTTTTTCCGTCCGGTGATTGTCCCATAATAGTATTAAAAACATCACCCATCCTTACCCATTCCCAACTCTCCGGCACGTCAAACGGCAACTCATCCGTGATGTCGCGAACCGTTCCGTCGGCTATCTGTTCCACAAAGCTATAAGGCAAATTATCGGTACCATCGTTCTCTTCGCGGGGGACGCGATAAATCACCGATTCATTTTTGTCCTTCTTGATTTTGCCTTCTTTGATAAGGCGCTGCTTTTCAGCGCGAATGCGCTCAAGCAATATTGACGCAGGCTCGTCGTTTGGGTCTTGTGGCACAAGCTTGCCTTGTACCGCCATTTGGAGGATGGAATTTTTTAATTGCTGCGCATTCATTTTTTATCCTCCCGTTCGCCCATCTCTTCTATTAACATATCAAAGTCAGACTTGAACAGCCTGTCCTGTATAATCCGGTATTTTTCATATTCGGTTTCTGCATGGAGTTTGGCCTGCTCATGGGATATTTTACCCGGCCCCATCAGGATTTCGTTGCCGTTGAATTCCAAAAATCCGTCAAGACGTTTTGCCCAATCTTCCATCGACATCGGGATTTTTCTTTCGACCTGCAATTCCGCGAAATCCAAATAGACGGAAACGATGCGTTTAAGATAGTTCATTTCCTGTTCGTTAAGGTAATTTTTCGCGATTGACACATCGGCTTTGATTATTTTGCCATGGGGCGCGGATTCCCAAGTCGTAAGCCCCATATGTTCTTTGTCCGCGTCCGCCCTCTCCGCGATAAGTTCGGCGGCGGTATGCCGATGCACTGCGTAATGCAGCTTATTTTGCACCAGCTTGAAAAAATCCTGCGTCGTTTTCGCGTTTTTGTCATAGTCGAACGCCGTCGCGTAAATGTCCGTCACCTTTTGGTAAAATTTGCGTTCCGACAAGCGTATCTCGCGGATATATTGTAATTGGCGCTCGAAATACTCGTCTGTGAACATATGGCCTTTTATGAGGCGTTCTTTATCCATCACCCAACCTTGAATGGTGTAATCCTTGACAATCTGCCCCGCCCATTTGCGGAACCTCACGGCGCGTTCGTTGTTGACCTTGAAACCGACCGCTATGATAAGTTGCAAATTGTAATGTTTTGTATTGTAATTTTTGCCGTCGGCGGCAGTTATAAAGTAATCCTTTATAACTGAATCGGGCGACAGTTCGCCGTCATCAAATATTTTTTTTATATGCTGGCCGATATTTTGGACACTCACATCGTACAGCGAAGCCATCATCTTTTGTGTCAGCCATATGTTTTCGTCCTGATAGCGCATCTCATAGCTGTCCGGCGAATCGCCTATCGCGGCGACATATGTGAGATATTCCGCCGCGCTACTATGCAATGCCGGGAGATTTTCCTTTTTCTTCATGCCTCCACCCCCAAAATCGCTTCAATCTCATCGAGTATGCGGTCAATATCCGCGTTCAGGCTTGCGCGTTTCTCCTGATATTGTTGTATCAATTCCCGTGGCGGCAGGATTTCTTCTTCCTCATGCGGGAAACCGCAAAGATCAATATTATAATTACGGTCTGCAAGTTCTTTTGCGGAATATCGTTTCGCTTTGTCAAAACCGTCAATCGTAATTTCTTCCCTGTCAGCCCACCATTCGACTGCGGGCGCGAAATGTTCCAGTTTCATCGGCTTTGTTTTAGAAAAATTTTTATAGCCCTCCGGCATATCCAACCGATAAAACCAGGTTTCGCTCGTCGCTTGCGTCCGGTCAAAAAATAATATATTGGTAGTTATGCTTGTGTAAGGCGCAAAAACGCTGTGAGGCATACGCACGACCGTATGCAGATTAAATTCTTCAAGCAATTTCTTTTTTATGGCAACTTTGGCATTATCCGTTCCGAATAAAAAACCATCCGGAATGATAACCGCCGCGCGTCCGCGCTTCTTTAGCCGATACATTATGACCGACATAAAAAGGTCAGCGGTTTCGCTAGATTGTAAATCGGACGGGAAGTTTATTTTCACCCCTTCTTTTTCGCTCCCGCCATACGGAGGATTCATCAGCACAATTTCAAAACATTCGTTTTCCCTGTATTCATTGATTCTTTTTTGAGTCAAAGCATTATCATGAATAATTACCGGGGAATCTATGTCGTGAATGAGCATGTTTGTAACGCAGAGCAAATGCGGCAAAGCTTTTTTTTCAATGCCATAAACGGAATTATTATAGGCTTCCCTGTCCTCGACTGTTTTAACTTGGGTGTCCAAAACTTTAAGCGCAGAAGTAAGGAAGCCTCCCGTACCGCAAGCAAAGTCGGCTACTTTTTCTCCTAATTTCGGCTCAATCATCTTTGTCATAAAATCAGTGACGGCACGTGGAGTGTAAAATTCTCCGGCGTTTCCCGCACTCTGTAAACTGCGGAGTATGGTTTCGTAAATTTCTCCGAAAGCGTGGCGGTCGTTATATTCCTCAAAATCAAGTTCATCGATAACATTGATAACCTGCCTGAGCAAAATGCCGTCTTTCATATAGTTATTGTTATCCTCAAAAGCTGTTTTGATAATAACTTTGTTCATTGGCGTAGTTTCATCTATTTCGAGATTTTTCAATACGGGGAATAATCCGTTATTTACGAAATTTAACAATGCCTCGCCTGTCATCGCTTTACCATCTTTATCATCGACTGCCCAATTTCTCCAACGATATTCTTCCGGTATTATTGAAGAATATCTATCGTCATGCAATTCCCAATCTTCTTCTTTTAAATCGTAAACTTTAAGGAATAAAATCCAAACCATCTGCTCAATACGCTGTGCGTCCCCGTTTATACCGGCATCATTGCGCATTATATCCTGTAAACGCTTAACAAAATTATTTAAGTTCATAAACAAATATTCTCCTTGCCCAAATTAGCTACGCTACATATATTTGGTTTTGCAGCTCTTTAATTGCTTTAAGATAACCTTGTTTCCCGCCGAATGCGGCAAGTATTTTTTTCGCACCGGCGATTGTGCGGAGCGGGTCGATAACAAGAATTTTAGTGTCGTCCATATCCGTTATGCCATCGTTTGCGTATTTATCAAGCAATGCGGACAGCACTTCACGGGCTAATCCTTCATAACGGTTTAGATAGTCCCGTTTACGCACCCTCTCTGCTCTTTCCGATTTAGTAAGTGGTTTTTTGTCGAAAGCGATATGGCATATCAAATCGAAATCGTCCATATCAAGACAATCTGCCGCTTCCCTCAGCGCATCGAGCAAAACTCCGCACTCTTTCAGTTCGTCAATAATGGCTTGCTTGCGGTTTCCACCGTTCCACGCTTTTAAAAAATCATCAAGGGTGGCATATTCGCCGAGGATGTTTTTTTTTGAATAATCGGTAACGCTTTCGGTTATGAGATTTCCGTTTTCATCATAATATTGCACACGTTCATTGACAATGGTCACTTCTACGTCTTTCACTCGGTATATAACACGAGATTCATGCACTTCTTCTTCTCCGTCAGACGATTTTTCCATAATTCCGGTTTTATCTTCATTACTTTCGTCTATAACCGAAATCGGATCGCCATCGAAATCCGGGTCGGCAAACAAGCGGCAAGCGTTACGGAAATCCATTATTGTAAAATATTCTTTGCCATATTCCGGTTTAAGCCGCGTTCCGCGTCCGATTATTTGCTTGAACTCGGTCATGGAATTTATATTGTTGTCGAGCGCTATGAGCTTGCAGGTTTTGCAATCGACGCCTGTTGTCATTAATTTGGAAGTCGTCACAATGACAGGATATTTGCTGTCTTCCGCGATAAAATAATCAAGTTGGGCTTTGCCTTCGTCGTTGTCGCCCGTTATCCGCATCACATATCTGGAATTTTGGGCGACTAAATCTGAATTTTCATTGACAAGCGCTTGACGCATCCGTTCCGCATGGTCAATGTCGACGCAGAATACAATAGTTTTATCAAAACGGTTTGTCCCGCGCAGAAAATCGCTGATGCGTTTGGCCACGGTTTTTGTGCGATCATCAATTATCAGGTTTTTATCATAATCCTTGACATTATATTCCCTGTCCTCAATTTCGTTGCCGTATACATCGATTTTGCCGACCGGGGGGCGCCAGCCTTCAAGGTCTTTGTCGATCCCGACGCGCACGACTTTGTACGGCGCGAGGAATCCGTCGTCAATGCCTTGTTTTAGGCTGTATGTATAGATAGGGTCGCCGAAGTAGGAGACATTCGAAATTTCTTTTGTTTCTTTCGGAGTGGCGGTCATGCCGATTTGCGTCGCTCCATTGAAATATTCGAGGATTTTTCGCCAAAGAGAATCGTCTTTTGCGCTCCCCCGGTGGCATTCATCGACTATTATGAGGTCGAAAAAATCAGGCTGAAATTTGCGGAACGGTTCTTTGTTTTCGTCTCCTGCAAGCTGTTGGTACAATGAAAGGTATAGTTCAAAGGAACTGTCCAGCTTTTTCCCGGTTATTTTAGTCATTATTTTTTCAAAGGGCTTAAAATCCTGCTGCATAGTCTGATCGATAAGAATGTTTCTGTCGGCGAGGAATAAAATTTTGCGTTTTATGCCGGATTTCCACAAACGATGGATTATTTGAAAAGCTGTATATGTCTTGCCTGTGCCGGTTGCCATAACCAACAAAATACGGTTTTTTCCGTATGCGACTGCTTCGACGGCGCGGTCTATGGCAACCCGTTGATAATAGCGCGGTATTTTGTCGCCAAATTGAAAATGGTACGGCTCAGTTATTATTTTTTCCTGTTCGGGCGTAAAATGCTTTTCGCCTGCATAACGGGTCCAAAGCTCTTCGGGTGTCGGAAAATCCTCCAATGCAATTTCTCGTTCTGTGCCATTTTTCATATCATGTTCAAGAAAGGCATCGCCGTTTGAACTATACACAAACGGAATGTCGAGGATTTCAGCGTAGTTAATTCCCTGTTGCATACCTGCCCCAACCGAATGATTATTATCTTTTGCTTCGACGACGGCAAGCGGCATATTGCGTTTATAGTAAAGGACATAATCGGCTTTTTTCCGTCGCCCGCGAGCAACAACGTTTCCGCGGACAATGACGCGCCCGTCGGTGAAAAAATATTCCATCCGCATTTGGGTATTTCTGTCCCATTTGCAATCTATGGCAGGGGTTATATACCGCAGTTTAATGTCTTCTTCGGACATTTCGCGCTTGCTAGCCAATTCATCCATTTATTTTACCTCATGAAATTCAATAAATATATTATAATGCGTTAAGACAAATTTTGCATGAAATTTCGACGAAGATTTACAAAAAATTGGCAGCGAATTTATTATTTTCCCAAAAAATTCCCATAGCAAGCAAAAAAACGATTTTTTTCAAAGATTTCTGTAAAAGTCGGCTGCTTCGACCATAGCGCGGAAATTTTCCGGCTTGACTTGTGGATTTATTTCGCTGGACGAAGCTATCATCATGCCGCCTGTCTGCCGCGCCTTCGTTTCGGCTATATGCCTGCCGACTTCCGCTTTCGTCTGCTCCGGGGTCCCCCTTTCCAGCAAATCCACGCCGTCCACGCCGCCCGCCCATGAAATTTCGGGATATTCGTTTTTGAGCGCGACTATATCCATTCCGCAATTCGGTTCAAGGCAGTAAAAGCCGTCCGCGCCGCACCCGACAAGGCTTGGGATCGATTTTCTGTAGTTGCCGTCGCTGTGGTATATGACATAGACGCCGCCGTCATGCAGCGCTTTGGCGAGGCGCTTCACATAGGGGAAATGGTACCTGCCCAAAAATTCATGGCTGAATATGGGGCCTTGTTTTGTGGCGAAATCCTCCGCGATCAGCACTGCGGGCGTAAACTTTGCATATTCGGCGGCATTTGCCCCGAGTATCGACAAGTTTGCGGAAACTTCCATGTACTCGTCCAATATTTCGGGATATTCAAATTGAAAGAACGAAAATATTTCAAGCCCCATGCGGTCATATGCTTCGCAAAACCCCGTGCTTGTTATGTCGATGACCACAGTTTCGCCTACGAGCCCGCACATGTGCCGCATGCGTTCGCTGTGCGATTTGCGGTATGAATCTGCGTCAAACTCTTTTGTTTGCCGTTTCAAATTTCCGATATGGCGGCACAGCCACTCCTTGGCTCCATGCTCGTCGAAAAAAGGGCGGCTTACATGCCATCTTGTCCAATTGTCGTTTTGATATGCAAAACCGTAGCCGTCCGTATATCTGCCGGTCCCGCATGGGGCGCAAATCGGGAAGCACGAATCGAGCGTGGCGGAAATCGCCCTGCCTATGTCTTCCGCCCCGTATCCAAAGCCTTTTATGCGTTTTCCCGCATACAGCGAAATCACGCCGGGGTTGTAGCTCAGCTGGTCGTGGAGCGCGACCCTGTCCACTTCTTCGTGCCCAAGCGTCCGCAAAACCCGTTCTTTTTTTGTGAGCTCGTCTTTTTCGAATATTTTTTCCAAAATTTTTCCCTCCGCATTAAAACAAATCAGCCTATCTGGCCTATTGTACCACATATTTTTGTACAAAAACAAAATTTTTTGAAAAGTTGCTGAAATTATGCTTTTTATATGATATAATATATCGCATAATTTCATTTTATGTTACAGCAAAAGCGGGAGGGCGCAGCGTGCGATATGAAATAAACGCCGGATATCCGATTGCGGCAAAACAAAAAGCCCTGGGAATGTATGAACGCATGGCGCTCATAAGAAAATACGAGGAACGGATATACTATCTGTTTTTGGAAGGCTCCATGCCGGGCACCATCCACCAGTCGCACGGCCAGGAAGCGTGCGCGGTGGGGATGCTCTGGGATCTCGGGCATGACGACTTCATGACCTCGACGCACAGGCCCGCAGGCCATGCGCTCGCCAAAGGCGTGCCGCTGCGATCCATGATGTGCGAGATGTTCGCCAAGTCCAACGGCTGCTGCCGCGCAAAAGGCGGGGCGATGCACGTGGGCGACATGAGCGTGGGCGCATTTCCGGCGATCGCCATTGTGGCCGGCGGAATGCCGGTCGCCGTGGGGGCGGCGCTGTCGTGCAAAATGAGGAAGACGAAAAATGTGACGGTTTGTTTTTTGGGGGACGGCGCGTCGAACGAGGGCGCTTTCCATGAATCGATGAATGCGGCCGCGATTTGGGACTTGCCGCTTGTGTTCGCCTGCGAAAACAATCTGTACGGCGCATCGACGCCGATATCCATGACTTGCAAACTCGAAAACATCGCCGACCGGGCGGCAAGCTATGGCATGCAAAGCGAAGTCGCGGACGGAAACGACGTGTTTGCCGTAAACGCCGCAGCCGGGCGAGCAATCGAGAAGGCGAGGGGAGGCGGCGGGCCGACTTTTTTGGAACTAAAAACATACCGCATGGGGGGCCATTCCAGAAATGACGCCTGCGGGTACAGGAGCAAAAAGGAAGAGCGGATTTGGCTGGAAAAAGAGCCGCTGCGCCGATGCCGGGCATATTTGCTCGAAAACAATCTGGCAGATGAAAAAACGCTTGAAAATATCGATGAGAAAATCGCCGAGGACATCGAGGATGCGGTAGAATTTGCGAAAATGAGCCCCGACCCGAAACCGGAAGACGCTTTGAAAGACATATTTTATGAAAGGGGCGAAATTTGAAAATGGCGATGATGACGATAGCGCAGGCGCTGCGCGAGGCGATACGGGAAGAAATGCGAAGGGACGAGCGCGTTTACTGCATAGGCGAGGACATAGACATAGAAGGCGGCTTCGGCGGCGCCTTCACCGTGACGCTCGGGCTGTCGAAAGAATTCGGGCACGAGAGGATATTGGACACGCCCATTTCGGAAATATTGATCTGCGGGGCTGCGGTGGGTTCGGCAATCACGGGAATGCGCCCGATCGCCGACGTGCAATATGGCGATTTCATACTTTGCATGATGGATCAGATCGTGAACCAAGCCGCCAAAATGACGTATATGTCCGGCGGCGCGGTAAAAGTGCCGATGGTTCTCAGGATTCCCGTGGGGGCGACTACACGGGGTTCGCAGCACGCCCAAAGCCTCGAAGCGTTTTTGACCCATGTGCCGGGGCTGAAAGTGATCTGCCCGTCTACCGCTTACGATGCGAAGGGGTTGTTGAAACAGGCGGTGCGCGACGACAATCCGGTGATGGTCTTCGAACACAAGCTGCTGTACGGCAGCAAGGGCAACCGCGCCGAAAAATCGGCTTTGAGCCCCGTGGGCGAAGTGCCGGATGGAGAATATACCATCGAGTTCGGGAAGGCTGCCATACGGCGCGAAGGAAAGGACATCACGGTGGTTGCGAACCTGCTGATGGTGTACCGCGCCATGGAAGCCGCCGAAATTCTGGAAAAAGAGGGGATCAGCCTTGAAATAATCGACCCGAGGACGCTTGTTCCATTCGATTATGGGACGCTCGGCAAATCCATAGAAAAAACCTCGCGGCTGATGATTGTGGAAGAGGACACCAAGCGCGGGGGGTGGGGCGCGGAAATCGCGGCGCACGCGGCCGAAGAATTCATATATTTATTGGACGCGCCGGTAAAGCGCGTGGCGGGGCTCGACACGGTCATACCGTTTGCGCCGATCATGGAAAACTATGTAGTTCCCTCAGCCGCGCGGATCGCGGACGAAGCGAGGGATTTAATGCGGAGGTAGCAAAAATGGCGCTCATTTCGATGAAGAAACTGCTGGGACACGCGGAAAAAAATCATTATGCCGTCGGATATTTCGAAGCGTTCAACATGGATGCGATGCTCGGCGCGCTCGATGCGGCCGAATCCAAAAATTCGCCGGTCATCATAGGGTTCGGGGGGCAATTTTTGGGCAGCAAAAAACGGGCCAAAGCCGAAAATTCCGCCCTTTACGGCATTCTTGCAAAAAAAGCGGCGGAGTGCGCGAAAGTGCCCGCGGCGGCGCTGCTCAATGAGGCCGACGACGAACAAATGGCATATCGGGGCATGAATTCGGGATTCAACGCCGTAATGTACCAAAAAGCGGGGGAGAAATTCGAGGACACCGTTAAAATCACAAAAGAAATATGCCGCATCGCCCATATTTTGGATATCGACGTGGAAAGCGAAGTGGGGAGCCTGCCATGCGCGGATATAGGGACGGGGCTTTGGACAGAGGGCGAAAAAACGGATGTAGGGCAGGCAAAATATTTCGCGGAGCAGACAAATATCGACGCGCTGGCAGTCGCGATAGGCAACGTCCATTTGCTGGAAGACAAAAAAGCCGAAATGGACTTTGGGCTTTTGGCGGCCCTGCGCCGCGAAATTTCCGTTCCGCTCGCGCTTCACGGAGGCACGGGCATAGCGCCGGGCGATTTGAAGAAAGCGATCGCCGCCGGCATATCGAAAATAAACGTCGGAACGGTTTTGAAAAGGGCGTACATCGAGGCAATCGGCAAATTTTACGAAAAAAAGGATATGGCCAAAACCGACCCCCATGCGACTATAGGGTGGGGCGGGGAAGAAGACATGATTTCCTGCGGACGGGCGGCAATTGCGGAAAAAGTCGCGGAATACATGGATATTTTCGGCAGTTCGGGCAAAGCCCCGTTTGTGAGGTGACTGGAAATTGCATCGGATTATCATGCCTCCGGGAGGGCAGACCACGGACGAATCGGTGATTTTCGCCTGGCGAAAAAAAGTGGGCGACAAAATAGAGCTGGGGGACGTCCTGTTTGAAATCGAAACCGACAAAACGGTGCTGGAAGTGGAGAGTTTTTGCAAAGGATGGCTCCGCGCGGTAAAATTCGGCGAAGGCGAAACGGCGCCGACAGGGGAAACGGTCGCCTATGTGGGGGAAATCGACGAACCGATCCCAAAAGACGGGGAAAGCGGCAAAGCGGTCAAAATTGCGCCCGCCCAAAAACCCGAAGGGGCAATGCCGATATTTGCGGAAGAAAAATCCGGACGTTCGCTCGCTTCGCCGCTCGCAAAAAAAATCGCGCGGGAAAACAATATCGACTTAAAAGACATTTCCGGGGCAAAAATCATAAAAAAGCGGGACGTGCTCGAGCATATATCAAAAAAGAATTCCGCCGAAAAAAATTTGCGGCTCCATTTTGCAAGCGTCGAAGCGGACATGACTTCCTGCATGGCCTTTGCAAACAGGCTGAAAGACTATTGCGGCATCGGCCACAAAGCCGCGCTTGACGGCATAATGGCCAAATGCTCCGCCATAGCGGGCAGGAAATTCCCGATGCTGGATTTGGATGAAGTGTCTTTCGGGGAAATAAAGGAAAAGGCCGTGAGCATAGGCCGCGAGGTCAAATCGCGGGACATGATGGACATAACTGCCGTCTTTGATTGCCGCGAAACCGGCGCGCAATTTTTGGCGGAGTTGAAAAGTTTGCTCGAATGCCCGGACCTTTTCGTGTTGATGATGGCGGAAGCGTGATTTTGCGGTTTTTCGGCATTTGCCACGATAAAGTGTAGATGTCAGTTTGTTTTTGCGCGGAAGACGTAGTTCAGCCTGCCTATGGGCGCGCAGTCCCCTTGGGTGTAAAAATCCCCCGGCAAGACAAAGCGCGTGTTCCCGTCGGCCCATTTGAATTCTATCTCGAAGTCCCCTTTTCCGGCCAAGCCGATTTTTTCCTTGGGTATGCCCACCATGAATTCGCTTCCTTCGCATTTATACGCCAAATCCGACATTATTTCAAACTCGCCGTCCCCGGATTTCGCGAGGGTGGTCACGCTTTCCGAGAGGGCAAAATAATTCGCGATGAAATCATAGCCGTCCGGTTTGCATCCGCCCGCATTTGTTTTGAGGTACAGGTTGAGCCACGTGCCGCCCGCGTATTCGGGCGGCTTTATTTCTTTTGAAGCCTTCGCGTAAAAATATATGTTGTTGTCGTCGTGGGCGCATTTGGACAAGATCACTTCGTTGTTTCCGCTGGAATTTTCATAGATTCCCCCATAGCCGCTGCATAGCCTTGGCGAGGCCCCGTTGGAAAAATCCCGGTACTGGATTTCGACCGCGTCCCACACGGCGAAATCCCCTGAAATGTCGATTGTTTTTTTCGAAGTTTCGGCATATATCGGCTTTGCGCCCTTGTATTTTCTGACATATGAAATGAGCTGCATATAGTAATTGTCGAAATAGCCGCCCCTCATCGGCTCGCAGTCGCGCGAGTATTCCACATTGGCGCAGTCCACGAAACCGATCGGGCGCTCAGGGCTGCTCCCCGCCCAGCGGCCCATTATCCATTCGTTCCAGCCGGTCACAAACACGAACGGGGTGTCGCACTCTATGGCGCGTTCCCACTGTTCCGCGAAATTGAAGCCATAAGCGTATGATTTAAAAAACAGATCCGCCTTGCCGCCGTGATACGATCTCCCCCAATTTGCCGCTTCGCCGTACATGGCCGAATCGCCGTGGAATATCTGCGGGTGCTGCGCCACGGAAACGTTTATTATCTCCGGGCGTCCGTTTGCATCGGGGAAAATGCGCTGGGGCCGTTCGAAATCCATCCAGGGCCAGCCGCCGGTGGCTTTCGCGGGTTCGTTTGGCCACTGCGACTCGCGTATCGTGAAAAACGAGCGCATCTCCGGCGAACAATCCTTGAAGTCGGCTATGACAAGCGGCTTTCCATCTAAGAAATACCATGAATTTTGCATGTATCCGGGCGCATATATGGCGTCATACAGCTTTTTTACGGTTTCTCCCGACTTCGTGTTGGTGTAAAATGCCACTTTCGGCGTGTTCCAGCCTTCATTCCTGTAATGATCCGCCAACCTCAAAAGCATTTTCGCATTTTGTTCGTATATCAGGGTATTGGTCGCGTCCAAAACAAGAAAGTCGATGTCGGCATGGGTCAGCATCTCCACATGGCGGCGCATCACCCATTCGTCCCGCGAATGGTAATAGCCAAAAAGCGGTTCGCCCCAATGGTGCATCGTCCCGTGTTTCCCCCATATGTCGCTGTTTGGCTTGTATCCCGCTTTCGGATCTGCGGAAAGTATTTTGGTGACGTCCAAAGGAGGGGCGAAGCGCGTCCTGTCGTTGTCGTTGTAGTCGTGCTCGCCCAGCCAGGTGAAATAGAACAGCCCCACTTGCCTGTCTTTTTTTGGCCCGCCCACTTCGTTGCTGTCGGGCAGCTTTCGGGACAAATCGTCGGTGGCTTTCAGGGTCGTCTGGATTTTTGCGTCCATTTGATAAGACCTCCTCATTTTTTGTTTTAATTATTTTACATAAATTTAATAAAATTTGCTTATACGCCCTTGACTTTATTTTAATTGTATAGTATAATGTAAGTATTATATAGTTCTCTCTGCAATTCGAGAGGAGGGATAGATAACGATATATGGCAGAAGTAAAAGTCAAGGAAAACGAAACTTTAGACAGCGCTTTGCGCAGATTTAAACGGTCTTGCGCCAAGAGCGGCGTCTTGGCAGAGTTGAAAAAAAGGCAGCATTACGATAAACCGAGCGTAAAACGCAAGAAAAAATCGGAAGCGGCAAGAAAGCGCAAATATTAAAGCAAAAAATCCGGCGGGCGAAAAACAAAACCCGCCGGGCTTTTATTTCCCCACGCAAAAGTTTTTAAATATCCTGTCCACGATATCGGCGGATATGTCCCTTGAATCGCAGCGGTCCAAATTTTTTGCGGCGAGCTCCAAATCGAGGCCGGCGACGTCCTGCGTGAAGCCGCCCTCAAGCGATGCGACCGCAAAGCCCAAGTTTTCGCAGGCGGCGCAAATTTCCGCGTACTGGCGCTGCTCGGTGAGCACTTCCCCCGAATCTATGGCGTAATCGCCGGGCTTGTATATAGCTTCGAGGTAATTGGCAAATGCGTCAAAAGCGGAAATTTTCGAATCATATGCCGCATTGTTTTTCGCCGAAATGGCAAGCGGCTCCCCGCCGAAATCGATGCCCGCGAAATTTATATTTCCGGCTATGTCGCATTTGTTGAGCACAGGTATTATTTTTTTGCCCTTTGCCTTTTCGCTTTTCAAGATTTCGACGATGCCTAAATCGCCGCCGCCGAAATCGCTCGAGTCGAAAACCCCGATTACAAGTTCGCACTCTTCGATTTTGGCGAAGGTTTTTTCTATGCCGAGACCCTCTATCCCGCTGGATGCCTCCCTTATGCCCGCCGTGTCGTGCAGATTCAGCACGAATTCCCCTGTGTTTATCCGCGAGTATACGACGTCGCGGGTGGTTCCGGGGGTATCGTGCACGATTGCCACTTCATCGCCTGACAGCATGTTGAGCAGGGTGGATTTTCCCGAATTGGGCCTGCCCACAATGGCGCAGTCTATCCCCTCCGAAATGATTTTTCCGAGGCTGTATGTATCTTTGAGTTCTTCGAGCTCGTTTTTGATTGCGTACAGCTTCAAAAGCATTTCCCCCGGGGCCAAATCGCCGAGGTCTTCTCCGGGGTAGTCTATATATACATAGGTTTCGCTTATTATGTCCTTTATCCTGTCCGATATCGCCCCGATTTTTTTCGACAGCCCGCCCCCCAGCTGCGCGCGGGCGAGCCTTGCGCCGGTTTTGTTGGCGGCGCATATGAGCCTGCCCACCGCTTCCGCCCCGGTGAGCGTTATTTTGCCGTTCAAATAAGCGGTTTTCGTGAATTCTCCCGCCGCCGCCGGGCTTGCCCCGGCGGAAATGGCAGCGGAAAGCACCGCGTTTGATATGTAGGCGCCCCCGTGGCACGAAATTTCCAGCGTGTGCTCCCCGGTATATGAATGCGGGGCGAAAAATTTCACCGCCACGCCTTGGTCAATGCCGGCTATATCCCCGAAAACCGCCGTGTTTGCGGGAATGTCCGCAAAACCCCCGTATTTTTTTCCAATGGGCGCAAATATCTTTTCCCCGATTTCAAAAGCTGAATCGCCCGATATGCGAACCACCGCGATGCCCCCCGTCCCTTTTGGCGTAGCTATTGCGGCGATTGTCCTTTGATTCTTTTCCGTCATGCTGCTGTTATTCCCCCGCCAATATGTTCTTTTTGAAAAAAGCCGTGAGTATCGAAAAAAACAGCCCGATAGCCGCCGATGTGCCGAAAACGCCCGCGCCTATTTCCCCGAAACCCAAAAAATCCCTGACTGCCGGCAAAAAAACCGCGCACAGAATGCCGCACAGGTTCAACGCCAAGGCAAATGCGTAAATTTTGTTTTTTAATATTCCGAAATCAAACAGCCGCTTACCTTTTATGTACCGCGGCGCGGTTGCGGCGCACAAAGTCAAATACGAGACAAAAGCCGCTGTCTGCGCGGAACGCGGATCCAAAAGGCCTATTGCGGCGCAAGAGAAAAAACCGGCAAGCGCGGAGGCAAACGCCAAAAGCGCATAGACAAAGGCGCATTTGAAAACGGCCAATTCGTATTTTTTTTTGGCTTTGAATTTCTTTATCTTTTTTCTCGCGATATGCCAGCCGCCGTTGTTTTCGTTGAAGCATATGGAAACGGCAAAAAGGTAGCCCGCGCCTATCCCCGACCATATCATGGCTGTCGGGGCCAATATGTACTCCCCCCCGGTCAAAACCGAAAACAATATCAAAAGATACTGCGAAAAGGCCAGCATGGACAGATAATGCAAAATCCCGCATATGTTGCGGTAGATCAGAACGGCCTTTTTCAGCGTCTTCAAGATAGTCGATACCGTCACGTTTTTGGCGATCACGGAGGCTTTGTTTTTTAAAATGCCCGTTTCCGTGCTCACCGAAGTGAAAGCCACGCAGCGTTCATTTGTCAGAGCTATTTCCTCGATGTGGTTTACGGTCACGGCGGGAAGCTTGTTTTTGAATTTCAGCGCATTTATGAGTTTTATCCTGTTTTCCAGGGCGATCGGCGCAAAAAGCCTGAACTTGTCCGCATTCACATAGAACATGTCGTCGCCCATGGCGGCTATCGCAAAATCGCCGATTATGCGGGCCGACTTTATGTCCTTTATTATCCCGAATTTGAAGGCCGCGTTTTTGGTGTGCGCGCTGTGGCCGTTTGCGAACATCACCGGGACTGCGCCGCTTTTTTTCATATAGTCTATGCTTTCAAAAACGCCGCGCGCCTTGGGTTCGGTGAAAGCCGCGAACCCCAAAAATTCCAAATTGTTCTCCGCTTCGCTTCCAAAAGTGTTCTCCGGAATCCCATAACTGAAATCTTTTTCCGCCACGGCCATCACCAAATCGCAGTCCTTGTACATGGTTTCGATTTTTTCTTTGTAAAAATCCATCGCTTTTTTGTCAGAGCCCCCTTTTGTCATGGAGCAGAGGCCAAGTATCGTATAGGCTTCGCCGAAACATATCAAATTCGCCTTGCCGTTTTTTGCGATGATCGCGCTCTTTATCCCGCTTTTGGGATTATACATGGTTTTTCCGATTTTTTGGTATGCAAAACTCACCGCCCCGTAATCGAGCCCGCATTTGTTTAGCGCCTCAAAAACCGCCACATCGGCGGCCGCCCCAAAATAGGCGGGCTTTCCGCCGAATGTGTGTTCCTCCACATTCGAGCACATCGCCATGCAGCTCAAAATATGGCCTATTTCGTATAAATTTTCGGCGATGGGCTCTCGGTTTGATATGCGTTTCAGGCGCATTTTGTCCTGTGTGAACGATTCGGTCTTTTTGGCTATCACTGTCTCTATTTCGTTTATATCGTCGATTATCGCGGTCTTTTTTATGAGGATCCCGAACTTGGCCAAACGGTGCATTCCGTAAATCGCGGCGAAATCGATTATGATTGGTATCTGTTCGGGAAAAGAGGCCGCGGGCAAAACGACGGAAACCATTATCACCGACAGAATGTCCCTTTTTTGCATTATGCCCGAAAAAATCACGAGCATCGAAAGCGCGGCCGAAAAAAGGAAAAATATTTTGGAAAAGTTGTGCGCGCGCTGCTGCGTGAACGAATATTCGTCGCCTTCGATACCGCTTTTTTTGTTTATGTCGGGTGAATGCAAGTTTTCCGGGTTCTCAATCCCCGCCGTTTTGGCTATATGCGTGTTTTCCCCCGTGGCTACCACCACGGCCGAAGCGCTCCCATAATCCACGACATCTGCGGCATAAACTATGTTGGCGGGTATTTCGGTCGGGTTGTATTTGAGTATTTCCGCCGTTTTGCCCTCTGCCGTCGTCTTTCCGTTTTCGCCTATGTGCAGACAGGACAGATAGGACGCGGAGACAATCCTCGCATCTGCGGGGATTATGTCGCCCGCGGAAAAAATTATGAGATCTCCCGGGACTATATTTTCAATGAAAACATTTTTTCTTTTTCCCTCGCGCATGACCAAAGCTTTCGGGCGCGCGAGTTTGTAGAGAAATTCGTATTTTTTTTCGGCGCTCCCATTCAGCGCAAACGAAAAAACCGAAAGAAAGGCATAGAAAGGCAGAAACAAGGCGAGGTTCACCTCGTAGTCCATGACGGCGAGCACGGCGAGCGTCATCGCATACAACACGCCGACGATACCCACCGAACCGGAAAGCATCGCCCTGATGTTTCTGCGTTTTTTTTTCAGCCCGTAAAAATTTTGCCGCGTCAGCAATTCGGAATCTATGATATTTTCCCCATACCGGGCTTTCGACATTTTGTGCTGCTGTTTTGTCAGCCCCTTTTTTGCATCGGTCGAAAAGTACAGCTCGAGCTCCGCTATGTTTTTTTCCGACCAGTTAATTTCCATACTGCTTTTTGTCTCCCGTTTTTTGTCTTTCGTATATATTATAGTTCAAATAATATCCTACGTCAAGTTTTTTTGATAAAAATTGATTATAAAAATTTTTTACCTTGACATTTTGCAACATGTAATGTAAAATTAATTCATTATGAATTGTGGATTATATAGAGGGAGGTTTGATGTTTTATGAAAATTTACAAAACAATGGAAAACGGGGTGCGGATAGCGGAGTACGACGAGTCGATGGCCAAAGCTATCGCCGATATGTGGAACCAAAGCGGCGACAGCTGGGGCGGCGACAGCGGGGTGAGGACTGCGGATCAGATCGCCTCCGATTTTGCGGGCGGGTCATATTTCAACATTTTCGTGGCGCTCTTTGGCGACGAAGCCGTCGGGCTGTGCACTCTCGACCGCTATTACAAGGACGCGGACACCGCATATGTCCACGTTTTGAACGTGCGCCCCGACTACCACGGCCAAAAAGTGGGCAAGGAGCTTGTTTTGGCTTGCGTGGAAAGGACGATGCAGCTCGGTTACCCGAGGCTCGACATACACACCTGGGCGGGCAACACAAAAGCCGTGCCCCTGTACAAAAAATGCGGCTTTCTGTGGGAGGACAGGGCGGACACCACCCATTTGTCCAACTATATCCCCACCGTGCTCTCCACGGAGCTTTTCGCCGGTTTTTTCGCGGATGCCGACTGGTATGCCGATTCGGTTAAAAAAATCGAGATAAAGCCCGACGGGGAAAAAATCAACAAATTCGAAGTGGCCGGGTATCGCTGGCAAAAAAACGGGAAAAAGCTGGCCGTGGGCTTTGAGAAAACCGGCAGGCGCATCAGGTATGCCGAAACCGACGACTACAAAATCGAATTCATCGCCGAAAGCCACGAGCTCGCATTCGGGCTCCAGTACGGCTGCGCGTTTGCAGTCGAAAACAAATCCGGCAGGGGGATAGATATAAAAATAGCCGGAAAAAGCGACAAGGGCATAAAATTCGAATACAATGCAAAACAAACGGTGGAAAGCGCCGCCGAATTCAAAGGCGAGTTTTACGTCGAACCCATAGCCGAGGAAATCGACATATGGCGCATGCACCCGTGCGTTCTGGCCGACGTTTATATAAACGGCAAACACGCCGAGTTCGGCCTCGGCATAGAGCCCAAATTCCCGCTCGACGTAAAATTTGTGGAAAAACGCCACAAAATCGCAAAACCCGGCATGATTGAAGAAGTATATATAAACGTGAAGAACGCGTTTTCAAAAAAAGCGTCGGTGAAATTCCATATCCCCAAAAACGGCATGACCCGTTTTATCGACGAAAGTTTCGAAATCGAAACAAACCCTTCGGAAATTGCGATGATTTCGACGAAAGCCGAAATTCTCGGCTGCGGATATGAAAAGTTGGATGTAAATTACGACATAACGTTTGAGGACGGCGGCAGCGTAAATTTCACAAAACCGCTGCATTTGATAAATCAAGGTTTTGACAGCGTTTTCGACTATGAGACGGACAATGAGCGCTGCGCCGTAAACGGGCTTTGGATATTTACCCTGTACAAACAAAACAACCACTGCTCTTTTTACAAAGAAGCCGGCCAGGGGCAGGCCCAGTTCCCCGTGCCCAAGCTGGGCAAGCCGTACAGCGACGAATTCAACATAGCCAAAGCAGCAGCTGTGAGAGTTTGCACCCGGGGCGCCACGAGCGTGTTCGAAGCCGATTTTGAATCCGCCGAATTCAAGGGGGCGACCCTCACGCAAATCAGCGAATTTTCCTCCTCGGGCACAATTTCGCATAGGCACAAAATAACAAACAATTCAAATAAGGCAATGCGGCTGTATCTGCAGCATGGCCTATGGTCGAGCGTTGGCAGGCGCGCGGTATTTAGCGGCGGGGGCGAAATCCACGAGATAAGCGACAATTCCGATTACGGTTTTTCCGATATGCGCTTTGGGAAAATCGGCGAAAACTGGGTCTTCGACAATTCCGAAAACAACAAATCCGGCATATTCTGGGACAAAGAATACAGCCCCGAAGCCAAATGGGGGGGAGATTTGTATTTTGAGCATGACACGGGCGAACTTGCCCCGGGGGAGGTTTTCGAGACGAAGCCGGTTGTCTATATGTCCGGGATATTCGGCAATTTCCGGGAATTTCGCAATTACGCGCTCGGCATAAACGAGGAAACGGATCAATATACCGCAAAATCGCTCGACATCGGCATAAACGGCAAAAACCCGTTTTTAGCCTCCGATGCGGGCATGATCAAAGCGGCAGTGAAAAACAGCAGATTCAAGATATACAGCGGAAATATAAAATTTAGCTCCCCCGACAATCTTTTTGAGGAAACGGTTTTGTCAAACCCCGAAAAGCAAAGCGTGGAGGATAATGTTTTTGAGCTGGCCGCAAAACAAAAAACGCCCGGCGTCTATCCGGTCGAAATCGATTTTGACTTCCAAAGCTGGAGGAAAACGCAAAAGCGCGCGCTTTTGGTTTTTGACAAAGCCGCAAAAATAACGGCGGAGCAAAAAGATGGGACATACGCGATACAAAACGGAAATTTTGGCTACAAAGTGACGCCCGCATATTTTGCCGCGGCGCATTCGATGAAATACGGCGAAAACGAGTGGCTGTTCTCAAAATATCCAAACCATTTGCCCTATGCCTGGTGGAACCCGTTCATCGGCGGCATCCACGCAAATATCTGGCAGATGAACGCAAATCTGGCGCTCCGCGAAAAAACGTCGGCGGAATTTGCCGAAATCGAAGATAATTTCGGGACTAAATGGAGCGGCATAAAAACCGCCGTGTCAATAGATGAGTTCGCAGACCACAAAGGGCTGGCTTGCGAGCAGTATTTCCTGACCTTGCCCGGGCTGCCCGTGTTGTGCTATTTCGTGAGGTTTGTCAACAACACCGGCGGATACAAGCATATAGGCTACGACATGAACGCATATATATCAGGCAAGGAAAATCTCGGCGACATATACGCGAAGATCACGCGCGACAATGGGGAGTACGATCTGAAAATGGGCGACGACGCATGGAACGACGCGGACAATTTCGCGAGGATCTCATACGAAGGCAAATCAAGGCGCGCCGAAAAACTCTATGTGTATTCCGACAGCGGCAGAAACAACGGCGGGCTCGGCGTGGCCTCCGACATCAACCAATGCGGCATCTGGGCCAATGCGAACGCGAACATGAAAAACGGCGAAAGCGCCGCGCTGCGCCCGGTGTTTTTCATTCTGGCCGAAAAGGAGCTCACTGCCGGGCATCTGGCCGATTTGGACAGGGTGAAGTTTTTTTGACCGTATATAATTTGCTATAATGCCATATATGCGAGGCAAATAAAATCATGTTATGCTTAAATCTACTGAAAGGACTGTAATGCAATGAACAAAGAAAAAATAAATGTCGCCCTTGTCGGGCTCGGATTCGGCGGGGCGTTCGCGGGAATTTACAAAGAGCATCCGAATATTGAATCGGTCGCGCTTTTTGATACGAACAAAAGTCTGCTGAAAAACGCCGCGGAGCATCACGGAATCGGAAAAACATATGAAAGTTTTGACGAAATCCTAAACGATGAAAATCTTGACGCGGTTCATCTTGTCACGCCCATCCCGCTGCACGAAGAGCAAACCGCGCAAGTCCTCGAATCGGGCAAGCACTGCGCGTGCACCGTGCCGATGGCGATTTCGCTGGACGGGATAAAGCGCATAACCGAAGCGAAACGCAAATCCGGCAAAAATTACATGATGATGGAGACGACTTTGTACACATATCAATATTTTTACGTGAAAGAGCTGATTGCAAACGGCAAAATCGGCAAGATTCAATTCATGCGCGGCAGCCACTATCAGGACATGGCGAACTGGCCCGGCTATTGGATGGGGTTGCCGCCCATGCACTACGGCACGCACGCGATAGGCCCGATGGTTGCGCTGTCTGGTTCAAGGATAAAGCGCGCTGTTTGCTTCGGCTCGGGGACAATGGAAAAATGGCTGACAGAGCAGTATGGCAACCCGTTCCCTTTCGAGAGCGCGTTGTTTGAATTTGAAAACGGAATGAAAGGCGAAGCCACGCGGTCTTTGTTCGAGACGGCGAGGGGATATCAGGAAGGCTTGTTCGTTTATGGAAGCGAGGGCAGCTTCGAGTGGGGATTTTTTGACCATGACGCGCCGTATTTCACCTCGGCGGTTCCCGCGCCGGATGGCAGGCGGGGCGGCGGGACGCATACGGAAATTGTGGATTTGCCGAATTATCACCGGAGCCTGCCCGAAAAAATACAGAAATTCACGGTCGGGGAAAATTACGATCCCCTGAATCCGCAGGATTCCCTAAAAAAAGGCGCGGGAGCGGGCCATCACGGCTCCCACGCGCATTTGGTCCACGAATTTGTCAGCAGCATAATCGAAAACCGCAAACCGTGGATCGACGAGGTTCTCGGCGGAAATATCACGGCGGCGGGCATATGTGCCCACGATTCGGCGATGAAAAACGGCGAATCCGTCATCGTGCCGACGTTTTAAAAATATTTCATTTTATAATATCCGTTTTGTTGGGGCTGTTTCTGCCCTCGAGGTCAGGCAGCCTCTTCTCGAACGCGGCGAATGAAATCTCTATATCTTCGTGCGCCTCCCAAAACGTCTTGCACCCGACTGTTACCATGTCCTTCGGCCGAAGCGCGTTCCAATTGAACGTGAGCCCCACATAAGGCGAAACCCTGCCGGCCGCCATCGGTTTTATCGTCATGACCGGCTTTTTCGCCCTGTGTATTATCTGTATTATGCTTTCGATTTCTATTTGCATCAAAAATCCCAAACAATTGAAAATTTGTATATATGTCTGCACATCGTATTCGTTCAAGTCGGAGTATATTATGAGCTCGGGCATATGAGCCGAGAGCCCGGGTATCATTCCGTTATCGCGGATCATAGACAGATAGTCGGGCAATCGGTCGATTGTCCTTTTGTTTTTGTTTACTAATTGTTCGACGCTCGAATGGTGCGGCAGGCAAAATTTCGCTCCGGATTTTGCGCTCCGCTTGATTGTCTTTTCGGCTTCCGCGCGGCCTTCCGCCGTATCGTCCACGTTAATGACAGGCGTGTCGATCACAATAAGCCCTTCGCCTGTTTTTTCTTGGAAATACTTCACGGAATCTTCTATTATCCCGCCGCTTGCGCCGCCTAAAATCGCGTCTACGCCGTAATTGGCGAAAGTTCGGAGAATGGGGAAAACGGATTCGGCGTCATGGTTTGTGGTTTTTATATCCATATCGGCGGCGTGGCCGGTATGGCTGTAGCCGGCAATCCAATTTACGCCTATTATCATGCGGGGCAGGCTCACTCCTTCGACTTCGGTTCTCGGAAATTGCTTGTATTCGATACTTGCCATAATATTCACTCCTTTTAATGATTAAAAATGATTAAAATATGCCGCTTCGAATTTATCGAATTTGTCAATCTAATTTCATGTAATTATCTATCGTTTTTTCCAAACCCGCTTGGTATCTGCTTTCGTTTTTCTCGTAAAATGAAACCCAATCCGATTTTTTGTCGATCATATGGAAACTGTATTGCAGCCTCAAATCACCCATGCTGTCCGTATGATACGCTCCGAAATTAAATGAAAGGCCATCGCGGATAATGTCGAGCATCATGGCAGATTCGTCATCGCGCAAATATTTCGTTTTCAAAGCGATTTCATAAAACGCCGGGGTGACGCTGCGGTAACTTTCTGCTGAAAGAGCCTCCAAAGCCGCCCCTACAAGTTCTGTTTCGGAACATGATATGGGAATTGCCAGCATGGAAAAGTGGTCTTGCGAACCCGTCATGTACCTTTCCTGTTCTTTGTCCCATTTCGGATAGGGAAGGATGCCGTAATCTGTTTCCATGGCGCGGAGCAGCCCGTTTTTGTACAGCGAATTAGGCCAAAACAAAATATTTCCCGCCGAAAATTTATTTACGCAGTCGAGTTCCGTTTCCAAACTTTCGGTGATCGCATTCACGCCTTCGTTGTTATACAGGAAATCGTAAGTTTTTGTCACCATTTCCGCCATTTTCGGCGTATTGGCGGCAAGCGTGGGATAACCGTCCGAATCCATGAGCGTAACCGGCTGATTGAAGGCAAACCACAGATTGTCTATGGACGTCCTCAATGTTATCGTGGTCCCGAAACGGTCTTCGGCATCTTTTGCCCCGTTTCCATTGAGGTCCACATATGCCGATTTTGATATTTCGCCTATTTTATCGAGAGTCCATTCTCCGCTGAGGACTGTTTGATACAAGTTTTCAAGCCCCAAATCTTGCGCGTAACTTTTATTGAAAAATACGCACATCGCCCGCGCAAGCAAAGAAAGGGAATAATCGCCTATCAAAAGATAAGATTTCCCCCCGATCGACATCTCGCTTTTGAAATTTTGGCTCCACCAGGGCTTTTTTTCGTCTATATACGGGATTCCGTTGACATTTAAAAACAACCCTTGCATGGCATATGAGGGAATCAGCCCGGCGAAACCAAAAACAATATCGTATTCGTCGTCCCCCGCCGCCAGGATTCTCTTCAAATCATTGAAAAATTCATAGCCCGTAGGCCAGCTTGCATCGAATGTCCCGATGGGTTTTATCTTTATGTTCAGCCGTTCTTCGATCATCTTATTTCGTCTGTATATTGCATCGTTCACAATATCTCCGTTTTCAGCTTCCACAAAAACTTCGAAATCGAACATTTCCCCATCTGCGAAATCCCCGTTGATTCCGTTCCGGTGGAGTATCCTGAGTTCCTTTCCCCCGAAATCAAGGTCGTCGGGCAAATCGTCGATTATGTGGCTTGGCTCGCTTTCCGCCGCATCGCCAACCGTTTTTTGCGGATCCGGATTGTCCGTCTGATCGTTTTGCATATCCTGCGAATTTTCCGCGCACGAAAACAGCATGACGCCGGAAATCACAACAACCGATGCAAACAGCGCAATCAATTTTTTCATTTTCATCGTATTTTTCTCCTTAGTGCAATTATTCAACTTTGGCAAAAGCAATATGGCGACAGCTTTTCCCGGTATTCCCGATTTCTTTAATTGTACAACATACAAACGATTATGTCAATAGCTATTTTGTCTTTTATCCGTCGTTTTTAAATATTGAAAAAATTTGCCTTGACAAAATTTGAATTTTGATATATATTAAATACAATCGATAAGTCAAATATGATTGAAATATGGTCTGAAAGCAAAAGGAGGGTCATTAAAAATGAAACAAAAAACCGAATTTCGCGAACCCCCAAAAACGCCGGTCCATTTTCCGCGCACCGATGAATTCATCAATCTGTTCCGGGAAAACAAAGACGGGCGCTACACCGTATATAATTTTGCGCGGCTCCGCAGCTACAAGGCGGAGGCGATCAGGGCGACTGCGGGCGAGCCGGACGGCATTTTGCGCGGGGGGATGGTTGCGCGGTGTATTTTGCAGAATGTGCCGGTCGCAATCGAGCCGCAGGATCTGTTTGCCGCTTTCGCGCTGGTCCCGCACACAAAAGAGCAGATAGATGCCGCCTGGCACGCTTTGGACGGCCTTCCGAGCTGTTCCGGAAATTACATACATATAGCCCTCGACTACAAAACCCTGCTTGAAAAGGGCATACGGGGGATACTTTGCGACATCGGCGAAAAGCAAGAAGCGCTCCCGGAGGATGGTTCCGAAAGGACGAGGCGCAAGCGCAGCCTGTACGAATCAATGCGGATGTCGCTTGAAGCGGTGCTGATATATGCCGACCGCTACCAAAAAGAAGCGAGGCGGCTTTTGGCGGCCGAACTCTCGGCCGCCCGCCGCACCGAGCTTTCGCGCATTTGCGATGCGCTGGAAAAGGTGCCGTATAACCCGCCGGAAACCTTTTTCGAAGCCTTGCAGTCGCTGCAGCTGTTCCATTTTGCCATGAACACAGTCGAAAACCACGGGATAAGCCTCGGGCGCGTCGATTATCTCTTGGACAGCTTTTACAAAAGCGACCTGGCCGCCGGGCGGCTTTGCCCGGATGAGGCGGCGGAGTGGCTGCAGCTTTTGATGCTGCGCGCGGATATAATGAACGGACAGGGAGATTCGATCGTGCTCGCGGGAAGCGACCCCGACGGAGAGCCGTTCTGGAACGATCTGACCTATTTTGTCATAGACGGCGTGAGGGCGCTGCGGCAACGCGGGCCGCAGATATGGTTTCGCTACGCCGACGGGCTGCCGCGCTCGCTGCTCTCGAAATCCTTTGTTTCGCTTGCCGAGGGGACTTCGCACCCAGGATTTTTTTACGACGGGATCGCGGTTCCCGCGCTGATGCGGGCGGGCTTTTCAAAAGAGCACGCGCTCGACTATGTTTCGTGCCAGTGCGTCGAAATATCCTCGGCGGGGCGGTCGCTCAATTTATGCGCGCATACCTATCACAACCTCGCCAAACCGATCGAAGTGCTGTTAAACGGGGGCAAGCCCATGGTGGAGGACACTTCCTTTGGGGCGGTGGACTGGGGCGGCGCGAATTTCCCGGGCGGCATAAATCTGGAATTCGGCAGTTTTGAGGATTTTTTGGCTTCCTACGAACAATATTTGCGGCATTTGATACGCTGCAGCGTAAAAAGCAGCGACAATATATTGGCGGGCAGGCCGGATATAACGCTCACGTTGAGTTCGGCTTTGACGCAGGGGTGCATCGAGAGCGGTTTGTCGCTTCTCGACGGCGGGGCGCTCTACAACCAGACTTTCCCGAATTTCACGAGCCTTGTGACCGCCGCCGATTCGCTTGCCGCAATCTGCAAATGCGTGTACACGGACAAAAAGCTCACCATCGGGGAACTGGCCGAGCTGTGCCGGAACAATTTTGAAAACGGCGAAAATATGCGCCTGTACTTGGAGAACCGGTGCCCGAAATACGGAAACGACGACCCCGAGGCCGACAGCCTCGCGAAGTTTATCTACGACATCGTCGCAGATGAGCTCTCCAAACACAAAAACGTGTTCGGCGCGGACTTCGCCCCGCAGTATTTCGGATTCCACGCCCCGAGCACGCACGCCTACACCACGGCGGCGACCCCCGACGGCCGCCGTCACGGGGAAGCCACCGCGGGGACCCTCGGGGGGGACATGGGCAGGGAGGCGAAGGGGCTGACCGCGCTGTTCAATTCCGCCACTTCGTTCGACCACACCCTTTCGTCGGGAGGCCTTAACGTGAATGCGAGATTCCACCCGACCGTGCTAGGAACCGACGAAGACATGGAAAAAATGATCGACCTTTTGATCGGCTATTTTCACAGCGGCGGCATGGAGGTGCAGATAAACTGCGTCTCGAAAGAAACCCTGCTCGACGCGCAGAAGCGCCCCGAAAAACACAAGGATCTGTGCGTTCGCATCTCGGGCCAGTCCGCGTATTTCACCGAGCTGAGCGTCGCGCTGCAAAACCAGATAATAAAACGGGTGGAACACACCGGGTAGAAGGGCAAAAATTTATGCAGGGGATTGTTTTCAACATACAGCGGCATTCGATCCACGACGGGCCCGGAATCCGCTCCACCGTTTTTTTGAAAGGGTGCAGCCTGCGCTGCCTTTGGTGCCAAAATCCGGAATCGCTGGATCTGTCCCCGCAGCTGCAGTTTTACCCGCAAAAATGCATCGGCTGCGGGGAATGCCGCCGCGTTTGCCAAAAAGGCGCGCTGCGGTTTGAAAATGGCGGGCGGATATATGAAACGGCACTATGCAGACGGTGCGGCGAATGCGCGAAGGCGTGTTTCGCGGATGCGCTGATTTTGAGGGGGAAGGCGATGACAGCCGGAGAGGTGGCGGCCGAAATCGACAAAGACCGGCATTACTACGAATCCTCCGGCGGCGGCGTCACGTTCTCCGGGGGGGAACCGCTGCTGCAGGCGGACTTCCTGAATTCGCTTTTGGTCCATTGCAAAAAAAACGGGTACCACACGGCCGTGGACACTGCGGGAAATGTTCCGTGGCAGGCGTTCGAGGCGGTGATGGCGCATGTGGATCTGTGGCTGTACGACATCAAGGCCTCCGGCTGCGGCGCGCACGAAAAGGCGACGGGCGCAAAAAACGGGACGATTTTGGATAATTTTCGGCGCCTGGCAGCTGCGGCAAACGATATCGCGGTCCGCGTTCCGGTTGTCCCGGGGATAAACGACGGCGCCGATGAAATCGAGGGCATCGCCGGCATTTTGTCGGGCATAAAAAATCTTCGGTATGTCGAGCTGCTTGCTTTGAACCATATGGCGGAGGGTAAATATGCGAGCCTTGGCATGGATTACCCGGCCAAAGATCGCCCTGTCCCCTCCGCAGATTATTTGCTCGGATTAAAAAAGATATTTTCGGCAAAAGGCTTGGCGGCAAAGTGAAGCGAATTGCATTCTGAATCTAATTATAATTTTAGCGAAAAAAGCGTCTGAACTTTCAAAATACTTATACCCAAAAAGGTAGGAGGCGCAAAAAATGCGCAAACGAAAAATATTCCGCATTACACCCACGCTATTTTTTCGGCTGTCTACGCTGATACAGGCCGCAGGCTACGGGATAATCACGTATTTCGTGATTTACCGGTTGATCGCAAAGGAGAACGCCCTCTTGACTTATTTGCTGAACATCGCCGCTATCATAGCCATGCTGGTCATAGACGGGGTGGCGCACCGGTTCGCGGCCAAAAAAGCGCATGACATACGAAAAACGTATGCGGATATGGGAGCCGTTTTGCGCGCGGTTTTCGTCATGGGACAAGGCTTCACGCGGACGGCGATGTATCTGTTCTATCTGGTGGCGCTGGTGTTTTCGAGGGTGGAGATATTGAAGCCGGATTTGATGCCGTTCGATTTGGGGGATTTTTTCGTTTCGATCGAATATGGGGTCATTGTATTGTTCGCCTTTGATACGCTGAAAGAATTGCTGATAAAGGACAAGCGGTGGTTCGAGGATCATTTAGGTTTGGGGTCTCCGGAGGAATGACCCTACTCTCTTACATAGAAATCATATAATATAGTCAACGACTACACGCTGGTTACAAGGAACACAGATGATTTTAATCGTATTGATGACTTAAATTAGTCAATTGGTTTGATTAGGAATTTTGATTGGATGTTGGACAAATATTCGTAGAAAATGACAAGCGCGATTTCGCGTTTTCTGTTATGATGGAAGCGGGGGGCGAAATTTTGATTTGGATATGATTTGGATAGACAAAATTCAAGAGGCGATCGATTTCATAGAGCGCAATCTGTTCGAGCCGCTAAACAGCGAAGCCGTCGGCAAAGCGATAAACTATGCGCCGTCGTCTTTCTCGATTTTTTTCAGCGCCGTCGTTGGATATTCCGTGGGCGAATATATCCGTTTCAGACGCTTGTCAGAAGCGGCGGAGCGGCTCGCAAAGGACAATGCTTCGGTTACGGATATGGCTTTTTTGTGCGGGTACGATACCGTCGAATCTTTTTCAAAGGCATTCAAGCGGCTTTTCGACTGCGCACCGTCGCAGTATATCGAATCAAAATATCGCAAGTTTTCCCCCGTAAAAATCAACTTTTCGTTAAAGGGAGGATTTGGCATGAGGCGAAACTTGATACCGGGACTGCCAAAAGTGGACTGGTCCGACACAAAAAGGCAGAGCGAGTATGTCAACAGCGTCGTTTCCGCTTTGAAAGGCCTCGGCGAAAGCGCAGACTATGATTATGTGTGCGCCGTGTCCGGCAGCGCGTTCATGGCGTCGTTTTCTGTTGAGGGGTGGGACTTCGGGAACCACAGCGTGAGAAACGCGCCGATCATTCCCGAACATACTTTCAAAATGTTCGGCTATGATGCGACGCGCCACCGCAAAAGCGATTTTGCGACGGACAGCCGTCTCATCATGGACAGCATAGACAGGGGCATTCCGGTGATAGCCGACAACGTGATAAACTGCTCCAACGAGTGCCTGATTTCCGGTTATGACAACGACGGCGCGGTGCTTCTCGGATACAGCCCGTTCATGTATATCGCAGACGACCACGGCGAGCCCCATGACGAAACCGGCTATTTCCGCAAAACCGGCTGGCACGGGCAATGCGGGGGATTTTGGCTCATAGGCAAAAAAGGCGGCAAACCGACAAAAGAAGCCGTATTCGCCGAAACCCTGAAACTGATGAAACGCCTTATTTCCGAGCCGAGCATGGTCCCAAGCCACCACAACGGGCTCGCGGCGCACAGAGCGTTCGCCAACGCCCTCATGGCTTACAGCTGGGACGACAGCTTTGAGCCGTACATGGGCGTGATGTGCACATACAAAACGTACCTTGACAGGCAGTACGCCGTGAAGTTTTTGGAGGACAACGGGCGAGGCGATCTGGCCGGCATATACGGGGAAATCGCAGAGCTCTGCGATGGGCTCGGGCAGATGATCCCGCAGGATTTTTCGGCGGGGGAGAAGTTTGGCGACAGAGCGCAGCTGAGGCCATACTGCGACGCCCTTTTGGAAATATGCGCCTTGGAGCAAAAAGCGCTCTCTTTGCTCTGATTCGATGATGTTTATATCAAGTTTTTATGGACATTTCCATACAAAAACCAAAAATCGCATTTTCGGACTACAGTTATGAGATGCAGATGATAAAACTGCGGGCGGGGCAAGACAACAAATACTATATTTCCGAATAAAGGCGCGGGGCAGAAACGAACCTAAATTCGGAACGTTTGGAAAAGTCTCATTTTGGGCTTTTTCAAATCGTTCCGAACAGTTGCTCTTATATCCGCGCATCAAGTTTGGAATCGCTTGATTATGTCGAAAAACATATTGACAAAGCCCGCCGGCAATGGTACAATGAGCAGTGTATGATCATACTCTTTGCCGGCAAATGCAAGACAAAAAAACCAAAAAATCCTAAAAATGCTGGCATGAGGTTATTTAAGGGGGAATAAATTTGCCATTGACGATTGTCCGAAGTGACATCACAAAAATGGACGTCGACGCCATCGTCAACGCCGCCAACACGGGCCTTCAAGCGGGCGGCGGCGTTTGCGGCGCGATATTTGAAGCGGCGGGGGCGGACAGGCTCCAAAAGGCCTGTGACGCGCTTGCGCCGATTAAAACGGGCGAAGCTGTCATGACCAAGGGATTTTCCCTGCCCGCGAAATACATAATCCACGCGGCGGGGCCGGTTTACCGGAATGGCAGGCACAACGAGGAAATGCTGCTCCGCTCATGCTACAAAAACTCGCTTGCCATCGCCCAAAAGCACGGCTGCGGTAGCATCGCGTTCCCGTTGATATCAAGCGGCATTTACGGATACCCAAAAGCCGAGGCGCTTTCGGTCGCCACAGGCGCGATCGGCGAGTGGCTGATGGATAACGAAAACGAAATGGAAGTATCACTCGTCGTGTTTGACAAAGCGGCGTTTGCGATTGCGGGCGGTTTACTCGGCGAAGTCAGGGCGTTCATCGACGAGAACTATGTCGATGGGCGCATACGGGATCTGTTTGAGCGCACGACCGCCGTATTTGAAGAAGCGGATATGGCCCTGTCTCATATTGAGGCCGCGCAGGCGCCGCCGCCAAAGGCCAAAAAATCAAATAAAATGCCCGGCGCAGCGATGAAACAGGCTCCATACCCCGCCGCCGCAGCCGAAAAATTTACGGGGCGGCTCGGCGAGCCCTTTTCCGAAAGGCTCCTCCGGCTCATCGACGCGAAGGGGAGAACCGATGTGGAAACATATAAACGCGCCAACCTCGACCGCAAGCTGTTCTCGAAAATCCGCGCGGGCAGAGGCTATTTGCCCAGCAAGAAAACCGCCGTCGCGCTTGCTGTGGCATTGGAGCTTTCGCTCGCCGAAACCCGCGATTTATTGGAGCGGGCGGGTTTCGCGCTGTCGCACAGCGTGATGTTCGATGTCATCGTCGAATACTTCATCACAAAAAAAAGGTACGATATTTTCGAGATAAACAATGTGCTGTTCGAGTATGGCCAGCCACTTTTGGGAGGATGAGAAAAAATTTTGTCGCTTTGAAAGCGACCAGCCGCCGCCCTCGCCGTGATATACTCTGTTTATAAAATACAAAAACGGAGGAAGTCACATGAAAACAAATTTAACTGAACTGGTATTTATACTCGACCGCAGCGGATCGATGGGAGGCTTGGAGAGCGACACCATCGGCGGATTCAATTCCATGCTGGCAAAACAGCAGGCGGAGCCGGGCGAGTGCCGGATCACCACCGTGCTGTTTGACAACGAGTACGAAATCCTGCATGACCGCATCGACATCAACGCGGTCAGCCCGATAACCGGGCGCGAATATTTTGTGAGGGGCAGCACGGCTTTGCTCGACGCGATAGGCAAGACGGTCAACAAGATCGGCGGCGCGCAAAAAAACACCGCAGAGGATTTCCGCGCGGCAAAAGTGATGTTCGTGATCACCACGGACGGCATGGAAAATGCCAGCCGCGAATTTTCCTATGACAAAATCAAATCCATGATCGAGCGCCAAAAATCAAGCTACAATTGGGAGTTTGTCTTTCTCGGGGCGAATATCGACGCGGTGGAGGTCGCCAACCGTTTCGGCATCCCTAAAAACCGGGCGCAAAGCTTTCACAATGACAGCGAAGGCATAGAGCTGAATTACAGCGTCCTGAGCGAAACTGTTTCGGCTTTCAGGGAAGCTCCGGCTTGCGCGCGGATTTCAGACGACTGGAGCGCAAGCATCGAAGCGGATTACAAAGGCAGGAAACACCCGCCGCAGCGGCGGCACCCTCTTTGAAAAAGAGGGCAGAGACAATGGCCGTCTTTGCGAATGTGCGAAAGAAGGCAGAAATTGGATTGTTTTTGCGCGGAGCGGCGATTAGCGCGAATCTATGTACGCCTGTATTTCTGCGCACACTTCGCCGAAAGAATCAATTACCTCCGCGTTGGTGAATCTCATGACACGCAAGCCCAAGCCCTCGAGCAAATTTGTTCGCACTTGGTCATATTCTATGCCGTCGCCCGCGTAATGCTGGCTCCCGTCAACCTCGATGACGAGTTTTTTCGAGTGGCAATAAAAATCGACGATGTAATTTTCTATGGTTTTCTGTCTCGCGAAGGGGCATGGGTGCTTGCGCAAAAATTCGTACCATAGTTTGTTTTCTTGCGGAGTGGCGTTTTTCCGCAGCTCTTGCGCCCTCGGCTTCAATTTTCGGTTATATGGAAGCATATTATCGCCTTCTTTCCCAAGGGATGGCTACTATATTCACCCTCTTTCGCACGTTCGCAAAGAGGGTGTTTATCTTTGCCCTCTTTCGCAAAGAGGGTGCCGCCCGCTGGCGGCGGGTGTTTCCCGAAATGGTATTCGACTTCGAGCGCCTCATATTCGGCCTTGAATTCCGGATTTTCAAGCTGCTTGTCCAACGTTTCCCTAAAATTTTTGCTCATTTTTTGTCACCCTCTCTCCTTATATAAAGGTTTGTGCTTATACGGCGACCATGGGCAGGAAGACGACTGCGGGCGCGGGGCATAAACGAACCGAAATTCGGAACGTTTGGAAAAACCTCATTTTGAGCCTTTTCCAAATATTCCGAACGGTTGCTCTTATATCCGCGCATCAGATTTGGAATCGCATGATTGTTTCGAAAAACATATTGACAAAACCATCTGGCAATGGTACAATAAATAGAGCATTTATTTACACGGAGGGGCAAAAATATCGTGAATATTTCTATTTCCACCGCAAATCTGTACCATATCCCTTTCGAAACTGCATTGAGGATATACAAGAAAGCGGGATATGAATTTATTGAGTTGGCAGGATATTGGAAAGGCGGGGAATGGGAGATCGCCCAGCATCTTAAAGACATAAATCCCAAAGATGCCATTCAGATGGTGAAGGACAGCCGCTTGAAAATATCGACGTTTCATGACATGGGCGGGATTATTGAAGAGGGCGCGGAATCCGTTGTTTCCGATCTGACTTACGAATATATGAAATACTATGATTTTCCCTGCATTGTTTTTCATGCGCCGCATAGGAAAAATGCGGACAAAGAATGGTGGGAAAACTACAAACCGGTGATTGCGGGAGATTTAAAAGCCTTGGACCCTAAAATATTGCTATGCGTGGAAAATTTGTCTGGTTTCCATGCAGACTACTTTATGCCGCTGATTCAGCCGGAAGAAATGCTTGAATTTTTGGATGCCAACGGCTTCTATGCGAACATCGACACCACCCATTACGCCCAAGCTGGCATTGACATTGCCCATGCCGCATCGATCCTGAAAAACAAAGTCAAAACAATTCACATCAGCGACCATGCGGACAACAAAAAGCATCTTTTCATTGGCGATGGCAATCTGGACTTTATCGCGTTTTTTTCAAACATCAATGCGCGCGAATTGCATTCGGTAACGGTTGAATGCGACATTTCAGCCGATAACGAGGAAGCCATAGTCGCAAAGGCGCAAAAAGCAAAGCTTTTGGTGGAAAACTTGATACAATAATTGGGCAAAACGCAAAGGAGACGAACTCATGGCATTCACGATGACGCATTTGATCATTTCAAAAAACATATCCGAATCGTTTGCGGGTCAAATCGAGGATCTGCCCCAGTTCTATTTGGGAAGCATAGCCCCCGATGCCGTGCACAACAGGGCAAACTACATTTCGGAACACAAAAAGGCCTCCCACTTAATTTCGGGAACCGAAAAATGGGGATTCACGACGGAGAATGAGGCTTGGAAAAACAATGTCGTTGCATTTTTGGACAAAAACAAGAAGTCTGAAAATCGCGATTTCATTTTGGGCTATTGTTGCCATGTGTTATCGGATATATACAATAACATAAACGTTTGGACTCCGTTCAGGCAAAAATACGCAGAAGAGTTGGAGAAAGGTTACGGCAACATACACCATCAGGAAAACAACAAAATAGATATCGAACTGGCTCTTACCTATGAGGGCAGAAATGAGTTTTGGCTCCATCTCGCAAATTCAAAAAGCATCGATTTGCCGCCACTTATCTACGCCGCCGAACTCGACAGGCAAAAAGATAACATACTGCGCTTTTGGTATAGGGGCAAAGAGCGCCAGGACATATCATCGAACAGGATAAGGACATACGGCGGCGAAATGGAATTCATCGCAAATGCCACGGATTTTGTCGCAAATGTTTTTCGCGAAACACATTGACAAAACCAGTAGGCAATGGTACAATAAGTTTGGGAAGTGATGATTTGGACAAATTTTCAATGGAAATGACAAAATTGAATTTATTCATCGACCACGATGGCGACATAGACGACATCGCAAAAGCCATAAGCGAACTGCTGGGGATTGAGCTAAAAAAAGATATCGATGAGAGGTTTTCCATTTACCAATTTTTCAAGAAAGTTTTTTTCGTCTGAATCAACAATTCCATCATGTTTTGCCGATACTGCTACAAATTTATCGTTTGCAACGGCATACCAAAACTCTGTCGCATTGATATATTCAAAATAAGCGTCAGCAGTGGCGTTATCTTTAAATTCTACGACAAATCTTGACCCAAAAGTAAATGTTTCATAAAAAAATGAAAAACCTCCGACTGCATTTGAAAGTAAACTTTCCGGGTCGTCAGTACCTGCATAATCCTCAACGATTTCATAATCCGCGTTCCTCAACACATTTTTTATATCTTCTAATGTGATTGAACTGTTATTGTTGTTATCTTTTTGACAGGCGGCAAAAGTTACGATAATCATTACAACCATTCCGAGCGCGAGTATTTTTTTTATCGTTTCACTCATGTTTTCTCCTTCCGTGCCCTGAAAATATATGGCAGTATATGCATTTTATCACATCTTTTCAGCCTTGTCAAGTTAAATTTGGAATCGCATGATTGTTTCGAAAAACATATTGACAAAACCACCCGGCAATGGTACAATAAATAAAGCATTTATTTACACGGAGGGCAAAAATATCGTGAATATTTTTATTTCCACCGCAAATCTGTACCATATCCCTTTCGAAACTGCATTGAGGATATACAAGATTACCGGAAAATGCCGAAATAACTATTTTGATTGACTTAGCCCAATCAGAAAGAAAAGCGCTTACCTCGGCACAGCGAGAAACAGCACGGAATGTTTTATTAGCCCTTAAAAACATTGAAAAAGAAGATTTTACCGAAGAAGACAAGGAATCATTTGCCAAATGGGACAATGGCGAATTCAGAGTGAAATTTGAAGAGAGGTTGTCGCAATGATAACTCACGTGCTGGATAGCAATACTGTTTCGTATTTTTTAAGAGATGAGGGTAATGTTCGTGGTTGTTTTGAGCGTGAAATTATCAAGAATGGTAATTTGTATGCCGTGCCGCTTATTGTATAGTCAACGACTACACGCTGGTTACAAGGAACACAGATGATTTTAATCGTATTGATGACTTAAATTATGTCAATTTAAGCGAAAATTTCAAATAATAGGTTGCATTAATATTAATTTGGAGGGAAATTCATGGCGAAAAAACCCTATATCGTCGGAATAAGCGGTGGAACGTGCAGCGGCAAGTCGACATTGTCTGACAAGCTTAAAAAAATGCTCGGCGAAAAATATGCGGTGTCGCTTCTGAACATGGATAATTATTATCAGTGGTCGCTGATGAAAACAATCGCCCCGATAACCCGCATGGAATATCCCGAACACAACCACCCGGACGCAGTTGACAAAGACAGGCTGTATAAAGATTTCAACGCCGCGATTTCCGACAAATCCAACGACATTGCCGTGATTGAAGGCGTGTTTTCGCTTTTTTTCGATCGGATCAGGGAAAAACTCGACTTAAAAGTCTTTGTCGATCTACAAAGCGACGAACGCATGTACCGGCGCATCAAGCGGATGTACGAGTCGCTGGACGATACCGCGCATAGATACCTTGACACGGTACGCTACCGTCACGACGAATTTGTGGAACCGACGCGGTGGCACGCCGACATTGTCATAAACGGCACATTGGATGCGAATTTGGGCACAAACGTCATCGCAACATATATCGAGGCACAAATAAACAAAATATCCTAAATAACGTGAGTTCGACGGGAAAACAATGGATTAAGGCGATGTATTGGTCGATAGCGTCGTAGGGCGGGGGCTCTGCTCCCGCCGCCCTATTTTTATTATCGCGTGCATATTGGTTTTTATCGGCTGCTATAATTTTAGTTGAATTCTGCGTCAAAATTGCCGTATTGTGCAATTCCTGCCCATGTAGGCGTTAATTTTATCGTTTCCGCAGTTGGACTAAAAAATTTTAATATCGGCCGACCTCTATTTGTCGATATTGTCGCTTCATCAGTTACAAAATAAACATTCCGTATAAAAGATTCCCGGTTTGCGACTGCGTTTTCATATTCGGGAAAGCCGGGATATATTTGCAATTCGTCAAACCAACGCGGCGTTGTTTCGTTTTTTGGAATCGTTTCCCTTTTTTTGATGCCGTTATCTTCAAAGTAAATAGAATCTCCTTTGCGCCATACTTCCGTTATTTTATAAATATATTGCCCGAAAGTTATTTCTATGTCAGTTTCGATTGTTTCACCGTCTTTTGGCACAGGGATTTCGATATCCGCAGGATTTTTTATACTGCAATCAATATAAACGGAATTTGATTTAAAACCTTTGATTTTCGGAACGATGCCATTGATATCGTTTTTTGCTTTGTATATACAATATCCATCGTCAAATCCGGTTCCAAACGAATAAAAGTTTTCAACGGAATTTTGAATTTTATCGCCGTTTATATCGTAAAAATAATAATCATCCATAAAATTGTTTATCATCGTAATCGAATAATTTTCATTGTCAAAATTTTTATGGAAAAAACCTTGATATATTAAATCATCTTCGCCTAATTTACATAAAGCCATTGTAATTCCGTTATTTTCTTCTGACAAAGCATAATCGGTTATTTTTTTATTTGTAAGCGTAATCCGGGTTTTTACTCCGCAGACAATCAAGTCAAATCCGTTTACATTGGGAAAATTTTCATATGTGTATTTAAAATTTATGTGATGTTCTCCTGCGGTTGCCCAGCCTGCGCCGTACCACTTGTCATCTTCTAATTCAAGCATTTTATTTTTGACTGACAACCCGAAAGATATATCATATTTTTCCCAGCCATAATAAGGCAAATCTTGCGAATCTAAAAGCAGGCTCAGATCTGTTTTTCCATTTTGGGTTATTTTTATGGCAAATTCAAGCGAAAAAATCCCGTATTCAGTTTCTATCGCAACAGGTTTTTCAAGCCCTGCGTATGCTATATTTATATCATCTGTTAAGCCAATGCCGGGGACGAAAAACAATCCGGCGATAAACGCTATAACGGTCTGTATGTTTATCAATCCAATTATCAAAATCAATGCCGCCGCTGTTGCGATTATTTTTGCGGGCTTGAATATCGGATATTTTTTGCGCTGTTTATATTTTTGCATGATTATTTCCGCTATATCGTCAGGCGCTTTTAAATTGCCAAATGCTTGTTTGATTTTATCATGGTTATTCATCTTGCCAATCCTCCTTTAATTTGCTTTTTAATATAATTCTTGCGCGCTGCAACTGTGTTTGCACCGCTGTTTCCGTTCTGCGAAGTATTTCGGCTATCTCCCTGACATTATAATCCTCGTAATAATAGAGAAGTACGACCGAACGATATTTTTCGGGGAGCGACAATACCGCTTGGTATACTTCTGGCTGTTCCTGTTTTTCGTCGCATAGATTTTCATGTTCTGAAATGGAAACGGTTTTTTTGGACCATGCGGAACGCAAAAAGCTTTTTGAAACATTCATGGCAACTCTGATGAGCCATGCTTTCAAATGTTCCTCGTCGTTAAAGTCTTTTCCGGATTTCAAATAGCGGAGGAAAACCTCTTGCGTGATATCCTCGGCATCATAATGATTTTTACAGTATGTGAACGCAATTCGATATACTGCGTTTTGATAGCTTTTTATCATATCTGCGGTATCGCCTAAAGAAAACAAAATCTTCCCCCTTTGCTACGTTTTTTGTAAAATCATATTTTATCATTGAAGCAGCTTCATTGATAACACGTTTCAGAAAGGCAAAATATCACAATACGTAAAAATATTTTTCATAACCAAAATATCCAACAAAGTATGTTGGATATTTTTCCGTTTGTTATATAATTTTTATCCGCAAGCATATTTCGATTTGGATGGACAATTCGCCGATCACGAATAGGTTCCGAGAAGAAGCCCTTTTTCGATAAAATATCTGTATGTCTCAAACTCCACCGTTTTGGGGATCGAATGGTCGGAGTGCAAAAAATATGCGAACCCTTCTTTCACTGTGGGTATCTTGCTTTCGAGTTCCGCGTCGATTGCTTTTTTGTCGTTGCTGCACAGCGCCCTCACGTCGATGCCGCCCATCAGGGCGATTTTTTCGCCGAAGTTTTTGTAAATCCGGAGCAAATCCATTCCGGCTTTTACTTCCATGGTCTGCAGGGCGTCCAGCCCCGCCTCGACTATGCTTGGCAAAAGCGGTTCGATGAACCCGCACGAATGCATCATGATTTTCAGGTTTTTGCCGTGCGCGTAGTCGATGGCCGCTTTATGGGCCGGCAGTATGAACTCCCGGTACATGGCCGGGGACATGAACGGCGTGCCTTTGTATCCCAAATCTTCATAAATAAACATACCGTCCGGCGCCCCCTCCCTGTCAAAGAGCATATCCAGCATCCCGATTATGGCGTTGGTGTATGTGCGTTCCATATCATGCACCCAGCCGGGGTCGTCGATCATCGCCATCAGCAAATTCACATGGCCGCACATGGAGTGCATCAGCTCCCAGGCCTGCACCCCCGACCACATGCAATATTTGTTGTTTTCGGCGGCATATTTTTTCCCGTTTTTGTAGCCCTCAAAATCTATCCTTTTCGGGTCGGCGAATATATTGGGCTTTATCAGCTCTTCCCATTTTTCCCGGCAGTCCACCGTATAGCCTATGTGCTCCGGGGTGGTGTCGTGCTTTTTGTGGCGGCGCAGTATCGCGTAATTCT
>WRJC01000027.1 GCA_009782405.1 Oscillospiraceae bacterium
CTCCAGCCCCGTGGTGCCTTCCCTGCCGTCCACAAATATTTTGAATTTCGCCAACTTGTCTACCTCCAAACATCGATTTGTTGCATTATTATACCATGTTTTGAATAATAATGCAAGATGTTTAGGTATAATTATTTTAAATATATGATATAAGAAATATTTATGTTGCTTTTTTTTTCGGGGTGTGATATAATACTTATATCATCCGTCCTTAGCTCAATTTGGATAGAGTATCAGATTCCGATTCTGGCGGTTGCAGGTTCGAGTCCTGTAGGGCGGGCCAAAAAAGCCTCGTATCTTCGGAAAATATCCCGGATGCGGGGCTTGTTTTAAAAACAATCAAAACAAAAGGTATGAAATCATGAGATACAGAAATCGCAGAACCGGAAATATCAGGGGGAGATCAAGCCACAGAAGAAGCGCGGGTTCGTTTGGAAGACCGCACAGGCACCATCATCGCCGGAGATACGGAAGGTTCCCGCTCGGTTGCCTGATTCCGGTTTTGATTGCATTGGCAGCCATATTAACGATAATAATAATTGCGACGTGAACAATAAATGCGATACTAACCGAAACCCGCGAGCGGTTGGCGCGATGAAATATAAAAATTAAAAGAGGCTGTTATGGCAAAAGAGAAACTGATAACAAACGCACAATTGAAAAAGCGGCTCAACGATTTGGAACGGGACGAGTATATTTATCTTATAACCGAGATCGCACAGTCGTGTCCGCAGGCAAGAGAATATCTGACTGTGAAGTTCGCGGATAACGAAAACATAAATGAGATATTGGAAAAATACAAGGAAAAAGTCGAGCATGAATTTTTCCCGAAAAGAGGCTACGGCAGATTGAATTTGCGCGAAGCCAAGAAAGCCATTTCGGATTTCAAAAAGATATGCTCGGATAAATCTATGGCAATCGACCTCATGCTGTTCTATGTGGAGAACTGCGTGAAATTTACCGACAGCTACGGCGACATCAACGAAAGTTTTTACAACAGCGCAATCAGCGTATACAGTCAGGTTATCAAAGAGATTAATTCTAACGACATAGAAATATATACTATATTCGCCGACCGTTTGAAGTCGGCGGCGGAAAATGCCTGTCATGGCTGGGGATTTTATGACGACATGATTGCGTTATACTATGAGATAAGTTGGTTGGATGAATAAAGGCGGGAGGACAAAAATTCATTGATAATTTGGCGAGAGATATTAAATTGGATTTTCCGAACTCCACAGGATATTCAACCCGCAATTTAAAATGTATGCGTAGGTTCGCTGAAATTTTCAATGATTATGATATGCTTCGAATTGACCGGCGAATCCGACCCGCATGGCCATTGGTCGGGGGAACGCGGGTGGACTCCCGGGTGGCAGGACGGGTGGCCGGGGGAAAACAGGGCGGCGCTGCTAGTTTGCGGCAAATGCTTCCACGAAAGGGACAACCCGCTGGTGTTCGAATTCGAGGAAACCGACACGGCTATTGTGTGGAGGGATTTCCGCAATCCCCAAACAAAGCGGGATTATGCCGAGATACCCGCGTTCCGTTTTGAGAAGGGGCAGTATGGAGCGGCGATGGCGGAACTCAAAAAAATCGCGTCGGCGAGAGCGGATTTGTGAAAATGTATAATGAAAGGATTCATGATTTTCTTATGCCTTCGCTACGAACTCGAAAACATCGTCGAGGCAAAATAGCTGACCTATGGCGATTTGTTTCATCATCGCGCTGCCGTTATATTTGACGTCAAACTTTACGGTCATTGCCTCAATATCATAATCGTAATCTATTGAAACAGAACGACCGTTTTCTTCCCAACCGAGATATTTCTTTGCGGCGTTCAGGCTGAAAAGCTGGGAAACGGTTCCGGGGGGCTCAATGGCGATTGAATGATTTTTGCTGAGGGAACGCTCGTCCACTATGTTGCCATCGGTGAAGTGTTGCGGATTAGATAACAAAACCGCCCTGCTGCATTTCGCAATGATATTTTTAATAACCCTGTGCCGGATACCAAGCGCGCCGTGTCCGTTGATTATACGGTCAGGACTGCCAATTCTCATATCGTGGGCTTCACCCTCGACATCAAAAATAATATTTTCATCCGACCAGATTTCACTGCTGTCCAATGTAACGATGCCATGTCCGCCATCCCAAAATTCCGCCGGATTCTTTTTGAACCGGTATGTTTTGCATCCGATGATTACATTGTGATCGACACGGTTCGGTATATCCGACGCTTCGACAAATATTGCTCCGTGACATGCTCTCCGGGTATTGAATATAAAGTTATGACACACGCGCTCGTTGGCGTTGTCCCAGTCAGTCCAGATACCGTCGCCGTACATGGTGTCTATTATAGTGTTGAGCCTGATAAGCCCGTTCTTCACCCCATGGACTTTTATCGCCGCCGATTCCCAGTTGAACTGCAAATCGTGCCAACAATTATTGACAAGTATATTGTTTTCAATCAATATGCCCTCGTTGCCGCCCAGACCGGTTATGCCGCATATGCCGCAGTAACTGACATGATTGCCGCGGACTATTGTCCCCCCGAAAATCATGCCGCGTCCGTCGCGTATTGTGCTTTCCCTGCCTATATCTATCCCGATACTGTTCGCCCATCGCAGTTTATTGTTCTCGATAATCCAATGATTTCCCATATGCGAGGAAACCATGCCCTTTTGAGTGCCGGGGACTCCATTTCCTGTAAATTCAAATTCAATTCCCGAAACCCTTACATAAGCAGTCCCCTCTGCCTTTGGCGCAAAGAGTTGTTCGCGGCAAGTGTAAGTAATCACATGATTCGCCGGATTGGAGCTGTCTTTTAAGTGCAATAAAAATTTGAAGCCCGAATCCTCTACCCAATATGATCCCGGCAATTCCGCGAGACCGCGCGGGGAATTAACCTGAACCAACGGATCTCCGTCGCAAAATAAAAGCCCGCGGCGTTGGAACAGGGGCATCCAGTCCATTGATTTCGGCGCCCATGATATGTAAAAATCTTCTACCCACGGGTGGCTTGGGTGGTTTATCATCGAAAAGGGATTGACTCTTTCAAAGTCTCCGTGCTCGAAATTGCCTTCATACACAGGCCTATCCGTTACGTTTTTATAGTTTCCGATTGCCCAGTTTTGGGGCTTTGTCCAGCCGCTTTTGTATTCTTTAGCTCCCGTGATAACGACGCGTTCGCCCGGCGCGGCTTCATAACTTATCATTTTGGCGGCGTTTTCCCCGCCGCGGGCAGGCTGTACGAATTCATCGTATACCCCCCCGCCAATTACAACCCGCTCGCCCGGCATGAGTATCTGCGCCGCGTGATTTATGGTAGCGAAAGGCTCTTCTGACGTACCCGGATTTGAATCGCAGGCGTTGGGGTTTTTAGAGACATAATATGTTTTGGCAAAAACTGTTTCGCAATCCCAGAAAGCAAATTGTTTCCCGTTGGGAAGAACCGAATATTTTTCGTCGGTGATATTGATTTGCTGTATATTGATATTTTTCATATAATCGCCCCTTTAGTACGCAATATGTTCTGTATTCCGGTTACATCAGCTTCTTTGACTGACGCGCCGCCCTTGTGCGCGACAGCCGCAGCCGTTCCCGCCGCCTCGCCCAGACAGCATACGATAGGCATAATACGGATTGACGCCTGAGCCTCGTGCGTCGCCGAAACGCATCTTCCTGCGACAAGCAGGTTTTTGCTGTCTTTTGGGATAAGACACCTGTACGGAATCGTGTAATATTCGCCGTCTTTGAAATAATAATGGCTGGTTCCGCTGCCCTCGGGATTATGTATATCGATATCATAATTTCCCGCAGCGATAGAATCGTCAAATTTCGTGCATGCTATCAAATCTTTTCCTGTCAGTACATATTCCCCGTCTATTTTGCGGCTCTCGCGAACGCCGATTTGCGGCGCGGTCATAATTAAACGGCTGTTCCGGAAACCGTCTATGCGTTCCCTGAGAAAATTATGCAGTTCAAACACCTGCTCGCGCGCTTCTATTTCGGCATCAGTGAGGTCAAAAGCGTCTACGGGGTTTTTCTTTATTATACGGGTTGAGTTAAAATGCACCATTCCGTCTGTAAGCGTATAAAAATGCAGTACGTCTTCACGGATATTTTTGATTTTCCCCTGTTCTCTTAATTCTTTATACAAAGGATTGATTGACTGCCGCGACCGCTCGAAGACTTCCATATCGACGTTAGCCAACCTGAAACATAAAGTCATAGGCTGGCACAGCCCGTCTTTTTCCCTTCCCATACGGAAAGGAAAACCGCATATAGCCGCAATGTCGCCGTCGCCGGTCGCGTCGATAAAATAATCTGCGGCAAATTGCGTATTCCCTGATTTATTGGCGACGGTAATACTGTTTACAGTTCCGCCGGATATATCCGCGCCTGTTGCATACGAGTGAAAGAGCGGCGTAATCCCCGCGTCCTTAATCATTCTGTTCAACAGGAGTTTCAAATATTCTTCGTCAAACGTCATTTCGTTCGTCCCTAACGCGCCGGCTTCGGACAAAGCGTTCAGAATCTCCCTGAAAATCCCGCCGCTGAGATATTTGCGTTTCCGTTCGCCGCCAGATGTATCGTGAGTCCAAAAAGGCATGAAAGGATTGACCAAGCCGGTCACGGCGGCTCCGCCGAAACAGTTGCCTCTTTCTATAAGCAAGACGCTCAACCCTTCGCGCGCCGCCGCGAGAGCCGCCGCAACTCCCGTCAATCCTCCTCCCGTTACTATTAAATTATATTTTTCCATCATTCTTTCCCCTCAAATTATTGATTATGTTATTTATATATGTTATAATAATACAGATATGTGGCGTGCTGCCGCTTGCCGCCAAACGGTGGTTGAAGCGGGGGATTCTTGGCTCAAGAACTGTCAGGTTATTTTTGGCATAAACGCAAAAAACGGTACGATATAAAAATATACGGAGGTAATATAGAATATGAAAGAATGTCGCTATGAATATATGTTCCCAAATGATTTTATCGAGGCGGTACGCGAAATGCCGGTGTTTATTTTCCCGACGGGGCTTTTGGAATGGCACGCGAACCATCTGCCGCTCGGTCAGGATACGCTGAAATCATATGGTATCTGCCTTGAAGTGGCGCACAAACTTGACGGCGGAATCGTGATGCCGCCGCATTACTATGGCGCACCCGGTTTTTCCACTTATGCGGGCACATTGACTTATTCGGAAGAAACGCTGTATCCGCTGTTCTACGATATGATGGGGCAGCTTAAAAAGGCGGGTGCAAAGGTTATCGCAGTCATCACCGGTCACTACGGGCATACACAGGTCGATTTTGTAAAGAATGTATCAAATGATTTTGCGGCGGCGAATCCCGACGTGAAAGTGATTGCAAGACCGGAGTATGAAGGGGTCGAGGTAAACGGGCAGGTTCCTGCGGACCACGCCGGCAAATGGGAGACATCAATGTTCTGGGCGATGTATCCCGACAAAATCCGGTGGGAGACTTACGACACAAAGATAAACGACATGAAAATATATAAAAACGCGCCGCTTGATTATTTTCAGGAAAGTGCGGAGTGGGATTTCGGAGAGGATTTGCGCGAAACGTCGTCTGTAGATTTAGGTAAGCAGGCAATCAATATCATCACTGATAATATTGTCGCCGACATCAGAAAAGCTTTGGACGAAATCACAAAAAATAATTTCCATAGGCCATCTCCCTAAATCCGGGCAGAAAATCGATTTCCATATCTAAGGCTCAGATGTCCCGCCGAGTTCATTCAAAAAAGCCAATGCTTCCGAAGGTTTGCCTTCGATCAGATTCGGGACGACTGATCGCGTCGCTTCTTTCATGTTTTTTAGCAAATGATAGTGAAAAGAATTTATCAAGCGGTCGATGAGCAGCATCTTTTTGCCCATGTCTTTTTCGATGGGGTAATATTTTGCGAAATGCTCGAACGCGGGGACGGCCCCGCCGGAATTGAGCTGCTTGTCCTTGACGCTTTTGTAAAACTCCGTGTTTGTGAACGAAAACCCGCACGTTGGGCATGTTATCGTCACCTCTTCTGCGCCTTTGTGAAAATTCCCGATGTATGGGATATATGTTTCGGTTCCGTCTTTCAAATAACACGACTGGCATCTGATTCCGCCTTTTTCTCTGGCCCTTTTCACGCATAGTATGTCAACGCACCGCAGATATAGCGCTATTCCGAGGTTGTCGATTTGTGTTTCGTCGTCAAGCCCCCGGGCGTTCAGTTTATACACTTTCAAAATATCCGCTTTTTTCACCCTCGGAGCCCACTTTATTGCAGCCGCGCCGTTCTTGTTTCGGGGCATATCATTTATCGATTCTTTGCTTTTCAATGTTTCGCCGCCGTTGGCTCTCGGCGCGATTTTTTGCCAACGCTCTTTTTCTTTCGAATCCGGCAGGGCGGATAATTTGTCGAGGAACAATATGACCTCCGAGAGCGACCCTTCGATCAGGTTCGCTCCGACAGGGCGGTTCAGCGCGACGCTTTCGTCTTCTATATCATAACTGTCCAATTCCCTGTAGTATGACATTCTGATGTGGAAAGAGTGTATAAGGACATCAATGCAAACCAGTTTTTCGCCGTAGGTCTTTGCCCTTGGAAAATCCCTTTGGTAAGCGGTAAAAATAGGCATGGCGTTTGCGGCGTGAAGCTGCTTGCCCGTATATGACTTTTTAAATTCGTCCCATGTGGCAAAAAATCCGCACGGGCAGCTGAAAATATTTTCCGACAGAGGCACTTCCGCCCCGCAGTCAAGGCATATGAGGCGCTTTTGCTCAAATCCGTTCGTGGCCGAAATGATGCTTTCGCAGCGCGCATACAGCGCCCAGCCTACTTCATCTGCAAGCTCTTCGTCGCAAATTCCGGACGTGCTTTGGTTATAGAGGCGGGAGATTAATTCTTGCGGAACTTTTTTGCACCATTTTATCATAAAATATACCTCTCCATGATCATTTAATCCGAAACGTCGGCATTGGAACCACTTTGTGAAGGTTCATTTTGTGGAGGCTGTCGATTTTTTCTTTTGTTTTTTCGTCCTCGCAAATGCCCTCGCGGATATATCGGTCCAAAAGATCGTAGCCAAAACCCAAATTTTCTTCGTCCGTCTTGCCGCACAAACCGTCGATCGGCGTTTTTTCGATAAATTTATCCGCCAACCCAAGCGCCCGTCCGACAGATTTCACTTCTTTGACCGTCAAATTCGAAAGAGGGCTGAAGTCGCCGGCCGAATCGCCGAATTTCGTGGCATAGCCGACCCAGTCCTCGCTTAGATTGCTGGTGTTGGCGACCCTGCCGCCCACAATGCCGGAAACGGCGTACAATGCCGCCATGCGGATCCGCGCGGGGGTATTGAACGTGGCGACGTTGTTCGGTTCCAAACCGGCCTCCATGATTGCCCCATACAGCGACAGCACCGCTTCTTTTATGTTTATTTCGATGCGCGAAATGCCAAGCGCATCGCATAGATCGCGCGATACATCGATGTCTTGCTGATTTCCCTGCGGCAAGAGCACGCCCAAAACGCGGTTTTTGCCCAGCGCCTCGACGCACAGCGCGGCGACGATGGAGCTGTCCTTTCCGCCGCTTATCCCGATGACCGCTTTTGTTTCGGGCGAGGCGCTTTCGCGGAAATAATTTGAAATCCAATCCACTATCTGCTTTTTTGCGTTTATCGCGTCAAACATAAAAAAACCTCCCTTGAAATTCAAGATTATATAATCAATATACCGCAAAAATGTGAACTGACTGTTACCAATCCCGCCGGTCAATTTATTCGCCGGCAAAAAATATAGTTCGTATTTTTGGATTTTTTCGCATATGGGGGACTTTAATTATTTCGCAAAAACATATTTACATGCTTTGCGAATTGTGCTATAATCTAAAGTGAACGAAAATAATTTCGATAATGTGCATTTTGCCCGTTTGTTTCGCTCCATATATATGCTAAAATGGAAACATGATTTCAGAACTTGAAAGGGAGATCAGATGAAAAAAATAATTATAATCATCATAGGATCGCTGTTGGTGCTTGGTGTTGCGGCGTTTTTCGCCGTCCCATATGCCATATCGGCAAATCACTATGAAAAAGCGGAAACTCTGCTTGCCGAAAAAAATTATCGGGGCGCATTGGCGGAATTTCAAAAAACAGAAAATTTCCGCGAATCCAATGAAAAGATACGGAAACTTACGGACTACATCATACCCTATGACGATGCGGAAACCATGCTCGCAAACGGCGAATTCGAAAAAGCGATTGAGGAGTTCGAAAAACTCAAGTATTACGAGGATTCGCCCAAAAAATTGCTCGAAGCCAAATACGGGCTTGCCGAAAGGTATTTTCAAGAGGGAGAATACGAAAAGGCGATAGGGGGCTTTGCCGAACTCGGCGACTACGGCGACAGCCCAAACAGGATCCTCGAAGCCAAATACGCCATAGCCGACGGGCATTTCAACAATGCGGAATACGAAAAGGCGATAGGGGGCTTTGCCGAACTCGGCGACTACGGCGACAGCCCAAACAGGATCCTCGAAGCCAAATACGCCATAGCCGACGGGCATTTCAACAATGCGGAATACGAAAAGGCGATAGGGGGCTTTGCCGAACTCGGCGACTACGGCGACAGCCCAAACAGGATCCTCGAAGCCAAATACGCCATAGCCGACGGGCATTTCAACAATGCGGAATATGCCGCCGCCGAAAAAATTTTCAGCGAATTGGCCGGGCAAAATTATGATGACAGCGGCGACCGGATGCGCGAAACGGCGAACCATATTTCATACGGCGAAGCGGTAGCGGCGTTAAACAAGCGGGATTTTGTGGGAGCATATGAAAAATTCAAAGCTTTGGGCAACTTTCTGGACTGCGCCGCCAAACTCACAGAAGTGGACGAAGCATATTGGGGACACACCAAATCACAGGCCACAATGGGAGCTTACGACACCTACATGAAATTCGAAGGCGCGAAGCACAAAACCGAAGCGAAAGCGGAATATGACCGATTGTATGGGGCAGAGCAGAAATCGAAGGCGACGGCTGCCTACAACGCCGCAGTGAACAAAAAAACGATACCGGAACTGAACGCTTTCATTTCCGAATGGCGCAATTCGCCCCATGTAGGCGATTTGATAGGGCGGGCGGAAAAATGGATCGCCTCCATACTTTCCGACGGCACATTGTCGGCTGCGATCCTCAACGACCCGAACAACGCGACGCAAAAAATGATCGACGATTTTTTGGACAATTATCCGGGCCACAAAGACGAGGCGAAGGTGCTGGCCCTCGAAGGCGGCGACATATTCGCCTTGGTGCAAAACGGGACTATTTCCGTTGTCGTCACGGGCGAAAGCATCGATTTCACGAAGGTGAGCCTGACGAACAAATCAAAACGCGATATTGTCGTGACTGTGCCGATAGGCGCATACTTCACGGCAAACAGCAGCAGCGTGCAAAACATGGTTGTCCGCGCGCCGAATACCGTCACAGTCCCGGCAAACTCCACGAGATCGGTCAGCGTTGCCACCGCCTGCATGAACATACGCAGATCCATACCGGGATCCGGGGACGGATTTTCCGTTCAAAGCCTCAGCAACAATCCAAGGTTGATGCGGGTGATGGCGCAAATCGCGCAAAACAATGTGCCGTACACCGTCGTGCAGGCGGCGGTATGGATTGTGACCGATGCGCCGACCGAAAACGACCTGTTGAATACTCTCGTATATTCGGACGGCTCAAGGGTCATAAGCCCGGACGACCTCGCTAAGGCGCGGGAGATCGTCAGGGCTGCGGGGTAGCCGTCATGGCGCGATTTCGCCGATCACGTTCACTTGGCACATTTTCATAGTCAGGAGCGCGGCGCCGTGGCTTTCATGGGTAACCCCGGCGCAGCATCCGGCATCGACGGTTATTTTCGTTTCGGGCAGCCGGGCTTTGAGTATCAATGCGTTGGACACTACGCAAATGTCCGTGCACAAGCCGCAAAGCTCGATTTCGCCAAAAGCGCCTTGGGCTGCCCGCCGCGCCAATTCCAAAGAGCCGAAATTCGGCTTGTCGAATATTTCGCAGCCATCGGTATTCAAGCTGCCTTCGATCAAGTGCCCGTATGTCCCCTCGATGCAATGGGTTACAGGCAAATATTTTCCTTCCTGAGTTTCCAAATAGTTTTTTTGATGCGTGTCGCGGGTAAAAATGATTTTGCCGCCGTTTTGCCTGTAATTTTCGATTTTTGCCTTTACATCCGGCAAAATCTGCCTGGCCTGCGGCGAACCGAGCGAACCCGTGATGAAATCGTTTTGCATATCGATGACAATCAACAGTTTTTTCACTTTGAAAAATCCTCCAGAATCAAAATTCCGTCTTTGGCGAGCATTGCTTCAAGGACGTCTATGTCCGTGGTGATGTCGATCATTTTGTTTTCGTATGTGCTGTCGAGTTCTTTTTCGAATGCGCTTCTTATAACCGGCATGGATGCGGCTATGCGCTTTTTAGTTTCGAGCGCGTTGCCGCCCTCCAATTTGTATTCATTTATCTGCCGATAGCTTTCGAGTATTTTTATCGTGGCCGGAATATAATAGTTTAAGAATTGGTCCATGCGCCCGATACGCTGCCCGATGTCCGTCTTTTCCCTTTCTTCGTTTAAAAACGCCGCAATTTTTGCGAGTATGTTTTTTATCGAAGAAATTTCGCCTGACACCGTTTTGTCGTCGATTGATTTGGAAATCATGTCGATACTGCGGGCAGCCGAGCTTATTTTTTCAATTATTACGTCAATTTCGGCATTTTTGCCGGCATCGTCTTTATTTCCCCCCGTCAGCAGGTATACATTTTCGAGCTTGGCCGCCCTGTTTGTGATTTTTTTCAATATTTTCAGCGCAATTCTGCGATTGTCCATATTTTTGTCGTTTTGCGCCACTTCGCCGAGCGCGGCCCGGTCCGTCAGCTTTTTGAGCGCCCGTCTGCGCACATCGGTTTTTCTGTCATTTTGCGCCACTTCGCCGAGCGCGGCCTGATCCGTCAGCTTTTTGAGCGCGAACATCCGGATGTCGGTTTTTTGGTCGCTTTTCGCCACTTCGCCAATCACATCCTGGTCTGTCAGCTTTTTGAGCGCAAGCATCCGGATATCGGTTTTTTGGTCATTTTGCGCCACTTCGCCGAGCGCGGCTTGGTCTTTCAATTTTTTTACGGCTTTTCTGCGCATATTGGCGCTGGGATCGTTCTTCGCAATTTCGGCGAGGATGTCTTGGTCGGACAGTTTCATAATATTTTTCTCCTGTATGAAAATCAAGCATTGATTTTCTTGACAATAAAAAACAGATATGATACAATACAGGGAATTGGTAAAATCGCTTGGAGGGAGGATATATGGCGAACACAAAAATAACGCGCAAAAGAATATTTGAAATAATCAAAATCGGGAAAGAAGCGGACACAGCCAGCAGGCTGTTCGATTTTGCGATCGTGTGCCTTATTGTCGTCAACATTGTTCTTTCTGTTTGCATGACCTTTGAAGAACTCGACAAATATGCAAATGCTTTCCACATAATCGAAGCGGTGACTGTGATTTGTTTTACTGTCGAATTGATCTTGCGCTTTTGGACGGCGGACTTTTTGTACAAGAAGGGCAGGATCATTTCGGCAGTCAGGTATTTGTTTTCGCCCAACGGGCTCGTCGAAATTTTCTCGATAATACCGTTCTATATGCCGCTGTTTTTCCCCAAGGGCCTGATAGCTTTCAGGATGCTGCGCGTCATACGCATACTTCGGATATTCCGGGCGAATTCCTATTCCGACGCCATGACGACGATCATGATAGTGCTTCGGCGCAAGAGAAACCAATTGGTTTCCTCAATGATAATAATCTTCATCATTATGCTCATGTCCTCGCTGGTGCTGTACGGCTTTGAGCACGAGGCGCAGCCGGAGGTTTTCAGAAACGCTTTTTCGGGCATATGGTGGTCTACATCCACATTGCTTACAGTTGGCTACGGCGACATATACCCGATAACTTTATTTGGCAAGATGGCGAGCATCGTAATAACGTTTTTGGGGGTTGGGATGGTGGCGATACCCACGGGCATTTTGTCCGCCGGGTTCACCGAATATATGTCCGAGCAAAAAGACAAGCAGGGCAAAAAGAAGAAAGCGCTGCATTGTCCCAATTGCGGCGAAAAATTGCAATAAATCACTTTATCGAAATCGTCGTTTTCCAATCGTCCAAATCGATTTCTTTTCGCATGGCGGGATCGGGTATTTCGCATATTTTGGCCAACGCCTCGTGCGCTATCTCGCTTGCATATCCTTCAATGACCGTCTTGATTTTTTCCGAGGATGTTTCAAATGACAGCGAAACCCTGTCCGTGACCGCAAATCCCGCTTCTTTCCGGAGCAGCTGGCAATGGCGCAGCACTTCCCGATAAATGCCTTCGGCCCAAAGTTCTGCGGTTATTTCCGTGTTTATGGCGACAGTCCCGTCGGCCGATTTCGCGATGTTTTCTTTGTCTTTTGAGATTATGCTGAAACATTCGGCCGGTATTTCGTTTTCATAGCCCGATATGCGCAGCGGCCGGCCGTTTTTTGCCGCTTCGACAAGCCTTTCGTTTTCGGCGTCGGGCAAATTTTCGCACAGCGCTTTCACTTTTGCCAAATCCGATTTCAGCTGCTTTCCGGCCAGCTGGAAATTGAGGGATACATATTCGCGGCTAAGGCCGGAAAAATCGTCGAGGCAGGCGATTTGCTTGATGTTGAGTTCCTCGCGGATCACCGCATCATAGGCCGAAACGCTTTCGAATGATTTGTCCAGGTACAAAACGGACAGCGGCTGCCTCACTTTCAAATTCTGTTCGTTGCGCAGTTTCAGCGCCTGCGCGATGACCGACCTCACTTTTTCTACTTCGTCGAGTATGGCCGCGTCGCATTCGCCCGAAACCGGGAAATCCGACAAATGGACGGATTCTTTTTCTTCGTTTTCGTATGCGAGCGCCATATTCTGCCAAATATGTTCCGACATGAAAGGCAAAATGGGCGCCATCGCCTGCACCAACTGTTTTATTGCGAAATAGAGCGAACTGTATGCGCATTGTTTGTCGGCGTCTGAGCCCTCTTTCCAAAAGCGCCTGCGGTTTATTCGGACATACCAATTGGAGACGTCGTCCACGCACGCTTCGAACTCGCGGACGATTTCGGCGGTGCTGTAGTTTTCGTAGCCTTTTTTCGCTTTGCCCAAAAAAGCCGCCACTCGGCTTTCGAGCCATTTGTCGCTCAAATTTTCCGACGTGATTTTGCAGATGGCCGGGTTGTCGATTTCCGCGTATGTCATGAAAAAGCTGTATATGTTCCAAAATCCGAGCAGCTTGCGGCGGGCTTCCTCTGCCAGCGCGAATCCAAAGCGGACGTCGCTGGCCATCGGCGCCCCGGCATAGAGATAGCGCACGGTATCCGCCCCGATTTGCTCTGCTGCTTCGTCAAAGCGTATCATGAATCCCGATTTATGAAATTCCGATCCATCCTCTTTTACCACTCTTGCATAAGTCGTCACCCGTTCATAGGGCGCCTTCCCGGTTATTGCCACGCTCATGAACAGCTGCGAATAGAACCAAAGCCTGACTTGCTCCTGCATCTCTATGACCCATTCGGCGGGATAATTTTTTTCCCAATCCTCCCTGTCGGAGAAATACCCGAGCGTGGAAAAGGGCACAATGCCCGCATCCAGCCAAACGTCGCCCACTTCGGGTATGCGGGAAACTTCGGCGCCGCATCTGCATCTGATTTTGATTGCGTCGATCCAAGGCCGGTGCAGTTCCGGGAGACTGCGCGCCGCTTCGCCGCCAAGGGCTGCAAATTCATCTTTTGAGCCTATGACGGTCAAATGGCCGCAGGATTCGCAAGGGTAGAAAGGCAGCGGGAGACCGTAAAATCTTTTTCTGGATATGTTCCAATCGCCCATGTTGTTCAGCCAATCGAGCATGCGCTTGCCGATAAAGGGCGGCTCCCACTGCACAGTCCCGGCAGCCTCGACGAGCCGGGGTTTTATTTCGTCGGTTTTTATGTACCATTCGCGCACGAGCCTAAACAGCACTTCGGTTTTGCAGCGCCAGCAGACCGGATAACTGTGCGTGTATTCATGCGTTTTAAATAGTTTGCCCTGTTTTTCCAATTCGCCGAAAACCAGGTTCGCCGCTTGCGCGGCGGTTTTTCCGGAGAGGAAACCGTAGCCTTCCGAAAATATTCCGGATTCGTCTATCGGGCATATTTCGGCAAGAGAAAATTTCTTTCCCAGTTCATAGTCCTGGGCTCCGCAGCCCGGGGCTATGTGCACGACCCCGCTGCCCTCGTCGGCATCCACTTCGTCCCAGGGGATTATTTTGTGGATGACTCCCCGCTGCGATGAAAACCACGGGAAAAATGTCTCGTATTCGAGGCCGATCAATTCTTCGCCCTTGAGCAGACGCAGCACCTTTTTTTCGCCTTCGATGTGTTTGATCGCATTCTTGGCCAGCACGAGCGGTTTGCCGAAACCTTCGCACGAAACCAACGCATAGTCCAATTCGGCGTTGACTGCAAGCGCCATGTTGGCCGAGAGCGTCCAGGGCGTGGTAGTCCAGACCAAAACGTCAAAATCGGCGTCTTTTGCTTTCGCAATGGCGAAAACCGCAGTGTGCGCGATTTCCTTGTGCGAACCGGACATCTCGTGCTCTGAAAGGGAAGTGCCGCAGCGCGGGCACCAAGGCATGGGCCTGTATGCTTTGGTTATCCATTCGTTTTCATGGCAAATTTTGAGGAAATGCCAGATCGCCGAAATATTTTCATCCGTATGCGTGAAGTATGAATTGCCCCAATCCATCCATTGGCCGAGGCGCTTGGATTGTCCGGTGATCACGCCCGAAAACTTTTTTATGCGCTCGACGCATTTTTTTGTGAAATTGTCCATCCCATATGCTTCGATGTCTTTCTTGTCGGAAAATCCGAGTTCCTTTTCGACTTCGACCTCCACCCAAAGCCCCTGCGTGTCAAAGCCGTTCCTGTAATGGCATGAATATCCGTTCATGGCTTTGTAGCGCAAAAATATGTCTTTTGTGCTCCTGCCCCAAGCGTGATGGATCCCCATCGGGTTATTTGCCGTTATCGGCCCGTCGAGAAAACGGAAGCGTTTGTTGCCTTTGTTTTTTTCGCGCAATTTTTCAAAGCAGTCGCGCTCATCCCAAAAATTCAAGATTTCCTGCTCCATTTTCACAAAATCGGGTTTTACACGTGAACTGTCGTTCATTATGGTTTTCGCTCCTTTGATATTTTTTGTACGCGCTATAGAACATTATACCCAACAGTTTGCGATTTGTCAAGTGTCCGGCCTATGATTTGCCCATATTATTTGCTATCTTCCGCCCGAAATGCTGCCGGGAAAATTCATGTTGACAAAAGCGGCGTCGGCGTGATATAATTGGCTATTGCCTTGAGGAATAACATAGAAGGGAATTTTGCGATAATGTACATTTTGCAAAACGCGCTGAAAAACATAGCGAGAAACAAGGGCAGGAATATTTTGATGGGGGCGATTATTCTCGCAATCATCGTCACTGCGGTCATATCGCTGATTATAAACACCGCCGCCGGCGCTGTCATCGAAGAATACAAAACGCGGTTCGGCTCAAGGGTGTTCATCAATCCGGACATTTCGAAAGTTTCTGTCCTTTCCGGCAGACAGTCCGAGCAAACCGTGCCGCTGCCCGTCGTCTACGCCGCCCTTGCCGGGTCCGACTGCCTGATGGGCGCCGATTTGTCCTGCCAGGTGCCCTGTGTAAGCGACGCGCTTTTGGGATTGGGCGAAAGCGACGACGGAAATGCAATCCCCATATCGCCCGAAAACGGCTCTTATACAAAATTTCCGACAATGAATGTGAAAGGCTATACAAACCCAACGCAGCTTGACGATTTCAAGGAAGGCTACAGGGGAATGATGTCCGGCAATTTTCCCGTCAACGACAACGAGTGCATTGTCAGCGAAGATTTTGCGGCCCTGAATGACATCGAAATAGGCGAAATCATAGAAATAGCGCAGGGAATGGTTCCCGATAACCCTTTGTCGCTTTTAGTTGTGGGCATATATTTCGATTTTACGCAGAACCAGTTTGGGGCGGCGGCCGAAGCTCCTGCCGCCATCAACGTGCGAAACGATATAATCACGAACTACGAAACGGCGGCCGCTTTCGCAAAATCAGACCCCCGCGTAGATACTGCCGCATATTATTTGAAGAGCCCCGGCCTTTTATCCGAGTTTGAAAGCGAGGCGCGCGCCGCCGGGTTGTCCTACGACTACATCGTGACGACGGACGAAGAGGCATACAACAGGATAGTCGGTCCCGTTTTGGGAATGGCGAAGATATCGCTTGCGTTTGTGGCGGCTGTTTTGATATTAGGCAGCTTGATATTGATCTTGCTCGCATCGCTTGCCATACGCGAACGCAAATATGAAATCGGCGTGCTCCGGGCCATGGGCATGAAAAAACGCAAAGTCGCTTTCGGGCTTGTATTCGAAAGTTTTGTCATTACGGCTGTTTGCCTTGTTGTCGGGCTCGGCATCGGCACGGCGGCCGCGCAGGGCGCATCGGACATGCTGCTCCAAGGGCAAATTGCCGCCGCCGAACCAAACGCCGATTACGCCGTAGGCATGATGTACGCCGGGATGCAAACAGATTCAAATGCGAAGCCATTGGCGGATTTGGATGTGAATTTGAACTTGAAAGCGGTGACGGCGATTATCTTAATATCGTTTCTGCTCGTTTTGGTTTCAAGCGCCGCCGGAATAAGCAAAATAACAAAATACGAACCGATAAAAATACTCACAGCTTGAAATGCCCGGCTAGGAACGGCGCAGCCTCTTTATCAATTTAACCGCTTCATACCATAAAACCGAAGCCGCCGATAGGGCGACCATGACAAAAAACTGCCCCGCCGCCAAAGGGGCAAGCCTCAAAAAGCCGTTGAGGGGGGTATAAAAAAATATGAGCAGCGCCGCCATAACCGCAATATTTACCGCCCACATGATTTTATCTTTGGACAAACGCCGGATTGACGTAAAAATGCTGTCTATGTCTGAACTGTTGCATTGAACCAAAAATATGCTGGCAATCATGATGGTGCCGATGCCCATTGCCCTTGCCGCACCCGCATCGTCCGGATTTTTCGATAAAGTGTGATAATATGACCCGAAAGAAGCAGCAAATACCGTCAAACCCTGCATGACGCTTTTCAGCGCGGTTTGCCATGTAAGAATTTTTTCTTTCGGGTTTCGGGGCTTCCGTTCCATTATATCGTATTCGGCAGGCTGCCTTTCCAATACGATGGAACAAGTGGGGTCGATGATGAGTTCGAGCAGGACGACAAGCATTGGCAAAAACAATAAATATTCGGGATTTATTCCAAGCGCCGGGGCAAGCAGCGCCGCCAAGGCTATCGGGATATGCACGGTGAAGACATATCCTATCGCCTTGCGGATATTATCGAAAATCCGCCGCCCGTCTTTGATCGTATCGACTATGGTGGAAAAATTGTCGTCTAAGAGAATCAAGTCGGCGGCTTCGCGCGAAACTTCGCTTCCGCGTTTGCCCATGGCTATCCCTATGTCGGCATATTTCAGCGCGGGCGCGTCGTTTACGCCGTCGCCCGTCATGGCTACGATTTCGCCGTTGTCCTTGAAAGCCTTGACGATGCGCATTTTATGTTCCGGTATCACGCGGGAAAATATATTGGCTGTTTTGACGCTCTCGCGCAGCTTTTCGTCCGTCATTTTTTCGAGCATGTCGCCCGTGATGATTTCATCGTGGTTCGTCATGCCGATTTTTTTCGCGACAGAAGCGGCGGTTATGCCGTTGTCGCCTGTAATCATGACAAGGCGGATGCCCGCTTTGCGGCAAGTGGCTATGTCAGCTCTGACCGATTCCCTCGGAGGGTCGGCGAGCCCGACCAGGCCGCAGAGGATTAAGGGGCAATCAAGTATATTTTGGGGTATTTCAGCTTCGCTTTTTGGTTTCGCCATCGCCACGGCGATGACCCGCAAGCCTTGCCCGCTCATTTCGCGTATCTTGTTTTCAGCCGATTTTTTTTCATCATCGGATAATTGGCAGATAGCCAGCACCCGTTCGGGAGAGCCTTTCGCCGCTATGATTATTTCGCCGTCATGGCGCCAGATATGGCCCATCATTTTAAGTTCGTTTGTAAAAGCGTATTCCGAAATAAGCCTGCCTCCGAAAAGATGCGATTTTTTTATGCCGTGCTTTTCCTCGCAATGGGCGAGCATGGCTTTTTCCATCGGGTCGTAAGCGTTTGTTTCGCAGGCAAGGCCCATGATTTCGACTAAATGATCTTCGTCGCCGTCTGCGGCCCATTCGTCCTGCACGGTCATCTGGTTCAAGGTGATCGTTCCCGTTTTGTCCACGCACAGAACAGATACCGCGCCAAGCGTTTCTACGGATGGCAACTTGCGCACCAGCGAATTTTTCTTTGCCAGCCGCCACGCACCCATTGACATGAACACAGTCAGTATAACCGGAAATTCTTCGGGTATCATGGCCATGGCAAGCGTAATACCGGAGAGCACGCTTTCGATAACCCGCTCGCCAAATTCGTGGCCGGGTATATTGAGCCAGGTAAATACGCCGACTAAAGCAAACAAAACGGCGGCAAGGACGGCGCACAGCTTGACGATGCCGCCGATTTGTTTTTGCAGGGGGGTTTTGCCCGTTTTCGCCTCGGCTACATTCGCCCCGATTTTTCCGTATTCTGTTTCAGCGCCGATTTTATCCACGCGCAAAATCCCTGTCCCCTGCGTGATGAGCGTTCCGGCGTAACAATAATCGTTGCGCCAGTAACCGGCCGGTTTCTCTGTCCCGTCGGTAGCCACTTTCCAGGCTATTTTCCAGACCCCTTCGGCTTCGCCGGTCAGGGACGATTCGTCCGCGCACAAATCGCTGCATTTTATCACATAGCCGTCTGCGGGGATTTTTACGCCCTCATATACCATCATAATGTCGCCCGGCACGAGATCCGCGCTGGCAATTTCACTCTCCTTGCCATCGCGCAGGACTGTGATGCGCGGGGCGGACAAATCTTTCAGCGCGTTCAGCGTTTTATCGGTTTTCCATTCCTGTACGGCTTCAATGCTGATTATTCCGACGACAAAAGCAAGCATGATCAAGCCGTCTTTCGGCTCCCCAAGAATAAAATAAATGGCCGCCGCGACAATGAGCAGCAAGAACATCGGTTCGGTTACGATGTGAAAAACTTTTTTTGCGAAACTTTCTTTTTTTTGCGGGGAAAGTTCGTTTTTGCCGTATTGCGACTGAAGCGCCTGTACTTCGTCTTTGGTTAAACCGCCTGCTTTCAATTTGTTGTCATTCATAATCAAAACCTGTTTTATCTCCCGTAATCAAAAAAATCAACGCAAATATTTCCGCGCTTCTTTCGTCAGTTCGCCAAAATCTATCGGCTTGCCTATATGTCCGTTCATGCCGGCATCAAGGCTTTTTTCGATGTCCTCGCGGAAAACGTTGGCAGTCATCGCGATTATCGGAACATCTTTGGCCCATGATGAGCCAATCGCCCTGATTTGGCGCGTGGCTTCGTACCCGTCCATTTCGGGCATTTGGATGTCCATAAATATCATGCTGTACTTGGCCTGCGCACCTTCAAACATTTTGAGCGCTTGCGCGCCGTTTTCCGCGCAATCGACGGACAGGCCCATGGGTTCCAAAAGCGAAAGCAGGATTTCACGGTTTATCTCCACATCATCCGCGAGCAAAATCGAATATCCGGAAAAATCATCGGAATATCCGGGTTCGTCGGCGATCCCAAAACGGTCGTTCTCGTCAGGCAGACGCTTTTTTGCGCCGGCGTCGCGTTTCATCAAAAATGTGAATGTGAATTTCGAGCCTTTGCCCGGTTTCGATTCCAGCCGTATTTCGCCGCCCATCAACTCCACGATGCGTTTTGTGATGGCAAGCCCAAGGCCCGTCCCGCCGTATTTGCGCGTCGTGGTGGCTTCGGCCTGTTCAAAAGACTTGAACAGGCGCGCCTTTTGTTCATCCGTGATGCCGATGCCCGTGTCCTCGACGCTGATCTGTAGGCGGCACATTCCGCCTTCTTCCGAAACAAGCCGGGAATCAAGGCGGATCGTCCCTTCCTCCGGGGTGAATTTTACGGCATTTGACAAAAGATTCGTTATGACCTGCGCCAGCCTTTGGTCGTCGCCGAAAAGCATTTGGGGCATATTATCGCCGATATGGACGAAAAACTTCTGCCGCCGCTCGTCCACGCGCAAATTTATCACGTCGGCGATTTTTTGCAGCATTTTTTCGAAATCAAAACTGACGGGCGACAATTCGAGCTTGTCCGCCTCGATCTTTGACATGTCAAGCACGTCGTTGATTATTCCGAGAAGATGCTTGGACGCGCCTTCGATTTTTTTGAGGGCGTCGTCTTTTTTTTGGATTTCGCCCGTCAATTTGCCGATTGTCGTCATGCCGATTATGGCGTTCATGGGCGTCCGTATTTCGTGGCTCATCGTGCGCAAAAAATTGCTTTTTGCCTTGCTGGCGGCTTCGGCTTCTATCCTTTGCCTTTCCGAATCGAGTATGATGTTTTTTGTCTCGGTTATATCCACCAAAGTGCCGACCACGCGGACTAAGTCCCCGTTTTTGTCGCGGACAGTCGCCCCGGCGGCGCGATAATACGAATACTCGCCGTCTTTTTTTAACAGGCGGTATTCTATGTCGTAAGGCGTTTTGCCCGTGATGTCGAGCAAATGCTTCGCGAAGGCCTCGAGGCTCCTTTCTTTGTCGTCGGGATGCAAAAGATCGCTCCAGCTGCAAAGTATGTTCGGGAAATCGTTTTCGTCCTTATAGCCAAGCATGTGTCTCAGTTCGTTTGACCATATGAAAATATTGTTCGGATTGACCGGGTCATCTTTGACGATTTCCATTTCCCACAAACCGACTTTTGAGGCCTGTATCGCCATATCCAATTTCGTGATTTGAAGCTTGTTTTGCTCGATCACATTTTCTATTTCTTCAAGGGTGGCTCTAAGTTCCCTCTGGATTAAATTGCGGTTTATGGCATTTACCAGCATCAGCGTCGCGGAATACAGCATATTTATTTCATTTTGCGTGAAATAGCGCTCCTTGGCGATGTCATCTACGCAGAAAACTCCCCAAAATTTATCTTGGTAATACAGCGGGATGGTGATAGTGGACAACAACCCGAGAGGGCTGAGCAAATCCTGATCCTCCTGCGGCAAATGGGCAATGGGGCCATTTACGCATTCGCCGCGAAAAAACAATTCTTTCCATCTCGCGCTGTAAGGCACCGCCGTCCCGATTTCGACAGGCGGGGCTTTTTTGCCGGTATCGGATGACCATTTGTATTTCAGCACGAAATGAAGCTTGCCGTCCCGCATTTCATTCGGCCAAATCTGCACGCAGTCCGCCTCCATGTTTTGGCCTATGATTTCCATTCCGCCCAACAAGGATTCTTCGAAATTTTCCTCGTTGGTCTCCGCGAGCAGCACGGATGCGACGGAGTTTATGATATTTAAGATTTTGTCGCGTTTTTCGTTTGATTTGTTTATTCTCCGGATAAAAATCATTATGGTGGCCAGCATGAAGATGTATGAAAAAACAAGCAAAACGAGAAGGTGTTCTTTTTTTTGCTCGTAAAAAATATTTTCGTTGACATTGCCGGTTATGTACCAAATTGCGATAAATGGCATGCAGAGACACACAGCAAGTATGAGCGTCGTTTTCCCGTGATGTTTTCTCTCGCCGATATTGTTCATACCGAAATCCCCCCAAAATAATGGCGCCTGCGAATATTTTTTCATGGTTTTGCCGAAATTATCGCAATCCTATCGGCGTTGGATACATTATACCACCAAATCATGCAGATTGTCAAGCGTCCGGGTGCGCCCGTGTCCGCCTCAAAAAAATATTTGACAAAACGGGCGGCATATGTTAAAATGGTACGCATCTCAAATATTTAAAAAAGGTGATTTATATGGTGAAAATCAAAAAATGTTTTTTTGTCGCGGCAATATTTGTTGTCATAATATTTATGTCCTGTTCCTCAATTTCGGAAAATGACGGCGCAACCGACAATAACGCTAACCTAAGCCATGGCGGTATATCGGAAACGCAGCCCGAAACAAAATATCAGCCTGAGCTGCCTGAAAAAGATATGGACGGAAAAATCATAACAATCCTAACTTCGACTTATTACGGCTATGAACCCATGAATTTTGTCGATATATCCCCGAAAGAATTTAGCGGCGAAGTGCAAAACGACGCCGCATATGAAAGAAAGTTGAAAATCGAGCAACAGTATAACCTGAAAATCGCCCATGTGGAAGACGCCACTATCGAAGGTTCTGTCCAAAAATTGAAAAATTCAGCGCTCGCCGGCGACGGGGCGTATGACCTGGCTCTTATACGCGGAAGGGATTTCGGGAATCTTTTGTCGTCCGGAGCTTTGCTTGAACTCAACCGCGTGCCCTATCTGGACCTTGACATGCCGTGGTGGGAAAAAAAGTCATACGAAGCGTGGGGAATAGGCAAAAAACATTACGGCGTGAACGGTTCCATATCTGTAAACGATATGCTTTCGGTAGATATATTGTGCTTCAACAAGGATATGATAAAAGACCACGGGATGGAATTTCCGTATGCTCTCGTAAAGAGCGGCGACTGGGCGTGGGGCAAAGTCGCGGAGATGGCAAAACAAGCCAGCAGCGACATAGACGGGGACGGCAAAATGACAAAATCGGATCAATGGGGCATCAGCTATACGACGAACGCAGTCGTGAGCACATTCAACAACTGCGGCATTCACATCGCCGAACTTGACGCGGACGGCGTTCCGGTTATAACCCTGAACAGCTCGGAGGCTGTTTCGCGCATGGAAAATATATTGACCATGCTCTTTGACCAATCATATTCGTACGATACTCTCATGACGGGGGATTTTTTGCCAAACGGCGAGATATTCGGCGATGGAAGGGCTTTGTTTATGTTTGCGGGAACGCATGACGTCAAGATTCTTCGGGCAATGGACGTGGATTTCGGCATAGTCCCATATCCGAAATACGATTCGTCCCAGAAAGAATATTTTCCCTCGGCGCTTTCGCTCAGCATATCTGTAGCGTGCATTCCGAAAACCAATGCCGATATAGAAAACACCGGGTTGTTCATGGAAGCTTTTGCATATGAGGGATATGTCAAAGTCGTTCCTGCATTTTATGATACGATATTGATGGGCAAGCTTGCGCGCGACTCCGAATCGGAAGATATGCTCGAATATATTTTCGGCAATTTGGATTATGACACGGGCAATCTTTTCAATTTCGGGGATATCGTGCTTTCCATAGACTGGCTTCCGAAAGAAAATCCAAATATCGCATCTTTTATCGAAAAAAATATTCCGCTCATGCAAAAGGACATAGATAAAATCATGGCCGCCGTCATGGCAAATTGAAATCAGGAATGCCTTTCTTTCATCAACGGCAGTTTCTTTCCCGCAATCAAATCGACTATCTTCTGCGAATTTGTTTTGATTCTCTCGAGCGAATTTCTGTTGACCATATCGACCCATTCCTGCGGGATATTTTGATAGCCGGATATAGTCCCCGCAAGCATGGCGGCCCGGCCGGCTATCGTGTCCGAATCCCTGCCGATATTCGTCCCGCCGATCGCAGCCGTCCTCACGTCCCCCTTTGAGATATACAGCATGGCAAACGAAAATCCCAGAAGTTCAAGCGGGTCAATGCAATGATAGCACAGGCATTTCTCGTATAGTTCTTTGCGCGCTGCGAACACGTCGTCGTATTTGCTTGCCACTTCCACGCATTTCGAGATAAAATCGTACGGCGTGTCTATGGCTCTTTTGTCAAAGGTCAGCATCTTCGCCTTGGGCGCGACCTCCAGAGCCGCGCAAACGACAGATTCGGCAGTCGCGTCCTTTCGCATGGCCCCGGCAGTCGCCGCCGCGAGTATTGCCGCCGCCGTGACGTCCAGTCCGCGCTGGTTCATATAGCTCATCGCCGTTCCGTCGATATATGCGTTTCTGATGTCTGCGATATGATAGACGCCGACGGGCTCCATGCACATGACGCTTGAGCCTGTCACAAGATTCCATTGGCCGCATATTCTCGCGTCCATGCCCGAGTTGAGCAGTTCGTAAGTATTTCGCAGGCAGTAAAAAAACATGTCTTTGTCCATCAGGCGTTTCCATTGCTCCCCATAATCGCATGCGGTCGCGGGCAGGCCGTTTTTTGAAATATACGCCTCATAAAGCATCATGGCGACTTGGTTGTCGTCTTCGGTTTCGAGCCGCCACGGCTCCAAAACAGTTTTTATCCCGTCGGGATATATGGCGTCGATCTCGTGATACATTTTGCCTTCCACAGGCGAACCCATGGCGTTGCCGATCGCCCCCGCGAGAATGCACCCCAAAACTTTGTTGTACAGCAGGCTTGAACCGTCGGGGCAGATTTCCGACGACACCTTTTCCGTCTCGATTATCACGCGTTTTTCCCCGGCGAATTTATCGGCCGCGACGTCGATCAGCGGCAGCATGGGCTCGATGAGATTTGATATGCGTTCCGACGGATTCATTTCGGCGGTCAGCCTTTCTTTTCCGTATAGGCCCCCGGCGATCGCGCCGAGGACCGACGCGTGCACTTCGGGCGCGGCTTTCATGCACGCGAGCCGGATCATTTTTTGCGGCTCGTTGCCGTAACGGCTCAACAATACCATCGCCGTCGCGGCCGGGTTATGCCCCCTGTAATCGCGCAGGCTGGTCAATTTTGCGTAATAGCCGTAAAATCCGTCGCCGGCCGGCGCTTCCTTCATCGCTTTGATTATCTCGTAATATACGTCCTTGCAATACTTAAACGCCATCCCCGTGATTTTCTTAACCAATTTATCGGCGGTGCAGTCCTCGTTTAAAGATTCGGCGACGGCCGCGGCTGTCAGCGCCGCCCATTCCGTCGCGGGCTTGCGCTGTATCACGCTTGCGAGCTCAAGGCCGTCTATATATGCGTATTCAGGGTCTTTCGCGTGGTATGCCCCGACGGCGGCCATGGCCGTGCAGATGTTTCCGTCCGGACACGCGCCTATTCCATTGATCCGGGGTTCCATCCCCATGCGGAGCCGCTCGATGGCCGAGTACAGATCCAAGTACCAAAAAGCTTTTCTTTCCGCCAAGGATTCGTCCGTCGCAAGCTCCGCCGCGAAATCCTCGGGCGTGATGCGCCCCTGCTTTTTGATATACGCCGACGACATGATTTGAATCAGCGGCGTAAGCGAAGCGCTCCACACGTTGTGTTCCGCCTGAACGACGGCATTGTCCCAGTCTATCGCCGTTTCGAACGCCTCGTTGACCTGTTTTGCGCTGCCGACATAGCCGACCAGCGGCATATTGACCAATCCCATTTCAGTGCCCATGACCGCCCCGGCCAAACATCCTGCGATTTTATCGGTTAATAAATCCATCATTTTCAAATAATTCCTTTTATAAAAATAATTTATAGTCATTATACCGCATATTATAATTTATTTCAATATTGTTTGCCCGAATTATTCAAATATTTTCATAAAAATGTTAAAAATCAATGAACAATTGCAAACACTCTTGACAAACAAAGATTCGTGATATATAATTAGAATATTACACAAGTCATGTGGAATGAATTCGTTGGCTATTTATTGGGGTGATTCATTTATGCCTGAAAAAAACGAAACAAATGCAGAAACTTTTGGGGCCTTCATAAGAAATATACGCAAAAAAGACGAACGCTTCCGTCAAAAAGACGTGGCAGATAAATTGGGCATGTCGCTTAGCTATTACAGCGCAATCGAAAATGACGACCGCCGCCCGCTAAATGAAGAAGAAATGGAGATCTTCGCAAAGCTGTTTTACCTGACAAAAGAAGAAAAGGCCATAATGTATAACCTTGCCAATATCGGGACGAATATAACGGCATCTGATTTAGAGTATCTCAGGGACGAAAAAAAAGGAAAATGGGCGCGCATAGCGCTGCGGAAAGCAAACAGAGTAAACGCCAGCGAAAATATGTGGAGGCAGTTTATCTGGGATCTTGAGAAACAGGAAAACCAAGATACACAAGGCGGTGACGAAAATGATACCGATTAAGATAACGAGGGTTGATGAAAATAATGACAATACTCCGATTTTATCAAATAAAGAAATCGACGAGTACGCGTCAGCCGTTCTCAACGATTATCGCCCTGATTTGCTGCGCGAGCCCGGAGTTATTAATTACGAACACTTTTTAGAATCATACACCGGCATGGATATTTCATATAAAGATATTTATTATGCGGAGAATACGCCGCCTATTTACGCCATAACTGTTTTCCGCGACGGCCTTGTTAAGATATTTGACCGGGAAAACAGCCGCATAGTGAATCGTCCCATGCGGGCGGGCACCGTTATTATAGATAATACCGTAACAGAAAATGACGGGATGGCGACATTCACGGGGTTGCATGAGGGCGGGCATATTTTAATGCATAAAGACACGTTTTCAACCTTCCGCGCAGGACAGATATGCTGCCGAAAAAAAGCCGCAAGAAAACTTCCGAACGGGCAATCGAGCTGGACGGCGGAGGAATGGCGCGAACATCAGGCAAACAGGTTCGCCTCGTCGATTGCGATGCCCGACGAAACATTTGTCCCGTTCGTCAATGAATTTTTGCGGGAATATAACTTATGGAGAAGGCGTATCGTGGTAGGGCAGGACGATGATCTGGATATAGTCGCCAACGACCTCCTGCCGGAGAACATTGCCGAAGCATACGGCGTATCGAAGCGGGCCGCATCGGTAAAACTGAGGACAAGCGGGTTTGTCCAAACACCATGATTATTCTAAAAAAAAACAGGCGTTAATATATTGCCCTTGTAAATATGTTAACGTAAATTTTTACCCACCAATTCCACAATGTCTGTAGAATTATCGTTGTATGTATTTTTCGACGGAGTGAGATATATGAGCAGAGTTATATTATTATCAGATTTGAATTCGTTTTATGCGGCCGTAGAGTGTCTGTATAATCCGAAAATACGCAGTCTGCCTGTTGCGGTCTGCGGAGATGTGAAACTAAGGCACGGCATCGTCATAGCGGCAAATCAAGTGGCGAAAAAGTCCGGAGTCAGAGCAGGCGAAGACACTATCGGTTCAGCGAAACAAAAGTGCGGAGAATTGGTTATTGTCGAACCGCGCACGAAATTATATAATCAATTTTCGGGGTGGGCGAGGGAGATATACGAGGAATACGCAGACAATATCGAAAGCTATGGCAAGGACGAAAGCTGGCTTGATATATCAAATCTCGCGAGAGACGAATATGAGGGACAGTCGGTAGCGGATGAAATCCGGGCCAAAATCAAAAAAACTTTGGGGATAACCTGCTCTATAGGGGTCAGCTTCAACAAAACAATCTCGAAATTGGCTTCAGACTTGCGCAAACCGGATGCCACGACGGTCATATCAAGAGTAAAATTTAAAGAGATAGTGTGGCCGTTATCCCCTGATAAATTATTGGGCGTGGACACTAAAACAAATCAACTTTTATGCGCGGCGGGAATCACCGACATCGGAAACATAGCCAAAACGCCCGTTGAGGTATTTGAGAAAGCCCTCGGCAAAAACGGCAGGACATTGCACCGTTACGCAAGCGGGGAAGAAAAATCATATGTGAAGCATAAGGATTATGTCGAAGAACCGAAGACTGTCGGACATATCCACACGACATACAGGGATATGACTACCCTTGAAGATATACGGCATGAAATATATTCATTGTCGGAAAGAGCGGCGTCGGAAATACGGGAACAGCATTACAAGTGCAGGACGGTTCAGGTGAATATCCGCACAAATGATTTGAAATGGTGCGATCGCCAGGGTACGCTCGAAACGCCGTCGTACATCACGAACAATATAGCGGAAAGAGCCATGGAAATTTTTATGAAGCAATACAAATTCACAAAACCGTTGCGTTCGATCGGCGTTCGGGTGAACAATCTCGTACCTGACGACACAGGCATTCAAGGCAGTTTCTTTGACGACGCGGAGCAGATACAGAAAATGGAAAAAGTCGCTCAGACGGTGGATATGCTTCGCAGCATGTACGGCTATGATATAATCCAGCGCGGGAATATACTGGAAGACAAAAAACTGACGGATATTCCGGACGATTACAACAGAGCTTCATACAGAGTAGGGAGCGCATTTTTCAAAGATGCGTGAGGCGGTGATTTTATATGGGCAAAAAATATATTCCTGTGTTATTGTATATAGACGACAAAGGCAAAAAAACGCCCAAATATATAAAGGCGGGGCTTGACGGCGAATGGCTGAGGGTCAAGAAAGCGACGGATTCCCGGCGTATGGCGAGCCTTATCGCAGGAGCGGTAGGCATCAGATATAGTTGCGTTGTCGATGTTTACGGCGAACATAGGGAGATATATCTTTTCGATGAAAACGACAAATGGTTTGTGGAAACGGGGGAATGCGAATCATGAGCGGCATATATAGCCCATGCCCGAATTGTTTTCGTGAAATGCCAAAAGACCCTGTCTTTGAGAAACATCAGGGGCGTTATTCTGTTCTTTGCCCGCATTGCCTAAGCCACCGGAGCGAGTGGGCAAGTACGATAGAGGAAGCCATTATATCATGGAATACATATATGCGCGAGCAGTCAGAGTGCAATACTTTTTATTTATTCGACATAAATTATTTATTTTCAAGTGAAAATAAATAGGAGTTATGAAAACTTATTGAAATATTTTTTTGAACGTGGTATAATAATATCAATGAAAAATTTGAATGACCCCTTTAGAGAATGCGGTCGCGGTTATAGACGCTGTGACTGAATTAAATTAATGTAAAATATATATTGAGGATAAGAGTTATGAAAAAATCTAAAATCAAAAAGCTTATGAATTGTGTGATTTTAATACTTCTTTTGAGTTTTGTTTTACAGTCCTGCCAAGCAAATTCCGGAAATGACGGCGGAAATTCCCCGGATGTTATAAATAATGCCGATAAATCAGATGCTCTGCCTGATGAAAAGCAGCCTGAACCGGAGATAACGGATTCATTGCCTGACGGACTTGATTTCAACGGGGAGGAATTTAGGATAGTGACCTGTATCGGCAGCGAAAGACCGCATCTGACCCTGCTGTTCGATTCCGAAACGATCACGGGAGACGCTCTCGAGGACGCGGTTTACAATCGAAACAGGAAGCTCGAAGAACGGTTCAACGCGGTTATAAGACAGATAGAAGTAAGCGATTTTATAAACACTATGAAACGAAGTATTTTAGCGGACGACGGATTGGGGGAAGTGTACGCGCTGTTCGACCATCAGATCGTCGTGTTCGGCACCGAGAGCCTGTTGATACCCATGAAAGACGTCCCCTATATTGACATGAATAAAAAATACTGGGACAAATCCATAAATGATTCGCTGTCAATAGGCGGCGCTTATCTTTTTATACATGGGGATTATAATTTTTCCACATATGATTATACGCGCGTTCTGCTGTTCAATAAAAATCTAAATGAGGATCTCGGGCTTGAAAACCCGTACGGGCTTGTAAAGAACGGCAAGTGGACTGTTGATAAATTCGCGGAAATGGGCAAAGCCTCGTTAAGGGACCTCAACGGAAACGACACCTACGACGATGGCGACTGCTACGGATATCTGGCTCAGCCAAAAAGCGTGCTTCCATGTTTCTGGATTGCCTCGGGCATACAGACAGTCCCGAAGGACAAAGACGATATACCTTTCTTTGACATAAAAGGCAACGCAAAGTTTGAAGAGCTTGTATCAAAAATATTTACGATTACATGGGATGACAATATATGGTGGCGGAATACTAACAACGACAGCGCCGCTTCTCAGATATATCACGTAATGTTTGAAAACAATCAGAGCCTGTTTCTTGACAGCACGTTTAAAAATGCGGGACAGCTCCGTAATATGGACGCTAATTTCGGCATTTTACCGTATCCTAAATACAATGAGGAACAGGAAGTGTATTATACGCGGGTTGAGGGCGGTTTGGGAGGAGCGATCCCAAAAACCAATATAAATCTTGAGCTTACCGGAGCGATGCTTGAGGCGATGAGTTGCGAATCAATAAAATCCACGATACCGCTGTACTATGAAGTCGCGTTGAAAACCAAAACTACGCGCGACGAGGAATCGGCTGAAATGCTGGATATGATATTTAACAACAGGGTGTACGATCTGGGAGATACTTTTTGGACGGGATATATACGCGACGGTTTTTTAAACGATATGTTTTTGAAAAACAACAGGAATCTTGCATCGCAAATCGAAGCTAACGAAACAAAAGTCAATTTGGAGATTCAAAAGACGATTGATGCCCTCTTGGCGCAATAATTATAAAAACAGCAGATAATTTTTTGATTGGGGAAATAATATGAACGGCATAACCGACGAAATTGTCCATGTCCGCAGGATCAGCCCGAACGACGGGCGGCATTATTATTACGGCTATTATGATAATCCCGCGTTTAATGAAGACGGTACAAAACACTTATGCAACCGGACTGACTTTTGGGACCGTCTGCCTGACGGGGACGATACTTGCGAACTCGGAATTATTGATATTGCCTCATGTGAATGGCGGAAATTCGCAGAGACGCAGGCATTCAACTTTCAGCAGGGGGCTATGCTGCAATGGAATCCGAAAAACCCGGCGGAAGAAGTGATTTATAATATCCGGGACGGCGATAAATACCGGACGGCAGTCAGAAATATCGGCTCCGGTTATGAGCGGATACTTCCGCGCGCCGTGGCAAATGTGTCGCACGATGGAAAATGGGGCCTCTGTATAAATATGAACCGTGTATACGATTTTCGTCCCGGCTACGGCTATTCCGGTGTGCGCGACGAATTTTTCGCAATACCACAGCCGAAAGAAGACGGCATATTCGTGATGGATATGGAAACCGGAACAGAAAAATTTATATTGAGTTATGACGAAATGGGCCGGCTATTCAACATAGACCCTTCTGAAAAGATAGTGGTTAACCATATTACGTTCAGCCCTGACAACCGGCGCATGGTTTTTTTAGTGCGCACATTCCCGCAGAAAGGGAAAAACTGGGCGACCGGACTTGGGACAATCAACCGCGACGGTTACGAGTTTTATTTAATGAAACCCATGTCGATGGCTTCACATTATAACTGGCTCGACGGCAATCATTTATTGGTATGGGCAGATGTAAACGGATTGCCCGGCATGTACGTTTTAACGGATCAAAGTGCCGAGGCTATTCGGCTTAACCCCGATTTTTTTGATAAAGACATACACTGTGTATACTCTCCCGATAAAAAATATATACTCGGCGACGGCTACCCTGACAAAGAAGGGTTTCGGCATATATATCTGTATAATACAGAAACCGGTAAAAGCGGATTGTTGCTTCGCGCCAAATCAGACTCATCTTGTACAGGGGATATACGCTGCGATTTACATAACCGTTGGAGCCGCGACGGACGTTTCGTTTCTTTTGATTCCACTCATGAAGGGTATCGCGGACTGTATATATTTGAACCTGACGAAATCCGGTAATGATATCATTTTTCGGAACTCATAATAGACCCGAAAGAGCTTATACGCCGCATGGGGCTTGCTATGCCTGTGAATGTCAATCAAGTCTTTGAACATAAATACTCTATTGACAAAACCATTTATTTCGGCTATAATAAAATCAGAATTTAGAATAGTCGGAGAGGTGTTTCGATATGTATATTAAACGGGCAATAGAAGATACCGTTATAAAAATATCCAAAGCTTTTCCTGTGTTGCTCGTAACAGGTCCACGTCAGGCAGGCAAAACCACTTTGCTCAGCTTGTCGAAATTGATAATTTTGCCGATTTGCAAAATGCTTTTTCCGCTTTCATACAATTTTCAAAAAATATTTTGACAAATGAAGTTGTTTTAACTGAAAACCAAAAACAACACATAATCAAAAACAGACCCGAAATATACGAACGATATAAAGATAAATTCAATGAAATCGTCAACGATCCAGATTTTATCCTAAAAGACCCGAAACATGAAGATACGGCTCTGATAATAAAAAAATATGATAATAATGTGGAAATTGTCCTAAAATTAAGCACGGAAACCAAAGACAAAAAAATTCGATAATCACTTTATGGGAAATAAAAGATGCTCGATTGAACCGTTATTTGCTCACGCACAAAATTGTTTATGAAAAATAATTGACAAATGTCAATAAAAGTGTTATAATAGTGGAGGGATATTTTGGGTTGTTGAGGTGGACAACGGCATCCACGCACCCTCTGGGTCAAAAGAGATGAAAGTACGGCCGGACTTTCCAACAACCTATTTTTATCAAATAACCCGTGAATAGGCAAAAAATAATATCGAGTCGACGGTGGTCGTGGACGCGCCGATCTATTGCCGGAAGTGCAGGAAGTACCACTATGTGGTGATAGTGAACGGCAAGCTGATGCGCCCGGCGTGAAAAGCGAATAATCAAAGAGTGCCCGGAGTGGCCGAATACAGAGAAATGTCTGTATCGGCCACTCTTTTTTTGTTATATAAATCCACAAATTCAAAAAAACAGCCAAAGGAGGCAAATCACATGGCAGAAACTGTTGATTTGGGACAGGAGCCCGTTACGCCGAACGACGACGGCGGAGGAAAAAAACAGCGCGGAAATGGCGAAAGAATACGCGGACAATCACCCCTACCAGCCGCCGCTCATTACTGTGAACGCATGGAATGAATGGCCCGAATCAAGTTATTTGGTGCCTGACAATTTGTATGGGTACGGTTATCTGGAAGCGGTGAAACGAATTTTTGGGTCATATGGGATTAACATAATCAACCTTTCCAATGTACGGAGTTGATAAAATTCCAATTACTATTGGATCGGTAAACAAATCCACGTCCTTAAAAACAGGGAATAAATCATATTTGCCAATGCTGTCCTTCGGGATCATGTTCAATAGTCTTTTTACTAAATTTTTATTCCCCATATTGTAACTCCATGCGTAAACTTCCGACTATAAATCGAATAAGTCAGGTTCATCTTCGATAAATTCAGATAGCAGACCTATCAAAATAGTGATTTTCTCTATTATAGCAGAAATTTCATCAGATTTCCATATCGACTTTTTAACTCCTATCTAAACTCTATATAAAGTTTTTTTCCCACCCCTTCCGCAAGCTGCTGTAACGTCGCAATCGTCGGACTGCAATTCCCGTTTTCTATACGGCTGATATTCGACTGCCTTATTCCCGTTTTTTCAGCTAATTCCTTTTGCGTTAAGTTTCTTTCCATGCGTGCGGCGATTATCGCCTTGATATATTCGCGTTCCGGGCGTTGACGTTCCCATTCCGCCGCAAATTCCGGGTCTTTGAGTTGTTCTGCTAAATGTTTCTGTAAATCGTTCATTTCCTTTGCCTCCCCTCGTATTCGGATTTATATTTCATGGCAAGCGCAATTTCATTCGGCGGCGTTTTTTGCGTTTTCTTCAAAAATCCGTTTGTAACTATGATTTTATTATCCACATAGAAAAAATAAAATATCCGCGTTATGTCGCTGGCGAATTTTATCCGTAATTCAAATAATCCTTTGTCTATCGCCTTTGAATATGGCTCCCGTAATGCGTTGCCAAACTCCGCGAGTATCGTTAGGCTTGCGAGTGCCTTTGTACGCATTTTTTCATTTAGGCTGTTAATGAATTGTTTAACAGGTTTTTCGCCGTTAGGCAATTCATAATATTCTACATCGAACATTATTGAAATCCTCCGTATATATTATATTCCTTTTTTGATATATTGTCAAGTGTTTTCAACCGAGTAGGGGACGTCGTCCTCGACGTCCCGCGAGTCTGATTTCACACAAATTCTTACCACGGGACGTCGAGGACGACGTCCCCTACTATCGACCAATACATCGCCTTGATCCATTGTTTTCCCTTCGAACTCACGTTAATATAGATGACCAATCCGTAATAAAAAGATTACTGCCCGATAGTCTTGGCGATTATGCAGAGATGCTTCCGATTTTAGACATTGGAGAAGCGTTAATAGTTGGAGATGCCAGTTTATTGCCGAGCAGAATCAAAATAGCAGAACCAAATCTTAGACCTCGCAGCGCGACAGTTGATTTTTGGGACGAATGGTCAAAAGATGCGACTTTGCTAGAACTCGAGTCAGCTATTGAAGCTTTACGCAAACAAACAAAGTGAAATATTATTTATTTTTAATATAAAATAGATGGAGTTTTGGATTTTCCGACAAAAAGTATCAAATATCCTTGTCGGGCTCAGCCACTGCTTTCTTGACAAAACGAAATAATTATGTTAAACTAAAATATAAATTTAGATTTGCATAATTATTTCGTTGCGGGCGTCATACTTATTATTGAGGTATTTATTTATGTTTTACGATAGAACAATCGAAAAAACTCTGCGAAGCGTAAGCGAGTCGTTCCCTGTATTGATGTTGACAGGACCGCGTCAGGTCGGCAAAACTACCATATTGGAAAAAATCAAAAATAATAATCGAAAAATAGTATCCCTTGACAATCCAACAATACGGGCGTTCGCAAAACGGGACCCCGAAATGTTTTTACAGAGATACGCGCCGCCCGTATTGATTGACGAGGTGCAATATGCGCCGGAATTATTCGATTATATAAAAGTATATGTTGACGCGCATAAGCGATGCGGCGATTTTTGGCTGACCGGTTCACAGACTTTTCATTTGATGAAAAGCGTTACGGAATCGCTTGCGGGGCGCGTCGGCGTAGTTCGCATGCTCGGCTTGTCTAACAGCGAAATCACAGGAAATCACTTTTCGGAATTTATAGTAGACCAGCAGGAACTTATGCGCCGCACGGGGCTCGCCGTGCCTATGAATATCAATCAAGTCTTTGAACGTATTTTCAAAGGCTCCATGCCGCGTATATACGAAATTGACAATGTGAGCCGCAGCGAATATTACGAATCATATTTGGAAACGTATATCAGCCGTGATATAAAGGATTTGTCGCAGGTGGCCGATGAATTATCGTTTTTGAATTTCATAAGTATTGCGGCGGCAAGGACGGCTACAAATGTAAACTACGAAGTGTTGGCAAACGAGGCGGGAATATCGGCGCCGACAGCAAAACAATGGCTGTCTATCCTTGTATCCGGCGGACTTGTCGCGTTAATACCTCCATATTCAAATAATGCGTTGAAAAGAGTGATAAAAGCGCCGCGCATGTATTTCCTTGATACCGGGCTTTGTTCATATATCACGCGTTGGAGCAACGCGGAGATATTGGAACGCGGAGCGATGGACGGACAGTTTTTTGAAACGTGGGTGGTTTCTGAGATATACAAAAGTTATCTGCATAACGGGAAGAGACCACCGCTTTATTTTTACCGTGACAGCAATAAAAAAGAAATTGACTTAATTATCGCACAAGATGGAATGATAAATCCGCTCGAAATAAAAAAAGGTGCTGCACCAAAAGATGCCATCCGGCATTTTTCCGTCCTCAAACCGATAGAAAAAGAACCGAACGAAGACGATGTTTTTTCGGGAGCGGCTCATTTGAAAACAACAATCGGTACGGGAGCCGTTATTTGTATGCCGTCCGATATAATTCCGATTGACAAAAATAATTGGTATATTCCCGCATGGTTGATTTAACGCTAACATTCCGCAAAACAAAACGCCGACAGCTTTTTGGCTTGTTGTCGGCGTTTCTGGCGGAGAAAAAACTTTTACAACGAATTTAGCTTTGGAAAATCGGCTCGATCCAAGGCTGACTCTATCGCAGCGTTCATTTTTTCCAATTCAATTTCGGCATCATGGATCAATTTTTCCGTCGAAACGCCAGCTTTTACAGAATCAGGCTTTTCGGTACGGATTCGCGGCTTTTCCTTTGGCGCCGGATTTTTTTGCGCGTTTTTTTCTTTTTGGATTGCGACAGGACGGGTCATGTCAAGGATGTTTCTGGCTTTTTCAACGGGCACATCAGTTGTATAGCGCAGTGTGTCTAAAACCGTTGCGTTCATGTCTTCAAATGTGATGATTTGGGACATATACGCCGGTTTTATGCTTGGGCTGATTTTTATTTCGCCGCTGTCGGGCTGTTCCTCGCCCATTATCATTTTCAAAAGGGCGGTTTTGCCGCACCCATTCGCTCCGATAAGCGCGATACGCTCGTTCCGATTTATTTTTAAACTCAAATCGCTCAAAATTGTTTTTGACCCGTAGCTTTTGCATATCGAATCCAGCGAAACGATTTCTTTTGACGCATACCCTCCGCTGTCAAACTCCGCCGTTAACTTTCGCGCTGTCACTGGTTTATCCACTTTGTCCATACGATCGATACTTCTTAATATATTTTTGGCGCGTTTGTCATGGCCGGAAGTGCTGTTGATATGATGCCATACCATTAACCTCGCAGCAGCCGCTTCGAGCTGGCTTATCCTGCGCTGCTGTTGCTTATACTGCTCGGCTTGAGTCAAAAATCTGCGCTCTTTTTCTTCGAAATAAAACGTATAGTTTCCCGAATAATGATTCGCTTTACCGTTTTCGATTGCCCGAATAACCGACCCCAAGGAGCAATACCGGACAACCCAAGCCCATATGCCGGCGAGCCATCAGCAATACATGCAATGGAATGCGGAGCGTTTCAGGGAATGGGCGGGCAAAATCGGCGCAAATGCCGCCGCCGTGATAGAGGCGATCATTGCGGGCTACAAAGTCGAGGCGCAGAGCCACAAAAGCTGCATGGCGGTTTTGAAGCTGTCGGACACGTACACTCCCGAGCGGTTGGAAACGGCCTGCGCCAAAGCTTTGAGCTATACGCCGCGGCCGAACTACAAAAACATACAGGCCATCCTGAAATCGGGACAGGACAAAATTCCCCAGACCCCATCGGCCGAATCCGGCAAAAGCGACTTCGGATTCACTCGCGGCGCGGACTACTACAAGGGAGGGAACAAATGATGTTGGACAACAACACGACCACCAAACTCCACGAGATGAAGTTGAGCGCAATGGCCGATTCGTTTCAAAAGCAGCTCAAAGACAAGTCCATGCGCGAATTGTCGTTCGAGGAACGCTTCGGGCTGATCGTCGACTCGGAGTGGGCTGGCCGCAGGAACAACCGGCTGACAAGGCTAATCAGAAACGCAGGATATGCCTTCCCCAACGCTTGCCTTGAAGACATCGAGTATCGCGCGGACAGGAAACTGGACAAGGCGCAGATTGCGAGGCTCGGCACCTGCAACTATGTCGAAGAGTGCCACAACATCATAATTCTCGGCGCGACGGGCAGCGGCAAAACGTATATTTCCAACGCCCTTGGCATAGCCGCCAACATGAATTTCTACTCCGTCCGTTACATCAGGCTGCCCGAGCTGCTCGGTGAACTCGCCATCGCCCGCGCCGAGGGCAACTATCGAAAGCTCGTCAAAAACTTCTCCCAGCTCAGGCTGCTCATCATCGACGAATGGCTGCTTTACCCCCTCAAGGATTTCGAGGCAAGGGACTTGCTCGAAATTGCCGAATCCCGCTACAAAAAAGCTTCCACCATCTTCTGCTCCCAATTCGATGTCGGCGGCTGGCACCAAAAAATCGGCGAACCCACCCTTGCCGACGCCATCTGCGACCGCATCGTCCACGATTCTTACACTGTTTTCGTCGACGGCAACGACTCCATGCGCAAACACAAGGGCCTGCCTGTCCATTAGTCTTTAAATGGGACCCTGCCCCATGCCTCGGAGTTTTTCGCTTTGGTTTTCCAAGGAGAGTGATCGCCTGACGTATTTACAGTTCCAATCCAACCGCTTATCAAATATTTTTTATTTTCAAGAGTTATTTCATTTTCTCGAATTTCAGAATGTTGCTGTTTAGAGGCATAATCACAATATTTTTTACTTTTATCTCCGTAATACCATATATAATTTAATCTGCTAAAATAATCCCTATCTTCTATGGAAATTTCTTTTTTATCGACAAATACGCTGAAATTATACTCATTACCTATAATGCTAAATCTTCGTGCAATACGTTTTTTTATATAGTCAGAAGTCATTTTGGATATGCCTTTTTTTAGATTTTTCAAAATTATTTTCGTACCGTTTGAAGATAATTTATCTTCTTCAACAATGATTTCTTTAGGATGATAATTTTCGTTTTTATCCTTTATTGTATTTATGATTTCATTTACATCCATTTCAAATCCGTTTATTATATCATTTTTACGAGTTATTATCTGAATATTTTTTGCGATAGAAAACATTGATAACTTGCCAATGCCTTTTCTCCCCATAACAGGGCGAGAATATTTTAATGTTTTTATTTCCCCGCATTCTCTTTTGGGATAGCCAATCGTTAAAAATTTATCATTAATATCTTCTAAAGTCATGCCACTTCCATCATCACTTATTCTTATTTCATTATTTTCTATTTTAATTTTAACATTATCAGCATCTGCATCCCATGAATTTGCTACAATTTCAGAAAGAACCGCAGGGATATTACTGTATAAATTTAAACCTAAATGATTTAATACATTAAGATTTATTGACATCGTAAATTTATTATCCATCACAAGATACTCCTTTTTCTAATAAATGGTTTTTTATGCTTGAACCAATAACTTTCCCTAATTCGACAGGAACTGCATTGCCAATATGAACACCAAGTTTTTTATAAGTTGGAGGTGAATCGGGGTCAATAAATTTATAATAATCAGGGAATGACTGTAACAAAGCTCCCTCTCTTAAAGATAAAGCTCGATTTTGTTCTGGGTGTCCAAATCGTCCGTTTCCATACCCATAAAATTGCGTTGTTATTGTTGGAGACGGCTTTTCCCATTCCATTCTCCCATAAACTGAACGATAACTGTTGCCAGTATCTTTTTTATGACATTTTAATTTTAATTTGTCGTTCCATGTAATCCATGTTCCGCCCGGAGTTGATTGTTTAATACGTTTTTTATTAATTGGCGCTAATTTAGATGAGCGATGTAATAAGTCTTCTTCACAAATTTCACCGTCCTTAATTCGCGGCAAATCTCCGATAGCATCAAATACAGTTAAAAAATCTTTTTGGTCGTATATAGCAGGAGGCACATTTATTTTTCCAAATAAAGATGCTAATAATACTAACCTTGTTCTATTTTGCGGAACGCCATATTTTGCACAATTTATAATATCCCAATCTACAATATAGCCTAAATTATTTAATTTATCTAAAAAATCAGAAAAAATCTTTTCTTTTGATAGTTGGGGAACATTCTCCATTGATATTATACTTGGTGAAATTTCTTCTATTATGTTAATAAAGCTATATAATAGTTTCCATTTATTATCTTTTTTTCCGTTTTTATTATATCTAAAAGAATAGGGAGAGAATGGTTGACAAGGCGCACAGCCTACTAAAATTTTATGGCAATTTGGAGGATATAATAAATCTATTTCTTCGCAAGTAATATTTTCAATATCTTTATTTATAAAAACAGCATTATTATTTTTTTCGTAGGCATACTTGCACGTTGAATCAATATCAATGCCTGCTACCACATTAATTCCAGCTTTTTGAATCCCATGTGTAAGCCCACCTATTCCGCAAAATACATCAATAACGGCACTCTGCATTTTCATCCCCCTTTTAAAATTCGTTACGATAATTTATTAAGTATATCACAAAACCAAAAAAATTAAATTGAATTTTGTAAATATTATATTTTGAATTTATTTTGGCGCACCGCAGCCATTCAAGTCGCTTCCCGCTAATATATGTTATGAATCGGCTACAGTCAATTGGACAATGTTAACTATCAACTATCCACATGGCACAATTCACATGGCACAATTTGGCTTAAATCTGCTTGATTGCCACTTATCGCGCAGGGCGAAATTCGTCAA
>WRJC01000028.1 GCA_009782405.1 Oscillospiraceae bacterium
GCCATGAAAATGTGGCAAAATACCTCCCATGGAAAAAACACGAATCCATCGGCGAGACAAAAACCTATTTGCTCGATGTGATCGGAGCGTATTCGCGCCCCGACAAATATTGTTGGGCGGCCGAGCACAAAAAAGAAGGCATTCTCATAGGCTCGATATCCGCGGAAATGACGGACGAACCAAAAAGCGCAAAAGCGGGCTATTGCTTCGGCGAACGCTTCTGGAACTGCGGATACGCCACGGAAGCTCTTCGCGCCGTTTCCGACTATATGTTTTACGACGTGAACATAAACAGGCTCGAAGCGTATCATTCCGTGGAAAATCCCGCCTCCGGCAGGGTGCTTCAAAAAGCGGGATATTTAAAAGAGGGGCACATGAAACAAAAGTATGCCGCATGGAACGGGATATATCAGGACGCCGATGTTTACGGGCTTGTGAAGGATGATTTCAAAAAACAGTACGAACCAAAAATAAAGGAATTTTTGGATGTGGAAAAAATAAAGCTTTCCGCATACACCATTGCGCTCAAATGCACTGAGCTGTCGCCCGGGATCGTGATAAAAAATTATGTCCCCGGATATAAATTTAACATAACCGATAAAGACGCGAAAACGGTTTTCGGCGAGATATCGCTCCGCTTGGGATTTTCCGAAAGCCTGTACTATAGCGGGCATATCGGATATTTCGTGGATGAGCGGTATAGAAACGCGGGGGTCGCCACCGCGGCCTGCGAGATCATCTTGAATTTGGCCAAGGCTCACGGATTCAAAAAAATACTGATCACAAGCGACCACGCGAACAAAGCCTCGCGCCGCGTCTGCGAGAAAATCGGAGCGAAGCTGATCAGGATAGCCGAACTTCCAATTTGGCACGCGCTGTACGCCAAGGGCGGGAGGTTTGAGTGCATCTACGAACTTTCGCCATGAAAATAATTGTTTTTTCGGACTCGCACGGCCGCTGCGATAAAATGACAAATATAATAAGCGGCTTCAAAGAAAAGGCATATGCGCCGGATTATATCGTGCATTTGGGCGACTATATGCGCGATGCGAAAATTTTGCAAAAACAATTCCCCGAAATTCCGGTGTTGTATGTCTACGGAAACGGGGAATATTCCCTTGAGGGAAACGACTATGAAAAGGAAGTTGAAATCGGGGGCAAAAAGATTTTTATCCTGCACGGCCACACGAAAAATGTGAGATTTTCGATCGATACCTTGAAGATGGTCGCCGGGCAAAAAAAATACGACATGATTTTGTACGGGCATACCCACGAGCCGATGGAAACCTGTCACAACGGGACGCATATAGTATGCCCCGGTTCGATAAGCCGCGACAGGAGCGGAAAAGGGGAATCGTACTGCATGGTGGACATAACCGGAAAAGACATCTGCGCAAATATAATTTATGCGTGACGGGCCCGTCGTCGATTTTTCAGCCCCCGAAATCGTAATACATGTCGATTATCTTGTTGTAATATTTTAGCGCGGACTTTTCTTTCTTTTCGTAATAGGAGGCGAAGTCCTTTTTTTGGCTTGCGAACATATCCTGCAGCCCGAACGCCACCCCCTGCCAGCCGTCGTATATATATCCGAAATCGTATTTTATGCCGCTTTTGATCAAATCCAGCATCTGCACCGATTCTTCGTCGCGCGAATATTTTATCTTCAAGGCGACTTCGTAATATGCGGGAGTGACGAAATTGTAGCTCTCCGCGCTCATCGCTTCGGTGATTATGCCCACCATTTCGGGATCCTGCTCGGTTTGCAAAACCGCGAGCAGCGGCCCGTGGCCGTCTATCATCGTGTAATAGCTGCTTTGGTTTTCGTCCCATTTGGGGAACGGTATTATCCCGTAGTCGTCGTCCATGTCCTTGAACCTCACGAGCGCGTCGCAAAACATACCGGTGTTGAATATGACCTGCCCGTTTTTGAACATCTGGGCGGTTATATATGGCCACTCTATCGATTTTTCCGAGGTCTTGTTGAGGCCGTATGAACCGGGGGTGTCAAAATAGAGCGTATAGAGCTTGTCCACCATGTCCGCCATGTGCGGATTGTTCATCACGAGCTGGGGCCTGCCGTCTTTGTCTTTTTCCATCACCTTGCCGCCGAGCGACCATATGAAAGTGTTGCCCGCGCTGTATGTGTTGGAGGCGAAACCGTAAAAATCGTCCATCGTCCTTTTTCCGTCGTTGTCCAAATCCACATATATGTCCCTTGTCGTCTGCATCAGATAATCTATTGTCCATTTGCCTCCGTTTACCACGTTATACGGATTTTCGAGCCCGTAGTCCGAAACGAGGCGCTTGTTGAAGTACACGCAGTATGTGTAATCCAAAAGTTCGTAGGCTATCTCGCTGATGGCGAAAAAGGTTTTTCCGTCGACGGAAAGTTCTTCGTTTGCGTCGCTGACCCACCACGGCTGGGCAAAATCGACGCAGGGTATGTCGTACCAGTTCAAAAAATTGCCTTCGGGGGCGGTCTGGCCGATATACACCTGATGGGCGCACACGAGATCGACGCTGTCCTCGCCGGATTTGACCATGCGTTTTATGAGCCCCGGCATTTCGTTTGACACTTCGGCTGTCAGCATGATCGCTATTTTCACGTTGTATTTTTCTTCGACTATCAAATTCCTTTTATAGACCGCGTCGTTTATCACCTCGCCGATCTGTTCCTCCACCACAAATTCCTCTATGTGGTGGCAGGTGTCCCAGCCGCCGTCCCGCGTCATGATCACAAACTCCCGCCCGCCGTAATCTTTTTCCGGGAGATAGTCGTAAGTGGCCATGATCTCCCCGGCGGATTCGGAATCTTCCGGGTTTTCTGCGGCGTCGTTTTGCGCCGGCTGCGTGTTCTCGGGCGTGTCGTCGCCTTTTTCGCCGCCGCAAGCCAAGAAAAACAAGACAAACAGTGAAATCGCTAAAAATAATGCGGTTTTTTTCATGATTGCGCGATCCTTTCTTTTCTTTATTCGTAATTTTCGATTATCTTTTCAATGTCTTTTTGCATTTTGGGTTCATATTTTTCAAACTGCGACGCATAATCGGCATTTCTGTCGTGGGTCGGTATGCCCCGTATCGTTCCCGCGAAATCGCCGAAATTATATATTTCAGCGAGGTCATACAGCATATTGCGCGTGTCATAGATGATGTCAAGCATCGCCTCGCTCTCGCTGTCGCGCGCAAATTTGGTTTTGAGGTTGAGTTCGTAATATGCGGGCTGCAACGTATATTTCGACTCGCCGGCGAGCGCTTCGAGGACAATACCGGTGCGCTCCAAATCGGCGTTGGTTTTCGAAACCGTGAGAGCGGTGGAAACATTGTGGTTTATTCTGCCTATATAATTTTTTTGGAGCTCATCGGCTTTTGGCATCGGTATAATGCCGAAATCCGTTTCCATGTTGCGCAGGTTTTCGACCACCCTCATGCGCAGCCACATGAACAATGCGCGCCCTTCCGAAAACATCTTCGCTTGCTCGTCATATATCGCGAACTTGCCCTCGTACCGGTGCAGGTCAACCGCGTTTTGCTTGTCCTGCATCATTTCCGTGAGTTTCGCCAGGAGCAGGTAATTTTTTTCGTTCGAAAAGTTGATATACGGCAGGTCGTCTTTGTCTTTGCCGACAATCGTCCCTCCCGCCGCCGCATAGAAAGACAAAAAAGAGGTGCGCTGCACGACAAGGCCGAATCTGTCGTCCCTTAGATCCATTATGCCGTCCCCGTTTAGGTCGGAAGATACGTTTTTGCTCATTTCAATGAGTTTGTCAAGCGTCCATTTTCCCGCATTTACAAGCTCATACGGGCTTTCGAGCTCATTATGCTGGATTATGTCTTTATTGAAAACCATCGCTTCCATCGCGTCGTTGTCGATAACGGTTATGTCGCTTTGCACAAAATACAAGCGCCCGCCTACCGACATCTGCGACACGCATGATTGGTTCCACCACGGTTTGCTTAAATCGACACGGTCAATGCTGTGCAGATCTGTCAGCCAGCCCTGCTGGGCATATGAAACCACTTCCTGAAGGTACGGCATCGCCGCGTCGAAATCATCGTCGCCCGAAGCGACGGAGGTGCGGAATCTTGTATTGAAGGCGGAACGCAAAACGCACGTTTCGGTTATTTTTATGCTGTATTTTTCCTCAATGATCGCGTTGCGTTTGTAAACCGCATCGTTTATGAGATCGCCGCTTTCGGCTTCGGCATATATGTCGCGCGGATCCCAGTCCGTCCAGTCTATCCCGCTGTCATAAACGGTCAGGAAATTAAAATCATACCCGCCGAAATCAGCGTCCGGAAGATTTGGATATACACGCTCCAAAACATCTTCTTCGCCGGAAGTTTCCGGGCCATCGACGGCGGCATCCGCCGGATTCTCTTCTTCATCGATTTCTTCTTTTTCAGGTTTGCAGGAAACAAAAACCATTAGGATCATTATGCTTACCAAAAACAGGTTAATTATTTTTTTCATCTGCATGACCCTTTCTTTGATTTAAATGAGTTTTCACGCTTTGCCGTCGGAGCCGAAAAGCTGCAATTTTTGTTTGACGGTTTCTTTTATGGCCTCAAACCCCGGAAGCAGAAGTTTCCTTGGGTCAAACCCCTTTTTCTCTTTGTCTTTGCCTTCTTCGATATATTTGCGCGTGGCCGCCGCGAAGGCGAGCTGGCATTCGGTGTTCACGTTTATTTTCGACACTCCGAGCCCTATCGCTTTTTTTATCATCTCTTCGGGTATCCCGGTGCCGCCGTGCAAAACGAGCGGGAGCTGTCCGGTGGCGCTCTGTATTTTTTCGAGCGCTTCAAAATTCAGCCCTTTCCAGTTGGCCGGGTAGATTCCGTGGATATTTCCGATTCCGGCAGCCAAAAGATCGATTCCGAGCGAGGCGATTTTGGCGCACTGCTTTTCGTCGGCGACTTCGCCCATGCCGACGACCCCGTCCTCCTCGCCGCCGATGCTGCCCACTTCGGCTTCGATCGACATGTTGTTTTTGTGCGCGATTTCCGCGAGTTCGGTTGTTTTTTCGATGTTTTCTTCGATTGGAAAATGGCTCCCGTCGAACATTATGCTGGTGAAACCGGCCTCCACGCATTTCAGCGCTTCTTCATACGATCCGTGATCCAAATGCAAAGCCACGGGAACGGAAATGCCCATGGCGGCATCCATCGCTTTCACCATGGCGACAACGGTGGAAAAGCCCGCCATGTATTTTGCCGCCCCCCCGGAAACCCCGAGTATAACCGGCGATTTTAGCTCTTCGGCGATTTGAAGCACCGCTTTTGTCCATTCCAGGTTGTTGATGTTGATCTGCGCCACGGCGTAACGGCCTTCTTTGGCCTTTTTTGACATTTCAATTGCGTTTGCGAGCATTGTTATGATCCTCCTTGATTTGTATTTTATTTAATCATATATTTTCTTTAAAATATGCTTTGTGCCACAGCAAAAACGAATATGCCGTGTAAAGCTTGCGTCCGTTATTTTTTTTGCCCTGGAAATGCTCGTCCAGCATAAAAAGCAATTTTTCTGTCGCAAAAAATTCCCTCGCGAAATCCTGTTCGAACATATTTTTTAGCATATCGCGGTATTTGGGCTCTTTCAGCCAGAGCTTGAACGGAACGGGAAAGCCGAGTTTTTTTCGCTTGGCCCATTCGGGCGGGATCGTCCTGTTCGCCACTTCCCGGAATATCCATTTTGTGACTTTGTTTTTTATCAGATATTTTTTCGGGATTTTTGAGGCCAACGCGAAAACTTCCCTGTCCAATATAGGCGCACGTGTCTCGAGCGAATGCGCGGATGTCATCCGGTCGGCTTTTAACAGTATGTCGTTTGGCAGCCACAAAAACAGATCCAAATATGATTTTTTGATCAAATCGCCGCAGTTTTTGACTTTCTCAAAATACGGCCCGGTCACATCTTTATAGCTCATTTCGCTTTTGTAAGCCTCGCTCAAAATGCCGTTTGCCTCGTCGTCGTCCATGATAAACGCCTGGCCGATATAGTAGTCCTCGACCTTTTGCCCGTATTTGACTAACGTACCCCTGCCTTTGAAATTCGGCAGCGATTTCGCCAGCTTGCCCACAAGCCTTCTGAATCCGAAAGGGAGCTTTGAATATACATTTGAAAAACGCGATTCGGCAAATGGCAGATACCCCGAAAAAAATTCGTCGGAACCCTCGCCGGTGAGCGCGGCTTTCACATGAGCCGCCGCCATTTGCGAAAGATAATACAGCGGCACCCCGGACAAATTCGCGTAAGGTTCGTCGCAAAGGTATTGCACCGTGGGCAAAATTTCAAAAAATTCATCGGCGGACACGATTTTTTTGTGGTTTTCGAGCCCGAGCATATCCGAAAGCTGTTTTGCGTATATCGATTCGTCGAAGCCGTCCGCGGCAAAGCCGACTGAAAAAGTTTTTTGGGGCTTTGCCACCGAGGCGATGAAGCTCGAATCCACCCCGCCGGACAAAAAGCCCGCGACTTCGATTTCGCCGCTTTTGTGGAGCTCTATTGAACTTTTGAGCGTCTTTTCCAATATATCCGCATATTCGCCGAACGCTTTGGTTTCGGTTTTGTATTCGATTTCAAAATAGCGCGCAATCTCCATGGCGCCGTTTTTGTACGTGAACCAGCATCCCGGAGGCAGCCTGAAAACACCTTTGAAAAAAGTTTCTTCCAAGGCGGAATACTGGAATATGAGATACATTTTCAACGCGGCTTTGTTGATTTCTTTTTTGAATTTCGGGTGGGGCAAAAAGCTTTTTATCTCCGAGCCGAACATGAACCCGGCGCCGTTTTTATGCCAGTAAAACGGCTTGACTCCGAAATGGTCCCTCGCGCCGAACAATTCACGGGTTTTTTTGTCGTATATCACAAAAGCGAACGCCCCCCGGAGCTTCGCGGCTATTTCGCAGCCGTGCTGCTCATAGCCGTGCAGCGCGGTTTCGGCGTCCGACGAGCCGGAAAACACATGGCCGGCCTCGGCAAGCCCGGCCCTGATCTCTTTGCCGTTATATATCCTGCCGTCGAAAAAAATCACAAGGCTTTTTTCTTCGTTGTACGCGAGCCGATCCAAATCGCTTGGCTCAATTATCGAAAACCTCGCTCCTGCGGCGAATTTATCGTCTATGAAATATTCTTCGCCCTGCTTTCCCCTGTGGGCTATTTTATCGCTCATTTTTTTTATCAGGATATCTTTTTCTTTGATATCTTCATCGAAAAACCCGACAAACCCGCTCATTTTTTCCCTCCGTTAAACAAAATATTTTTCGCTATTTCAAGATCGGATTCGTAAAATTCATATTCGCCCTTGACTTTTTGGTAATTTTCCCCGCCCTTGGCCAAAAGCGCCACCACATCGCCGGGCTTCGCGCTTTTTATCGCTTTTTTTACCGCTTCGCCCCTGTCAGAAATTATCTCATAGTTGGTATTTGGCATATGCCCCGCGATTTCGGCGCATATGGCCTCCACATCCTCGAATTGCGGGTCTTCTGCGGTCAGATACACATAATCCGAATTCTTGCCGACCACATCGGCGAAATCTTTCCGGCGCCTGTACGCCTTTTCGCCCGGAGCGCCGCCTACCGAGATTATCCTTTGATTCGGGTAATCGAATTTTATCGATTCGTATAATTTGGTGAAGCTGAGCAGGTTGTGCGCGTAATCGACAATCACGGTTACGCCCCCGTTCTCAAACACATTCATCCTGCCGGGAATCTGCGTTTTCAGAAGGCCGGCTCGTATATCTATGTCGTCTATATCCAGCGTCTTGCACATGGCGACCGCCGCCGCCGCGTTTTCGACGTTGAACAAACCCGGGGTTTTTATCGCGAATTTCGCAAAATAGCCTGTTTTATCGTTTTTTATGCAAAAGCTCAAACCTTCTTTTTCTTTTTTTATTTCGGAATAATAATAATCGCAAAAGTTTTTGGATTTTTCGCTTCCAAACAAAACGATCTGCTTTAAAGTTTCGGAACCGGCGGCTGCGGCGAGCGCCCTGTCAAAACAATCGGTTTCGCGGTTTATCACAATATTCGAGCAGTTTTCCAAAAATTTCAGCTTGCAGCCCAAATAGTCCTCGAAGCTGTCGTGTTCTGCGGGGCTTATGTGATCCTCCGCGATGTTTAAAAATATGCCGTTTTGAAATTTTATGTTGTGCACCCGATCCAGTTTGTACGCCTGGGAAGTCACTTCCATCGTGAAAAAATTTATCTTGCTCTGTTTCGCCTCGTAAAAAAACTGCTGCAGATCGCGAGGCTCCGGAGTGCTGTTGTGGGATTCCTCGCCGCGCTTGCCGGTATAGGTTTCAATGGAGGAGATAAGGCCTGTTTTTGATTTTGTGTGCTCGTCAAAAATATTTTTCAAAAAATAGGCCACGGTGGTCTTGCCTTTTGTGCCGGTTATGCCCACCAGATTCAAGCTTTCATACGGGTAGCCGTAATAGAGCGGCGCGATGAGCGCGATGGCGCGGCGTATGTCGGATGTTATGATATAGTCGGCTTTGAAATCGTATTTTTGCTCGGAGAGGTAGCAGACCGCGCCTTTTTGCAGCGCATCTGCCAGTTTTTGCTCCTTGAAGTGGGAATGCTTGGAAAAAAACAAGGTGTTTTTTTCGATCTCCCTCGAATCGTGGGAAATGAATCCAACCTCCGCTTCAAGCTCTTTTAATTTGTATTCGCCCAAAAGCCCGTTTTGCGACAGGAGGCCTAAAATCTGATTATAGCTGATTTTTGGGTTGTCCATCAAAATCACTCCGATATGTCATATTCTGTTAACAGATGCGGGATATAATAATATAATAAAAGCATGAAATCAACTGTATTGTGATTATAACAAAAAAATATGTCCAATTTGATACAAATAAAAAAAATTCTTGAAAAGTATGACAAAAACCCGAAAAAATCTTTGGGGCAGAATTTTTTGGCGAATCCCGAAATATCAAAAAAAATCGCCGAAATGAGCCTGAACGGCCATGCGGGCGATAATTGCGGCGCGCTTGAAATAGGGCCGGGAACCGGGGAGTTGACGCTCAGGCTTTGCGACCTGTACAAAAAAGTGGCCGCAATCGAACTCGACACCGGTTTCGAACCTATCCTGGCCGAAACGCTGGGCGGTCATGGCAATGTGAAAGTCATATTTGGGGATATATTGAAATTGGATTTAAACGAGCTTGCCGAAAATGAATTTGCCGGATGCGGCAAAATAAACATTTGCGCGAACCTGCCGTATTACATCACCACGCCAGCTATCTTAAAGCTTGTCAAAAGCGGCGCGAATTTTAGCAGCATCACGGTGATGGTGCAAAAAGAGGCAGCGGACAAACTGTGCTCAAAGGCGGGGGAAGAAAATTACAACGCGGCTGCGGCGGCGATTGGCTATTACGGGACGGCGAAAAAAATGTTCAACGTGCCGAAATCGGATTTTTACCCAATCCCGAAAGTGCTATCGACGGTGGTTTCCATAACCCCGCGCGCCGAGCCCGCCGCAAGCCCGAAAAGCGAAGCCATGATGTACAGGATCATCGAGGCGGCGTTCGGCCAGCGGCGCAAAACTTTGGCGAACGCGCTAAGCGCAAGCCTATGCCTCGACAAGCAAAAAATTTCGGATATCGTGAAATTAGTCGCGGGCAATGAAAGCATACGCGGCGAGGAGCTGGATACAAAGGCGTTTTCGGATATATCCGATTTGGTTTTGGATATGTTCACTTCCATAAACTCCATAACAATTAAAAAAGAGTGAGGGATGAATCTGCTGCGGACTCAGAAACCTTAAACTCAATTTGGTATTGGGTCTTTAAACGAGCAGGGGCGGCGATTTTTTGCTTTTATTGTGAGGTTTGAAAATTTTTGTTTGTACGGCAGATTAATTTATCTTAAAATTATAGACCGAATCAAACACAGATTGCATACCTTCCGGCATTACGGCTTTTGTAACATAATCCGGAAAATTCAAATCATGATTATGCCCGTCGAATATATTGATTATAATGTTTGTCTTTTTTAATTCCATGACTTTGTCTTTTAACTCATACACTTTGTTTACATCGCAATTTTGGTCTAATGTGCCGTGGAAAATAAATATGGGTAAATCAAGTTCAGGCAAAAGTTCCATGTTGCTTTTTAATTCAAAATGCTCCAAAAACCATTCCGAATTTAAGGGGATTAACCCGCCGCCATAATTATTTCTAAGCCATAAATTATCTTTGTTTTCAATCGCTTTGAAAATCGCTTCGCGGCTGTCTTTCATAATGATATAAAAATCCTGCTCGTCTATATAACCGTCTTTATTCACGTCAATCAAGTCGAAAGCTGTGTTTTGCAAGATTGATTTTATGACTTCATTCGGGTCGGCTTCGTATTCTTCTTTGCTTATCTTTCCGTCTCCGTCTTTGTCGAAATTATTTCGATACCATACCATTGAAGCTCCCCCGGAATTTTGCCAAGTCAGCACATCGCGCATATTGTCCACGGGTACGCCGGTTAAAAATAATGCGTCAACCATATAGGGATATTTTTCTGCGACTAACGGGGCGATAACCGCGCCTTCGCTTGCGCCCAAAAGTAAAACTTTACTGTTTGCAAGCCTTGTATCGCTTGCTTTTACGGCTTTTATCATATAATAAATATCATCGACTTGAATTGACGGCAAATATTTATTATATTGTTCCTCATTTAATGTATAATACATAGGAGGCGTATCGCCAATATCAACGCCGCGTGTATTATACGCAAAAAACGCTATGCCTTGCTCTTGAAAACGCTTGGCGTATAAATCGTTATAATTGATTATTCCCGCGCCAAAATTGCGCCGCGTATCGTATGTATGCGGTCCCGAACTGTTTACGAATATAACCAGTTTATCTATATTTTTTTCGCCGGGCAAAGTAAGTCTGCCTTTAAAAGTATATCCGTCAAACGAAGCAATCTCTATAATTTCCGAAGTCGGATTAAAATCAATTTGTTTCATATCGGTTATTTCCTCTCCGTTGTTTTCGTTATTATCGCCCGATTCTTTATTATCGCTGCACGCTGTCAAAAACATAAAACAAAACGTAAATATTGTGAAAATTAAAATCTTTTTCATAGGCTTTCCTCTCGCATAAAATATGATTTCTAATATTTGCGCCATTTTTACGAATACCGCACAAATATTATGTAAGTGTAAAGGTAAGGCGGTGAAATCCATATCAAACCCTCCTTCCATGCAATATCATAACATAAGCAAAGAAGCGCAACCGCATATTTTTTGTACAAAAAATAATGTCTGAATGTGTATGGCTTAATATGCGAAATTTGTGTTTATATCTTGATATATTTTTTGAGCTAATTCCGATATTTTTTTATGTTCTTTATGTTTAATAAGTTTTTCAAGAGAATTATCATTGTACCGTATTTTCGTAAACCATAATCCATTTGAAATAGCATATATATCATCGAAAACAGATTTTTCTTTTTCAGAAAGGGTTCGGTGATTTATATATCCGTTTACAAAGGATTTGAATAAGCCCCGTCTATCAGCGTCAGTCAAACCATCGGCTAAATCATTTTCATACGCTGTCAGTAAGCCTTCAAGTATCATGTCGCTTATGAGGGTTTCATCTCCGGCATTATTATAATCGAATAGTCCCAACCCATCGCCGATATATGTTAAATTGTTTGTGGAATAATCGCCTTGTGTCGCGTATTTTGGCAAACTATCCCACGCTTCTTTTAATCGGTTTAGTTTTTTTTCGTATATGGAACATATTTGATTAAATATATTGTTTTCAATCAATCCGTCATGTCCAAATCTTAAAAAATCATCATATCCGATAACTTCATTATAGCCAACAATATTAAACAGCGTTTTGTTATTTATATGAAGATTATCGTTCTCCGCAATACAATGGTTCTTTCCCATTAATTGCCCGATTTTATGCGCAAGGTCGTTATCAATTACTTTTATTTCTGCACCGAAATAATCCTCTATGGTTACGTCAAGAGTAAATCCGTGAAAAGGATAAGCGATACAATAAATATCGCCGCTTTTATATCTTGTCGGGGTCAAGATACCGCGACTTCTTAAATGCTCTGAAAAACGGCTCTGTTCTTCAATAATATTATGGGGATTCAATTCTTGCCGTATAAATTTAATGACTAACGCCCTACCATCAGCCAATTCAACTTTTACGATAAATTTCATCTCTGACGTTTCTTCATCAAATCCATTAATGAAAAATTTATAATCAAGCACATCAGAATTTATATTGTAAAAAGGCAAAATATTTGTAATATCTTGTAATTCAATATTCACTTTTTAACCTCACCTTACATTTATGTGTCTGCAATTCTTCTTAAATTATACACAAAAATTAATCCAAAGAAAAGGAATTATTGTAAATTTTATTTCTGTAAGCAATAACGGGCAAGCGATATACTCGCCCGTGCAAAATATTTTTTATTGACAATCTAAAAAAGTGTGAAAATTTTCATAAATCTGTGCTATAATAAATAGTGGGAAGGAGTGTGCAGATGACGAAACTCAAATATACGTTCAAAAATGATACACTGTTCAAAATGCTGTTCGTGCAATATCCCGACTTGCTGAAAAAACTCGTCGCGGAATTGCTTAACATACGGCTTGAAAGTATCGGGGAGTTTGTGATAGCCAACCCCGAAATGCCGCCGGAAGTCATGGGTGATAAATTCTGTCGGCTTGATATAAATATGACGGTGAACGACCAGCGCGTGGATTTGGAAATACAAGTCAACGACGAGGGTGATTATCCTGAACGCTCCTTGTACTATTGGGCGCGTGAATATTCGACCGCGCTTGGCGATGGCGAGGAATACTCGGACTTGCCGCGCACAATCATCATCAGCATTGTAGCTTTTGAAATGTTCGACTGCGCGGAGTTCCATTCGGAATTTCACGCTCTCGAAGTTACCCGCCACACGCCGCTCACAGATAAATTTTGTATGCACTTTTTTGAATTGCAAAAACTCCCGAAGTCTATAACCAAAGACGACGGATTGAAATTATGGCTGTCGTTATTCAACGCAGAAACAGAGGAAGAATTAAAACAAATTGAAGCATTGGAGGTACCGATTATGAAACAGGCAATCGGGGCGTACCGCCACGTAACCGCAACGGACGAGTTCAAGGAAATAGAGCGTCTGCGTTCACGCGCTCGGCACAATGAAGCGTCCGCGCTCGGTCATGCCCGACGCAAGGAACGCGAAAAATGGCAAGGCGTGATACAAGAAAAAGACGAAACTCACGCTGCTGCGCTTGCGGAAAAAGACGCGCTCATCGCGGAATTACAGGCGCGACTAAAAAAAGACAATTAAGAATGAAAGCGCGGCGGGTTATTTATTTGCCGCGCTTTATATTTTGAGTATTACAAATTAATATCGTGTTTCCGTGTGCGTCCTGTTTCCCGTTCTTCCTGTCGCATGATAAGGAAAGGAAATGGAACGTAAATTTAATGCAATTACGCGAAAGTTATTCAAAAATATTTCCTTTTGAATCAGAGCGTTGGAAGATAGCCGCTCCCGTTTCCGAATCGGTAGCCGTGTATGCTCCATCACCGTTCCCGCCGTCACTGACGCTTGATACCGGCAATGTTTATCTTTGCATTGATATGCTTTCTTCTTTTCATGGTATCCATACTCTTTGCTCCCGCATTTCGGACATTTGTATCCTTCCGCCCATTTCATGTCGAACAAAATAAACGTTTGCGCGAACCTGCCGTATTGCATCACCACGCCAGCTATCTTTACAGTTTATTGTAACAGAGTATATCTTCATGTATGGTCAATCCATTTGCCCTGATATCACTATTATGATGTCGAGCAATTGCCATTTATCGAGCTTCTCCGGCTCTCTTCGTTCAAATATTTCCATGCCTGCATTTTATCCCTGACGATGCTTTTTTTCAATGCTTTCCCTGTGAATTTTTCGCAAATTTTTTTCCTTTATTTTCGTTTTACGACGATGTCGATTGAATCCCCCGAAAACAGCAAATCATCTGCCATTGCCACGTATTCCGCGCCCCAATCATCCAAATCGAAATCGACAAACTCAATGGCGCAGCTTTCAGAATCGGCGTCGATTATCTCAATTTCTTTTTTTTCGGCGGATTTGTATTCAAGAAAATAGTCCGTGTTTTTTTGGACGATGTACACATAGTATTTTCCGCCGTTTTCGACAATGGCCGATGGTGAAACCACATATTCATGCATGGTGTCATTCACATAATTTCCGTGTATCCGGGCCGTATATACATTTGGAACTATAATATCGTAAATATTTTCCCTGTTTGCGTAAAACAAGGCCAAAATGACGGTCAGCGGGATAAAAATCAATATTTTCGCTTTTGTTTTAATCATCGTTTCTTCGCCCCCCTGAAACGATATTTGTCAGCGCAAAAAAGATTATCAGCGGCAAGACGCAAAAAATCCCCGCTATGGACAGATAGTTCGATTTTTGTTCTATGGCCTCCCGCATCATCACCGACAACGGAAAATCGCCGCTGTCGGTGATGAACATGATCACCGGCTCCATTATGTTCCATCCGTCCGCAAATGACAAAAAAAATATCACGGAAATCATTTTTTTTGCCATGGGCAGTATAATCTTGAAAACGATTTTAGCGGTGGAAGCCCCGTCAAGCTGGGCGGCCTCTATTATGTTGTCCGGGAGGGTGTTTAGATATTGGGTGAAATATATCACCCCGAACGGCAGAAATATCTGGGTCGCATATACGGCGATTTTGCGGTTTGTCATCTTCAACAGGCTGAGCACATAATAATTTTGAAGCATCAGCACTTGGAACGGTATCAGCAAAATGACAGCGTATAGAACATACAGCGTCTTTTTGAATTTGAACTTGAATTTCGAAAACACGAACGACATCAGTATCATCGGGACAAGCTGCCCCGTCGATATCACAAAAGCATAAAGAAACGAATTCTTCAGACCCAAATAGAAATGATCGCTAAGCAGCAAAAATCTTATGTGGCCAAAGAACCCAAATACGCCGTCTTTATAAACGGATGTGAAGATCAACAGAAATACAGGCGAAAATATCATTACGGCAAAGACAAGAAGCATTATTTTTAACGCCAACGAAATCATTTTTTCAATCATGGAACTGCCCCATATTGTCGTATATATAAATCACGGACGGAACCAGCGCGATGCATAACAGAAACAGAAATACATATGAAGCGGCGGCGGTCATTTCATAGTTCAATTTCAAAAATTGATTTTGTATGTAGTGCTGCAAAAAATACAGGTTTTGCGGCGGATAGTTTCCGTATATCACATATATTTCCTTGAATATCCTGAAACTGTTCACGACAGTTAAAATCGAGCTGATCAATACATACGGCAAAATCAGGGGAAGCGTGATATATCGCTGGGCCAAAAAAGCGTTCGCCCCGTCCATCGCGGCCATTTCGTATATGGTTTTGGGTATTTCAAAGCCAAAACAAACGAGCTGCTTTTGAATATGTTTATCAGGTTGTTTGGCGATATGCCCTGGCCGTCCGAGTCGGTTTCGATGAAAACCGCAAAAAAGCTCCACGCGAACGGCAGTATATAAAACACGAATACCCCGGAAAAACCTGTTATAAGCGCGGCGCACAAAAATTTTTTGTTTCGTATGTTCATATTTTCATTCGTTTGAATATATCTCGATTTTTTGTTCTATTAAACTCACGAGCGCATCCAAATCCATTTCCCCTTTGCAATAGCCGGTTGCGGCATCGGAAATCGCAGACGACAAATCATAGCTCAATTTGGATATATCGTTCAGGCTTTCAAAAATTTTGTTTTTGGTACACTTCTTGCTCGATGGATACCACTTGTCTATCTTGATGAAGTGTTTGCCTTGGTCTTTCATCTTGTATTCGAGGAACTGCCTGAACATCCCCCAACCCATGTCATGTACTGTCTTTCCGAATTTCAATGCCTGTGCCATCGCTTGTATATTCAAATCCTCTACCCCCACTAAGTCGTAGAAATTGGCTATCTTTCTGCTCTCTTTGTGCAGGTAGTCTCTTCTTTGATTCCCTATCTTCTCGTGTATCATACTTATCTTTATATTTTGCTTTTTATAGTTCGCGCCATCTTTTTCCATATGAGACAACTTGCGTTGTTCTCTCCCAAGCTTGCCCTCTTGCTCCCTATAGTGTTTCGGGTATTGCGTTTTGTTCCCCTCATTGTCCACGTACCCGTTCCCCATCGAAAAATCCATCCCTATGATTGCTTCGGGTATCACTTCCGCTATCTCTCGCATATATTCGTACAGGATAGAGGCGTAGTATTTGTCCGTGGGCGTTTTGCTTATCGTCACCGATTTCAGCACATAATCGTTTGGCGCGCTTCGATGCTCTTTCATTTTCAGCTCGCCCAGCTTGGGCACTCGCAGCTTCCCATCCAATATCCTTATGTTATTTCCCACTAGATTCGTAGTGTAGCTCTGCCCTTCGTTTTTCCTTTTGAATTTTGGATGCCACTTGTAGTCGTAATATGTTAGTTCCTTACCCGTCCGTTCTGCTCTTTCTTTAGTTTTCTTGCTATAGGTAGGTTCTTTTTCCTTCAAGAATTTCCCATATGCCGATTCCAGGTTTAGTTGGGCATTTGCTAATGCGAGGCTATCTACCTCTTTCAACCATTCATGCTCTCCCTTGAATCTCGCATATGGCATGATGTTGGGCTTGCCCGTCTTTTCATACGTCTCCATGCCAAAATATAACTCGGAATTGTATATGAATCGCACACATCCGAACGTCTTGGACAGCATTATCCTTTGCTCTGTCGTTGGATATATCCTGTACTTGAACGCTTTGTTGTGCCGTGTTGGATCTTCTTCTTTTCTCTTTCGCAAATGTATCACCTCCCTCACCTTATATTATATCACAAACTTCATCTCTTGTCAAGCGTTTTTGCTGTCTTTTTCGTCTTTTTTTTGATTGCTTGCCACCCCGCACGTGTAGCGAACGTGAACGAAGTTCACGTGCAGTTCACGCCAATAACCACGTCCCTAATGGACGCCACGATAAATGAAAAAACAGGGACACGGGCAGGGAGCAGACGGCGCAGATCGAGCGGACGGACGCGATGATACAGCGCAGCTTGGGCGACGACTACAAGGCTGCTGCGGCGGCGCTTGATGAAATCCCGGGAGTAGGCAAAGTGGCCGCAGAGCAGATCATCGCCGAGACGGGCGCTGACATGACAAGGTTCAAGAACCAGCACAGCCTGTGCAAATGGGCCGGAGTTTGCCCCGGCAACAACGAGTCCGCAGGCAAGCAGAAGAGCGGCAAAACCTCAAACGGCAATCAAGCCCTCATGTGTAACGAATGTGAACGGAGTTCACATACAGTTCACACCAATCGATTGACAACCCTGACCCAGTGCGCCAAGTCTGCCGTCAAAAAAAAAATTCGTTCTTCTCCGCCCAGTACGCGAGGCTCGTCTCCCACAGGGGCAGAAATCGCGCCACCATGGCCGTCGCCCACTCCATCCTTATCGCCGTCTATTTCGTCCTCTCCGGCCATGACTTCCGCGACCTCGGCGCCGATTACTACAACCAGTTCAATCGCGAGCGTAAGATCAACTCCCATGTCAAGCAGCTCTCCAAGCTTGGCCTCACCGTCCCCGATGATCTCGTCAACGATGTTCTCTCCAGACCTCCCGGTTGATATCTTCCCTAATATTTCCCCCTTTTTGCGCCATTTTCCGTGACGCTTGCTTTGCTTTGTCCTTTTTTTCCCACACTGTGCTACCTTTTTTCACATTAATCGAAAATCCCACCGCCTAAATTCTGCGGATTTTTGAGGCGGGGGTATTACGCCGCCCTTGTTAAATTGAGCCCCGATATTTTTTTCGTCCCCAAAGCGTTTTAAAATTTTACAATTTTACGATTGCATTTTTGCGGGGAGTATGGTAAAATAAGTCAGAAAGCAAAAAGGGGGAATGTTTTAAATGCTGGAGCTTTTAAAATGCGCGTTTTACGGCATGGTCCAGGGTTTCACGGAATTTTTGCCGGTTTCGAGCTCGGGGCATCTGGCCATACTTAAAAATATATTCGGGCTTGAATTCGACGACGCGATGCTGTTCGTGCTCATTTTGCACCTCGGTTCGCTCGCCGCAGTTATTTTGATCTACTTCAAAGACATAAAAAATATGTTTTTTGGTTTTTTTAGCCTCGCCGGAAAGATATTCACCGGAAAATTCAGCCTGAAATCCGCAAATTCCGGCGAACGGCTTGTCATATTGGTGTTCATCGCCGCCGTTCCGCTTTTCATCGGCGCATTTTTGGACAAACAGATAGAAATCCTGTCGGATTACACGAAAATAGTCGGGGTTTTTCTGATAATAAACGCAATCATCCTGTTTTTTTCGGACATGGTGCCCGTCGGCGAGGTGACAGAAAAAAACGCGACCCCGCAAAACGCGCTTTTTGTCGGCTTGTGCCAGCTTGTCGCGGTGGCCCCGGGCATATCGAGGTCGGGCTCCACGATAACGGGCGGGCTCTTGAACAATTTCAGCCGCCAATTCGCGGTAAAATTTTCGTTCATCATGTCGATCCCGGCGATACTCGGAGCGAGCGTGTTCAAATTCGCGGATTTCGCGAAATCGGAATCGGAAATAACGGGCCAAATGCTTGCCTCGTGCGCGGTCGGATTTTTGCTCGCTTTTTTCTCGGGATTAGCCGCGATTTTTCTGTTGAATTTCATAGCCCGCAAAAAAAAATTCAGGATATTTTCCATATATTGCCTTGCGGCAGGTCTGCTCGCGGTGATTTTCGGGTAGCCAATCGATATAATTGGGAGGAAAAATGGAGCAAAGAAGAAAAAAAAGCGTTGCGGGGCGGGGAAGGCCGCCGCAGAGAAGGCCGTCCGCCGACAGCGCAAAAACAAACAAAAAAACAAAAGGCAAACCGGCGGCTCAAAACAATTCCGCGAAAAACCGCGAAAAACCCGAGCCGAATTCAATGGCGCAAACCGTCGCGCCCTTTATACTGATCGTGTTTTCCATATATATACTCGTGACATTTTTTGTCACCGGCCCGGAGAGCGTGGGCGGAGTCGGAGTTTTTACCCGCAATATATTTTACGGGCTTTTCGGCGCGGTGGCGATATTGGTTCCGGTTTTTTCGATTTCCATAGCTGTATTTATGAGAAGCGACATGAAGAGCGGGTTTTTCAGGTACAGGCTCATATTTTCCGCGATTTGCCTCGTTCTGTTCGCTTCGATGTTCCATCTGGGCTGGAAAGAGAGCCCCGAAGCGGGATACAGCCTCAAAAAAATATTCGACAACGGGAAGCTGTCGAATGGCGGCGGGGTGTTCGGGGGCTATTTAGCCGAGACGCTGCGGCGCTGCGTGGGCAGCGTCGGCGCCTGGATATTCGTGCTGCCTCTCTCCGCGATCTTTGGCATCTTTTTATTCGGATTCACCCCGCAGGGGCTCATAAAGCGAATCGTCGCGCTGGTGCGGGAATATAAAGAAAACAGGCCGCAGCAGCAATTGCCGGAGATCGAAAATCGCCGCGAGCCCGCGCTGCAGCCCCAGAATGCCGCCCCCCGCATAAAACAAACCGCCAAAACCTTCGAGGACGATATACCGATCGATTTGGCAAATTCCAAAAAAAGCAGAAAGAAGCCAAATCAAAACGGCTTTGAGATGGGCGACAACCCGTTTGCAAACGGTTTCACCGATGAAACGGATGAAATAGAACGAATAAACATAAAAAATGCGGAAGACCAGATAAATATCGAAACCCTCCCAACCCTCCCGGAAGTGCCCGAAAAGGAAATGTTCGGCTCAAACGATGCTTTTGCCGATGAAAACGGCGAAATCGATTTTTTAAACGCATCAGATGAATCGGCCGAGACAGCCGAACCGGAGGATTTTGAAAGATTCGAAGTGGGCGAACTGGAAAACTTGGACTCCGTGCCGATAGAAAGGGACGACGAACCCGAAGAGATCGCTTCGGAAAACGCGATGATTTTTGGCGATTTCGAAAAAAAAGATGAAATCCCCCCGATAAAAAAAGAATACAAACTCCCTCCGATATCCCTTTTGACCAAAGACACGAGCACGGCGAATTCGGATATAAAAGAAGAATTGCAGACCACGGCGCAAAAGCTGGTGGATACCCTCGCCAGTTTCGGGGTGAAGACAAAAATTTACGGCTTTTCGAGGGGAGCTTCCATAACAAGATATGAGATATCCCCGGATTCGGGCGTCAAAGTGAATTCGATCGTCACTTTGGCAAACGACCTCTCGCTTAATTTGGCCGCGGAAGTCAGGATAGAAGCCCCGATACCCGGAAAAGCGGCGATAGGCATAGAAGTGCCGAACAAAGTGCGCGAATTCGTGTATCTTCGCTCGCTTCTCGAAGAGGCGCAGTTTGGCAACGCGGCGAGCAAAATCACGATCGCGCTTGGGACGGACGTGGCCGGGAAACCCATATACTCGGACATCGCCAAAATGCCGCATTTACTGATCGCAGGGGCCACGAACATGGGAAAATCGGTCAGCATGAACTGCATGATCGCCAGCATTTTGTTCAAAGCTTCTCCCGACGAGGTCAAATTCATCATGATAGACCCAAAAAAAGTCGAGCTCAACATCTACAACGGGATACCCCATCTTTTGGTGCCTGTGGTGAGCGACCCCAAAAAAGCGGCGGGCGCGCTGTCCTGGGCGGTGAACGAAATGGAAAACAGGTACAAGCTGATCGAGGAAAGGGAAGTCCGGGATTTTAGGTCATACAACGAATCCATAAAAAACGATCCGCTCTCAGAGCCGCTTCCGCAGATAGTGATAATCATCGACGAGCTCGCCGATTTGATGCTGACCGCGCCCGCCGACGTGGAACAGTCGGTGAACCGGCTCGCCGCCAAAGCGAGGGCGGCGGGGCTGCATCTGATCGTGGGGACGCAGAGGCCTTCGGTGGATGTCATAACAGGGCTGATCAAGGCGAATATCCCCACGAGGATAGCCTTCACGGTAGTCGCGCCGCAGGACTCCAGGACGATAATAAACATGGGCGGGGCGGAAAAGCTGATAGGGGTGGGTGATATGCTCTATGTGCCCACAGGAAGCAAACCGATACGCGTCCAAGGCGCATACATCAGCGACAGCGACTGCATAAGCGTGGTGAATTTTTGGAAAGCGCAGTCCGACGGCCAATACGACGAGGGCATCGCGGAGGAAATCGAGCAGGAAGCGGCGAGGTGCAACACGAAAGGCGCGAAAATAAAAGACAAGGACGAGGAAATAAATGCCGAAGACGAATTTAAAAAAGACTCCATGCTCAAATCGGCGATCGAAGTGGCTCTCGACAACGGGCGCATATCCACTTCGTTGCTCCAGACCAAGCTTTCCCTTGGCTACGCGAGGGCCGCGAGGATCGTGGACACAATGGAAAAAATGGGCATGATCGGGCCCTTCGAAGGCTCCAAGCCCCGAAAATTACTGATATCCAAGCAGGACTTCATCGAAATGACGATGAACAGCGATAATTTCGAATGAAAAATAAATTGCTTTGCGCCGGATTCACTGCACCGCTTCATAGGCGGCGAGAATTTTTTCGAGGTTCGCTTGCGCTTTCCCCATGTTTTTTTCGACCACGGAGGCAAATTCGCGTTTGTTCGCGTCTATTTGGCTCTGGAATGTATACGATATTATCCAGTTGTCGTAAACATAGCCGAAATCGAATATCCGGCCGCTGTAAATTATGTCGAGCATTTCGGCGGATTCGTTGTCCCTCGAAAATTTGGTTTTCAACAAAACATCGTAATAAGCGGGCACAAGGTATTTGTATGAAAGAAACGACATTTCTTCGATTATGGCTCCGGTCCGATCGAGGTTGGAAACCATGATTGGGATTCCCATAAGCAGGGTGTGGCCGTCCATGAACGAATAATATTTTTCCTGCGCCGAATCGAGTTTGGGATATGGCAAAATGCCGAAATCCGTTTCCATGCCCCTGAGAATCTGCGGGGCGGTGAGATATTTGAACATCAAAAGAGCCCTGTTTTCGGAAAATATCTTGAAATATTTTGCTTCCAAAGTCCAATTGGCTTCGTAAATCGTATAATCCGAACGGCACAATTCAAACGCTTTGTCAAAACTGTTTATCGAACGCTCTGTCACGTATTCGATGTACGGGATGTTGTTTTCGTCTTTTCTCATCACCATATTGCCGCAGGAATAGAAAAGGCCCTGAGCGCCATAGTTCATTATGATTCCCCATTGGTCTTCTTCGTCCATTATGCCGTCGCCGTTAAGGTCTTTGGCTATATCCTTGGAAACTTCGGCCGCTTTGTCAAGCGTCCAATGCCCGCTTTTGACGATTTCGTACAAATTTTCCACTCCATTTTCTTTTTGCACTTGCTTGTTGAAAAACACCGCGTATAAATATTCGTTTGAACCCACGCTCAAATCGCTCAGGGCCAAAAACATTTTGTTTCCCACCGAAAGCTGTTCGGCTACTTCCGAACTCCAATACGGTTTTGACAAATCGATGCAAGGGATATTTTCCCAGTTCAACAAAAATCCGTTTGCAGCCGCCGGCCCGCTTCCCCCCATTTCAAATGCCAAAAACAAATCATATATGTCTTCGCCGGCATTCACGGCTTTTTTCAGAGCGTCATAAGGGCCGTTCGGTTCCGGCTCCGCCGCCATTTTAATTTGTATGTTGAATTTGTTTTCCGTTTCCCTGTTTCTGCGGTAAGTCGCATCGTTCATCGGTTCGCCGGTTTCTTCTTCGGCGTAGATGTCGCGGGTGTGCAGCGGGTAATCGTGCAAGCCGTCGTCCGTGGTCAAAATGGTAAACGCATATCCCCCGAAATCGAACGCTTCGATGTTGGGGTCAAACGATTCGCGCAATTCGGCATTTTCCTCCCCGCCGGCTACTTTTTCATCAACGCCGTTTTCGTTCGCGGATTCGCTTTGATCCGTTTTCCCGCTATTTTGGGAACACGAAAACAAAAAAGGCAAAACAATTGAGAAAAATATAAAAATGCATATTGTTTTTTTTGTTTTTATCGCTTTGTTCATTGGTTAAATCCTCTCTATGCCCTTAAAAAACATTTCCAAATCTTTGTATTCCATTATACGCCCGCTAAGCGTATGTTGTCAAGAGGTTTTGAAATTTTCAATTTAAATTTTAACAATTTCACGATTGAATTTTTGCGGGGATTATGTTAAAATAAATTCAAAATATGCGATATTGGAGGGAAACGCAAAAATGAAAAAGAAAATGACTACGGTAAATTTTCAAGGGACGCAAAACCAAGAAGCCAAACTCGCAAAAGTGATAGACGAATACAAAAAAGTAAAAGGGGCGCTGATGCCGGTTTTGCAAAAAGCCCAGGAAATCTACGGATACTTGCCGATCGAAGTCCAGAAGATGATCGCCGACGGAATGGAAATCAGCTTGGAAGAGATTTACGGGGTTGTGACTTTCTATTCGCAGTTTTTGCTCAACCCCAAAGGCGAGACTGCGATTTCGGTATGCCTCGGCACCGCCTGCTACGTGAAAGGGAGCGGGGACATACTCGATAAAATATCCGAAAATTTGGGCGTAAAAGCCGGAGAAACGTCAAGCGACGGAAAATATTCCCTGGAAGCGACCAGGTGCATAGGGGCGTGCGGACTCGCTCCGGTGATGACGGTCAACGAAGACGTCTACGGCAGGATCAAACTCGACGATGTCGAATCAATATTGGCGAAATACAAGAAATAGGGGGCAATAAATAAATGAAAATAAAAAATGTCGCGGAATTGAAGGCGATGAGGGAAAACGCCAAGCTGAAATTCGAGATACAAGAAAACAGCACAAAAATCGTCGTGGGAATGGCGACTTGCGGAATGGCGGCGGGGGCAAAGGCCGTAATGGATGCCTTGAAAGAAGAAATAAAAACACAAAAAATAGAAAATGCGTCGGTGGCCAAAGCGGGTTGCATAGGGTTTTGCCAGTACGAGCCGATAGTCGAGGTATATGAACCGGGAAAACAAAAAGTCACTTACGTAAAAATGGATGCAAAAAAGGCAAAAGAAATCATAAACAGCCATATAATCGGCGGAAGGATTGTGAGCGATTACACAATAGGCGCCGCCGCGGCAACATTTAAGTGAAATCGGAGGGTGAAAATAGATGATACATTCTCATGTATTGGCTTGCCAAGGAAACAGCTGCACCGCCTGCGGAAGCAGGGAAGTCATTTTGGCGATTGAAGATTCCATAAAACGGAACGGATTGGAAAACGAAATAAAAGTAATCACGACAGGCTGCCACGGGCTTTGCTCTGTCGGCCCGATTTTGGCGATATATCCGGGAGCGGTCACTTACGCGAAAGTTACCCCGGAAGATGCCGATGAAATCGTGAGGGAGCATTTGATAAATGGCAAACCGGTAAAAAAGCTCGTGTTCGACGAAAACGCCGAGGGCGGGAGCATAACATCTGTAAACGACACGCCTTTTTACAAGAACCAACAAAGGATAGCGCTGAAAAACTGCGGAATCATCGACCCGGAGAACATAGAGGAATATATAGCCAGCGACGGTTATCAGGCGCTGGGCAAAGCCCTTGTTGAAATGACTCCCGAAAACGTGATAAAATGCGTCAAGGATTCCGGGCTTAGGGGCAGGGGAGGAGCCGGGTTTTCGACCGGATTGAAGTGGGAACTCGCCAAAAAACCCGTTTCTGAAACAAAATACGTTTGCTGCAATGCCGACGAAGGAGACCCCGGGGCATTTATGGATAGGTCGGTTTTGGAAAGCGACCCCCATTCGGTACTCGAAGCCATGGCCATAGCGGGATATGCGATCGGGGCTTCGGAGGGTTACATATACATACGCGCCGAATATCCAGTAGCGGTGAAACGGCTCGAAATCGCCATAAACCAAGCGAAAGAACTGGGGCTTTTGGGAAATGACATTTTGGGCACGGGATTTGATTTCGAAATAACCATAAGGCTCGGGGCGGGGGCGTTCGTGTGCGGCGAAGAAACCGCGCTCCTCACTTCGATAGAGGGAAACAGGGGAGAACCCAAACCCAGGCCTCCGTATCCGGCGGTCAAAGGCTTGTTTGGAAAACCCACCATACTGAACAACGTGGAAACATACGCCAATATACCGCAGATAATATTAAATGGGGCAGAATGGTTTTCGGGCATCGGGACAAAAAAATCGAAAGGCACGAAAGTTTTCGCCCTCGGCGGCAAAATCGAAAACACCGGGCTTGTGGAAATCCCCATTGGAACCACGCTGAGAAAAGTGGTGGAAGAAATAGGAGGGGGCGTGCCAAACGGCAAAAATTTCAAAGCGGCTCAGACGGGAGGCCCTTCCGGGGGCTGCATACCCGCGAGTTTGATAGACACCCCGATCGATTACGAAAATTTGACTGCCATCGGCTCTATGATGGGATCGGGCGGGCTCATAATCATGGATGAGGAAACCTGCATGGTGGACATAGCCAGGTATTTTTTGGATTTCACCGTGGACGAATCCTGCGGGAAATGCGTCCCGTGCAGGATAGGCACGAAACGCATACACGAAATACTCGAAAAAATCACATCGGGGAACGGCGAAATGAAAGACTTGGAAAAGCTCGAAGATCTTTGCCAGCACGTAAAAACATCGTCCCTGTGCGCGCTCGGCCAGAGCGCCCCCAATCCTATACTTACCACAATACGATATTTCCGCGATGAATATGAGGAACACATAAAAGACAAAAAATGCGTTGCGGGCGTTTGCAAGCAATTGCTGCAGTACATAATAATCGAGGCAAAATGCACAGGCTGCACGGCGTGCGTCAAAGTCTGCCCCACCGGCGCGATTTCCGGCGAATTGAAAAAACCCCATTCGATCGACCGCTCAAAATGCATAAAATGCGGCGCTTGCGTGAAGAGATGCAGATTTGGCGCCATAATAAAAAGATAGGATTACAGGAGGCAAAAGAGCAACATGGATAATATAAATATAAAGATAAACGGCAGGCAATACAGCGTCCAAAAAGACTTGACGATTCTCGAGGCTTGCAGGGAAGAATGCATCGAAGTTCCCACCCTTTGCTACATGAAGGACATAAACGCGATCGGTTCTTGCAGGATTTGCCTTGTGGAAGTCAAAGGAGCGCGATCGCTCATGGCTGCCTGTGTCCAGCCCATAACCGAAAACATGGAGATTTTCACCAACACGCTCGCAGTCCAAAAAGCTAGAAAAACCAACCTCGAATTAATTTTGTCCGACCACCACAAAGAATGCCTCAGCTGCGTGAGGAACCAAAACTGCGAATTGCAAAAGATGTGCAAGGATTTTTCGGTGGAAGACGAAAACTATTTCAAAGGTGACAGGACCCAATTTCCGGTCGAACATTCGACGATATTTTTGGTCAGGGACAACAACAAATGCATAAAGTGCAAAAGATGCGTGGCCGCTTGCAACAAATTGCAAGACATTTCCGTGATTGGGGCAAACGACAGGGGTTTTGAGACGCACATAGGTTGCGCTTTTGAACTGAACCTCGCGGATGTGCCATGCATATCCTGCGGGCAGTGCATAGTGGCTTGCCCCACGGGAGCACTGTACGAAAAAGACGACACCCAAAAGATTTGGGATGCCATAGAGGATCAATCAAAACACACGGTCATATGCACCGCCCCGTCGATTAGGGCCACTTTGGGCGAATGTTTCGGAATGGAACCCGGTTCTTTCGTCCAAGGCAAAATGGTGGCGGCTTTGAGGCGCATGGGTTTTGACGGGGTTTACGACATGGACATGACCGCCGATCTGACCATTATGGAAGAAGCCCACGAATTAATCGAAAGGCTCCAAAACAACGGGAAACTCCCAATGCTGACTTCATGCTCGCCCGGCTGGATTAAATACTGCGAACATTATTTCCCCGAATTCATCGAAAACCTCTCGAGTTGCAAATCCCCGCAGCAAATGTTCGGCGCAATTTACAAATCCTACTACGCCCGCAAAAAAGGCCTTGACCCCAAAGACATATGCGTAGTTTCGGTAATTCCGTGCACCGCCAAAAAATTCGAGCTCACCAGGGAAGGGCAAGCGGCCGGCGGAGAAGAAGCAAGGGACGTGGACGTGGCGATCACCACCCGGGAATTAGGCAGGATGATAACGCGAGCGGGCATTAATTTCCACGATTTGCCCGACGAACAGTTCGATTTCCCGATAGAAACCGCATCGGGCGCAGGGCTCATTTTCGGAGCCACCGGAGGAGTCATGGAAGCGGCGCTTCGCACCGCGGCCGAAGCGATAACGGGAAAACCGCCAGAAAAAATAGACTTTGAGGAAGTTCGGGGCATTGAAGGCATAAAAAAAGCTTCGTATAAAATCGGCGGGATTGAAATAAAAGTGGCAGTGGCCAGCGGCGCGGCAAATGCGAAAACGCTGCTGAACGCAGTAAAAAAAGGCGAATTGGAAGTGCAGTTCATCGAAATAATGGGATGCCCGGGCGGATGCATAAACGGAGGCGGGCAACCGGTGCAACCCATGAACGTCCGAAATTTCACGGATTTGAAAACCGCGAGATCAAAAGCGCTGTATTCCGAGGATGCGAAAATGACTTTGAGAAAAAGCCACGAAAATCCGATAATAAAAGAAATTTACGAAAATTATCTCGAAAAGCCGGGCAGCGAAAAAGCACACCGGCTGCTGCACACGCACTACAAAAAAAGAAACATGTACGCAAAATAAATTTGTGAAAAACGCTTGAAAACGCTTGAAAAAAAACTCAAAAAAGAATATACTTAAAAGATAAACTTTAGGAGGCATGAAAAATGAAAAAAATAATTGTTTTGGTGTTATCGCTTGTTTTAGTTTCGGTTTTGTTTACCGGCTGCGCGGGTTTGTCAAAAGAAAAACTGAGGGTGGGAATGGAATGCGATTATTCGCCTTTCAACTGGACCCAAACGGACAAAAGCAACCAAGCGATCCAAATAAGCAACGATTCTACGGGATATGCCGGGGGATACGACGTCCAAATGGCAAAAAAGATAGCCGATTTGCTCGGGATGGAAATCGAAATCGTAAAAACGGATTGGGACGGGCTGATCCCCGGAATCACTTCCGGCAAGCTCGATTTGATCATCGCCGGAATGTCCCCGACCGACGAACGCAAGGAAGTCATCGATTTTTCCAATTATTATTACGAATCCGATTTAGTCATAATCGTGAAAAAAGACGGCCCGTACGCAAACGCGGATAAAATCGCGGATTTTGCAGGCGCGAAAATCACAGGTCAGCTGAACACCACGCACTATACGGTCATCGACCAAATCGCAGGAGTGGAAAAAACCGAGGCTCTTCCCGATTTTTCCTCTATGACCAACTCGCTGAAATCCGGGTTCATAGACGGTTACGTTTCGGAACGGCCCCATGCGTTGGCCGCCACCCGCGTGCACACCGATTTGACATTTATCGGTTTCGATCCTGACAAAGGGTTTGCATACGACGTGAACGAATCAAATATATCGATAGGCATGCAAAAAAACAGCGATTTGCTCCCGAAAATCAACGACGCTTTGGCCAAGATAAGCAAAGATGATCGCGCCAAAATGATGGACGACGCAATCGCGCAATCGGCAGAATAAAAATGCAAATAATCATAAACATAATACGCGACAACGCGGCGGGATTTTTCGCGGGGGCCCTGACCACTATGCAAGTTGCCCTGATGGGTACGATATTCGGATCGATATTGGGTTTGCTCATCGGCGTTGTCAAAACGATACCCGCCAAAAAAACGGATTTTATCGTCAAGCGGTTTTTTTTGAAAATAACAAACGCGCTGCTTTCGGCATACATCGAAATATTCAGGGGCACTCCGATGATAATTCAAGCCGTGGTTATCTATTACGGTTCGGCGGAATGGTTCGGAATCCACATGACTTCGTTTTTCGCCGGAATTTTCGTTGTCTCGATAAATACGGGGGCATATATGTCGGAAATAGTGCGGGGGGGAATAAATTCGATCGACAAAGGGCAATTCGAGGCTGCGCACGCCGTCGGGATGTCGCACAGCCGTACAATGTTTTGCATCATCCTACCGCAGGCCATACGGAACATACTTCCCGCCACAAGCAACGAATTTGTCATAAACATAAAGGACACGGCTGTGCTCAACGTCATCAGCCTGTCCGAATTGTTTTTCAAGACAAAAGGCATTTACGGCAAAAACTTCTATTATTACCAAACGGCTTTGATCGCTTGCGCCATTTATTTCGTTTTGACTTTCACCACTACGCGCATATTGCGGTTTGTGGAAAAAAAGCTGAAAGGTTCGGAATCCTACACCGTGCTCGGCTCAAAAGCGAAACGGCTTGAAGACATGGGGGGAAAATGAAATGGGCGCTTCGGTTCTGGAAATTAAAGGGCTCGTGAAAAATTTCGGCGAAAATGAAATATTGAAAGGCATAGACTTTTCGATAAAAAAAGGCGAAGTCGTTTGCGTCATCGGCGCTTCGGGTTCGGGAAAGTCCACTTTGCTTCGGTGCATAAATTTATTGGAAATACCGACTGCCGGTACTATTATGTTCCACGGCGAAAACATCGCCGCCACAAAAAACCCCCCCGCAATGCTGCGCGCAAAAATGGGGATGGTTTTCCAACAATTCAATCTGTTCAACAACCTTACGGTTTTAGGGAACTGTATCGTGGGGCAGACAAAAGTTTTGGGGCGCAAAAAAGCGCAGGCCAAAGAAACCGCGATGCAATACCTCGAAAAAGTCGGCATGGCAGGGTACATAAACGCCAAACCGGATCAAATATCGGGAGGCCAAAAACAGCGGGTAGCAATTGCGAGGGCGCTTTCGATGGAACCCGAAGCTCTTTTGTTCGACGAACCCACTTCCGCGCTTGATCCCGAAATGGTCGGAGAAGTGCTGAAAGTGATCCGCGACCTCGCCGAAAGCGGGCTTACCATGATCATCGTCACGCATGAAATGGATTTCGCGCGCGAAGTCGCCGACCGCGTGATATTCATGGCAGACGGGGTGATCGTAGAAGAAGCCTCCCCCGAAAATATATTCGGCAACCCGAAACAGGAAAAAACGCGGACATTCCTCACGAGGATATTAAAACGCGAAAATGGGTGATTCCAAGTTCATTGCTAAGCCATATATTCCAGCATATCGAGAGTCACTTCGTAGGCGAGTTTTCCCTCGCTTTCATACAATTTGTACTCCCCGTACATATATTCGGCCATGCGCAATATTTCGTCCCCGGTGCAGCCGGCTATATGCGGGGTCATAATCACGTTTTCCAATTTGTAGAGCTCGCTTTCTTCTTCGGGGGGCTCCGGTTCGGTCACATCCAGCAAAACGGTCAGGGTGGGGTCGAGTTTTGCCGCTTCTATCAGGTCGCTTTCCTCTATTTGCGCCCCTCTGCCTGTGTTTATGAACGTGGCGTAATTTTGCATCAGGGCAAAATGGCTCTTGTTTATCATTTTTTGCGTCGCGGGCAGGTTTGCCACATGGTTTGAAATCACCGTGCAGCTCGAAAATATCTCTTCCAACGAAGCCTTTTTTACTCCGGCGGCCGCCGCTTTTTGCTCCGGGTAATACGGATCGTAGACCAATATTTCGGCTTTTATGTCAAGCCTTTTCAAATATTCTATCACGCGGCTGCCGATCGTGCCCGCGCCCAAGATCCCGATTTTTTGATTGTAGTTGCCGCGGTAGTTTTCGGTTATGAAAGCCCTTTGGCTGTTCCAGCCCTCCCGGCTTTTGAGCTTTCCCATGATTTTAAAATGGCCCTTGCAGGAAAGCAGTATTTTGGATAGCGCCACTTCGGCGACCGGCACCCCGTTGGCCACCCACGACGAAGACACCTTGATCCCTTTTTCCAAATATTCGCGCGCGAAATACTGCACCGAACCGGCCCCGTAAAAAATCACTTCGCAGTTTTTGAAATATTTTGAGAGTTCCGGAACCATTCCCCAGGTGGAAAAAATGTATCTGCAATCCGCCGCGTAATCCCTGTATTTTTCTATGTTTTCCGCACTTATTATCTCATCGGGGAATTCGAGCGCGGGTTCCGCCAACAACTTTGGCATGGTCTCTTTGTACACGCTTTTTACCATTTCGTTTCTGCACACAAATGCCGCTTTGCTTTTCATTTTCTGTTTTCCTCCTCTAAAAATTGTTTGTGAAGCCTGAAATAATCGTATGTGTTGGTAAGCCGGATGTCCAAGTCGGGGCGAAGCTTTTTTAGCGCCTCGACTATATCGATGATATACGAGGGGCTCTGCCAAACGATCCTTATGTAGTGGAATGCGGGCTTGTCCGGAAAGTCGCCGCCGATTATGCCGGCCAAGGCTTTCGCCACTTCGTCCACCGGTCCGCCGTTGCACACGTGGTTGAGCATTTCATCCACCATGACTCCGCCGTGCACTTTGGGTTTGTCGGGTTCGACCGGGCCGTGGAAGTTCATGATGATCCAAGCCAAGCCGTCCGGCGAGAATTTTGTCATCTGATCCAAAGTTTTGTCGGACAGCGGCTCCCAGTCGAGCACCATCGGCGTCATGGTCATATCAGTCAGATCATAGAAGCGCCGGTTGTGATCCACAACCATGTCCCAATATTCTTCCTTTATGCGGCTGGGGTTGAAATATCCGGCCGCCGAAGCGTCGGCTACGAACACGTCTTTGTCTTTGGCGGCGGTTTGATAAAAATATGAGATTATATCGGGATAGCTCTCGATCAGATTCGGGTTTATGCCCCATGAAAGATTGGCTTCGCCGCGCTTGGGATCGTCCCAGTGTTTGCGCATAAAGTCGTAGAGCGGGGTGGCCGAATCGTAGTCGCACATCTGTATGCCCAGATAGCAGGCATTTTCCAGAGCGGCTTTTTTTTCGGGGCGCGACTGTTTCAGGGGTGCAAACGGAAACTGCGAGTGCAGCGACTGGTTGTAGCAATCGCTCGCCACGGTGTTCTGATAGCAGTTGTACGGCGACATGACGAACACGGATTCCCATTCGGTGGGCACGGGTTCATGGCGGCTTTCTTCGTGGCCGGGCACGTTGCTGTATTTGACAAAATTGAAAAAGCCGGCGATCTCGGTCATGTTTTCGCCTTTGGTCTGTTTTAGCTGTTCTGCGAGAATGAGTTTGTAGGTTTCCAGATCGCGGCCGAGCTCTTGATTTGGATCGTCAAGCGGCGCCTCGTCGCCCCAGGGGGACAGATCATAGACAAACGCGCGGTTATACACGCACCAGTCGCGGGTGTTGACATAGCCTATGTCCCCGGTTTCGCGCGTTTTGAACGGGTCGCTGTAAAGGCAGAGCCAATGCTTCGAACAGAGCCCGGGCTTCAGATAATTTTCCATGGCCCAAAGATAGGCGTCGTTTTTTTTGCTGCCGGAGATCTCTCCGGTGAATCTGCCGCGCAAATCGACAATATCGGCGTCCAAAACATTCCGCGCAAATTCGAAATATTCAGGCGAAACCACCGCCCCGTCACAGGCACCCGCGATCGTGAACGCCACATTGAACGATGCGTCCACTTCCTCGTCCCAAATGATCAGCTTTTTTACCAAAGGCTTTGCCAATTCGCACAAGTCGCCAATCGATTTTAAATTCACGATCTCCCGCTTGCCGAGCCAGCCCGTTTCGGAGTCTTCGGTGAATTTGTCCAGCCAGTACTTTGGCGTCGGGTTTGTTTTTGAAAGCAGATACACCGCAGGGCCCGCTTCGCGGTTATACAGGCCCTGCAGGCAGGTTGCGAGCGCCGCTTCGTCGTAAGCTTTTGAATTTTTTTCGCCAGATAGTTCAAACAAAAAGAGTTTGTCGGTATTTTCCATTTTCAGCTTCCTCCGTTTTTTTCGTTTTTACAATATTTTTATCGCCGATTTTATATTCAAATTTTTGTTTGACCGCAATTTTTCCAGATCGCTTTCGCATAGCTCGGGGGAGATAAAAAACAATCCGTCATTTGCATGGTTTTTATGTATTTCGGCTTCGGGGAAAAGCTCTGCGACTATGTCCGTCGCATTGCAGCCCGCATAGATATAGTATTCGAAAGCCTGGGTTTCGTAATCTGAAACATAATCCCCCTCCGAGGCCTCCCACTCCATGTTTTTCGTGCTCTTTGTGAGCGCGTCCATCACATCTGCCGCCACCGCGCTCGCAGTCGGGCGCTTCCCTGCGCCCTGCCCGTAGAACATCACGTCCCCGATGGCGTTTCCGGTCACCACTATGCCGTTGAACACATCGTCGATGTTGTACAGCGGCGAAGATTTGGAAACCAGCATGGGCGCCACGGTCGCACCAAAAAAGTCCTGCGATTTTTTCGATTTCGCGATCAGTTTTATCTTGTGCCCGATTTTTTCCGCGTTTCTTATGTCCTCCAAGCCGACGGCGCGTATCCCTTCGGTATGCACTTTTTCGGGGGGCAGCTGTTTTCCGAAGGCCAAGGACGAAAGAATACAGAGTTTTCGGCAGCTGTCTTTTCCGTCGACGTCGTCTGTGGGATCCGCTTCCGCAAACCCCTTTTGCTGCGCCATGGATAGGGCGCTTTCAAAAGCAAGCCCTTCGTTTGCCATTTTTGTGAGTATGAAATTTGTGGTGCCGTTTAAAATCGCGGTTATCTTGTTTATCTTGTTCGCGGCCAGACAGTTGCAAATCGGGCGTATTATGGGGATGCCCCCGCCCACGCTCGCCTCGAAGAAATACCGCGCCCCGGTTTTCGAGGCGATCGAAAGAAGTTTTGCCCCGTGTGCGGCCACGAGCTCCTTGTTCGAGGAAACCACGCTGATCCCCTTTTCCAAGGCGGCTTTTGTGTATTCATACGCCCATGTGGCGCCTCCCATCGTCTCGACCACCAAGGAAATGCCGGGATCGTTTAGTATGATACCGAAATCCTTGACCTGCCGCCCCGAGAGCGGGTGGTTTTTTATTTCCACCTTGTCCAATATGTATTTTATATTCACCCTGTCGTTTATCTTTTTTGAAATGACGCTTTCGTTTTCCTCAAAAACGTCGGCCACGCCGGAGCCTATGTTCCCAAAGCCGAGTATCGCTATATCTGCCATGATTTAAAATCCGCTGCCAAAATTTTTTGGCATTTTCCTTTCCGCCGCATTTGCATTATTTTTAATATATTTTTTCATGTACCGGATTTTCCGCTTTTTCCGATATATGGAATTATCCGATTTTAGCCGATTTCAATAATAATTCTATAACTGTTTTTTCTTTTTGTCAACTGTTTTGCAAAAAAAAATTATAATTAAATCCCGCGAAAATTCCATGTCACGTTTTTTTGCCCATATACAGCTGAAAAACGTCCTCCCCGCTCAAATGCCCGCCGTGTTTTTGTATTTTTTCTTTTATTCCCGCGTACAAAGCGGCTCTGTTTTCCTCCGGCAAATGCCTGTGGTCGGAAAAAGTCTCGAGAAGCGCGATATATTCATTTGCGCCGTAGCTCCAGGCGACATCATACAATTTCAGCGAAACCTCGTCAAACCCGTAGTTTCTCATGTCTTCAAAGCCGTAATTCTTGAATATTTCGGCAGGCTCCCCGAATTCATCGTGTGATCTTCTGTATCTGGGCGCTGTCGGTTTCGATGTGTAATAACTAAAATAATGTTTTTGGTAGACTGTATGGATATCATAGTCGAGGGCCTCGTCGTGCGTCGCCAAAAAGTTGTAGCGCAAAAGGGCGAAGACCCCGCCGCTTTTTAGCAGGCGAAAAACTTTCGGGCAGCCGATTTTTGCGTCAATCCAATGGAAAGCGGAGGCGGCATATACCAAATCATAACTGTTTTCATCCAGCGCGGCCTCCTCAAAAGCGGAGACGATCACATCGAAATTGTCATATGCCCTAAATTTTTCCCGCAGAAACTCCGCCATATTTCCGCTTATCTCGACGGCGGTCACCGCATATCCCGCATTGAGGAAAGGCGTTGTGGCCTTTCCCGTGCCCGCGCCTATTTCAAGCGCTTTCTTTTTGCCCGGACCTGCAAAAGCGATTGCGTCCTCAAACAGCTTGTCCGGATATTTTGGGCGTATTTTGTCGTAATTTTCGACTATTTCGTCAAAATGCGTTCTTTTTTCGGATTCCCACCCCGTCACATTTGCACCCATTTTCAATTCTCCCGTTTTTTTTAGTATACAAACATATATTATACTTCATGATTGCGTGCATTGTCAACGCATAAAAAAAATATTGGTGGAATGCTTGACTTTTTTTGGGTTTTGTAATACAATCAAGTAAAAACCGGAGGAATGTGTATGGAAAAATACGCGGGAATGAAATGGAGCAAGGAAGCTTCGGGGGTATACAAGGCGAGAATCGGAAAAAACATAAAAACTCTTTTGGAATATACGGAAAGCGAGCCAAAGCTCGATGCGATCAACCGGCTTGAGGACAATGAATTTCCCATTCAATTGGAAAACAAAATAAAATTCTGCCGGATAAACCATAGGCTCGCCGTGATGATACCGTACTGCGAAAACGAAAAAATATTCGGCTTCGGGCTCCAGTTCAAAACGCTCAACCAAACAGGCAAAGTGATGAATTTGAAAACCAACCATTACGGCGGAGGCGAATACGGAGGCAGGGACGACGGGCGCACGCACGCCCCTTGCCCTGTTTACTTCTCGTCCGAGGGATACGGCGTATTTTTCAACACGCCCGCTCCGCTGACAGTATATGCCGCCACGGCGAGCCAAAAAAGCAAAAGAACCGAGTTTGCGGCAAAAGACCGCAACACAGATAAAAATTGGACTGACATTCCCGCCGCCGATCATATCGAAGCATCGCTGAACGCCGACGGCCTCGAAATAGTTGTTTTCAGCGGCATAAATTTGCAAGACAGCGTCTCAAGGTACAACCTGTACTGCGGCGGGGGATTTTTGCCGCCGAAATGGGGGCTTGGGTTCTGGTACAGATTTGCCTGGCTGACAGAACAGGACGAAATAATAAAAGGGATAGACGAATTTTTTGAACATGGCATAAATGTCGATGTGGCGGGAATCGAGCCCGGGTGGCAGTCAAAAGCCTATCCATGTACTTATGAGTGGTCGCCCGAAAGATTTCCCGACCCGAAAAAATTGTGCCTTGATTTGGCGGAGCGCGGGACGCGCGTAAATTTATGGATGAACCCGTATATATCGCCTTCATCGAAATTATACAAAAAGATATACAAGCATTCGGCTTCGCACACTGTATGGAACGGGCTTGTGCCGGACTATAGTATTCCCGAAGCGAGACAAATCCTCGCAAAGCAGCACAAAGCCGAGCATTTGGATATGGGAATAGGCGGCTATAAAATAGACGAGATAGACGGATACGATATGTGGCTTTGGCCGGACCATGCCAAGTTTCCGTCGGGAACGGATGCCGAGACGATGCGGCAGCTATACGGCGTGCTGGCCCAAAAGATGATAGCTGAAATGTTCAGGGAAAAGAATCTGCGCACATACGGGCTTGCCAGAGCCTCCAACAGCAACGGCTCCGCATACCCGTTTGTGATATACAACGACAGATATGATTTTGACGAATACATGACGGGGCTTGTGACCGGGGGATTTTCGGGCGTTTCATGGACGCCGGAAATACGCCACGGGGAAAATGCGTCGGATTGGATCAGGCGTTTTCAGCTCGGGCTGTTTTCGCCCATGCTGCTTTTGAATTCCTGGGCAAGCGGCGCAAAGCCATGGAGCGACGAAAAAGCGGCGCAGGAGCTTGCTGACATCATAAAATTCCGCAAGATGCTGTTGCCTTACCTGTACAACGCTTACGCAAAATATTGCTTTTCCGGAACGCCGCCGTTTCGGGCGGTCATGCTCGATTATCCAAATTTGAAATTCGCCGAAAAATATCAGGAGGCGATTTTGCACGATGAAAACAACCCCTATTCGAGAAAAACAATGACGGAAATAAACGACGAACTTCTGATAGGCGACTTTTTGCTCGCGGCGTTCATGCGCCCCAATGAAAATTCGCGCATCGTTATATTGCCGGAAGGGAAGTGGTATGATTTTTACACAAAAGAATTTGCCGGTTCCGATGCCGCCGTGCGCTATGAAGCTAAAGATGGCGAAATGCCTTTGTTCGTGAAAGAGGGCGGAATGATCCCGCTTGCGACCGGGGACAAGACCCTGACAATCAAATGCTACGGCGAAAGGGGAAACTGCGTTATTTATGACGACGACGGGACGAGTTTTGATTATGAACAGGGGGCATACAACGAAATTCGGGTCGAATTTGACCGTTCCGGCGGCGAATTTATATATTCGGCTTCATATGTCCGCGAAATGTCGGAAAAAAATTATACAAACTTCATTTTCGAATAGTTAGTTATTTTGTATAAACTTTTGGTTCAAGTAGCGGCGGGCTTTCGACGCACGTCGATAAATTCGTCTATCTCTTGAACGAGATATTGATGTCCGTATGAATGAAATAATCCGGGATTTCAAATGCTTGACTTTTTTTTTGTTTGGTGATATAATCTATTGCAAAACAAAAAAAGGAATTTTCCAATTCGAAAAATGGATGAACAAAGCATAATCGCGATAAAAGAGATAAACGAAAAAAAACCGTCAAAACCCAAAGCCTGCGTGGTGACATTCGGCTGCCAGCAAAACGTGGCGGATTCGGAAAAAATCAAGGGTATGCTCGAACTCATGGGCTATGAGACGATCGATGCCGACATGACAGATGACATAGCCGGAAATTTCGGGCAGTTCGACGAAAAAAGCATTCTGGGATCCTGCGACGCCATAATTTTAAACACCTGCGCGGTGCGCGAGCATGCGGAGCTCAAGGCGTTTTCGCGGACAGGCCAGCTGAAGCATTACAAAAACAAAAACAAGGATATGCTGATCGGGCTATGCGGCTGCATGCCCGAGCAGAAGCACGCCTTGGAATACATAAAAAAAAGTTACCGCCATGTGGATTTTGTATTCGGGACGCGCTCGATACATAAATTCCCGGAGATATTTTACGAAACCCTGGCAAACAAAAAAAAGATCATACAAAACGAACCCGCAGAAGAAACAATAGACGAACAGCTTCCGGTGAAGCGGGACAGCTTGTTTTTAGCGCGCGTTTCGGCCATGTACGGCTGCGACAACTTTTGCTCGTACTGCGTGGTGCCGAATGTGAGGGGCAGGGAGCGGAGCAGGAGCAAGGATAAAATTTTGGAAGAGATATGCGGGCTTGTTTTATCGGGATACAAAGACATCACCCTGTTAGGCCAGAATGTGAACTCATACAAAGACCCGGAAAACCCGGGGTACGGCTTTGCGCGTTTGCTCGGCGACATCACAAAAATCGAGGGCGATTACTGGATAAGGTTTTTGACCTCGCACCCAAAAGACGTTCCGGACGAGCTCATAAATTTGATGGGCGAAAGCGATAAAATCGCCAGGCATTTCCACCTTCCGGTGCAGGCGGGCAGCGACAGGATATTAAAACTCATGAACAGAAAATACACGCAAAAAAATTACCTCGAACTTATCGAAAAACTCAAAAAAAACGTGAAAGACATAGCGATAGCCTCGGACATAATCGTGGGCTTCCCGTCCGAGACGGAAGAGGATTTCAGGCAGACGCTCGACATAATCGAAAAAGCGCAATTCGACCAGATATTTCCGTTCATATACTCAAAACGCGAAAACACCCCAGCCGCAGAAATGGAGGACAAAACGCCGCGAAAAGAAAAAACCGAGAGGTTTATGCGGCTTGTGCAAATGCAGAATCTGATCACGGAGAAAAAAAACAAGGCCTATGAGGGCAAAACCGTCAAAGTTTTAGTCGACGGGGAACACAAAAACAGCGATGGCGGCGAAAAAAAATATATGGCGGGAAGGACCACCGCGCACAAGCTCGCCATATTCGAGGGCGGCCCCGGTTTGGTCGGCAGGTTCGTGGACGTGAAGATAAATTCGGGGAAACTGCACGGGCTATACGGCGATATTTCTCCCGCGAAACGGCCTTGAAACGAGGTCGTTTTGCCATTTTATGCATTTATGCGGCTTCGTTTCTGTTGACAAAAACGAATTAATATGGTATCATTGTTTCAAAACGCAAATAAAATCGCGAAAGGTGCAAAAACAAATGCCAAAAACCCCGATGATGCAGCAGTACGACGAGATAAAGGAAAAATACAAAGACCATCTCCTGTTCTACAGGCTCGGCGATTTTTACGAATTGCTTT
>WRJC01000029.1 GCA_009782405.1 Oscillospiraceae bacterium
TTTTATGTTGTGCCCGTCTATTTTTATCGAACCGCTGATCACGTCGTACATCCGCGTGATCAAGTTCGCGATAGTCGATTTTCCCGCTCCTGTGTGGCCCACGAGCCCGATATAGTCGCCCTGCTTTATCTTGAAGGACATATTCCTCAGAATCGGGCGGTTGGCCACATAATGGAAGCATACATCGTCGAATTCGATTTCGCCTTTCATTTCTTCGATTTTCAGCGGATTTTCCGCATCTACGATATCCCTCGGGGCATCCATCACTTCAAACACCCTTTGGGCAGAATTTGTCATTTCGGTTATATAGTCGGTCAAAGTCGCGAAAGTTTCCAGCGGCACGAAAATAAGGCTTATGAAGTTCAAGTAAGTCAAAAAATTGCCGTAGCTCATAGTCCCGCCAATCACGTTTACGCCGCCAAACCCCCATATCATCCTTCCGGTCAGCCCGATGAGGAGGCTGACGAGCGGAAATATCGACAAACGGGTTATATTTACTTTCAAATCGGCTTGATAAAGCCTTTCGCTGTATTTCCTGAACCTGTTGCTCTCCTCCACTTCCTTGGCGAACGCCTTTACCACCCTTATGTTGCTCAGCGAGTCGCCGAGCACGCTGTTCAAGGAAGAGGATCTGCGCCATCGCCTCGAATACATCCTCCACATTTTGGGCAGCTGGGTCCTGAAAATCCATATAATCACCGGAACGGGGATGAAAACTATGAGCGTGAGCTGCCAGTTGGTCAAAAACATCATGATGGTCACGCCCACAAAAGTGGCGATGTTGATAATCAAATTCGGGATCATGCCCGTATAGAACTGCCCTATGACTTCGGGGTCGGAATTTATCCTGTTCATGAGGCGGCCTGTCTGGTTGTTGTTGAAATAGGCGAGGGAGAGTTTTTGCATCGCCGAAAACATATCGGTTTTCATTTTTTGCGTTACATATATGGACATTTTGTTTATCGCCCGCGAGCGCAAAATCCCGATGACCATGCCAAAAACATTGAGCGCGACAAGAAGCAGCGAGAAAGCCAAAATATTGCTGCGCAAAAATTCGAGCGGACCGAAATTTTCCGCGCTTTGATCCCCAAAAAGCACCAAATCCACCAAAATTTTCCCGTTTATGAGCGGGCTCACCAGCGAAAGCCCGGCACTGATCAAAAGCGTCGCGAATATAAGGGCCAAACGCAACATATGCTTTTCGAAATATTTTAGCAGCCTTGTGAAAAGCATATTTTTGTCCACGCAGTTCATGCACACTTTTCTGTTCTGGTTATGGTACCTTCTTCCGCACTTGGGGCAAAAGATGTTGAACTGCTCGAATATCGCATCGTCGTCTTTTACTTCTTTGCCTTCTTTTACGCGCTTCATCAATTCGAGGAAAGCGAAAAGCTTCTGCTTTCTCGAGTTTGTGGAAAAAGCTATTCCCACGGTGACGCCGTCTATTATCGCGAACAGCCTGTTGGTGGAGGTAAAACTGTCAATGTAGGCATCCGAAATATTTTCGACCGGGTATTTTTCGAATTTGGGTTTCGAAAATTTCGTTTTCAGCCCGGCTTCGTCGATTTGCCCATCGTCGTTTATTATCTTGCCTTTTTTCTTTTCCTTGGGGTCGTACTCAAAATCCTTTGAATTTGCCGAAAGGCAATACAGGTTCTCTTTGTCGAGGCAAATCCAAGACTCCCCGAAATCCCCCGTGACGTCCAAATCGAGGGATGCCGCCATTATGATATTTTCGATATCGACTCCGAAACGTTTTAGCGCCGCTTCAACCTCGTCGGAGAGATTATCGAGCGGAAGCATAAAAATCACCTACTTAATTTTATTCGAATTTATTTGAATTTTCCAAGTCTCTTAACATTATACAAAATAAAAAGGAAAAAAGCAATCTTTTTTTAAAAAAGATTGCTTTTTTCCTTATAAAAATTTTAATTGCTTTTTATTTGATTTTTGTATAATTGTTATAAAACGGCGAAAAAATTTCATAAAATTAAATGTTATGCGCAAAATTTTAAATTTTTTGATTTTTTGCCGCCGCTTTGGCGCAATATTCGCGGAGCAGCCGCAAATAAATTTTGTAATTTTCGATGGATACTCCGGGAGGGGTTTGATGATCCACGGAAACGATGTATCTCCCGGTTTTCATAGCGGGAAAAATGCGCTCAAATTCCGAACGCATGGCCGTTTCGCCTTTTGGCATAGCCATTTTGTCAAAACCGCCCATTGCGAGAAAATCGGGGTATTTGCATAGGATCCTTTCGACATCCACGCCCGCCTGTCTTTCCAACGGAGTGACTCCCTGAACCCCGTTTTCGATGTACCACGGAATCAAGCTTTCCAAATTCCCGTCCGTATCGACGAAAACAACCATGCCCTTTTTTCGCGCATAAGCGATCAGTTTCCTGTAATACGGAGCGACGAATTCGTCGAACATTTTTTTCGAAAGCATGGCTCCGTGATTATACGACATATCTTCATAAAGGCACAAAATATCCGGAATCAGCACATCGCAGATTTCGTCGATCGCGTTTTTGTTGTATTCCAGCAAATCCTCGTTCATCATGTGCATCAAACCGGGGCAGTCATAAAATGCGTAAAAATGGTTTTCGACTCCGAAAAGTTCCCGGGGAAACCAAAAGAAACCGTGGACAAGAAGCGAAACCGGGCATTTTTCCCCGGATTTTCTCGAAGCTATTTTTTTTGCCGTTCCAATGAATTGACCGATATTTTCGGGCTTGAACAAATGCTTTTTTATTTCGCCGTAATCTTTTTTTGAATTTATTCTCGGGCCAAAATGGGATGCGGGATGCGGGCAGGATGCTCCCAGTGCCGATACCATGAATTGGCAATGCTCGTCTAACCCAAAATATTTGTGGATATTTTGGTTCCCCAAATTTTTCGGCATTCCTTCCGATTCCCAACGTTTTACAGTTTCGGTCCACCAAACCGACCATTCCATTACAGGCAACCTGTCGTCGGGAATGGTTTTGTTTTTCAATATGCTTTCCCAACGTTCTTTGTTTGTCATAAATTTTTCCTTTCTATATTTAAACGATTTTGACCTGCTTGATTTGTATTTTTTGTCCGGCAAAAAAAACGATATGCCTTGACAACAAAAATGTTTTGCTGTATAATGGGTTTGAGTTTTAGTTTGCAAAATATTGCAAACAAAACGCCAAAACGGGAAAGGAAAATCTGTTTTATGAAATTCAAGGCAATATTTTTGTTACTTTCTTTTTTATTGCTTTCGCTGACAGCGGCGTTTTTTGCGTCTTGCAGCGGAGGCGAATCCACCGGAGTTGAAAATGGGGGCGAAAACGAAGCGGATATGACGCTTGAAACAGCCGCCGAAATAGAAGACTGGTACACTTTGCCGGAAGCGGATTACGGCGGATATGATTTCAACATACTTTATATCGATTGGAGCAATTATGCCAACGGGTTGTATTTCAACGAAGAAGAATCGGGCGACGTCTTAAACGGCGAAGTGTATAAGCGCCGGCGTACAACCGAAGAACAGCTTGGCATAAACATACATACCGTCATTACCGAATGGAACCTCGTATATGACAAAATAAGGACTGCGGTGGCGGCAGGAGACGACATTTACGATTTTGCCCTCACCCATTGCATAGGTTGCGTGGCTCCGCTTGCAATAAACGGGCTTGTTTTGGATTTTGGCCGAATAAACGGTTTTCAGCTCGACAAGCCGTGGTGGAACCAAAACATGAACAAAGAAATGACCATTTGCGGCTCGCTGCTTTTCGGGGTGAGCGATTTTATCATCCCCGAACCGAACGTGATATATTTCAACAAAGAAATACAAGCGCGCTACGGAATGGAGGATTTTTATTCCATTGTGAAAAAAGGCGAATGGACGCTCGACAAATTCACGGAATTGGTGAAGATACCTTCGATGGATTTGGACGGCAACGGGATATTTGACGAAAGTGACCAATATGGGCTTGCGCTTTCGATCGATTGGTTTTCGATATCGTTCATGCATGCCGCAGATCAAAAAATAGCCCAAACCCTTCCCGGAGAATTGTACCCCACTCTCGCCATGAATAATGACAGGATGATTTCCATATATGAAAAAGTATATGAACTCGCTTTGGGAGGCGATTGGACTTATACATTCGTAAATCCCGAAGATTCCGGCTGGCCGATCGACATCGACAGCGGCAGGGCGCTGTTTACGGTAAAATCGCTGAGATCGGCGCAATTGGTGAGAAGTTGGGACATAGACGTCGGAATCCTGCCATTTCCGAAATTCGACGAACTTCAAAAAGAATATGTCAACAATTCATGGAACGGGTTCATGTGCATCCCGAGTATAGCCTCCGACCCGGAGCGGACGGCTGCGGTAATCGAAACGCTTTCGATTTACAGCCGCAAATACAATATCCCTGCATATTACGATGTTTTGCTGCGCACAAAAGTCGCAAGGGACGACGCCTCCGAGGAAATGCTCGATATAATATACAACAGCTGTTCATATGATTTGGGTTTGAATCTTTCCGCCGACAATGGTTCGATTGTATACACCATACCCAATCTGCTGATCGCAAAAAGCGAAAACTTCGTTTCATATTATGAAAAAAACGCGCCCGCTTACGAAAAACGGCTGTTTGAAATATGCGAAGCCGTGATCGATATTTACGGGAGAAAATGAAAATAAAAGGAGAATTTTTTATGAAATGCGAACTTCCGGATATTTTGCTCGATGCAAACGGCAAAAAAATCATTGACGCAAACGCTTGGAAAATCCACGCAAAACACTTAAAAGAGATGTTGAAACGCCATATGTACGGCGACATTCCCGATAATTCCGAAGATTACGGGGTTTCGGGGGAAATTTTGTTTTCGGAAGAAGTGCACGGAAGGCAAGCGATCCACGAATTCGTGAAGATCGCATTCGGGCAAAACGGCCAAAAATTGTCGCTTGTCGCGGAGATCACGCGCCCGAAAAAACCCGGCGAATTCAAAGTCATAACGTATATCGCTTTCCCGAATGCGAGAGATTACGATATCGAGCGCGAAGCCGTCGTAAAAAAAAATTATGCGATCGCGCTTTTCAACTACGAACAGCTCGTTCCGGATTTGGCCGATGTGGATTTGAAAAGCCTGCCGCTATGCAAAATGTTGGGCGATAATCTGGACCTCAAAGCCATCGGTCTGTGGGCGTTTTGCAATATGCGCCTGATAGATTATCTCGAAACCACGGAATATGCCCAAAAAGGCAGTTATATCTCCACGGGCCATTCGCGAAACGGAAAGGCCGCGCTGTGCGCGGGGATATTCGACGAGCGCGTGAAAGTCACCGTCCCCAACAATTCCGGCTGCGGGGGTTGCGGCTGTTTCAGATATTTGGGCGCGCGCGACGAAATCACGCAGAACCCCGAAAAAGTGGAAACTTTGGAAAGGATAACAAAAACATTTCCCCATTGGTTCTCCGAAAATTTGAACCGGTTTTACGACGCAGACAAAGAATATTCCGGGGAACGCGCGCTAAACGACAGTTTGCCTTTTGATCTGCATTTCAACAAGGCGCTAATCGCCCCGCGCGCGCTTTTGTCTCTTGAAGCATACGGAGACGAGTGGGCCAATCCGCTCGGCTCAAAAATCACGCACGAAGCGGCCCGCCCGGTTTTCGAGCTCTTGGGCGCTTCCAAAAACATAGAGATAAAGTTCAGGGAAGGCGGGCATGATTTCGGAATGCAGGATTGGCTGAAACTGCTTGATTTTTGCGATGGGATATAGCCGCTATTTGCCTACGGTTTTTTCAAAAGCCCTCGAAATCATGGCGAGCTGGTCGAAATCGCGTTGGAACACGCCCGCGCAGGCCAAATCTCCGGGTTTTATATTTTCGTAGGTCTCATTGACATATTTTTCACAGATTTCTTCGTATTTTTCCTGCGGATGCTCCCTGAAAATATTTCCCCCCGCAAGGAATTTATACGCTATGCACGGCTTTTTGATTTTTTGTATCGCCCCGAACATTTCAAACCTGTCCTCGGGATAAAACTCGATGTCGATTTTGGTTTTTCCGGTCAAAAACCCGCTGGGCTCCCCTCTGCGCCCGCGCCGCAAATTATACAGGCAGGTCATGTAAAAATCTACGCCCCAATTTTCCGCTTCGCTTTGCAGCGCCCGTTCCGGCACATGGGTGGCGAGCCCTGTCGGAAGCCCGGTTTTCTTTATCTGCTCTATGTTTTTATGCAATGTGTCCATTTCGCCGTTCTCTATCAGCATATCGGCCCATGATCCCTGGTGGTAAGTGGCCAGCGGCGCCAATTCCATCATCTCATCGAGGTTTTGTTCGAGCGGGGTGGGATTGTACGGCTGGAATATGATATTCAGCTTGCCTCCCATGGAACGGTATTTTTTCAGGACGCCCAAAATTTCGGGGGTTGCGAGCGGAAGTATTGTGTCAAATCCGAGTTCCTCGCACGCAAAGTACAATTCCGCAATTTTCTCTTTGGTGTAATAGCCTTTCATCGCGCTTCCCGGGATTATGTCTTCTATGTACGAATGTCCCGTCACCGGATTGTCCCCGATTATCATCCGGGTGATTTCCGTCCCGAAAAAATCTGTTTTTCTGTTCATGTTATTTCCTCGTTTCCAATTTTAATTATTATTTTCCGAATCGCTTTCAATTCGCGATGGTTTCCATTATGCTTTCGAGTTTTTTGCGGACGGCGTTTCCGTTTTTTTCATATATGGAAGCAAAAGCGAGGTTGCCTTTGTAAACGGCGTCCAATATGCGGCTGTCCAAGTTTCCGTAATCGTTTGCCAAGCCCAAATCTATCACGCGGTTTTCCATGATATAATCTATCATTTCCACCGATTCTTCATCGCGCAGATATTTCCCGTTTATCGCTATGTCAAAATATATCGGCAATACAGATTGTTTTGATTGATATGCCAATTCTTCGAGAATTATGCCCGCCGCTTCAATATCGGGGCAGCTTGCCGGAATCGAAGTAAGCGAAGCCGCCCAATGGTGTACCATCGAAATATATTTTTCTTGATCTTCATCATATTTTGGCATCGGGACGACTCCGAAATCATTCGCCATATCGCGCAATGCCCTCACGCACAAAAGGGTTTCCGTGAAAAACAGCGAACGGTTTTCAGCGAGCAATACGCGTCCGTATTCCGAATTGCCCGAATTGTTCATTGCGCCGTGCGAATTGAATCCGATGTTAATTTTGCAAATTTCGCTCACTTTTTCAAGGAGATTCGCCGTCCGTTCATCAAAATCTTTAAATATCAAATTGTCGTTTTCATCTTTTTGCACGTATCTCAATCCCGCTCCGATATAAAAACCGGTCGCCATGGAGCCTTGACCCGATGTGCCGTACTGGTCTTCCGCATTCATTTTGCCGTCGCCGTTCAAATCTACAACGTAATCTTTCGTCAGCTCCATATAACTCGACAGCGTCCATGTTCCGTTAATCACCATTTCGTATACATTGGCGGGATTATATGCGTTGTCCGTCAGCATTTTTTTGTTGAACATCGCTATCCATGTCGCTTCATATGCCATAATATTGGTCGCGCCCGCCGCATACAACTGCTTGTTGCATATCGACAAATTTTTATTGAGCGCTCCGTCCCACCATGGCTTGTCCAAGCCGATATGCGAAATTTCGCGCAAATCCACGGACAGTTCGGAGGTCGCCATGGAAAAGCTTTCTATGGCATTGGCTATCACCGCGCTGCAACTCGAATCTCCCGATTTCACGATTTTTGAAATTTTGTCATGCATAGTTCCAACCGGAACGGGGATTTCGTTTATTATTGCATTGTATTTTTCTTCCACCAAACGGTTTCTTTTGTATATTGCGTCATTTACGGGTTCGCCCGTTTCGCTCTCTGCGTATATATCTATGGCATCCCATTCATACGCATCGCCGCCCCGGACCAAAAAAGTCATTTCCGTTCCGCCGAAATCGCGTTCCGGCAAATTCGGGTAAAATATTTCGGCGGCGGCATCATTTTCGCTTGCCTGCCGCGTTTGATCGCCTGCCGCATTTTGTCCGTTTGAACGGTCATTTGCCGGATCTGGGCTGCATGAAGATGCCATTGCCCAAAAGAACAAAAAAAATATAACAAAAAGTTTTTTCATATAGGCCGATTCCTCCCGGATTTCATGGAGTTTTGCTCATCAACCCCTTTTTTGTTTAAAAAATTGAATTTAGGAAAATCAGATCGTAAATAACTTCATCCCAGCAATCATATGACGCGCTCATTATTATCGGGATATTTTTTTTCGAGGCAATTTCAAAACAAGATTTCAGCTCATTTTTGAAATCGGAACTGCACACAGGTTTGTTTACCGCGTAATATTGGCCAAATTTGTCGGACATGGAACTGCTCAGCATCAATATAGAAGCATAAGGCAAATCTTTCGTGCAATCATATCCTTCCGCTTGCGCATAAGCGGTGTTTAAGGCATAACGGTTTGCCAATTCTTTTATTTTCCCCGAATTGTGCAGCGAATTGGGCCTGTTTTGCAGATACATCGCAATGCCGCGTTCATCGCATATTTTTTCGATTTGTTCAAATGATTTTTCCAATCCTTGTTCGCCTTGTTGTTGAGTGTATTCATTTTCAGCATTTCGCTGCGAGGAAAAAATAGCGGCTTCGGCGCCGTATAAACAGGCTTTGTCAAGGATCTCCGTTATCTTTCTTATCGATTCTTCGGCGCGTTCGGGTATATTCCCTATCAGCGAAAAATCGGGGAAGTGATTTATCATTCCGGAAATATCCACCATAAGCCCCACTTTTTGGAGTTTCAAATAATGGGCTTCTTTTTTTGCCGCTTCTTCGTCCAATTTATCCAAGTATTCGGCTTCGACCATGACGCCTGTGAAATTATGGGAAAAAGTTGGGTGGTTAAGCAAAAAATCTTTTGCGGAAACGCAAGGGCCTATTTTTAAAAACAACGGTTTTTTTTGCGTTTCGGGCAAACTTTCAGGGAAAACATCTATGGGGTTTTTAATAACGGTCACGCGCCATATCTGGCAGTCTCCGGGTTTTATGGAATATTTTCCCGATTTGGCCCCGTTTTCGTTTTCGGTTTCCCTTAAAAGCGGCAAATATTCTTCGCATTCGTTGGCGCCGCTTGGTATTTCAAGCATTTCGGCATTTATTGCCGCCCCTTTGTAGCAAACAATATCAAAGTGTTCTTCGCAAAAACGGCTGTTGGCGACATAGAGGGTGTATTCGTTCGTATCGTTTTCGCCTGTTTTGAAAATATTGACGCAATAACGAAGATTTTTATTGTTTACGCCGATTATCCGCAAATCTCCGAATTCTCTTTCCAATAATTTTTCGACTTCAGGGGTAAAAAAGCAAGGACGGGAAATATCGGAATTTATTTTGTTTTCTTTGCCGAAATCCCGTTTTTCAACCATAAGGCCGTCGCCGCCCAAAATTACCGTAACTGTGCCTTTCTGATAATTGTTTTTCAATGCGGTTTTTTCTCCCGTCGCAAAATCGGAAGGTTTTGCAATATGTTCCCCGTCATTGCGAAGGCATAAATCCTTCATTCCGAAAAATTCCGGATAATCCGGGTCATATTTGGAAAGCCCCGCATATCTGCAGACAGTATCGGAAAAAATTATTACCCTGCCGCCGCCGCCAACATAATTTTTGAGCTTCAAATATAATTCCAGCGTAAGCTCGACGGAACTGAGAATTACCGCCATTTGGTAACGGTTCAATATTTCGCCGCGCACATCGCTCAAAAGAACGTCGGCTATCTCGCCGAACGGCGTATTTGGATCAAATCCGCGTTCATCGCGGTAAAAGCCGGCGTTTTCATATCCGGGAAATAACATGCCAAAAAGCGCATGAAGCTGATAGTCGCCGTTGTTATAAGGCAAATTCCCCCATACTTTGTATATATCGCTTGTATATAAGTGGCGGGGCGGGACCCAACCGGAAAAAAAATCCGAAACAATGGCAAGCGGAACGTACATCACGCCGGGATCAGGGTGGCTTTCCACGAAATTTGCGCATCCTTTCTGTATTTCGCCGATCGGAGTGAGCACATTGCGTTTCCCGTTGATTACATAGCTTTTTTCGTCTTTTTCGGCTCCGGTTTCGGATTTTTCTGTTAGCCAGCAGTTCTCAAAACCGAGAATATCGCAGTTATACATGTAATGGTTGTATATGAGCCGTTTTAAAAGCCCTAAGCTCGTTCCGGCAAAACGCCCCATTTCATACCCGCCCGATGTATCCGGTTCTTTTGAATCCACGCTGTAGTCTTTGTATCCCCAGCGGTTCCAAACCGAAGCGTTTCCAAACCATAAAAGTCCGTATTGTTTCCCCGCGCCGCGTATAAACGAAAACCACATGGGGCTTGAAGGCAGCGCTTGCCCTGTTTCGGCCCCGATCATAATTGAATTTCCCTCTTTGGCGAAATAATGGAGGTAAGTGAGCGAGGACAATGTAACTGTATGGTTCAGCATGGCGCCGAGCAATTTTTCGAAATATTTTTGGAAGTTTTTGTACTGCGCCCGGCGGCTGTCCGAAAGCGGCATGAACTGGCCGGCATAACTGTTGTACCGCCCGTCCTGTTCTCCGTTGTCATAGCCGAGAAAATGATTTCCAAGCGTTTCCCGCATGATCCTGTCCGCATCGGGGGGGATGGAGTATTCGCCCCAAATCGATTTTTCAGAAGAATGCGAACCGGGCACATATCCCCAGAAGTCGAACATAAAGAGCCCATTGCGTTTGCACAGACCGACTAATTCATCGAAATTTTCGGCGAAAAGCGTGGGATATACGGGCCATAGCACTTTTCCGAGCTTGAAATGGCGCACATACATATCAATCATTTCTTCCATGTCGGACATTTCCGCCATGTTGTTGTTTTGCGTGATATTTGCGTCTTGCCCGAGAAGAGGTTTATTTTGGGCCTGTTTCGACGGGAAAGCGCGAAGCGACGTGAATTGTATGCGATTTTCAAGGGCCTGCCTAATCACTGCGGGAGCGGCCCTTCGTTCATATTCGGGATAGTCTTCAGGATTTATTTTGTATTTATAAATTCTGCCGTTCATAAAAGCTCCTCGTTTGTTTTCGTTAATCCGGTTAATTCAATCCGTCAAATGTATTTATGAATTTTTCCATGTCTTTTTCGGTTGCGGCCATGTGCTTTTCGATGGATGAGGAAAATGTGTCGGCGCCTTTCAAGGTCAATTCCGAGTAAATGTCCCAATACAATTTTTCCCAAGTGATTCTGCCCCAACCATATTCCACGGCCAAATCAAAAAGTTTCGTTTTCAATATTATTTCTATCATTTCCGCAGACTCTTCATCGCGGGTGTACTTTGATTTTAGCGCGACGTCTATAAGCGCGGGAATTATTATATCCGTGGAATAGCCCGACATTGCTTCGAGTATCATTCCCGTGCGCCCCAAATCGGAATTTGTTATCGGTATGCTGTAAGCGTTCGCCCCGCTGCTGTAGCTGGTTGCGAGATTTCGGTATTCTTTTTGATTTTCGTCGAATTTCGGATATGGCAGAACCCCGAAATCAAATTCATAGCCTCTCAACGCCGAAATTCCCGCAACTGTCGTATTGAAGGTCATAATGCGCCCTTCGCCGCGAGCCGTTTCGATTTGTCCATATGGATCGGATGATTTTATGTTTTCTGCAAGCAAAACATAGTTTTTGTCGGACATCAGCGCGCTCACAGCCGTCACCACTTGAATATGCCTTTCGCTTACGGAATTAAGCGAGGGGATCCCCTCTGCGTTGTTGCTCAGCATATTTTCGTTGCAGCCAAACAGGGTGCGCAATACTCCGCCCGAATTTTCCACACAGCCCCATTGGTCATATTCGTCCATTTTTCCGTCTCCGTTTAAGTCGCGCGCGGCGCTTCTGACGAGTTTTTCGTATTCGTCAAACGTCCATTTGCCCTGCCTCACTTTTTCGTACGGATATTCAAGCCCGTTGTCCGCAAAAATTTGTTTGTTGAATATAAGGCAAAAAACGCCGGACATCCCGTAATACCCTATATCTCCGATGATAAAGTACATTTTGCTTTTTTTGTATGACAAATCTTCTATCATGCGTTGGTCCCACCACGTTTTTGACAAATTCATATTGGGAACGCCATACAGATTTTCAAGCAATCCGGCAAAAGCCAAAGGCGGTTGATATACTCCGTCGGCGGCATCAAAGGCATCGTCCCCGGCTTGTATGATATTTCTTGCGTAAACGGGCAAATCCACCAGCCAGTGGCCGGACGGGCCTATCACCGGCTTGATTTTGATATCAAGCATATTTTCGATCAAGCGGTTTCTTTTGTATACCGCGTCATTCATCACATCGCCGATCTCTTCCTCCACATATATTTCTTTCATCACATCGTTGAAATCGACGTCCGGAACTAATACCCTGAACTCATAGCCGCCGTAATTTGTCCCTTCGGGTATTTCGGGCCTTTCGATTTCGATTGCGGATTCCGGCTGTTCAACCGAAGATTGAATGTTTTCGTTTTTGTTTTCATCCGGATTATTGCCATTTGACGAGCAAGCTGCAAAAAAAAGGCAGATAATCAGGAGAAATGCGATTGTTTTTATACTTTTCATAAATCACCGCTCCTTTGCTCTATAAATCATACATCATAGATGCGGGCATCGTCAATGCTCACCCGTTCCCCCGTTTTCGACGAAACGTAGCAAGCCAGCAACATCCTCAGCGAATCGCGCCCTTCGCGGGCCCCGCATATAGGCGGGCGTTTCCCTTGTAAAAAATCGGCTAATGGTTGTGCCTGGCCGGAAATGCGTTCTCCGTGCCCTTTTGGGCTGGGGATTTCCGAAGATGTCCAGTCGCTTTCGCCTTCGACGAACCATTTCAAACCCGGCTGGCCCGCGGGCCTTGGCAAACGGGTGCTTGGCCCGTCTCCGTAATATTGCTGTATTGCGCCTTTTGCGCCGTAAACTTCCGTGGTTATTTCGGATGCCGAACAGGAAAAATACGCGCTGATTTCGGCGATCATCCCGTTTTTGTACTTGAACAGGGCGACCCCGGTGTCATTTGGGACATTTGGGGTATGCATCGTGGAAAGTTCCGCCATCACCGTTTCCGGCACTCCGAATATCCAGTTCAGCATATCTATCGGATGCGAGGCATCGTCTGCGAATATGTCGCGGTTCAATTCGGGGGCGGCATGCCATGTTTTGCAAAAATCCGGCGAAAGATGAGTCGAAAGCGCGTGCCTGCGCCTATATGCATATGCATCCCCTATCGTTTTGTCCTTTATGAGTTGCTTGATTTTGATGTTTTGCGGATCTGTGCGCATTTGCCAGCCCATCGTCATGGGCACGTCGTATTTTTCCACTGCCGCGACTATGCGGTCGGCGCCCTCAAGCGTCAGCGCCATGGGTTTGTACAATATGATTTTTTTTCCCGCTTCCGCGGCGCGCTCGACGAGTTCCACGTGATATTTCGTCTCTGAAGATATCACCACGGCTTGAATATCGCTGTCGTCTAAAATTTCTTCGATTTTTTCCGCTTTTTGGGCGTTCAATGCTTTTGCGCCGTTTTCCGCGCGTCCGGCGTCGGTATCCCAGCCTTTTTTTACATTCACTCCCATTTCCGGATATTTTGCCCAATTGCCGCCATATCCCATCACATGGCCGTGCGCAAACCCCAAAATCCCAACATTGACTGACATATTCGCTATCCTCCCGAAATTCAAATATATGTTTTTTACCCACATTATATAACAATTTGTGCGCCATGTCAAGCAAATTTGCGCAAAATTTCATATATTTCGATGTAAAAAATTTACAAAATAGCGGTGGACATTTACGGTTTTTTGCTGTAAAATATCGCTATTGCAGCGGCAATTTTTTATCAAGCGGAGGTGATGAAATGCTATGTGGGAAATACGCGAAAATCGGCGTTTTTGCCGCGTTGTCGTTGATTGTTGTTTTCAATGCGCTTTTTTTGCTTTTGGCTGCAGGATGCGAACGGGTTTCCGATGAAATGACGCATACAACCATATGGCAAAACATGGAAGAAGGCAATATCGCCCCGGCCGAAACCGAATCCGGAATTGTCTTGGAGTTGGGAACAAACATGGAATCTACCGAACAAACTTCGGATACAACTGTTCCAACGACCACCCCCTCCGGGCAAATCCCAACAGAAACTGAGACGGCGGAAATTTCGGAACCGCCGGAAACAGAGCCGCCTACCGATCCGCCAAAAACGACGGCCGAGCCTGCAGAAGAGCCAACGCCGCCGCCCACGACTGAAATGCCGACCGATCCGCCAAGTCAAACTCCCGCTGCACCGCCCGAAACGACGGCTATGCAGACAGAACCGCATACCATGCACGAAACGACGGAAGAAACTACGGAACCCGTAACAGAACCGGAAACTCTGGAAGCTCCGGAAGCTCCTGCCGAAACGCTCGGGCCGATAAGCGTAATCGTCGTTCCGAATATTTTCGAAATGAGTGTAGATGAAACCGCTTTTCTTTTGGCGCTCGTAGATCCGCTGAGTTTTGAAGATAAAAAAGTGTCCTGGTACTCGGATGACACCAGTATCGCAGAAGTATCGCCAAACGGAATCGTCACAGCAAAAAAAGAGGGTAAAGCGACAATCACGGCTATAAGCGAAGCCGACGAAACAATAAGAGGGACATGCTTCGTCACTGTAAATTCCAAACCGCCGAATTTCGGGGAAATTACCCCGAACGTCACGGCTCTGACCGAAAACGAGATAAATGAATTGATGCAATCGCTATCTGCCGGTTTTATGGACGGAAATTTCGAAACCAACTTGGAATTATCGGAACTGCTCGAATTTTCCGCTTTTTTTGAACCGGAATCGATAAAAAAAATGACAGAAGAAGTCACGGAAAACGGGCTTGTGTATACAATCGAAACAAAAGGCGAAACTTTCGACGTGGTCATCCATGTTTATTTCGATTCCAACAAAAATTTTGACGAACTTCTCGCTTCGGGCACCCGGATGAACGACGAAGGGGAATTTGTCCCCGTCGAAATCACAATCAAAGCGCCATGATATAATTTATCGGTTTAGTTTATAGTTAGGGGGAATTTTACATGAAATACCGCAAATTGGGGAAAACAGGCATAGAAACCAGCGAAATCGGAATGGGGCTGGAATATCTTCTCGACAAAGACGAGAAAACGATAAAAAACACAGTCAAAGCCGCATTCGACGGGGGCGTGAATTATTTCGACTGCCATATGGGGCATGATTTCAAAGAAAATCCAATCGATTATGAAGGATACGCAAAACTCGGGAAAGCTTTGCAAGGCATCAGGGACAAATTCTGCCTCACCCATATAGCCAATTCCGCTTTTCGTTCTCCGGCGGATGCACAACCTCGTTTTGAAAGCTATCTGAAAGCTTTGAACACAGGCCATTCCGATGTGTTCATAATCCAATTTTGCGACAAAGCAGACGACTACGGGCAAGTGATGGGGGAAAACGGCCTTTTTTCCTATGCAAAAAAACTAAAATCAGAGGGCAAAACGCGAGCCGTCGGAATAAGCACGCACAGTTCGGAAATCGCCCTGAAAGCGATCGAAGACGGTTACGATATGCTGATGTATCCGGTCAATCCGGCGTTCGACGTCGTCATAGACGAAAAGCAATACAAAACAGAAAACCTCGATAGCTTATGGGACGCGGCGCATGATTTCAAAGCGGAACAAAACGGCGCCATACAGCCAAGAAAAAATGTATACATCGAATGCGAGAGAAAAGGCGTCGGACTTGCCGCCATGAAGCCTTTTGCGGGCGGTTTCATTTTCCGGGTGGAAAAAGATGTCGGATTCACGCCCGTAAACCTAATATCCTACGCATTAGCGCAAATCGGAGTTTCGACCGTGGTGCCGGGGTGCGCCAATCCGAATGAAATCGAAGAAATCCTCGCATATTGCAACTGCGCGGAAGAATTGCGCGATTACAGCGGCGCAGTTTCCAAATCCCGATGGTCGGTTATGGGAAATTGCCTGTATTGCAACCACTGCCTGCCTTGCAAATCCGGGATAAACATAGGGCAGGTCAATAAACTGATCGATGCGTTTTCAGACAGCCCCGATTTAAAAACAAAACCGATAAAAGACAGATACCTCGCGCTGCCCGTCAAAGCCTCCTCTTGCAAAGAATGCGGCGCGTGCGAAAAACTCTGCCCGTTTGGCGTCAATGTGATCAAAAGGCTTAAACGCGCAGTCGAATTTTTCGGGTCGTGAATCGCAAAGAACGGTTTCGGTTTTCTATTTTATGCACTTGATTTGCCCTTTGGCGCCGCTTAAACTAAAATTCGAACTATCGCTGCATATTGTTTCATAAGTCCATACCCCGAGTTCATCCGGCGTGAACGCGGAAACCCACGAATCGGATTCGGTTTCGTATTTTGCGTTTGCAATTTCCTGCCTTCCGGAATCGACGTGGGTGTATATGACGTCGAGCGTCACGTCCTGCGGCAGGAGCCGTATTTCGTTTTCATCGAACTCCTTGGTTATTTGCACATCGTCGAGATATATATGCTGATCTTCCCCGGGCCCTATCATGTCGTAGAGCAGAATTGCCGAACGAAATCCGAATTGCGGCTCGATATCGTCTTCGGTCACGTTGATGGTGGCTTCAAGTTCCATCCATTCGCCGAGTTTGACGTTTTTGCCCGGATTCAAATGTTTGTACATATCTCCATTGTTGTCGTTTATGAAAGAACATTCGTCGTCAGGATCTCTCCCGCGCATTATTATGTTGCTGCTTTTGCTCTGCCCCGCGTCGATATTGTCCACGAATATCCACATGGTTATCGTGTATTTGCCCGTGCCGTTGGCTTTGAGCAAATCGTAGACTTCGATGCCCGGAGCCACCCAATGCGAAGGCCTGTCGGTGGCAACCAAGGATTTCGAACCCGTATGCGCCTTTTCCCCGGACAATTCTATGACAGCCCCTGCAAATCCGAACCATTCGTCCGGCAATTCGTCGAATTCAAAGGAAGAAAAATCGTCTGAAAACAAATTGCCCGTTTCGTTGTATATTTTCAGACTTTTGAAAGCTTTGACATATTCGGATCCGATTTTTACGTTTCCGGGTTTATTCGGGTCATCTGTGGGTTCTTCCGTGGCAGGAGTCGTATTTTCCTCGGTTTGATTTTCGGGTGCTGTTGCTTCTTCTTTTTCGGCTTCCCCGCCGCAAGAAGCCAAAACGACAAAGCACAAAACAAAACCAAATAAAAACAGTTTGCGCAAATTTTTCATTTTTTCCACCTCGCTATTTCCGTTATTTTTTCCCGAGCAGAACCAGGCGTTCGGGCTGGTTTTCGAACAAATTCAAAGTGCTCCATTCCCTTATGTGGGTCATTCCCGTATCCATGCATTTGCGGATGAAACAGTCTACTTCCGCGCTGTCCGGATTTTTGTCTTTTTTGTTCCACAGCCTCGTGTATTCCATTCCGAGAGCGAATATTTCCACATGGCGCCTCACCGTCTCGTTTTCGTGCGAAACGGATTCTTTGGCTTTTTCGGCCAACTTTTCGGCCTTGTCCAATATTTCTCCGGAATACGCGGGATTTTCGGGATGGGCGAAAGTGCCCACGCATATGTCTTTTGCTGTCACTTCCCCGGCGAACAAATCTATATACGACCGCACTATTTTATGGGCTTTGCCGTAGTAGTGGAATAAAAATTCGTCGATTTGCGCGTTCAAATCAAGCGACGGATCCCACATTAGCTTTGAAAGCACATATGCCCGCAACGCTCCGAAATCGCTGTTAATCGTGTCCCCGCAGCCCTGTTCGAATAAACCGGCCACGTTGTGCCCCACGAAAAAGTTTATGTTGTCTTTCAATATGTGCAAGTTTGGGTGCGGCAGCAGGTAATGGCAAAAATCCGTGACATAATCCCAAACATACAGGCGCTTGGATATTTTGGCCCATTCGTCGAAATCGTCGATTATATCGTGTTTTCTGCCGAAATCCTCCAAAGCCCCCGTTTTGTTGCATTCGGAAAGCGAATGGGAAAAACAGCATTCGATGGTGCAAAGCCTGATCGCCACGTTTTCCCTCGGCCTGGTGATTTTGGGGCAAGCCCTCGTGTATTGGTATGCGAGCGTGTCTATTATGACATCGGGATAATCGTCCTTTACCGAATCGGCCACGGCGTTGACAAAACGAAGCAGCGTCCCGGCGTGGCTTTTTTCCGCCTCGTCTATTTCGCGGCAATTGTCGCACTCGCACGGGTTGTAGCAGTCGTTTTGCGATATTGATATTATGTTGACTTTCGGGTTCTTTTGCAGTATTTCTTTTGCGTATTTTTTCGCGATTTCCAAAACATCGGGATTTGTCAGGCACAGTTGCGCTTGTTTTGAAATCCTTTCCCCTTTCACAAGCGAAAAATATTCAGGGTGGGTTTCGAAATATTTGCCCGGGGGGACTATGCTGTCAAATGTATGCACAAATCCCGCGTAGACAAAATTCCCGCCATGTTTTTCAGCCAGGTTCCCGTGCGCCCCATTGCATTTCCTCCTCGCGGAAAAATCGGGATTCCCGATTATTTCGCGGTAATATATGTCCCTGTATTCAAAAGGCGGGATTTGTGCATCGTCGATTTCCCCGGGAATTTCGATTTTGTCCGAATTCGGGATATATGTACAATCGTAAGATATGAATTTTATGCCCGCGTATTTTTCCAAGAACGAATATACGCCGTACAGAGTTCCCCTTCCGGTTTTGCCGCTTATGAAAATATCGTTTTCTTTTGTTTTGATCGCGAAACCGTCGTTTTTCAGGGCGCTCCTTGAAATGAAATTTTCGGGTTCTCTATTTGTCGTGCCCAAAACTATTTCTTTTCCGATTTTTTCGCTGTCGTCAAAACTCGCGGGAAAAGCCGTTTTTGTCGCCCTGTACAAAAACATGGCCAGTTCTTCCGCCGCATAACGAACCGCTTGATCAAAATTTTTGGAAATGACGATGCGATAATTCGCTTTTCCGTTTTCGCATAATGTGTTTGACATAATATTTCCTTCTTTCCGTTTTGTTTTTGTTTGATTCATTGATTGGACCAAGCCTTGTACTGCTCGGAAATTTTGTCGTAATATTTTTGATATGACTTTTCGTTTTTTTCGTATTCCGACGCGAAATTGACCTTTTTTGATTGCAGCAGGTTGCCCATCAGCCAATACATCCCGCTGTCGTATATATACCCGATGTCATATATTCTGCCGGCAAAAAGTATGTCGAGCATTTCTTTTGATTCCTCGTCTCGGGCATCTTTGATTGACAGCGAAATGTCGTAATATGCCGGGACGACGTAACGCCTCGATTCGGCGGAAAGAGCTTCCACAATGACGCTGCTCCTTTCGATGTCTTCGGTATTCGCGGGCAAGGCGAGCACAGTTCCCCTGCCGTCGACGCTTGTCAGGTATCGTTCCTGTTGCTTGTCATACTTTGGGCACGGCAAAATCCCGAATTCGACATCCATGGCTCTCATAGACGGCAAATCGTACAACCAAAGGCTTTGTATAAACGAACGGTTCTGGTCTATCGGCAAAGTGCAGGGCGCATAAATATCATATTGGAAAGTGTTGTTTCCCACATGCACTATGTCGTAGAGCTTTTCTATCAAAGTGATCATTTTTTCGCTGTAAAGCGTGAGTTCGATTTCATTGGCCGGAGTTTTTTGCGCACAAAGATTACCCGTGGAATATATAAAATTTGCGTTGTAGAGCCAAAAATCCGTGACATACCCGTACGAATCGTTCACATCGAATTTTCCGTCGCCGTTGATGTCTTCCGAAAACATTTTTATCATTTCGGAAAATTTGTCGAGCGTCCAATCGCCGCCCCTAACCAGATCATATGGGTTTTCCAGCACATACTTTGTCACATAGTTCTTGTTGAAAACCATGGCGTAAGTAAACGGGTAGGAGCCGTAATTGAAATCGCTAACGATGTACGGCAAGAATCCGTTGATTTCGACCAGTTCGCTGATGCTCCGGTTATACCACGGTTTAGCCAAATCTATGTTCGGCACGTCCAGCCAGTTGTACACGCTCCCGCTATTTAGCATCGAAGCGCAGGCATCGGTCATATGCGGCGCGAGCAAGTCATAGGGCTGATCGCCGGATTTCATTCCGGTTTGAACTTTTCTCGCCGTTTCGCCCCAAGCAAGCCCCACCCCTACTATTTTTATGTTGAACCTGTCCTCCACGGACAAGTTTCTGTTGTAAAGCGCATCGTTCAGTACTTCGCCTATCTGTTCTTCGGCGATGAACATATTCGTCCCCGAAATATGATCTTCGAAAGTGACTATTTTGAATTCATATCCACCGTAATCTTTTTGCGGGAGGTAAAGGGTTTCAAACATATCGATTTCAATTTCGGGATCATCGCCGCTTTCGGCAATCGCCGCATTGGAAGTCTCGTCGCCTATTGTGGATTTTTCCCCGCTTTCCGTGCTGCATGAAACAAAAAGCAAAGAAAAAAACGCCGCGAAAATAACTGTCGCAAATAATTTTTTTGACATTTTTGCCTCCAAAAAACATAAAATATTTTTAAATTTCCCATGCCGCCACTATTTTGCAAAAAATTATTTTTTCGTGTAAAATTCGCCGCCGTATTCGGTAAACACCCTGCACATCGCATTTACTTTTTCTTCCGAATGATTTACCGCGTCCGGAGAAGGATACCATTTGCCGATAAACCCGCCGTTGAAACCCCCGAATTTGTCGATCATATTTTTCGCATAATTTTCAATGTCTTCAATCGTGCCCTTTATCATGGTTTGTTGAATATCGACCGGACACCAGAAACATATTCTCCCGCCAAATTTTCCGGAAAGCAAATCGACTCCCATGTTTTCCTGCTGATCCATTTGAATTACGTCGAGTTTCGTTTTTATGAGAAGTTCCATGAATTCCGTGATATGGCCGCAGCTGTGCATAAAAGCCATCATGCCGTTATCGTGCGCCCTTTTGAACAAGCGCGAAAACATCGGAACGCAAAACTCGTCAAACAATTCCGGCGAAATCATGGATCTGTCCTGAAATCCCCAGTCGTCATACAGCATGATCCCGTCTACGCCGCCTATTTTGGCGTAATTGTCTATGACGTCTTCTCCGAGTTTTGTCAGGATTTCAAGCAGTTTTCTGTATTCTGCCGGATTTTCATACGGATCCGTCCACGCATTTTCGGATCCGCGCAGATATTCCGGCCTGTGACCCAAAGTCGTCGGATTGCTCCCGAGCACAAATTTGGGATTTTCGCCCTCATTATTTTTTTTGACAATTTCGTGTAGATGTGCGTATCTTTCTTCAATGCCAAAGTTTGGGAAATCAAAATCATCCAGCATGGAATAATCGTTCAACGGGTGAATTTTTACCTGCCCCATCGTTTTGTCGTCCTGCGAAACTTTTTCCCAAACGCAATGCCATTCGTCTTCGCCGGGAACTGACGGCTTGAAACTTGGATTTGGCCCAAAACCCACATCGAGTATGTCGTTTCCCCAATTTCCCGGCAAGGTTACCGGAATTTTGTCCGGTTTTGCAAAGCTCACCGCTCTTTTTACTCTTTCTCGAGAATTCATAAATCATTTACCTCGAACCTTAAATATTTTTCCGCAGCTTTCCGTAATTTGATTATACAAAATATCGAAGAATAAATCAAGGCATATTTTGCAAAAAATTATTTTTTTGCCTTGAATTTTTCGAAAAAAAGATATATAATGTGACTGGGGCCGTTTTTTGCGCCTTATTGCGAATCTTTTTTCTTTTTGAACGCGCTTTCCCGGTTGTCGATCAATATCGCGCTTTTGTCCACTCCGCATTCGATCGCTTCCATGAAATCCAATCGGTTTTTAGGCGATATTATGACGCTTTTGGTTTTTCCGCGCTTTTCGGAATACACAATTTTAAAAGCGCCCAAAGAGTCTTCGTTCAAGTACACGCCGAATCCCGGAAATGTCATAAGAGTGGTTTTTGTTATCGACGTTATCATATGCAGCGGTATATCATCGCTTGGATATATGGGGTAAAATATGGTTCTGATTGTCAAAAATTTGTCGTCTATGACGTAACTCATATGGGTCACGTCAGGCAAAAGAACAAGATCTATGATAATCGCGGCTACCGGAACTAAGTATATTTCCGCTATCCAAAACCTCACCACGATCATGTGCATCAGCGCCGCCAACGCCCAAGCCCACCATCTTTTTTTCGCTTTGAATTTTTTGCGGCATTCCCGGCCATTTGTGCTTTCCATTTTTTGCCCACCTTTCGCCAATGTAAATATTTTTTACTTCCATAATGCAATGATACCATGTTTCGAAAGAAATGTCAATAGGTTTTTCGGATATAAAAAAATATATTTACCTTGTATTTTTTCTTTTTTTGTGATATAATGGTTTCCATAAATTTACGAAAGGAAAAGAGTGCAACGAATATGGACGCCGCGCGTCCATATGCAGTTCACGCCGATCGAATAAATCATGAAAATAGTGAGCCAGATTGAAAATTGCCTTCCAGCCCCCCTTGAAAAGCCGCGAGGTTCAACCCCGCGAACACAGCGTTTATGCGAAGAAGTCGCCACCCGCTATTTTGGCCCTTTCGACGAAATACACGCCGCAAACAAAACGTTTTGCCCCCGCGAATCTGCGTCTCCCTGGCAAATAGCCGGCGAACGCTTCGCTTATGTAAAAGATCACCTTACAGCGTATATACGCCCGGACGATTTGCTGGCGGGAGCTTTGGTGCGAGGCGACGGGCCGACGGGTTCAGGCTGGCACCCTGCGGGCGAAGACGGGTACATTTCGCATTTCGCCAACAACGTTTGCCCGAAAGAACCGAAATGGGTTTATGATATGGCGGCCAGAGGGTTGATTTCGCCGCAAGGGGCTTTCAACCACAAAGTGGTTGATTACGCGGGATTTTTGCGCATAGGGAGCCTTGGCATGATCGAACGGGCTGAAAATCTGCTTTCAGGGCGAAACGGAATCGGCCGCGAAATCACCGAGGGTTTCATTTCGGGCCACCGCTGCATGATAAGGACGGCCGAGCGCTACGCCGGACAATACGCAAAATTGGCAAAAACCGCAAATACGGAAAAAGAAAAAAGCGAATATTCGGAAATGGAGCGCATATGCCGCAAAGTGCCCGCATATCCGGCGGATACTTTCCATGAAGCGATGCAGATGCTCTGGTTCGCCTATATGGTATCCGCAGACGGAACCGGGCGCCCGGACCAATATTTATACGAATATTACCGATCCGATTTGGAAGCGGGAAATATCGACGAAGCGCGCGCCCAGGAATTGATAGAGGCCTTCATGATAAAGCTGCACGGCGAATGTTTTGAAGGCGTATTCAACGTTTCATCGGTGCAGACGATGACTTTGGGCGGCTGCGGCCCGGATGGCGAAGATGCCTGCAATGATTTGACCCGTTTGTTCCTGCAAGCGATCCGCAGCGTGCGTTTGCTCCGCCCCACCGTCTATATCCGCTGCACAGGCCAAACGCCCCGGGAAATATTGGAATTGGCCGTTTCGATGCTCGGGGAAGGATTGGGAGAACCAAATTTTTACGGCGACAAACCGGTGCTCGAAGGGCTTACGCGCATGGGAGTGAAATTGGAAGATGCGCGGGATTACGCGCTGAGCGGCTGCGCAGAAGTCGTGTCTCCGGGCAAGGGCAACTGGGGGGCTCCCAACGGCTGGATAAACATCGCCCAACTCGCCCTTGAAGCCCTGCACAAAACAGCGGAAACCCAACCCGATGCGAAAAGCATAGATGAATTTTGGGAAGCATACAAAAAAATGTGCGAAGAAGTGGCTGAAGCTTGTTCCATCGCCAATTTGCACACCGACGAAAATTGCGCCGACTTCCGATATGAATCCACAATCATGTATCCGATATGCCTGGAAAACGGATTGGACGTGATGCGCGGAGGTTTGGAAACGTATTTCGCCCATTGGGAAGGGATAGGCCTCCCCAACGCGGCTGACATGGTTTATGCGGCTGACAAAATGGCATGGGGCTGCGAAGCGAAACTTTCGGATTTGCTGCATGAATTGGAATCCAAACAAAACGAGAAGCTCATATTGTCCTTGCGCAAACTCCCGAAATTCGGGGGCGACAATGCGGAAGTGGACGGCATTGCGGCAAAATTGGTCGAAATACTGTCGCAGTCTTTGGAAGCTCGGAGCCCCGGCTGCCGGCGCGCGCTGTTTTTGGGCCATTTGGCAGGCGGCGAAAATATGCATATAGCCTACGGAAAACATATGCCCGCCACGCTGGACGGAAGGCGGGCCGGCCAGCCTTTGGCCGATTCGATGGCCGGGAGCCAAGGGCGCGCCGGTTCTCCCACCGCCGCGATACAATCCCTTTGCCGCCTCGACCACTCCCGCCTGCAAGCGGGGAACGTATCCACATTGCGGCTAACCCCCGCCGATTTCGCCACAAAACAAGACCAAGGCAAAGTAGCTGAATTGATCCGCGCTTTTATCGCCTTGGGCGGAAGCCAGCTGCAAATCAATGTATTGGACACCGAAATATTGCGCAAAGCGCAGCAAAACCCGCAGCAATATGCGGGCATCATCGTGCGCGTGGCGGGTTACAGTTCGGCGTTTGACGGGCTTGGGAAAACGGTGCAGGACGAAATAATCGCGCGATATGAATCATTGGCATAAATTTTAAGTAAGGAGGCGCGAAAAATGGGAAACATAAAAAGAATATGCGTATTTTTGGCGTTGACCGCCATGCTTTTGGCATTTGCGTCATGCGGCGAAAAAAAAAGCGAACCTGTCGCGCAAAACGAAAAAACCGAAAACGATTCGGGCGATCCGGATTCGGAAAATGACGAAAAACCGAATGCCGAATCGCAAAAAGAAGAGCGCGAAAAAGAGGAAAAAGAAATGCTCGCGGGCATTTTGCCCGAAGATTTCGGCGGCTACACGTTCCATTTCATATCCCGCAGGGAAAACAGCCCGGAATGGGACATTTGGGGAAACAGGGACATATACGCCGGCGAAGAAACCGGCGAAACGATTAACGACGCCGTATACAGAAGAAACAGATATATAGAGGACGCATACAATTGCAATATCGAAGAATTCCAGTCTTTTAGCATGGTGAACGATTTGCGGAAAACCATAAAATCCGGCGACGACGAATATGACGTCGCCCTCCCCCCATTAAACCAGGGGATAAACCTCGCGGCAGACGGGTTGCTTCTAAATCTCGGAAATGTGGGCGCGATGAACCTCGAAAACAAATGGTGGGACCAAAATGCCAACAAATCGCTTTCGATAGGCGGCAAGCTTTACTACACTTCCGGCGATATGCTCATACTTAACAACGATTCCACCGGCGCTTTCGTTTTCAGCAAACAATTGATCCAAGAACACCAATTTGACATCCCGTACCAATTGGTCAAAGAGGGCAAATGGACTTTCGACGTTTTTTATTCGCAAGTGAAACAAGTTTCAGCGGATATAAACGGCGACGGGAAAATGGATAGGAATGACAAATACGGGTTCATGCAGTACAGGGACGTTTTGCACTGCCTGTTTCACGGGGCCGGGGGAAATTTCGGCGAAAAAGACGGAAACGATTTTCCGTATTTCACCCTCGACAGCGAAAAAAGCATAATGATTTTGGAAAAAGTGTTCGAAATAATGAACGATCCAGCAAACACGTACCGTTTACACATGACATACAACGAGGGCGTGACAAACGCTTTCGTGCTGGGGCAGTCGATGTTCGAGGAAAACCGGGTGTTGTACTACTGGATTCGGCTCCGCGACATAGAGCCGCTCCGGAGCATGGAAGCGGATTTCGGAATACTCCCGATACCCAAATGGGACGAAAGCCAGACCGATTATTTCTGCACGGTAAATTTCCACGTTTCCACTTGCATAACGATACCCATATCGAGCGGAAACCCCGAAAGGACGGGGCTGTTTCTCGAAGCCTTCAATTGCAAGTCGAAATATGCGCTCCAGCCGGCCTATTACGACATAGCGCTCAACGGCAAATACGTCCGGGACGAAGAAAGCTCGGAAATGCTCGACATAATATTCGCCAACAGGGTGTACGACATAGGATTGATAGGCGATTTCGGCGGGATGAGGGGGCTCATAGACACGATGGTGGACAAAGACGACAGGAATTTCATTTCCCAAATTGAAAAATCCAAACCGAAAGTGGAAAAGGACATAGAAAAGAAAATCGAAAAGATAACAGATTTGGATTGACGATATTTCATCATTGTTGAGCGGCTTCTGCGGCGGCTGCGAGATTTTCGGGGGGGATGTCGGGCAGGACCGCTTCATGGCTCGGAGAAACGATAAAATTGTCGCCGAAAAGATTTTTCAACCTTTTCACATCGTCTTTTATCTGCGCCGCTGTCCCTTCCCTCAAAAGAATCTGCGTATCCACTCCCCCGATAAAAACGATTTTGCCGCCGAATTTTTTCGCCAGGTTTTCCGCGTCCATCCCCGCGGCAAGCGCCTGTATCGGATGAAGCCCGTCGATTTTTGCCGAGATTATTTCCGGTATCGCTTTTACCACCGAACCGCAAGAATGCAAAATCGCATACAGGCCATAGGATTTGGCTTGGGCCGCAATTTTTCTTTGGTACGGCATGACGAACTTTTTGAACATTTCGGGGGAAATCATCAAGTCGAGTTGCGTCCCGAAATCGTTGCCGAAAAAGCACGCGTCTACTTCGGGCGCATATTCGTCGAACAATTTTTTGTTCATGCCCAAATAAAAATCCACGACGCGTTCCGTGACGGATATGACTAACTTTGGGTCTGTGTGCATTTTCACGAAATAGTTTTCCATGCCGAACATATCGGCCACGACGTGATAAAATGGAGCCCAAGCTCCGCTTAGTATCGGGATTTTGTGTTTTTTCGCCGCATTTTTCGCGTTTTGGAAATCGGCAAAATCGTAATATTTGGCTTCGGGCCAATTTAACCGTTCGGCCAATTCGATTTCATCGTCCGTCAATTCGGACAAATGGGGGATATTTTTGTTTTTGTACAAATCAAACGCGTGGCCTCCATCCGGGTGCCTGTAAACTCCCCTGCCGTCGGGAATCCAAGTAAACGTGTCCCCGAGTTTCAAGCCGAGTTCAAAATCGCTGTTCACGCCGAAATATTTGTGCAATTTTGCGTTGCTTTCCGGATGCGGGTTTCCATGCCAAAACCCGCATCTGTCGCTTTTGTGTTCCATGATGTTTTTGAATAATTCGTATTTATCCATTTGCATACCCTCTTTTTTGTTTGTTATATAAGACAAGCTTTCGTCGTTGTGATTATACGACTTTTTTTGTTTTTTGTCAACACTTTTTTTCGCGGGGCGTTTGCGTAGATTTGTTGACAAATTGAAATTGAAAGAGTATAATTGGCGTATCCGATTAATATGAAGATTAACAAAAAAGCGAGGCGTTGATTTTATGCGCGCATTATGGAGCAAAGACGAAGTGATTCTGTTCGACGGCGAATTGGCCGGCCGAAAAAAAGCGAATCTCGACTATATGATGTCCCTTTCCGCGGACAACCTGCTGCGCAACCATATGTTCGAAGCGGGGCGCTATCAGAGCCCGGCTATCCCGGCTGGCATCCATGGGGGCTGGGAATCGCCGACATGCCAGGTGAGGGGGCATTTTATGGGCCATTGGCTTTCGGCTGCGGCTTCGTATTACTATTCGACCGGCAACCGGGAGATAAAAGCCCGCGCCGAAGCGATGGTCGCCGAGCTCGCCGAATGCCAGAAAAACAACGGAGGGGAATGGGTAGCTTCCATCCCCGAAAAATATCTGTACTGGATAGCGAACCGCAAAGCGGCATGGGCGCCGCAATATACCATACACAAAACCTTCATGGGCCTCTTGGACATGGCCCAGCATGCCGGGTGTGCGCAGGCGCTCGAAATAGCCGAATCCTTCGCCAAATGGTTTTTGCGCTGGACCGAGAATTTCACCCGCGACGAATTCGACGACATACTCGACGTGGAAACCGGGGGAATGCTCGAGATATGGGCGCAGCTTTTGGAACTGACGGGCAACGGCATATATCTGAAACTCATGGACAAATACTATCGCGCGCGCCTTTTCGACGCGCTCATAGATGGGGGCGATCCGCTGACAAATATGCACGCGAACACCACGATCCCCGAAATCATAGGCTGTGCGCGGGCATACGATGTGACCGGGGAGAAACGGTACCGCGACATAGCGGAGGCATATTGGGAATGCGCCGTGACGTTTCGCGGTTCATATGCGACCGGCGGCCAGACCTGCGGCGAAATATGGACGCCCATGCAGAAGCTCGACCAACGGCTCGGGGAAAAAACCCAGGAATACTGCACCGTATACAATATGATGCGACTCGCGGAATATCTCTTTCGCTGGACAGGCAAGGCGAAATATGCCGATTATTGGGAACAAAACCTGTATAACGGCATAATGGCGCAGTCATACTGGAAAGGCGAATTTACGCACGGGGCCGTGTCCGATATGCCGCACAGCGGGCTATTGACATATTTCTTGCCGCTCATGCCGGGCGCGCGAAAGGGATGGGCGAGCGAGACGCAGGATTTCTTCTGCTGCCACGGCACGTTGGTTCAGTCAAACGCGCTGATGAACCGGGGCATATATTATCAAAACGGCGATGCCCTCTATGTATGCCAGTATTTTGATTCCGAGGCGAGAATCGGGCAAAACGGCCAAACCGTGAGCCTACGCCAGACGCGCGATTCGCTCGCGGGCAGCTCTTTTTCCCATCCCGACTGCCATGTCGCGCGCTTTTGGATTTCCGCAGAAAACGAAGCGAAGCTGAATTTGCGTTTCCGCGTCCCCTATTGGATAAAGGGAGCGCCCTGCATGTACATAAACGAAAAGAAAGCGGAATGCGCAACCGACGAAAATGGATTTTTGGACGCCGGGCGGATTTGGAAAAACGGCGACACGATCAAACTTGTGTTCCCCATGGGCATCGCCATGAGCGCAATACCCGGAAACGACGACCTTGTCTCGTTTAGTTACGGGCCGATGGCCCTTGCCGGCCTGTGCGACGATTCGCGTTCGCTGAAGCTGCCCGAAAAACCCGAAAACCTGCTGGTCCACGACAATGAGCGCGAATGGGGCAGCTGGAAAAACAATTTTTGCACCGTGGGCCAACAATTCAACACGCGCTTCGTCCCGCTCAAGGAAATCGGCTATGAACGATATACTGTGTATTTTGAGGCGAACATGTCGATATAGGAAATGTTTTCCTTGGATTTGTGGTGTATAATAAAGATACCGCGGTAAAAAGAGGAAAGCAGGGCAGCCGATCATCATGCAGGAGTTTATAAAATCTTCGCTTAGCTACATTGAGCAAAATCTGAAAACCGATATAACGGCGGATGAACTCGCCGGGATGGCGAATTATTCCGCCGGGCATTTCTGCCGCCTGTTCGCTTTGGCGATGGAATCGACCGTTGCGAGCTATGTTTTAAAAAGGCGTTTGGACCATGCTCTCGCCGAAATTTCAGCGGGCCGAAAAGCTATCGGCGTGGTGCTGGAATACGGCTTTGACACCTATGCGGGGTTCTATAAGGCATTTGTGAAGATGTACGGCTGCTCCCCAAAAAAATATTTAAACATGTGCAAAAAATCGGAGGTATCTATTATGCAAACCACAGATGAAATCAAAAATATGCTCGGCAGCTGGGATATTCCGGCGGACTTGAAAATCGAGGATGTGACCCATACCGAATGGGAAACCAAGGAAAAATCCGAATGGAAAACCTGGCAGGTCGGCGACCGCCATTACCTAAAAACAAACGAACGCTCAAAAATGCTATGCAACATCAAGATAGCGAAAGCGTTGAAGCAACAGGGGCTTTCCTCGGAGTTCCTGCCGGTGCCATTGAAATCCGGCGAAGATTATCTTGACTGCGGGCAAATTTTCCTGCTCGTCCGAAAGATGGGGGAGCCGCTCAACCTCCGCCCGCTGACCGACGACGAAATCGGGCGCCTGGAAAACAACGAGCTGCGCGAGCGGCATGGGTTTTTGCTCGGGCAGGCCATAGCCAAACTCCATAAAGCGTTGAAAACCGTGCAGGATGAGGTGAAGCCCTACGAGGGAAATCTGTACGAGCAGGGGAAAAATGCCATCCCGGCGGTCAAAAAACACGATATGGGAATCGGCGATGCTTTTTTCGACGATTATATAGAAACTTTCGGCGAGCTGAACGAAAAGCTCCCAAAGCAACTCATTCACGGAAACCTCTGCGGGGACTGCGCCGTTTACGAAGACGGCGAAGTGGCGGGCTTCAAGGGCTTTGAAGCATACAATCTGTCTTTCCCGAGGATTTATGACATAACCTGGGGAGCCGGGGAAATAAACGCCCAGCCTGAAATCGGGAAATATTTGAAAACACTGACGGATATGCTCAAAGGCTATGACAGCATAAGCCCGCTGACCGCAGAGGAAAAGCAGTCTGTCTACTACGTCTTATGCGCCACCTATCTGAAAGGCTATGGATACTTTGCCGAGACGGCTGAAACCTCTGACTTGATGGCGCGCGGCGACAGGGCGATGGTTTTCCTCGCCGATAATAAAGAAAAATTCATGGACCTTTTGTAGACAAAATCAAAACAAGCAAAAAAAAGCGGCCGCAATCCCCCGGCCGCTTCTTTTTCGCCAATTTCATTTGAAGCGGTCAAATTCGGTTTTCCATTTTTCATGCTTCATTTCGTGCTCGCCGTAGTGGTCCGCTTTTTTTGTCATTTGCAAAGGCGCCATGTCGCGCTCGAGTATGAGTTCGTCCAAAAGCTTGGCGGTGAGCCGCTGGCGTATTTGGGCATATGCGGGATCCTCGTACAGGTTTTTCGTTTCCCGGGGGTCCGCGTCAAGCTCATACAGTTCGCCTTTGCCGGAACCCGCGTGGTACACGAACTTATGCCACCCGCAAATCAAGCAGTGTATGTCGGGCCAGCGTTTGTCTTTTGAATTTGCGAAATGGACGACCATCGCGCTGTCCCGCGCCTGCCCCCCGTTTCCCGCGAGCATATCGTGGTGCGAGACCCCGTCGGCGGCAAGCGCCTCGGGCGAAATCCCCGCGCTTTCCAAAATCGTGGGGACCGCGTCGGTCAGCGAAAGCAAAAAATCCGATCTTTTCGGTTTGTATTTCGCCGGATAGCTCACGATATACGGTATGTTGATGAACTCCTCCCAGACAAACCCGCCTTTTGCCATCATCCCGTGCGCGCCCATATAGTCCCCGTGGTCGGCGGTAAAGACGACGATGGTATCGTCCTCGATTCCGCATTGTTTCAGCGTATCCAACATTTTGCCGACGTTTTTGTCTATCAGGCCAACCGAGCCCCAATAGGCGCGCGTTATCTTGTATGCGTCCCCGGGGTTTTGCATGAAGTGGCCGCCGCCGTCATATGGGGCAAACTGCTTGAATGCGGGCGGGGACTCTTCCCTGTCGCGCTCTCCGGCATAGGGAGTGATATAATCGGCGATCTGATCGTTTGAGAGGCCGTCGTACATGGAGAACCACGGCTCGGGCGGGCATATCGGCCAGTGCGGGTCGGGGAAGCTCGCAAAGCAATAGAAAGGCTCCCCGCTTAGAGCCCGTTCCTTTATATATGCACAGCTCCTTTCGCCGACATAGGTCGAGGAATACGCTTCTTCCGGCACGTCGTTTTTGTACACGCCCTGTCCGCAGCTCACGTCGATTGGCCTCATGTTTTCGTAAATGAATTTTTGGATATGCTGCGGGTGATTCTCGCGCAGCCACTCCCCGTAGTGCGCGAGGAGCGGATTGGAGTGCCCGAGTATCATTTCGAGCGTCTCGAAACCGGCATACGGGCCATTCCAGCTGTTCCATTTGTCTTCGCGCCAGTCGGCGATGCTCTCCCGGAATCCGGTGTTCTGCTGCGAGGAAAAATGCGGCTTGCCCACGAAATGCGTGCGGTACCCGTTTTCTTGGAGAACATTCCCGATTGTCAGCTCGTTTTCGCGCATCGCCGTGTTGTGCAGGGTCGCGCCGTGGTGCTGCGCGGTTTTGCCGGTTATCATGGTGACTCGCGAAGGTATGCAAATCGGGCTCTGGCAGTAGGCGCGTTCATACAGGACCCCGCGGGCGGCGAGGCCGTCTATGTTGGGGGTGCAGACGAGATTATTGCCGTAGCAACCCAACGTGTCCCGCCGCATTTGATCCGCCGTGATGAAAAGTATGTTTGGTTTTTTCATGTGAAATCCTTTCGTCCGTTTCGCTTCACGATGCGATCTTTTTTTTTGATTATACGACTTTTTCGCGTTTTTGTCAACATTTTTTTCGCGTTTTTCATTTGGGGCGTTTCCGTGTTTTTAGACATTTTTTGAGTTTCCCTGTTGACTTTTGCGGAAAAATATGATATAACAATTGCAAAACATGGAGCGAACTCTTCATGCTGCCGACAAAATCGGAAATGTTAAAGAAAAGGAAGACAATATCATGACAGAAACGGAAATATTGCAAGAACTGAAAAATTTCGACACGCCGACGATCACCAATGTAGTGGCCACCTACCCCGAAAACAGGGAAATATGCTTGGGCCTTTATGAGCCCTGGGAATCAGCTTGGTACACGGACGAAACGCTCAAATGCCTGTACCCAAAATTGGGGCGAATCGCGGGTTATGCCGTGACATGCGTTTTCGGAATGCCCACGCCCGGCTTTAAAAGGCTCTCTTTCGGCGATGTTTTGCGCGCGGTCGGCAATTCCCCGAAACCTGCGATATTAGCCATAAAAAACAATTTGCCGGAAAAATACAAGAAGAAATTCGCCGTGAGCGGCGGAAACATGACCACAGCCATGAAAATGGCGGGAGTTTTGGGGGTCATATCCGACGCCCCGGTGAGGGATATAGACGAGCTGCGCGAACTCGGGGTGCAGTATCTCGCGACCGGGGCAGTCGCCGGGCACGGCGATTTTGCCGTCCATGCGGTAAATGTGCCCGTGAGCGTGGCCGGCATGGACATATGCCCCGGCGAGATGATCCATATGGACGAAAACGGCGCGGTGAAATTTCCGAGGGAGCATCTGTCCGAGGTTCTCCAAAGGGCAAAAAAACTTTCGGAAATCGAAAAAACGCGCATGGACAGGCTCAAAAACGCGGATGGCATCGAAGGGATAATAAAGATCATGTCAGGCGATGAGGAGAGTTAGGGGGGATTAGCGTGAAACTGCATTTTTTGGGGACCGGAGCCGCCGACTGGGACATATCGAAGCCTTCGCGGGATATGGACTACAGGCGTTTTTCGTCGCTTCTGATCGACGGCGTACTGCTTCTCGATCCGGGGCCGTGCGTTTTCGAATTCGCCGAAACTTTCGGCTATGGAGATTTGGCACATGGCATACGCCATATCGCCAACACCCACCGGCACGGGGACTATTACTGCGAGGAAACTGTAAAAAAACTATGCGAAAACGGTGCGAAATATCATGAGCTGAAGCGCGGCGAGCCAGATTTGATCGGGGGCTATGCGCTCACGGCTTGCGAGGCCAACCACGGGACATGCGCCGTGGCGAACCACATAGCGGTGGAGGACAGCGAAGGCAAGAAGCTGTTCTATTGCTGCGACGGCTCTTGGTTTTTGTATGATACATATGAAAAAATATGTTCGTTTAAGCCCGATATGCTCATATTCGACTGCACTGTCGGGGATGCGGAGGGCGACTACCGCATATTCGAGCACAACAACATACGCATGGTTTTGGAAATGGCAATGACGCTTAAGCCGCATTGCGGCCGCTTCATGGTTTCGCACATGGCGAAAACCCTGCACGGCACCCACGAGCAGCTATGCGAACGGCTGATGCCGCACGGCATCGTCCCCGCCCACGACAACATGGTCGTGCAGCTTTAACTTTTTTAAAAGCCGGCAGTCCGGCCTCTAAGTACATTAATTTTTTTTCGGATTGGGAGTTGGCATTCAAAGCGATTTTAGAATGGCCGACTAACGGTGCTAAGAAACTGTTGATTATCGACGAATTCCCGTATATGTGCAAAGGAAATTCGTCAATCCCGTCAATTCTGCAAATATTATGGGATGAACAGCTTAAAAATCAAAACGTCATGATTGTTCTGTGCGGCAGCGCGATGAGTTTTATCGAGAAAGAAATATTATCGGAAAAGAATCCGTTGTACGGGCGCACGACCGGAATTTACAGATTGATATTATTACTCTTGACGCTAAATCAAAGAATTTTCGCTGTCGGATATTATGGCGTGACTGATACCGGAGAACGAACTTTTAGAAACGATAGTAAGTATGCTGGAAAAGATGGGTAGCTTTCAAAAAATCCTGACTTCACATTTTTGTCATGCCGTGCGGAATGGGATTTTTGATATTCGCAAAAGCAAAAAGGGAGACGAAACCCAGTTTATATGGTATAATGGTAATCAATCAGGCATCCCCAAACATGGTTTTTAGAGGTTGCCTATAGTTAGTCAACCGCTGAAATGCGTTTTCATTTCGGAATGATACGGCAGGTTCAGAATTTCATTTATGAATTCTCTCGCCTGCCTGAGCGACGACGCCCATTTGTCCATCATCACCAGTTCCTCAAGCCATTCAATGCGACCGGTACGGTATGCCTCAAGTTCCATTTCGACGGGTGCAACGCGGTCGCGCAGGATATACGCAACGACTGTGCGCGGAAGCGGGTCTGTTTGAATAGGATATACGCCGTCTTTCTGACACAACGCCTGAACTTCCACCGCGAAATCTTCCGGCACTCCGGGAACCAAGCCACTTCTGTTCAACAAATTCACGAATTTTATTTTCGGTATGTTGCACGCTATTGATTCGACAAGGGGTATTATCAAATCGTCGCTGCCGTCGCCGAGAAATTCTTTCACGGAGCGGTCAGGTTTTTTTGCCAGTTCTATAATATCCGCCGCATTTTTTGCGACGCTGTTGAAATATCCGTTCCAGCCGTCCATGGGATCGTCTGCGCCGTAACTGCGCTCAACTTCGTCGTCTGAATGATACCACCACGGCCAGCTTGCGCCCGTCCAGTTCAATGTGTCGCCGATGCCGATTACGCCGTGACGTTTATAAAAATCATCGTGTATTTTGCTGAACGGCATAGAATCGCCGGTTTTGCGCCGTTCTTCAATCAAATCAAAAAGATTTTTATCTTTCAGATAACCGCTGTTAAGCCATACGAAATGGTTTACGCCGGGCATTTGGAAAGTTATATCCCCGTAATCATAGCCAAAATTCTTTGCGATATGATTTGCATGGGAATATCCGTGACACAGCCCGACCATTTTTGCCTCCGGGTATTTGCGCTGTATGAGCGTCGTTCCCGCTACGACGGGGTTAGCCACCATCAAATGCCATGCGCCGGGGCAGTATGTCAGAATATCCTGCGTCAGCGATTCAAAAAGTCTGAACTGGTAGAAGTTGATCCAAAATGCCTCGTCGTACATGATGTGATAACTGCCACCGAATTTGAAACCGTGTTTTTCGGCTATCTCAAAACCGTCTTTCAGGTGCCGGTGCGGAGCGGCGAGCGCGGTGTTTACAACGAAACCCGCGCCTTTTAATGATTCAACACGGTCAAGCGTTTTTTCAAAATGCATATTGCCGCCGATTTCTTTTGTGTAACGGACGCAGAGTTCATAAACTGCGTCAAGGCGTTCTTTATTTATATCCATCAGGCTTACTAAACTGCCCGAAAGATACTTTGACGCGCATACATCGCGGACGAGTCCTAACGAAAAACAACCGCTCCCCGCGCCTATCAAACTTATTTTTAACATAATATTTTCTCCGCTTTTATTTAGTTTTTGTTTTTATAATAATATTTATCAGTATCTGCCATAATCCCATACGGTTTCATAAAATGCAACAACATTCTCAGCCGGCATACTCATATCTATCTGACCTGACGACGATGCCGCAATCAGCCCCCCGCTTTTTCCCGCTATATTTATCAGCCTTTTTGTTTCCGCCGCAACTTCGTCAATGCTGCCCAACGCCAACACATCAACAGCATCCATGCCTCCGACAATAGTAATTTTATCGCCGTAATCGCGCTTGATATCAGCGTAGTTCATGCCCGCGCTTGTTTCCACCGGGTTCAAGCCGTCTATTCCGCAATCTATGAGATTCGGCAGAACCGACGTAACATCGCCGTCGGAGTGGAAAAGTACGCGTATATCGCGTGAGTGAAACAAGCCGCATATCTCCGCGAGCGCAGGGAAGTACAGCCGTTCAAGCAAATCGGGAGGGTAGAACAGCCGATTTTTGTACGCAATATCGTCCCATATTATCGCCACCGGCGAGATTTCTTTATATGCAGTCGCTTGCAGCCGTTCAAGTGTCAGAATGTTGTCGAGGCGCATTTTTTTCTCCACAAGTTCGGGGTAGTCAGCATACGCCAGCATTCTCCTTTCAGTATTTCCGTATGGAAGCGCAGTACACGCCCACGCAGTTATATAAACCATATCTCCCGTGTAAGGCTCAAGCGAACGGGCATTTTCGACAGCGTCTTTTTTCGCGTCAGGCTTGGCTTCACCTATACGGCTTTCACACTGCTCTATCTGCTTTTCAAGTTCTTCTTTTATTTTGCCGTCGGAATCAGTCAGTAAAGATTGTGACGGGGCAGGTATATTCCATGACATCCAACGCTCAACAATGGTTTTTGAGCCGTCGTCGTTTATTATCCTGCCCGGTTCACGCGGCAAACCTCCTAACGGATGACATAAGTCAAGGCATTTTGCGCAGGCGGCGATATGATGTTTGTCGCTCCGTAACGGTATGGATTCCGCTCCGAAATGATTGAACACGCCATCGTGTATGAGATAGTCAAAAATCGGCACTCTGTCGGGGATTTCACCGTTCAGTACAGCTAACACCCGCTCTTTTTTTGTTAAGCTTGCCATGTTTTTTCCTTTCTGTATTCGTAACTATATCAATTGGGGGGAAAATCGAGATAAAAGAGAGAAAAAATATATTCATGCTTCTATTTTATCCTATTCCCGACTTTTTTCAGTTGCTTTCATGTGAATTTTTCGCAAACTTTTTTCCCCCTCCCCTTCAATTGAATTGTTACAAAATCTTTACGAGATATTATTACAAATAATAATAGGCTGTGATATAATAAAAGGGCAAAGAGCATGGTAAAAGTGACAAGCTCCCACGGACTACGCTAACGGTAAGAAGCGGGGTCTTACTGTTCAAGATTCCTAACGGAATCAGATTACACAAGCTAACCCCGTAAGTCCTACGGTTTTGATTTATGTATTCAAGCCATGACAAAAATGGGCACGCCGAAAATTTTGGATTTATGAAAAAGCGGGGTATAAAAATATGCAGGCAAAAAGATTGCCGCAAGGCGGCACGATAGGGATATTCTGCCCGAGCCATGTAGCGGACATGGAGCGCTACGATAGTATCGTCGGCGCAATGGAAAGGTTTGGGTACAGGGCGAAACTCGGAGATAATTTCGCCAAAGACACTTACGGCTACGCCGCAAGCGCAAAGGAACGCGCCGCCGACCTCAACGATTTGGTCGCGGATGATTCCGTTCAAATGATATTGTTTTCCGGCGGCGATAGCGCGGCGGAAATCCTGCCGCACATCGACTACGAAAATATCCGCCGCAATCCGAAGTTTTTTAGCAGCTACAGCGACGGCACTTCGATATTGAACGCCATTCATTCCCGGACGGGGCTGATCACATATTATGGGTTTGGAGCGGGACAATTTTCCGATTTGCGGTATTACGACTATATGCAGTTTTGCTCCCACTTCGTCGAGGGACACAGCGCGGAGAAATTCGTTTGCGACAGCAAATGGAAAACCTTGCGCGGGGGAAACTGCGAGGGCACGCTGATCGGCGGCTATTCTTCGCTGTTCGGGCTTATGCTCGCCAATAAATATTTTGGCTACGACAGCGCCAAAAAATATTTGCTGTTTCTCGAAGACCACGAAAAATTCAGCGATGTCGGCGCGGTAGGCACATATCTCGCCTTTATCGGGCAAAGCGAATTCATGCAGAGCGTGACAGGATTGATTTTCGGGCATTACTCTGTCAATGTCCCCGATGATCTGCTTGGCTGCCTCGAACGTTTTGGAGCCGGCCACAATATTCCCGTAATATATACCGACGATTTCGGGCATGGGACACGGCACGC
>WRJC01000030.1 GCA_009782405.1 Oscillospiraceae bacterium
GGGGCCGCAGTGGGCTCCGATCCCGCTTTTATGGACAGGCTGGCCGGCAACCGCGCGCTCTACGGCGGAATACTCGGGCCGATGGAAGGCTGGCTTATGCTGCGCGGCCTGAGGACTCTGCGCTTGAGGCTTGAGGCGCACCAAGCAGCCGCGACAAAAGTCGCCGAGTACCTTGAAAAACACCCGAAAATAGGCGCCGTGCACTACCCGGGGCTGAAATCGCACCCTCAGCGCGAACTCATCATGCGCCAGCAGACGGGATCGAGCGGGCTTATGAGCGTGGAAGTCCCGGGCAATCCCGAAAAAGTGAAAACGGCCTTCGACACGCTCAGGTTTTTCCATGCCGCCCCGTCCTGGGGAGGCTTCGAGAGCCTTCGCATATTCCTCGCCGAAAGCGGTTCAAATCAAATGGAATGGCTCGGCTGCAAGGACAACCTGATTCGGCTGCACATAGGGCTCGAGGGCGCGGACAATCTCATATCCGATCTGGAAGCCGCGCTGAAACTTCTTTAGAAATTCAAATCGCTTGACAAGCGGGGCAAAAAATGATAAAATGAAAGCGTATAATAATGCAAAAACAAATATAAAGGGCAAATGAAGGAAAATAAATATGAGTATGTTTAAAGTTGCCCTTACGGCTATCAATCCTAAGGACGAGGATCGCAAAACGGCTCCGCTTGAAGTATTGGTCGACACGGGGTCGGAATTGTCGTGGCTTCCAAAACAATTGCTGCATGACGCAGGTATCGTTCCGCGCGGTAAAAAACGCTTTTACACCGCGACCAACCAATTGATTGAACGCGATTACGGCTATGCGATACTTGCCGCCGAGGGATATACGACCAACGACGAGATTGTTTTTGCCGAATCGGGAGATATGTTTCTGCTCGGTGTGCGCACAATAGAAGGATTCGGTGTAATGGTGGATAATATCGGCCACCGTTTTGTAGCCACCACAAGTCTTGTCGTTAAGGTTTCGTAAAATATTTTCCAAAACGCGAAAAAACGCACAGGGGGCGGAAAATATTTCCAGCCCCCTGCGCTTTCTTTCGCTCTGTTTTGCCTGTCAGTTAATTTTTACGACCTTCAGCGATGAAATCTTATCGTTGAATGAAGAACCAACGTAGGAGGTGTTTGTAGTATATTCCACGCATTTGCCCCCATAGTTGGCATGCTCATAAGCCAGCACCTTATAGCCGGGCTTGACTTTGATGGAACTGGCTTTGTCGTTTCTTACGTGCAAATTATCCATATTGGGATAATTTCCGAGCAGAAGCTGCTGCGCCCTGCCTTTGTAATTCGCATCCTCAAATATTTCCGCCACCACCATATTGCTCTCTTTTGCTTCCTCGATGATTAATGAGGATATTTTGCCGTTGATCCAAGTACCTCCAAGCGAATGCCAATAACCGCCATCAAAAACCATCCATCGACCATTGAAATTCGCGTGCTCATAAGCTATCACGCGATACCCGGCCGTGACCTCGAGTGAGGAAATTTTATCGTTGAAACCGATAGCGCCCATACTGCTGTGGTTGCCCAATTGGCTCGTGTCGAATGTACGTGATTCGCCGATCTTATTATCATGTTCGTAAACGACGGCCACTATTTTCGGAAATATCAGTTTATTTGTATTGTCTTTCGAGTATTCTTCAAAAGCGTTTTTGAGTTCATTGGCCCTTTGTTCGGTTGAACACAATTCCCAAATCGGAATCAACGAACCGCTTTCGGCAAACTCCACCAATGTCGGTTTGTCTGGCACGGAATCGCGCCACGCTTGAAGATTAGCCGCAGTTTGCTGGCTGTTGGAGAGCGTGATCCCGTCTTGGGCAGTCCCGCCGTAGGTTATAACGGTTGTGGAGCTGTTGTTCAAAAAACTTTCCCTCTGCACCGTTTGTTCATGGGTCAATGTCCCGCTGACGGAACCCATTCCGGCGTTGTAACTCGCTTGCACATTTGCCATAAAATTGCTATAGCTGGAACAAAATTCCGAATTGGCGGCAACATTGTATTCCAGTCTGCCCCCGAATATGCCGTTCACCAACACATAGCCTCCATAAGCGTCAAATATTTCTTTCGGAGTCATAGTCTTGCTGCCATATTTCCCTGTATCGAGAATCGCCTTCACATCGGGCAAAAGATAGTCCTTGTAGTTGCAGCTGGGTTTGATAAACAGATTGTCGATTCTGACAAGATAGTTGATGGTACTGTAATAGCTTGTCACTTTGCTTCTGTAGGACGAACTGAAACTGGTTTCTATACTTGCCTTAAAGCCCAAAAAACCGCCTTTCAATTTTGCGGAGTCTGTCATATCTTTGGCGTATTCCTCCAGCGATGTGCCCTCAAAGTGATTGAAATCGCTGACGGGCATATCACCATGTTGAATTTGCCCTTTGTTTATCAATTTGTCGAGATCCAGCACAGCGGCTTTCAATGATTTGTTGGTAGCATATCTGCCGAAAACATTGTACCCGCGCCCGATTTCGGCAAGGTATTTTATGCCGGGCTTGTCGGCTTCGGTTACTGTGTTACCACTTACGAGACTTAATCCCGCTAAAATATCCCCCCATTTATTAAATCCTGTTGTTAGTTTATCGGCTTCTTTTACGATGAGTTCCGTTTTTGGTATCTTTTTAATAGGGGTGCTGACAACGGGATCATCTTCCTCTTCGGGATCATCTTCATCTTCTTCGGGATCATCTGCCTCCTCGGGATCATCTGCCTCCTCGGGATCATCTTCCTCCTCTTCTTCGGGGTCTTCCTCTTCTTCGGGTTCCTCTTCCTCTTCTTCCTCTTCTTCGTCTTCCTCTTCTTCGTCTTCCTCATTTTGCGCTTCCGTTTTGTAGCTCACATAAGTGCGCTTGAGAAGCGCGATCGCCTGCTCGCGGGTCGTGTTGCTCAGCGGGTCGATCGTCGTGTCCGACGTGCCGTTCATGATCTCGTTTTTGTTGCAGAACCGCATCGCAGCATATGCCCAGTTCGCTATCTTGTCGGCGTCGGCAAAGGCGAACGCGCCCCCCTCGCTCTTGTCCAACCCCTCTATCGCCGCGTCCAGCGCACGGTAGATCATCACGCATATCTCCTGCCGCGTGATGTTCGCGTGGGGCGCGAACGTGTCGTCAGAAGTGCCGAACACGATCTTCAGCTTGTTCGCCTTCAGTATCTCCGGGTTGCTCGTGTCCACGAACGGGTTGGGCGTGATCGGTGCCGCCGTTTCCCCTGTCAGCTTCTCGTACAGCTTGACCACGATGGTGCAGAATTCCTCGCGCGTGATGAAGGATTTGTAGTTGCCCATGATCGCCGGGTAGGTCAGCCCGTAGTCGTAGGCCTCCTGCAGTTCCGACTTCGCCCACCCGCTCTGCGTGCCGTCGAAGGTGAGTTCCTCGGCGGCCGCATTGAACGCCAGCAGCCCGAACACCATCACCGCCGACAGCAACGCGCTCAAAAACCTCTTTGATTGCTTTTTCATTCCGGTTTCCCTCCTTAAAATTTGGTTGCGCTATCTTCTTTTCGCAACTCGTTACCGTTATTCTACATAATCTCGGCAAAAAAGTCAAGGCATTTCAAAAAAATTAACAATTTTCGCCTATATAATTTTTTGCTTTTTCCGATTTCTTGACAACGGGCGATATTTGTGGTATTATATTTATGGGCAAAAAAAATTGAATGCAAGGCTTTGGTATATTTGAAATGATTGTATTGAACTGCGATGGCATATGTTTTTCGGTGGGGGCGAAGGAAATATTAAGCGATATCTCGTTTTATGTCGAAGAGGGCGACAAAGTCGGCGTCATCGGCAACAACGGGGCGGGCAAAACCACGCTTTTTCGGATAATTACGGGAGAACTGCAAAGCGACAGCGGCGGAGTTTCGATAAAAAAGGACGCCAGCGTGGGCGTTTTGCGGCAGGAGCCCGCATTAAACGAAAACGACAGCGTATACAGCTCGGTTATGGGCGTTTTTGCCCCGCTCAAAAATCTCGAACTGAAAATGGCGGAAATTGAGCGCCGCCTCGCCGAATATGATGCAGGGCTCCACGAAAACAACGAAGGAGAACTCGGATATTTGCAAAAACTCCTGGATATGCAATCGGGGCTGCTCGCGGAATATGAGGAAAAAGGCGGATACGGATACGAGGGCAAAGCGAAATCCACCCTCGAATCGCTGGGCTTTTTGCCGGAAACATGGGATCAGAAGATATCCACGCTCAGCGGCGGCCAAAAAACGCGCGTGGGGCTTATAAAATTGATTTTGGCGGAGCCCGACATCCTGCTTTTGGACGAGCCCACCAACCACGTGGATATCTCGAACTTGGAATGGCTCGAAAATTATCTGAAAAACTACAAGAAAACCGTGGTGCTCATCTCCCACGACCGATATTTTTTGGACAACGTGACAAACAAAACGATAGAGTTGGAAAACACGAGGGCGTATTCGTGCAAGGGCAACTACAGCGAATTTTTGAACAAAAAGGCCGAAGACAGGGAACTTAGGCAGCGCAGGTACGAACTCCAGCAAAGGGAGATCGAGCGCATAGAGGCGATGATCACCCGGCTGAAGAACTGGGGGCGCGAAAAATTGGTGAGGCAGGCTTTCAGCAAACAAAAGATGCTGGACAGGATGGAAAAAATCGAGCGGCCCGACAAAACGCCGGACAAGATAAAATTGGCATTCGGCGACAAAAAGCGCAACAAAGCCATTGAATCGGGCGACGACGTTTTGACGGTCGTCGATCTTTCGAAGTCATTTGAGCCAAAAAAGCTTTTTGAGAACCTTTCGTTTGAAATAAAAAAGAGGGACAACGCCTTTGTCATCGGCTCCAACGGCACGGGCAAATCCACCTTGCTCAAAATACTCACAAATAACCTGGCTGCGGACTCCGGCAGGTTCTATTTCGGATACAACGCAAAAGTGGGATATTACGACCAGGAAAACCAGCATTTGGACGACAAAAACACCGTGCTGGACGAACTTTGGGACGATTATGAAACCATGACGCAATTGGAAGTGCGCAACATCCTCGCCGCGTTTTTGTTCCGAAACGACGACATAGAAAAAAAAGTCGGGGTGCTTTCCGGCGGGGAGAAGGCGAGGCTGACCATCGCCAAGCTGATACTGAAAAAATCCAACGTGCTGGTCTTGGACGAACCCACCAACCACCTCGACATAAATTCGCGCGAGGCGCTGGAGGCGGCGCTGCAAAATTTCAGGGGGGCGATAATCGCCGTTTCGCACGACCGCTATTTCATAAAAAAGCTCGCCACCCGGATAATCGAGCTGGACCCCAAATATCCGGGCGGCTATATAGACTACAAGGACGGCTACGATGAATTTTTGCGCTACAAAAAACAGTATTTGGACATCGGCGCAAATCAGGATCAAAAAAGCTATGCCGCAGACTTCGAAAAAGAACAGAGGATAATCGAGCACGAAAGGCAAAAACAAGCTAAAAAGAGGCAGGATCAATTGGAGAAAGAGAAAAAGACGACCGAATTCGAAATTAAGATGGCGGAGAAGAGGATGGCCGAGCTCGATTTTATGATAAAAGACGACGAAGTGGTGGCCGATTACGCGAAACTGAGTGAAATCTATGAAGAAAAAATCATTTTGGAAGAGCGGCTCGAGGCGCTGTATGAAAAATACTACAGCGAGTTCGATGATTAATTTCCCTTCATCGCCTCGACGAACGCCTCGATGTCGCGTTCGATTTTTACGGTGTTTTTGTCCAGCCACGAAGCGAGATTTATATTCCCCGAGCAAACCAGGTTATTGAATTGCCCGTAGATGTCCCCGAAATTGTATGTTTCGCCGATGTCGAAAACTTTGTTGTTGAAAATGAAATCGAGCATTTCCTCGGATTCATCGTCCCGAGCCACTTTCCGCTGCAGCATGACGTCATAGAATTGGGGGCGTATGCCGACGTGACCCTGATAGGTGAAGGCCTCTATGAATAGCCCCATATTTTCAAAATCGCCGTTTGTTATCGGGACTGTCACAAGCGGTATCGCCGCAGAGTGGATCGGATTGAACCATTCTTGGCTCTCGTTGAATTTTGGATAGGGCAAAAGCCCGAAATTTTGCTCCATCGCCCTCATTTCAGGGCCGTAGTAAACGCCTCCCAAGGAAAACAGCGACCTGCCCCAGACAAACATCCCCGCTTCGTGCGTGTATGCGTCGGGGGTCCGCCTGTGCGCGTTTAGGAAAGTGTCGTAATCCGATAAAACCTCCGTTATGTGCAGGAATTTTTCGATGGCGCTTGGATTTGCCAGGGAAATATACGGCAACCCGTCGTCGCCTATGTCCACGAGCCTTTCGCCGAATCCGTTGAACAGGGCGGCGGCGGTGTTGTCGATGTGCATGAAGCCGTATCGGTCTTCCATATCCCTCTTCCCATTCCCGTTTAAGTCTGCGGCGACTGTTTTGCCCATGTCGTACATTGTGTCAAAAGTCCATTTGCCTTCCCGGACAAGCCTGTACGGGTCATCTAAGCCAAAATCCGCGAGCATTTCCTTGTTGAAATACGTGAGCCAAACGCAGCTCAGAACGGTCATGCTGTAATCGCCCAGCGCCGAATACACTTTGCCGCCGATCGACATGGCTTCTATCGATTTTTTGTCCCACCACGGCTTATCCAAGTCCACATAGGGGATCTTGCCGAAATCGTGCAAATACCCTCCGGTCAGCAGCGGCAGCATCGTGATAGCGCGAAAGAAAATTATATCGTAGGCGTCGTCGCCCGCCGTTATCTGGTTTCTTATCTTCGGTATGGAATCCTGCGTGGGGAATGCGACCGTGTTCACTTGGCAGTTGAACGTCTCCTCCATGTATTTGTTCCTGTTGTATGCCGCGTCGTTGAACCCGTCGCCGGTCAGTTCTTCCACTTCTATGTCGTGTATGGACAGAGGCTCGTAAAGGTGCCAGTTCAAAAGCGCCAAGGTTATTTCTTTCCCGCCCATGTCGGCAACCGGAATGTCGAGCCCGGGTTCTTGCGCCGTTTCGGACGTGCCGCCGCCCGGCGCATCCGGCAATTCCGCTTCGGGATTCCCGGGATTTCCGGGGGAATCGCCGTTATTGCAAGCGCAAATGACATTTGCGCATAGAACTAGGGAGACAAAAAATCCGGCGATTTTGATGAAGCCCATTTTGTTTTTTGTGTTTTTCATAAACTTCGCTTTCTCCTTTTCGCTTCAATATTTCTTTGAAATGAAATTTTGTTTATCCGGCAAAATTTTCGATCAATTTGTCGATCGCTTTTTGCGCCGCAGTTTCCTTTTTTTCGTAATCCGAGGCAAATGTGTTGGCGTTTTTTTTCGCCATTGGGGCGAATATGTCGGTCAAGCCGCCGAAATTGAACATATACCCCAAATCGTAGGAACAGGAGGACAATATGATTTTAAGCATTTCTATGGATTCTTCGTCGCGCAGGTTTTTGTTCTTGAAATTTATGTCATAATACGCTTCCGTCACGGTGTACATCGATTCCGCCGCCATCGCTTCGAGCGCAAGCCCGGTGAATTCCGGTTGGTCGTTTGCAATGGGTATGCAAACAGCCGAAGCGGTTCCCGAAGTCAGCGGGCAATAATATTCCGCCTGGCTTTTGTCGAATTTCGGCAAGGGAAGAACCCCGAAATCCATTTCCATGTCCCTCAGCAGGTTTCCCGTACCCATTCCTATGGTATAGAAAAGCCCCTGGCTGTTTTTGAACATGGGCCGCGTGAGGTCGTCCCAAGGATTGTTGTATTTGCCGCTGTAGTCGTTTGCCAGCAAAGTCAAGTCGCGGTTCCCCATGTTGACGAGCATCTTGTCTATTATCGCCGATGTTTTTTCGGAATTCACGGCGAGTTCCGGGTAATTTTCGGAATTGTTGACGGTAATTCTCCCGCCCGCCCCCGCAAATATCATGTATGCCCCGAGGTCTTCGCCGAGTTGCCCGTATCGGTCTTCCACGCCCATGATCCCGTCGCCGTTCAAATCCTCCGAGATATCCGTTATCATCCGGTTGAATTTGTCGAGCGTCCAATCGCCGCTTGCCACAAGGTGGTATGGATTTTCCAGAGCATAGTCGGCGATCAGCTTTTTGTTGAAAAAAGACACGAATATGGAATCGTTGTCCTGGGTGTTGATGTCCCCGAGGGCGTAATAGAGTTTGCCGCCTATGTTGAGTTGCTTTACGGCGCGCTGGTCCCACCAGGGCTGCGCCAGATTCAAGTGGGGCACAAGATACAGGTTGGCCAAATATCCGTTTTGCGCCAAAATCGCCTCTTCGTTCAAACCGAGCATGAATACATCGTATGTCTGATCCCCGGATTTGGCCGCTTTTTGCGCGTCGTTAAAAGGGCTGTCCGACCGATGCTCCGTTATTTCGAAATTGTATTTGCCCTCCACATAGCGGTTTCTTCTGTATACGGCGTCGTTTAGCGGTTCCCCGTTTTCTTCGGAGGCGTAAATTTCGCGCGAGCACCAGTACCAGTTGTAGTTTTCGCTTCTGACAAGAAAATTTATCGGCGCCCCGCCGAAATCAGAATCGGGCAGATCCGGCCCGAGCTTGGGCGGCGCCGATTCGGCGGCGGCTTCGTTTTCGGGCGCACCGCCCGAGTGTGCGGTATCGTTTTCGACGCCGTTTTTGCCATCCGCGTTTTTCCCGGAATCGCAGGACGCGAAAAAGGCGCAAAAGAAAGCCAAGGATACGGCCAAAAAAAACGCGAGGAATTTTTCGGGTTTTGTCATAATTAAATGATCCTCCGACAATAAATTATGGTGAAATTGTAGCACATCGGGTCTGCCGAATCAAGGGCGAATTTGTTAATTTTGCATGATGCAAAAATTTTCGCCGAAAACAAAAAATGAATGTTTGCAAACAGAAAGTGAAAAGGTTCATTTTGAGCTTTTTCACTTTTTGTTCGGCTTCCAAAGCAACCGTATCAAAACCGCAGTGCCGAAAAGCAGCGCCGCCACCAAAATAATGACGAGCCAGGGCAGGGAAAGCCCGTTGGACGCTTTGACGGCAATATTATCGTTTTCCGGGTCGCTTATGCAAATCCAGGTACCGTATTCGTATTCACCTGGAAAGTACTTCATGAATGTCCATTCGCGCCCCTCGGCGTCCTTGTACGCCGTGTAATATTTAAACAATTGGTCTTCGGATAATTCGACATCCACGATTTTCACGATTTCGCCCGAACCGGGGTATGTCCACAAAACGATTTTTTCGGAATTTTTCAGTTTTTGGTAAATGTCGGCATATTCATAAAATTCGCCTTTGTGCTCCTCGGTGAAAGCGAAATTATCGTATATGAGCGAAAGCTGATCCATGGGAACCCAGCCGGATTCCCAGCCATACGGCTCGCGAAACTCGTACAGACCCCAGTTTTTTCCCTGATGGCTGTACACAGCGCATATATGCAGCGTTTCGCCGTTTTCAATTTTCGCCGTTTCCGTGTCCGAGCCGGGCTCTTTTTTCGCCGAGACAAAGCCGTTTTCGCCGTTCGCGGCGTAATTCAGGCTCACTGTCCCGCAGTCTTGCCTGTTCCGCGAATAAAAGCCATCTCGCGGCTCGATGATGATGTCCGCCTTTGCGGCAAATATCGTCGAAAGCGCGAGTAGTGTGAAAAAAACAAAAAACCGCTTGAGCATACAAATATTCCTCCCTTGAACAGTTAAATAAATTGCTGGATCAAAACGCCAACCCCAAAAGAAAACGCATTTGCCGCGATTGAAAAAAGATAGGGGCGGCCAAAAGTTTTTCCGTATTTTTTGTAATAATGCCCCTCGATGAGCACCGCAAACAGCTCGAGCGGTATCTTTATTGCCGTGCGGTTCCAGCCTGTATACAGCGCCATAAGCCGGTACAGCAGCACCACGGCGGGGTTTGTGATAATGTTTGCCATGACCAAAAGAAACAGGTCTTTTTTGTCCCGCTTGCCCGAAAGCAGGAAAAATCCCGTTTCAAGCGCCAAGGTCAAACCAAGCGAAAGCGCCAGCGCGGCCGACAATTCTTCGTTCATATGTCCGCCTTTTTCAGCCCCGCCCACAAAAGCAAAAGCGATATCGCGGCGGCGGCGGAAAACAGCCGGGGCATAGACGGGCCAAAATCCAGATACACGGGGACAAATCCCAAAAACAAGGCGAAAGTCAAAAGACCGAAAGAAAAACCTTTTGCCCCCGGGAAAATTTTCGCCATTGCCCAAAGAGTGACCGACATGCTCATGTTAAACAGCAATACCGCAATAACGCCCAAAACCGGAATTTCGAGGAAAAGAAACAGCGGTGCGGCGAGCCCCAAAGAGAACACGGCGGTTCTGCGCGCGCCGAATTTGTCGGCCGAAAATCCGCCGAGTGTTTTCCCAAGCGCCGCCGCGAACACGACCGCTGTCGCCCAGCCCCCGATTTTCCACGGGAAGTTTAAAGTCAATCCGACATAGGATCGCAAAACAACCACAAGAAACATAAAAACAACCGCAATATATATTTTATCGGAGGCTTTGGGTTCAAGCGAAAATGCGGCGTTGTTAATCGCCGCAGGCTGCGCCCCGCACAAGGCGAAAATGCCCGCCGCCGCCAAAAACATCGCAAATATAACCAAAACGGGGGAAAGCGCGCCCCCTTTGCCCAGAAGCGTCCCGAAATAGATCCCGAACGTCCCCGGCGAGACAAAAACCCCCAGCGCCGCGCTTTTTTTTTCGCTCATATTCAAAACCTCGAGGCCGCCGCCTATGTGGAACATCGCATTTCCGATTCCGGCGGTTGCCGCCGCCGCCATCGGAAGCCTCCACAATGCGTAAGCCGCTCCTGCAAAAATGCAGCCGGCAGCCGCGACAAGCGAGTTCCGGTTCAGCCTGTCCGCAATGAGGCCTAATGGCATCTGGGCCGCAAATGCGAAAAAATTATACAGCAGCAAGCACAAATACCAGTCCGGCGATGCCGAAATGTTTCGAAACATCAAAAAAGCGCATGAGAAATCGACGATAAAATGCGCGATGGAATAAACCGCCACCGTAATCAAGCGCTTATGCATACGCAAACCCCCGGTTTTTTGACATATCTGATTTCATTTTAAATTATACTTTGCAATTGTGAAATTTGTTCCCGATTTTTGTATATTTTAAATTTTTTTGATTTAAATCTTGTTTCTTTGCGCAATTTGTGGTACAATGTATGATAAAGAAAACAAAAAACGGGAGGAAAACAAAAATGAAGGCGGCTGTGCTGCACAGAATAAACGACTTGCGATACGAAGATGTCCCCGACCCTGTGGCCGGGGAGGGCGAAACCTTGATAAAAATAATGGCGGCGGGGATATGCGGGAGCGACGTTTCGAGGGTTTTTGACAAGGGGGCGTACCATTACCCGATCATAATCGGGCACGAATTCGCGGGGCTCGACGAAAAAACGGGGAAAAAGGCGGTCATATTCCCGCTGTTGCCGTGCAAAAAATGCGCGATGTGCCAAATCGGCGAATATGTGTGCTGCGAAAACTACGATTATTACGGTTCGCGCAGGGACGGCGGCTTTGCCGAATTCCTCGCGGTCAAAAACGAAAACATACTGTATGCAGACGCCGGCATCCCCTATGACGTCCTCGCAATGACGGAGCCCGCCGCCGTGGCTCTGCACAGCGTTTATCTGGGTGGAATAAAAGCGGGCGACAAAGTCTTGATTACCGGGGCAGGGGCGATAGGGCTCATTATGGGCTATATATCGAAAATAAGCGGGGCGGCGGCCGTCTATTTTTTAGACATAGACGAACGAAAGCTCGATTATGCGGCAAGCCTCGGCTTTGAAGCGTACGAAAAACAAAAAATAGACGTTTTCATCGAAGGCGCGGGGGCTTCTTCCGCGCTCGAATCCGGGCTTGAAGCCATAAAACCGTTTGGGAATGTGGTGCTGATGGGCAATCCCGCAGGAGACGTGAAAATTTCGCAGAAATCATACTGGCACATCCTGAGAAAACAGCTCGCGCTCAGGGGCTCGTGGAACAGCATGTTCAATTCGTTCAGAAACGAATGGGAAATTGTGCTCGGCTTGATTTCGGAGGGCAGGCTGCCCCTTGAAAAAATGATATCCCACAGATTCAAGCTCGAAAACTGCAACGAGGCTTTTGGCGTGCTCAAAGCCAGAACGGAATTTGCAAACAGGGTGATGTTTGTAAATTAAAACAAACGGGAGGGAAAACATATGGAGTTTTTGGAAAATACATACCCTTTTTCTTCAATCGGGGAAAAAGAGCGGATAAGCGCCGAAAAAATAGCGCAGAGCTTCAAAAATGCCACCGGTGCGGCTCTGATAAACGGTTTTGTAAAAATGATCGACATCGGAAGCGGCAGATCGGGTTCGGAGCGGATAGCGGGATTCATGGAAACGCATATAAAGACGGAATACGCAATCGGCCTGAATGCTGAAAAGCCTTTGGTTTTCGAAACCGCCGCCGTGAAAACAGAAGGGGCGGCTTACGCGGCTTTTATCTTTTCGGCCGGTTTTGGAAACGGCTCGCCGCTGCCGCAGCCTTCGGGCGCTTTCGAAATTTACGTGAATGGAAGCTTTTGTCTTTCTGTCAGGAAAGTCAACAGTTCGTATTACTGGAAGGGCGAAAAAAACGGGAGCGAATTCGTCTTTTCAATGCGCCGGCTCGAAACGGCGCGCCCCTATGAATCGATGCGCCTGTCCGAAATGATCTGCGACGAAGGCCAGGCCGCGTTTGGAATCGGGATTTTAAAGGTAAAGTCGGAAATTTTGGAAGAGGGCAAACCGGCGAGGATAAAAATCGCGCCCGCGGGCGAATACAAAAGCAGCCGCTATTTTTATCTGTCCGAGTGCCCAAACATAATAGCGGGCTCCAACTTGAAAGAAGCGGCAAATATGCTCATCGGCAAAAACATAAAAAAATCCGGAAAATACAACGTGTATTTCGGCGACATACACACCCATTCGGGGCAAATCCGCGACAAAGTGGACGGAAACCGCTCGTGCGGGATGGGCGGCATGGAGGATAACTATAAATACGCGAAAGGGCCGGGAGGCCTGCATTTTTACGCGCTGACCGACCATGAGTTCCAAATCTTGCCGGATTATGAAAAGCCGTATTTCGATTTGGCCGACAAATACAACAAAGACGGCGAATTCGCGTGCCTGAAAGCCTATGAGCACACTTCCCCCGTCTACGGGCACAGGAACATCTATTTCAAAGGCGAAAAAGCGAAAGTTGTGGCGGCCTACGCTACCGACGAAGCGGGAAATGCCGCCGCCGGCCCCGCGACCGCCCCCCACGAACTGTTTGGCCGGCTGGAGGATTTCGAATACATATCGATACCCCATCATCCCTCCAGCGCCTCGCACCCGTTCAACATCGATTTGATCACGGACAAGGATGTATGCTGCGAAATATATTCCGCATGGGGAAGCTCGGAATACGGGGGCGATTTTCCGAGAGGCGTTTCCGACAGGCACGGAAGGCTTTCCGTGAGCGAAATATTGGCAAAAAACCACAAGCTCGGAATCGTCGCCGGAGCGGACGGGCACGACGGGCATCCCGGCAATGCGCAGTCCCCTCTAATCAAGCACCCGCACTTGTTTCATTTTTGCGGCAGCGGCCTGACGGCGGTATTGTGCGAAGAGCTGACAAGGGAAAACGTCTATGAAGCCATCAAAAACCGCAGATGCTACGCCACCACCGGAGTGCCGATCATCCTCGATTTTCGGGCGAACGGCCATGACATGGGAAGCGTTATACAAAACTGCAAAGAAAAACCGCATCTGCGCGTGAAATGCGAGGGCACATACGCAATCAAAGAAATACGGATAGTCAAAAACGGCAGGATAATTTTCACCCGGAACTGCGGGGGGCTGTGGAGCTATGAGCTGGAATTTGACGACGACGATTTTAGCGCAGGGGACAAAGCCAGCTATTACGCAAGGGTTGTGCAGGAGGATATGGAGAGCGCATGGTCCTCTCCCGTGTTTTTCGAGTGAAAAAATTGTCGAATTTTTTGTCAAAATGATGTGATTGAATCGGAAACAAGGAGGCCATCTGTATGAAAAAAACGGTATCTTTCATGCTGCTATTCTGCGTTGTCTTTTCGCTCGCTTGTGTTTTGTCCTGCGCAAACGACGAAAACGACAAAACGGGCGGCCATGAGCAAAGCGCGGACGACCAAAAAAAAGACGAGGCCCGGGATCCAAAACAGCAAGCGACCGAAAAGATCATGCCGGATCTGCCCGAGGCAGATTACGGCGGGCATGAGTTCAAGATTTTGGTCACAAGCGACCCCGGCGACGAGGTGCGAAACGATTTTTGGGCAGACGAGCTCACGGGCGAACCGATAAACGACGCGAGATATATGAGAAATCTGTACATCGAGGAGAAATACGGCGTAAAAATCATCGACATACCGTCGGGCTGGGTCAACGGCAACGGGGTGAACCTGATAAAAAAAGCCTCGGCGGCGGGCGACTTTGCATACGATGCCGCCATGACCACGGTTTACGACGCATGCGACCTCGCGGTTTCGGGGCTCATCTTGGACCTTAGGACGGTGTCCCATATAGATCTGTCGAAACAGTGGTGGGACCAAAAGGCCAACCGCGACCTCGCCATCAAGGGGAAGATGTATTTCACCACCGGGGACATAAGCCAGGTGGTCAACGACTCGATATACGCCGCGCTTTTCAACAAAAAGCTGGCGCGCGACCACGGCCTTGAAAATATGTACGAGCTCGTCAAGGCGGGCAGGTGGACCTACGACAAAATCGCCGAACTGGGGAGAATGGTCGGCGGGGATTTGAACGGCGACGGCATATTCGACGAAAACGACCTCTACGGGGCGATCATCGAAGATGACACCATGATGAGCGTCATAAGCTCCGTGGGCGAAAGGTGCGCCAAAATCAATGTGGACGGCGACATAGAGCTGGCTTTGTACAACGAGAGGACCGTCTCGGCGGTCAAAAAGTACACCGACTGGGTGTTTGACAAGAGTTCCGTCTACGCCTATCAGAGATTTGCGGGCACCGGAGATGAGATAGACATAAATTTCAGGAGGATGTTTGCAAACGACCAGGCGCTGTTTTTGATGAGGGGCATGGAAACCATAGCCGAAATGCGCGCGATGGAGACCGATTTCGGCATACTGCCTTTCCCCAAACTCGACGAAAGCCAGGGCGAGTACTACAGCCCCGTGGGATCCTGGAAGGCGATGTTCCTTTCGATTCCGTCGGTGCAGGAAGAGCTCGACCGGACAACGATCATATTGGAGGCGCTCGCCGCCGAATCGCTCTATGTGATACGCCCCGCCTATTACGACAAATCGCTGATCGGAAAGCACGCGCGCGACGAGGAAAGCGTGGAGATGCTCGACATCATAATCGAGTCGAAAATATTCGATTTCGGCTGGTATTACCAATTCGGGAGCTACAACAACCACATGATGGATCTGTTCAGGCGCTACAACAGCGATTTCACTTCGATGTACGAAAAAAACCAGTCAAAGGCCGAAAACGACATAAAAAAGATAAACGACAGGTTCGGCGAGCTTGCCGGCTGATTGAAAGCAGTAAATGGAAATGGAGGATAAAAAAATCATGTATGATTTTGTTTTGAGGACCCGGCAACTCCTGACGGATAAAGACGGATTTGACAATTGGCAAAAAAAAGAAGAAAGATGCAGCTTGAACCCGAAAGAAACGGCGATCGTAATCATCGATATGTGGGATAGGCACTGGTGTGCCGGAGCCAATGCGAGGGGCGCGGAACTCGGCGCAAAAATAAACGAAACGGCGAAACGCGCCAGGGAAAAAGGCACGGTTATCGTGCACGCTCCATCCGACACCATGGATTTCTATAAAAATTCCGAAGCCCGCAAACGGCTTCTCCAAACTCCGCTGTGCGAAAACATTCCGCAAAAAGATGTAAAGGATTATCCCTTGCCGGTGGATTCGTCGGACGGGGGAAGCGACACGCCGTCCGTTGACAGGAATGAACCCAACACCGTGGTTTGGAAACGCCAAACGGAAAAGATTTTTGTGGACGAATCAAGGGATATTGTCGGCGAGGAAGGCGATTTGATTTATTCTTATCTGGCAAAAAACGGCGTAAAAAACATAATATACATGGGAGTGCATACGAACATGTGCGTTTTGGGGCGGCCGTTCGCGATAAAGGCCATGCTAAGGCGAACAATGGGCGTCATGCTGTGCAGGGATTTGACGGATAGCATGTACAACCCGGCGAAGCCGCCGTATGTATCGCACGGCGAGGGGACGCGGCTTGTGGTCGAATACATAGAAAAGTTTTACTGCCCTACTATGGAGAGCGGGCAAATCATATGATTCGCAAAAAAACGCGAAAAATTTGAAAAATGGAGGATCGGTCGCAATAATGAGGATAATAGATGCGGGGCAAATCGCCGAAACCGTCGCAAAGCTGTGCATAAATGCCAACATTTGCCTCGGCGAAGATATTTATGCGGCATTGTCAAAAGCAAAAGCGGCTGAAACGGAGCCGCTGGCGCAAGCGGCGCTGGACACGATCATGGAAAACGCAAACGTGGCGAAACGCGAAAAATTGCCCATATGCCAAGATACCGGAATGGCGGTAGTGTTCGTCACAATCGGTTCGGATGTACACGTAGATGGGGACATGGAAGCGGCGGTGAACGAAGGGGTGCGGCGCGGGTACCGCGAGGGATATTTCAGAAACAGCATCGTGCGCGACCCCATCGACCGCGTAAATACGAAAGACAACACGCCCGCGATAATTCACTATGATTTCATGGCAGGAAGCGATTTGTGCATAACGGTCGCGCCCAAAGGTTTCGGCAGCGAGAATATGAGCCGGATCTGCATGCTCAACCCTTCGGACGGGATAGCCGGAGCGGAAGATTTCATCGCGGAAACCATAAAACTCGCCGGGGCCAATCCATGCCCGCCCGTCATAGTGGGTGCCGGGGTGGGCGGGACTATGGAAAAAGCCGCGATTTTGGCAAAACAAGCGCTTCTTCGCGATGTGGGCTTGGCCAACCCGGATCCATTTTGGGCAAAAACGGAAGCGCGGCTGCTTGAGCGAATCAATTCTACGGGCATCGGCCCGGCCGGTTACGGAGGCCGTGCGACCGCTCTTGCCGTGCATATTTTGACATATCCGACCCATATCGCGGGGCTTCCGGTGGCAGTCAACATGGGCTGCCATGCAACGCGGCACAAAACCCAAATAATCTGACATGGGAGACAAAAATGCAGCCGATAAAAATAACCTCCCCGCTATCGGCGGAAACAATCGAGATTTTGCGCGCCGGAGACCGAGTTTTGCTTTCCGGCCAAATATACACGGGCAGGGACGCGGCGCATAAGCGCATGGTCGAGCTGTTGGAAAAAAACTTGCCGCTGCCATTCGATGTGGACGGCCAGGCGATATATTACGCGGGCCCGTGCCCGTCCCCGCCGGGGCGGGTCGTCGGCTCAATCGGCCCAACCACGAGCGGGAGAATGGACGCATATGCGCCCCGCTTGATGCAAAAAGGCCTGTGCGTGATGATAGGCAAAGGTGAGCGCGGAAAAGCAGTCGTCGAGGCGATCCGCGAATATTCGGGGTTGTACCTCTCGGCTGTCGGAGGGGCGGGGGCCCTGCTTTCGCTGTGCGTCGAAAAATCCGAGCCGGTCGCTTTTTCGGACTTGGGCACAGAAGCGATATGCAGGCTCGAGGTCCGCGATATGCCGCTTGTGGTCGCCATAGACTGTAAAGGCGGCAGCATATACAGGCAAAAACAATAATCAGGCATAAAATGAATGGAGGATTTAAAAATGTCGAAGGCAAAAATCGGCTCGCCGCTGTTTATCCTGCGGGAAGAATGCAAAAAAGATTTGATGGCGGTGTTGGGCGAACTTTCGGAAATCGGTTACGAAGGCATAGAATTTTTGGGTTTGTTCGGGCATAAACCGTCGGAAATCAAAAGCAGATTGGATTCGTGCGGCCTCGCAGCAATAGGCGACCATGTGGGATTCGGCGAATTTGCGGAAAATACAGATAAAGTCATCGCCGAACATAAAGAAATCGGCTGCGCTTACATCACCGTCGGCGCACCCGGGCCGGACGGGCTGCCTGGCGGCGCTTCCTATCCCGAAACGATTGACACATACGAGAGGATCGGCGAAACGATGAAAGCGGCAAAAATGAAGCTGCTCTTTCACAATCACGCCGGCGAACTCAAATACAAAGTGAAAGGAAAAACGATCCTCGAAAATATATTTGACGATACCCGCCCCGATTTGCTGCAATGCGAGCCGGATCTCGGCTGGATTGCCATAAGCGGCGCAGACCCCGCCTATTATCTGCAAAAATACAAAGATCGCTGCCCCGTGATCCATTTCAAGGACTATATCCCGGCCAAAACGGAAACCGGATTTATGTTCAGGCCGACAGGCTACGGCGCCATGGACAATGCGGGGCTGTACGCGCTTTCTTTGGGGTGCCGGCCGGATTGGTACATCATGGACCACGATTTCGCATATGGGCGCGATCCCTATTTCGATTTGAAGATATCTCTCGAATATTTTAGAAGCCTTATGGCCGTGACAGATTTACAATTGACATTTCGATGCGTTTTGCCATAGATTTACCTAAATATATTAATACTGCGTTACATTTTGGCGGCTATAATCATAATTGCATATGCAGTTTTTATAGTTTTGGAGGAAGCGAATTTATGTACATATTGCAAAACGCATGGAAAAACCTCGCCAGAAACAAAGGCAGAAATATTTTGATGGGGGTCATAATACTTGCAATAATCGCGACAAGCTCAATCGCATTGATCATCAACAACACCGCCGGGGGAATAATCGAGAACTACAAAGATAGATTCGATTCGGAAGTGAGCATTGCGCCAAACATGGAAAAAATACAGCCTGTCCAGGTTTCGAGCGGGGGCGCGATGATAAGCAGGATGCAAATGCCCGAAATTTCACCTGAGCTGTACATCGAGTTCGGGGATTCGGAGTACTTGTCGAAAGCCAATTTTTATTCGCAGGTCGGCGTGCACAAAAACGAAAGCATAAAATTTATCGACGAGGATAAGGGCGGCGGCGGCCAGATGATGAGAATTATGATAGCGGCGGACGACAGCGAAGAACCCGACCCCAGCCTCTATTACGCAAAACTGCTTGGCTACAATTATGTCCCCGAAGATTTTGAAAGCGGCGCGCGCCAAATGGCCGAAGGCAATTTTCCCGAAAACGAAGGCGAATGCGTGGTCAGCAGGGATTTCTTTGAAGCGAACGGGTTCCAAATCGGCGACACGATTAATTTGGGCTCCACGCTCAGGGAAAGGGACGCAATGCCGGCAATGCCCGGCGAAGAGGATTTGACAGAAACCGTCGCGATCAGCTACAGCCTTAAAATAGTGGGATATTACGACGACTTGACCGATGAATATGCCGGGGATTTCATGCAGAACGCATACGAGAACAGGCGAAATGAAATATATACGACGATAAACACCGTAATCGAGCCCTTAGTGGACGGCTTTTCGGGCATTCGCGTCTTTGCGAAATATTACCTGAAAAATCCCGCGGATTTGGAAAAGTTCGCAAATGAACTCTATGCAAAGGGTTTAAGCGACGAATTCGACGTTTCCACCGACGAGGCAAGCTACAACACGATCGTGAAGCCGGTCGAAGGGCTTAAAGTGATCACTTACGTGTTTTTGGCGGTGGTTTTGATTTTGGGCGCGATCATCTTGATTTTGCTTTCCACGATCGCCATAAGGGAAAGAAAATACGAGATCGGCGTATTGCGCGCGATGGGAATGAAAAAAGGAAAAGTGGTTTTTGGGCTGCTCTCCGAAGTAGTGAGCGTGACCGTTTTTTGTTTGGTTATCGGTTTATGCGGCGGAATCGTCGCGGCCCAGCCGGTATCTGATATGCTGCTCGAAAACCAGCTGAAACAGATAGAGGAACAAAATACCGGCAATACGATGATGTACGGGCCCGGAGGCAACGTCATGAGATCGGCTTCCTCGATGGGCGCGGTGAGGATTGGCAGCCCCATCGGAAGCGGCGGGACTCCCGCCGAGGCTTTGAAGGAAATGGACGTGAGCATGGGAGCCATGACAATGGCGGAGATCGTATTGGTTTCGCTTCTGCTCGCGATGATGGCGAGCGGGGCGGGGATCATGCACATTACCAAATACGAGCCGATAAAAATATTGTCCGAGCGAACATAGTTTGGCGGTAAAAAAAGGAGGGTTATATATGAGTTTGATGAAAATTACCGATGTGACGTACAAATACGAAAGTTCGAAAAAAAACGTGCTGAACAGTATAAACGCAGAATTCGAAAAGGGCAAAGTTTATGCGATCGTGGGCAAATCGGGTTCCGGCAAGACGACGCTGCTTTCGCTCATATCCGGGCTTGACGTGTGCATGGGCGGGGAAATATCGTACGAAGGAAAAAGTTTGAAAGAGACAAACAGGGACGACTACAGGGCAAAAAACATCGGGGTCGTGTTCCAGGGCTATAACCTGCTTTTAAATGCGACCGCGGTGGAAAATATCGTTTTGTCGATGAACATAAGCGGCAGCGCCGAAAAAGATAAAAAAGAATATGCCTACAAACTTTTGGAGAGGATAGGCATAGACCGCGAAACGGCGGACAGGAAAATATTGAAGCTATCCGGCGGCGAGCAGCAGAGGGTGGGGATCGCGCGGGCGCTGGCGCACAATCCGGACATCGTCATAGCCGACGAGCCGACGGGAAACCTCGACAGCGAAACGGAAGCGGACATCATGGACATACTTTCGGAGCTCGCGCATAGCGAGGAAAAATGCGTGATAATTGTCACGCATTCGAAAAAAGTTTCTTCATATGCGGACGACATCTACGGGATTTCGGACGGTAAATTGATCCCCGTGAGGATCGGCGCGAAAAAATGAAAACGGCAAAAAGAGGTTGATCGCCATTTTGACGAAAAACCAAAACAGGCGTCCGCCGCCTGTGCCCGCGCAAAAAACATATTGTTGGAGGATAAATGATATGGATGTTTTTATGCCGATGTCAACGACGATAAGGCACAACAGGTTCACATCCACTTTGATAAGTTCTGTCATGGATTTAATCAGAAAAAATGAAGGCAATGCTTTTCAGGAAGAATGCGCGCTGGTTTATTGGGGGACAAAAAAAACGCCCCATGGTTTTAATTTGGTGGATGTGGCAAAAATAGAAGACAGAGATGACTTTATTGAAAATATTGTATCGGAATTGGATTATGTTCAGCCTGATTTTGTATTGTTCAAAAACAACCCGTTCATCGTGAATAAAAAACAAACCAAGACTGCGGGACAACCGGACTTGATAGTGGAGGTTTGGTCGGACAACAATACGAAAAATGAAATGGCGTTTTTGCAAAATCTGTATGCGACTTCGAAAATCACGGAACACTGGTATATAAGGCAGGATTCGAACGAAGTCAGCTGTTATTATGGCGAGGATAAAATTAAAAGCCAATATCTGACCGATATACTCGTAAACCGCAATGGCTTGAAATTCGATTTGCGCTATTTGGCGATTTGAAAGATTTTGATGCATTTTCGGGATTTTTTCCGGCAACCGGGGCAACCTTATGTGGTTGCCCCCCTGCATTGGCTTGGCTTGCGTTGTCAATCCAACGCCTCGAATTTTTGTATCATCTTCTCTATTTCCTTGTTGACTTTGCTTTCGTTTTTTTCATAGAACGAAGCCAAATTCCTGTCGTTTTTTAAGGCGAGCTGATAAAAACCGTCCCCGAAAGAGGCAAAATTATACACGTCCCCAATATCCATGACCCTGTTTTCCAATATCAAATCGAGCATTTCGCTGGATTCGTCGTCCCTCGAATATTTCGTTTTCAGCGATATTTCATAATATGCCGGCTGGAGCGTATATTTCGATTCGGCGGCGAGGGCTTCCATGACAATCGTAGTTCTGTCCATTTCATCCGTGGTTATCGGTATCGCGAGGGCGCAGGCGTGATGAACGTTGACAGTCGAAGGATAGCCTTCGGTGGATTCGTAGATTTTTGGTATCGGCAATATGCCGAAATCCGTGTCCATTGCGCGGAGCTTGGGTATCATGTACAATCTGCACCAGCCGAACGCGGCCCTGTCCGAAATGAATATATCCTCGAAGCTCACGCCGGAAAATTCCGGTTTTTGGACATTTCCGGTCACGTTTTCGTCGTATATCAAATCCATCGCTTTTTCCATTACCGCATATGTCTTTTCTGTGTTGAAGGCCAAAACGGGCAGATCGTCTTCGTCTTTTGCGATGAGCCGCTGACCCCCGGAATGAAGATAGCTGACCATCGCGTCGTTCCACGTTATATACCCAAACCGGTCCGCTTCGGGAGTCATTTCGCCGTCGCCGTCCAAATCTTTCGCTGTGGCCTTCGCCATTTCATACAGTTTTCCGACAGTCCATGTCCCGTTTTTCACAAGCGCATACGGATCTTCCAATCCGCTGTCTTTTATCAGCTGTTTGTTGAAAATCGTTATCGAAGTGGCGTCGTTGCCCGAAAGCAAGGTATCGCTCAGCACGATGAACACTTTATGGCCGATGCTCATTTCCTGTATACCCTGTTGGCTATACCACGGTTTTGCAAGGTCTATGTTCGGCGCTTTGAACAAATCCATGAAATAACCCGACTGCATGAAATTCGCGCTGTCGATGAGCCTGGGGCTGATCAAGTCATATTCGTGCGTGCCCGCGCCGATTTCTTTTTTCAGCGAATTGCCGAAAACTTCATTGTATACATGGATTTCGTTTAGGGCGATGTTGTATCTTTCCTCTATGTTTTTGTTTCTCCTGTACACGGCGTCGCCGACGGTGTCGCCTGTTTCCTCTTCCGAAGTCAAATCTATGTTTTCCCACTGGTCGGAACCGTTGACGCCGAATGTCAATATGCTAAATTCGTATCCGCTGAAATCGAGGCTGTCGGGAATATTCGGGTATATCCTCTCGCCGGCGGCATCCTGCGATTCGCCTTGGGGCGAATTTTCGTCATTTTGGCCCGGGCTTTGCGGGTCGCCATTTTGGTTTTCCGCGCCGTTGCCGCTGTTTTCGCCGCATGAAACGAAGGCGCATAAAACAAGAACCAAGATTATCGCTGCCGAAGCAAAATTAAATATGTTCTTTTTAATTTTTATTTTCATGATAAAATTCCCCTTTCGCTTTATAAATGAACTCGATCAGATAGTTATGCCATTCTTCTTCGTTTGCGGGCGCCGATGAAAGCAAAAATTCGATTGTCTCCATCGAATTTTTCGCAAGCGTTTCATACAGCACGAGGTAATCGTCGCCGAAAAGGCATTGCGAATTCAATATGTCCAAAAAATCGGCTGCGGACGATACCGAATCTATTATCAATTCGGCTTTTTGGCCGGCGGTTTTGCACTTTTCCAGTTTGAGGCAGAGCGCGTTGAACGCCACGTCCGTCATCGCGGATTCGGCCAAGATTTTTTTTCTTTCATTTTGTTCTTTTTCGAATCTGGCATATTCTTCGGCATCGAAAAGATTTTCGAAGGCATGCATCAGCATATTATCGATTTCGCTCGATATTTCGGAGATTGCGATGTCTTTTGCCGAAGCTTGGCCCAAAAACGCAAGCCCTTTTTCGTAGCACTTTTTTATCCCCGCCTTTTGCGTAAAAAGATTTGCAAGCTCTTCCAGCTTTTGTTCGCTTGCCGCGCTTAAGTTTGGCCCGGTCACAGATATGCAAAAACAATCGAGCGCGCGCAAAACGGAGGCCATCAGCCTATTCGCCTCCTGCGAACTTACAGAGGCGCTTTTCCCTTTTGTGTACATGGCTATATTGTCCGAAAGTATCGAATATACCTGCGTTTGTATTTCTGCCATGTCTTTGTCTGTCAGAATTCCCGCTTCGAGGGCGTTTGCCGTCAGACTCAAAAAATATGCGCTTGCATCGATGTTTTCCGCTTTGATTTTGTGCGTTTCGGATAAACTTTTCGGGATTTTTGAATCATTCCCTCCAGCCGTCTTCGTCATAATCGAATTCCTCCTCCACGTTTCTGTCCCTCACGTAACCATCTCCCGTACTCACTTTGTCGTCCCATATTTCCGTGTCGCCGAATTTATACTCGCGCAATATTTTTTCCAAGCCTTTGCTCTGCATATTTTCGATTGAACCGTAGCAGGGGTTGTTTTGGAATGTGTCCAACATGATGCTTATCAAGTCGTCGTCGGAAATGGTGTTTTCGGTTTCGTTTTTTATGAGATAGAACAGATTTATGATTTCGCCGATTGTCGCGGCGAAATCCTCTTGCTCTATGTAGCGTGTTTCCAAAAACGCGCTTGTCAGCCTTGCCATCGAATCGGAATTCAACTCAAAGCGTTCGTTTTCGGCCAAGGCCTGGTTTCGGTATGCGGCGATTTCGCGCGCGATGCCCTCGGTTACGGCAAGGCCGTAATTATTCGCCTTTGCGTCCAAATCCACGAGTTTTTGAATGAACTTTTTGTCATCGCTGATTTTTGTCAGCGAAAAAGCAGGGTCTGCTTTTATTATGGGCAAGCTTTTTTTCAAATAAAACCCCTCCTTGAAAAATGGGAAAAATCATGCGCATTTTTTTCGAATATTATATTGAAAGTTCGATGCCTCTTCTGTTTCGATTGGCCTTGCAGAAATATATTTCGCAATCTATTGCCGCCGGTTTGGTCGCCAAAGCGTAAAAAACAAATTCTTTCCCGGTATCTTCCGCAGAAAGTTTTAGGTAATAGGTGTAGTTTTTGTCGCTCTGGCAGACAATGTGTTCCCAGTTGTTGACAGGATACGAAACGGCTCTGCCGGTAAACCCTATGGGGTCGTTGTTTTTGTCTGCGGCGGCGCAGTACACAGATTCGGCGCCGTATGTTCCGTTGACTGCTGCGGATATATAATCGCCGGTTTCAATTTTTATCGTTTCAGGCAGTTTTATTTCGAGTCTTTGGGCGTATGTCATTTGCTTTTTCGAATATGGAGCCATCATATTGTTGGCGCGGATTTTGCATGTATCCATTTTTATCTCTTCGCCAAATTCGTCGAATATCTTCACCGAATAAATCCTGTCCATAGGTTCAGGCAGGCGAAAATATCTCGCCTGCGTTTTTTTGCCGCTGCGGGGCGAATAAACCGCTTTTTCCCTTGTCCCGCCGGCGTATTCGATGGTGTGGAGGGAAAATTTCACTATTGGGGCTTTGCAACTTTCAATGCTCGTGTTTTCGCAAAGGGGCGTTTCGGCCCAAGTTTGCAAATCCGCGCTTGTTTCGCCGAGAACAGGCAGGTTTTGTTCGGGGACTTCGCGGACAGGCGACGTTATTTTGAAATATTCTATTTCAATCCTGCCTATGCCGTATATTTCGCCGAAATCGACGCGCAGGCATCCGCCGTCGATGCGCGTTTCGTAGCATCTCGTGTTCGCGTCAAAATATGTGTCTTTTTTGCCGTCAAACATGTTCTCGAATTCGCATCCCCTGAATATATATGTCTCCTGTCCAAAAAAAGCGTCCCTCGCGGCTTTGACCTGCGGTATTTCCGTCGTTCCCGAACGTTTGGCCGACTGGCTCTCCAGCGAATTGTTGTCGGCTTTGAACATGGTGGCTTCGTATAACTGCCCGGCATTTTCAGGAACGGTGCACTCCCGCATTTTGCCGAGAAAAACGGGGGATTGCGGCGTTTCGTCTAAGGCGTGGCAGCTTTCGGGCAAAACTGCGGCGTTTTTTTCTGTCTTTCCGCAGATTTTTTTTATCGGGCCGCCGTCAGTTTTTAGTATGTTGATTTCAATCGGTTCGCCTTCTTTTTCCCTTGTGACTTCGTATTCGCATCCGGTCAGGGCGAATGTGTTTTTGCAAAATTCATTTTCTTCAAATACCGCGAGAAGCAGCGCCCTGAACGCGGGCACGGCCACGTCGAAGTCGTCGCCGTAATCAAAAGTTCCGATATATGATTCGACGGGGTGATATTTCATGACTTTCAATTTTTTGCAATTTTTCAGCCCGATTGTTTCGCCCAAATTTATTGTCGTTTTCTTATCCTCCCATGACATATTTTGAAGCGTTATGAACCTTATCTTTTCGTTTCCCCTTGAAACCGCATATTTGTCGTAAGATTCGGGCAATTCGAGCCCGTTTGCCAGTATGCCCGCATATTTAGCGTGGAGGTTGTACACCCTCGCGAGCTTCGCCTGCTCGTCGTCGCGCAAAAACCACGGGTTCCCGTATATTTCCGGAGCCAAGATAAGGGAACGCCCAAATGCCTGCACGATAAGTTCGTCTTCGAAATAGTCCAAGCACGAGGAAACGCATACGCCGTGATCTTCATAAAGGCGTTTCATGCCGGGCGCCAAGCCGCGCCCCATCGCCCCGGCTCTGTGGTGCATTGCCGTTATGCCGTTTCCGAAATGCACGTCTATATACGTCTCGCGTCCCTCCAAAAGGGAAGTGGTCGCGCAGATTTCAGCCTCCCCGAATTCATTCCTGTGATTCAAAACAATCAGCTCGGGGCTGTATTTTCTGCATTCGTCGATCATCTGCTTGAAGATGCCCCGCTTTTCCTTGCGCAAAATTCCGCACACGGTGTCAAATTTGAAAAGCATGAAGCCGTGATTTTTGCACAGCCCGACTATCAAATCGTATCTTTCCTTTTCTTCTTCCGGAGTGTTCCCGAAACCGTCCGCTCCCGCCCATACTCCGAGCCGGCAACCGAATTCCCCGGCTTTTTTTACAAGCGGGGCATAGCCTTGCGGATATTGCCTTTTTAGCTTTTCGCCGTCGATTTTTTCGTATGTGCCCGAAGCCCCGTCGAGATTTCCCGCATCCAGCGCGTATATCCGAATTTTCATTCCGTAATGGCTGTAAAGCCATTTGAAATAATCGAGATTGACGAAAGTCTGTTTTTCCGTCGAACCTTCGTTGGTGTTGTTTATCCACGAAAAGTACTGCGGCAAAGACGGAGTCCTTTCATCTGCGCCGGAAGTTTGCCTGGTTTTTTCGTTTTTGTTTTCCATGATCGCGCCCCTCCTCATAATGGTTTAATTCACTTCGTTGAAAACATCCATTGTTTTTTCTATCGAAGCTTTGACTTTCTCCCCGGATTTGTCAAAAACAGTTAAGGGATTGTCGCCCGATTTCGACATCCCCTGGTTTATGACGTCGTTGAAAAAATTGTTCCAGTTGTATATCACCGCAAGGTCGTATATCCTGTTTGTCCGGATTATATCGAGCATTTCTATCGAATCTTCGTCTCTTGTGAATTTGCCCTCGAGAGAAATCGTATAATATGCAGGGGTGACGGTAGTCGCCGAAAGGGCCGTCAGCGCGTCTATGAAAGTTCCCGTCCTTTCGGGATTGGGGTTTGTTATGGGAATGGCGAATATGGGGACGGTATTGGCAGTGGCATTTTGGTAAGCCGGCTGGTTTTCGTCATATTTGGGATGCGGCAGTATTCCGAAATCGGCGGTCATTTCCCTGAATTTGCGGGACCAGCCGAGAACTTCGGCGCAGAATAAGGCGCGGTCGTTCATGAATGCTTTCGAAGCGTGGTCGTTATCGGCCGATTTTCCCTTGAAATTGCCGGTAATGTCCAAAAACACGCCGCTTTCGCCGCTTGTCAGTTCACGGGTTTTTTTATACGCGCCAATAAATCTTTCGTCGGGATAAATTAAAAACGGATACCCGTTGCCATCTTTTTTGACAAGCTGCTCGCCCATGCAATTCAAAAATTCGATGAAGCACAATGGATGCGAGACTATGCCCCATTGGTCGGCGGCCGTAAATATTCCGTCGCCGTCCATGTCCGTCGCCGCTTCGCGGGCCATTTTGTGCATGGCATCCGCCGTCCATTTGCCGTCCCTGACCAACTGGTAGGGGTTTTCAAGCTGCGCTTCCTGGATTATTTTTTTGTTGAAATACAAAACCCATATGGCATCGTTTGTCATAAGGCACGCATCCGATGCCGTGAAATACAGCTTGCCCATAAGTTCAAAAGATTCTATCGCGCCCTGGTCCCAATAGGGATGCGCTAAATTTAGCGATCGCACATCATAGAGATTCACATAATAGCCCAAATTCGAAATAGGCCCGCCCGAACTCGCGTGGGAAAACATCAAATCGTATTCGTCTTCATTCGCCATGACAGATTTTCTCAGCATATCGTGCGACTGTATGCCCCCCGGAAATTCTTGTATGATTATGTTGAGGGCGTCCTCTGCCGTCCTGTTCCTCCTGTAAATCGCATCGTTTACGGGTTCGCCTGTTTCCTCTTCGACATCGAGTTCGGGAATTGCCCATTCTTCATTCGATATTGTCACGAGCCGCATGACATATCCATCGAAATCGGCATCGGGAATCTTGTAGCTTTCATCTTCGAAATCCGTTTGCTCCGTTTGTGCGTTTGCGTCCGCATTTGCAGGAATTTTGGCATCGGATGTATCCGTGTCGGCGCAACTTGAAGATAACCCCGGAAGAATGGAAACAAGTATCGTTAAAAACAAATATTTAGCATATTTTGCCGGTTTCATAATTTTGCCCTCCATTTCAACTTTACTGGATTTCACTTGTATTATAATGCCTTTATCATTTTTTGTCAAGGGTTTTGCCTGTTATTTATCCAAAGAATCGCATTTTTTTGGTATTTGTAAATACCAAAAATTTGTTTTGAAAAAGAATTTTTCGGATTGATTGAAAAAAATTTAAAACTGTGGTATAATTTAATAAAAATAAATAGGGAGAAAACAAAATGGAAAAAGAACAGGTGAAAACCAAGCAAAGTTCGGGCGCGGACGAAAAAACGCCATCGTTGCCGCAATATTTTTCATGGATAAACAATACATTCGAAGGCGCGACGGAAAAACAGACTTTGATTAATCTTGAGTATTTCAAATGGCTATATGACTGCTACGGCATGAGAATCAGAATTTATGCGCTGGACGCAGGCAACCTTGACGGGGCTTCGGGCACTTATGAAAAACCCGGCGGGGAAAAACTCAAAAAGCAATACCCGGGCGGCTACGCCCGGATTGCCGAAAAAGCCGAAGAACTCGGTTGCCGCCTGGGAATGTGGGCGGGAGCGGACGGATTCGGAAACACGCCCGAGGAGGAAAAGGAGCGATATGACTTGATGGTCGGGCTGTGCAAAAATCAAGGATTCGCGTTGTTCAAATTTGACACCGCATGCGGCATTCTTCGGGAGGAAAAACGCGGCGTGTTCAAGAAAATGATCGACGAATGCAGAAAACACATCCCTGAACTGATTGTGTTGAACCACAGAAACGATCTCGGCGAGGCCGAGATATGCGCGACTACTTCACTTCTGGAGGGCCGGGAAACATATATAGACGTGCATTTCGGAAACGAGGTCACGGCGATGCACCACAGGGCCGGGGCGATGGGGCGCGGGCTCGTGCCCGATATGAAGCGCCTCGTCGAGGACCACGGCGTATGCATATCTTCGTGCTTAGACTATTTCGGGGACGAACTCATTTTGCAGGCGTTTGGCCGCTCCCTTATCTTAGCTCCCGAAATATACGGAAACCCGTGGTTTTTGCGCGACGACGAACAGGCGCGGCTCGCGAGGATATATAACCTTCACGCGAAATACGCGGACATACTCGCAAATGGAAACGAACTGCCCGAATCATACGGGAAATACGCGGTATCAAGGGGAAACGGCAAGATAAGGTTCATAACGCTGCAAAACATATCATGGGAAGACAAAACAGTGACGATCGACTTAAACGAAACAATCGGCATACATGAATGCGAGAAAGTGAAAGCGATAAAATATTATCCCCATGAATCATATATCGGAACTTTTGGCTATAACGAAAACATAAATGTGACCGTGCCGGCGTTCAGGGCGGTTCTTGCCGCCGTGTTTGAAGATGGCGAATTTTACGCGAATACATTCGCCTTGACCGATTGCGAATATGAAATCGTGCGGGAAAAAGACGGCGCGCCTACAGAAATCAGCATCCTCAAAACAAACGGCGATCCGATAAGAAAAATCGGAGGAAAGCCAAAAGCCGGCGGCGAAGTTTTGCTCAAGAGCAGCTCTGTTGCCGATAAAGGGCAATCGTCGCCGATTTTGCTCGGAAAAATGAGCGGGTGCCCTGTGCCCGAAAATGCCGAGCAGCTATATGAGGCGACCATGTTCAGGGCAAACAACGATTCGCTGGAAAGCCAGGCGGTCGGCCGTTCGGGGGACACGGAGATACCGCAGGTCAAAGCGGCGAGGGAGGCTTTCTTTGGGCAGGAGACATACATATACAGGGGCTGTGAATCAAAAAATATATTCGACGCAAATCCCAAAACGTATTTCGACGCAAATACAAGGTGCTACGGGACGCGCATAGACGGCGGCTGCCTGCGGGCGGATTTCGGCGAAATATACAGTATAGGCAAAATTGAGATCGAATATTTCAAAATCAAAACTCCCATCCGCGAAGTGCCGGAACAGCTTCTGCCGAAAATGGGCGAAGCGAGCGCGGACTTGAAGACATGGCATAAAACGCCGCTGTCGGAGAACGCGAGCATCGGGGAATGCATGGCCCCGGTAGTGAAATATTCGGTGCATACCATAGAATTTGCCGGAGGGACAAGGGAAAGGGCGGTATATGCGCCTTTGAACGGCGAAAAGATACAGGCAAGGTATTTCCGCCTGCCGGAGCCTATGGACAGAATCTATTCGCTGAAGATTTTCGGCGAATCAGGCGGGGAAATCAAGGTAGACCGCTCAAAAACCCGCGCCAACAACATGATGGCGCCGTATGCGGCAAAACAAATAAAATACGCCCGAAAACTTGAGATAAAAATGCCTGAAACGGAAACGGTCGAGGACGGCGACTATATAGCCGTGGCAGTCAACGGCGAGCACGGCAGCGAATGCGCTTACTGCGCGGCGCTGGACAAAAACGGCGATAAACCCGTGGGATTTACGGACAGGGCCGTATCATACCCCGTCAACAACTGGGAGCATATAGTTTGCAAAAGCGACAAAAACTACACTTACTACTTGCACCTCTCAAAAGAAGACGCCGGAAAAGATTTTGCTTTCTACGCTTTGATGACAGGCTCGGATATTGAAGCGGCAGTAGACTGCGAAGTCTATTTCTGCAAGGCTGACCGCTTAAAAAAAGGCATTCGGATATATATTTAAATTCAAGCAATTAAAGGAGCCATGAAAATGAAAAGAATAATATATATATTTATCATTCTTGCAGTTTTGCCAATAGCAGCCTTGATTTCGTGTTCGCCTGAAACCGGCGGCACAGACTCGGCAAACAATCAAACGAATCCTGATTTAAATGATGACATCGAGGAAGACGCTGCGGAAGGAGTAGGAGCATACAAGCTCTTTGACGCGGACTTGGGCGGCTATGAGATGCGGCTCGTGACAATTTCAAATGAGGACTGGGCGATAACGGACCTCGACATTCAGGAGGAAAACGGCGAACCTGTAAACGACGCGATTTACAGGAGAAACAGGCAAATCGAAGAAGCTATCAATGTGGCAATAAAGGAAATCCCTTCGGGAATTGTCCCGCATGATAAACTCAAAAAATCAGTCGACGCGGGACTTGACGAATACGACTTGATGTTCGCTCACGCGGTATCGGGCGGGCCTATGGCAAGCAACGGGTATTATGCGAATCTGCTCGATATAGCTTCTCTCAATCTGGACCAGCCGTACTGGGACCAGGGAGCGGTAAAATCATTTGAACTGATGGAAAAACTGTATTTTACCACGTCGGATGCGTGCCTGATGACCAGCGAATCCATATGGGTGCTGTATTTCAACAAAAAGATACACCAAAACCTGGGGCTTGAAGACCCGTATAAAATGGTGAGGGAAAACAAATGGACGATGGATGCAATGTATGACATGGCAAAACAGGCCACGATAGATATTGACGGGGACGGTGTCTTCACGGAAGCGGATCAATGGGGATTGAGTTCATGGGGGCTGGCTTTTCTGCACTTTTTGGGCGGCCAGGGAAATCATCTTGTGAAAAAAGACCAAAACGGCTACCCTGCCTTGGTCGAGCCGGACGAAAGATTTGTAAATGCGTATTCGAAAGTGCGAAGGCTGACGGATAAAGCAGGGGGGCTATATCTTGAGGCAGGCGCTCTGAAAGGAAGCGAATACGACCACGCCACAAAAACGTTCATGAAAGAAATGACGCTGTTCTGCGCGGAAGTGCTCGGATGGTCGCGCATATTCAGGGAAATGACGGCGGATTTCGGCATATTGCCGCACCCGAAATACGACGAAAACCAAACGGAGTATTACAACGGCACCGCCCACGTAGTTCCCATTTTCGCAATCCCGATAACGAATCCCGACCCGGAAAGAACGGGCATATTCATAGACGCATTGACGGCGCTGTCGGCGACCACCATAACTCCGGCGTATTATACCATATCGCTTGAAGGCAAATTCACGAGGGACGAAGATTCGATAGAAATGCTCGATATAATACGCTCAAGCAGGATTTACGACCTTGCGGTCATATATAACTGGGGTAATTTTTACAGCTTGTTCATAAATCACGGAACATCCGCATCAGGCGAAAACCCCATGACCTTGTTCGAAAAACAAGGCGAAAAAATAAGAACGCAAATTGAGAAAACGATGGAAACCTTTGCGGCAATAAATTGATAGAAACATTTCATGAAAAGGCGGAAAAATTTTATGGACAACCCGTATAAATTCAATTACAAAAGCGTCGGCGAAATTCAAAAAAAAGCGGCCGAACTGGATATAAATATCGGCTTTTCCGAAAATTACGGCGTGTTTGGCCGCAAAATAGACGTGGAACCCGGTTTCGCGCTCAAAAATCGCCTTGCAATCCACCCGATGGAGGCTTTCGACGCCGAACTCGACGGCTCGCCGGGCGAGCTGACCGCGCGCCGATACAAAAGGTTCGCCGAAAGCGGAGCGGGGCTCATCTGGTTCGAGGCGACGGCGGTGCAGGAGGACGGCAAAACCTCACCGCGCCAGCTGATGATCTCCGAAAAAAACGCGGGCGAATTCGGGCGGCTCGTCGAGGAGGTCAAAAACATAGCGGGCAGCGACACGAAGCTGGTGATGCAGCTCACCCATTCCGGCAGGTTTTCCAAGCCTCCGGTGATCGCCTGCCACAACGAAACGCTGAACACGAGAATGCGCCTCGACCCGAGCTATCCGTGCGTGTCCGACGACTATCTGAAGCGGCTTGAGGACAGCTTTGAAAAGGCGGCGGTGTTCTCGCAGAGGGCGGGCTTCGATGCCATCGACATAAAGGCGTGCCACAGATACCTGTTCGCCGAGCTGCTGGGCGCGTTTTTCCGCGAGGGCGAATACGGGGGCTCTTTTGAGAACAGGGCCAGGTTGTTTTTAAACACCATAAAAAAAACAAAAGACAGGCTCAAAAACTCGGCGGCGGTGGTTTCGCGGCTCGGGATTTCCGATGTCATCCCGTATCCCGACGGCTTTGGCATGGCCAAGTCAGAAGACGACCCGTACCGGGTGGATCTGTCCGAAAGCATAAGGCTTCTCGGCGAAATCAACCGCTTGGGAGTGAATCTCGTAAATGTCACGATGGGAACCCCGTACTACAACCCGCACATAAACCGCCCGTATGACTACAACATAGCGCGCACCGCTCCGCCTTCCCACCCGCTTGTCAATTTGGCCAATTTCATAAACCATGTCGGCACCCTGCAAAAAACATATCCGCATATGACATTTGTGGGCACCGGATACAGTTATCTGCGGCATTTCGCCATCGGGGCGGCGGCATATTCGCTTGAAAACAAACTGGCGGGATTGATAGGGTTCGGCAGGGGGGCGTTCGCCTACAAGGGCTTTGCGCATGATATGATGAACGGATTCATGGATTCGAAAAAGTGCTGCCTCGCCTGCTCGAAATGCACCGAGATAATGCGCGCGGGCGGGACCACCGGCTGCCCGATACGCGACAGCGAGGTATATATGCCGATTTACAGGCAATATTGCATGGAAGGGAGCTAAAAAAAATTATGCATGGCAAAAAAAAGACCGTGATAGTCACGGGGGCCTCGCGCGGGATCGGCAGGGCCATATCGCTGATGCTCGCAGGGCACGGCTGTATAGTCGTGGCGGCGGGCACAAAGCCCGAAAGCGGGGTGGGAGAGTACATCGGCGAGCTTGAGGCCAAAAGCCCGGAGAGCTTTTATGTTTCCGCCGATATATCAAAGGACGAAGACTGCGAAAATCTCGTGCGCGAGGCCGAAGACAGATTCGGGGGGATTGATTTTCTGGTCAACAACGCGGGCATAGCCCCGGCTGTGCGCGCCGACATACTCGAAACCACCCGCGAGAGTTTCGACCGGCTTTTGGAGGTGAACCTCAAAGGCACCTTCTTTTTGACCCAGAAAGCGGCGAAATCGATGATAAAATCCGGCGGCGGCGGTGCGCGCGCGATAATCAACATATCGTCGATTTCCGCGTATACATCTTCGCCAAACCGCCCCGAATACTGCATATCGAAGGCGGGGGTGAGCATGGCCACCGCGCTGTTCGCCGACAGGCTGGCAGGCTACGGGATAAACGTGTATGAGATCCGCCCGGGGATCATCCAAACCGACATGACCGCGGGGGTTCTCGAAAAATACGAAAAGCTGATCGGCGAGGGGCTGCTGCCCATGGGCAGGCTCGGCCGGCCGGAGGACGTGGCGAAGCCGGTGCTCGCGATCGTCATGGGGCTGCTTCCGTACTCCACCGGGACAATAATCGACGCCGACGGCGGCTTTCGTGTCAGAAGGCTGTAATTCGTTACACTTCGTTTTCGTTTCTGTTTTTTATCACGAATCTGACCGGGGTGCCCTCGAAACCGAAGGTCTCCCTGAGCCTGTTTTCTATATACCTCTGGTATGAAAAATGGAACAACTCGGCGTCGTTGACAAAAAGCACAAATACCGGCGGCTTGGTTCCCGTCTGGGTCATGTAATATATTTTCAACCGTTTTCCTTTGTCCGTGGGCGGCTGGCTCCGCGCAACCGCTTCGCTCAAAACGTCGTTCAGCGCCCCTGTGGTTATCCTTTTTGCGGATTGTTCATGCGCGGAATTTACAAGTTCGAAAATTTTGTCGATTCTCTGGCCCGTTTTCGCCGAGACGAACACCTGCTGTGCGTAGCTCATGTATGCGAAGGCGGATTTTATGTCGTCGGTGAATTTTTTGGCGGTCGAATTGTCCTTTTCGATCATGTCCCATTTGTTGATCACGAGCACCGAAGCTTTCCCCGCCTCGTGGGCAAGCCCCGCGATCCTTTCGTCGTGGGCGGTGGAGCCGAGGGAGGCATCTATCATGATCAGGCACACGTCGGATCTCTCCACTGCCGCTTTTGCCCGCAGGACGCTGTATCTTTCTATGTTGTCGCTTATTTTGTTTTGCCTGCGTATGCCCGCCGTGTCGATAAATATATATTTCCCGTATCGATTCTCGAAATACTGGTCGATGCTGTCCCGGGTGGTGCCGGGCATATCCGTCACGATCACCCGCTCTTCGCCAAGTATTTTGTTCACCAGCGAGCTTTTGCCCACGTTGGGTTTGCCGATCACGGCAACTTTGACAACTTCGCCTTCGTCTGAGTTCTCTTCTCTGTTTTCGGGCAGCAGTTCGACCACTCGATCGAGCAGATCCCCCGTTCCCGTGCCGTGGAGCGCCGAAACGGCGCAGGGATCCCCGAGCCCGAGTTCGTAAAATTCGTAAAATTCGGGCGGGAGCGCGCCGGTGGAATCCACTTTGTTGACGCATAAAATTATCGGCTTGCCGCTTTTTAGAAGCATATCGGCCACGTCCGCGTCGTTTGCGGTGGGCCCGCTCTGCAGATCCGCGACAAAAATTATGACGTCCGAGAGCTCGATCGCGGTTTTGGCTTGCTCCCTCATGCTTTTTAATATCAAATCGTCGGTGTTCGGTTCGATTCCGCCCGTGTCGATCAGCGCGAACTCTTTCCCGTTCCAATCGGTGTCGCAGTATATGCGGTCCCGCGTCACTCCGGGTGTATCTTCGACTATCGATATCCTTTTGCCCGCTATTTTGTTGAACAGCGCGCTTTTGCCCACGTTTGGCCGTCCCACGATGGCGGCTGTGGGTTTTTTGTTATTGCTCATGTTTTGTCACCTCACGCACGGACAGACCGGAGGCCTGTCCCTGCACATTTACATTCGTTACGCATTTTATGAAATCACGGGCGTTGTTTTCGACTATCGCGACTTCGAGCCCGAGCGCGTTTTCGAGGTCTTGGGGGCAAAGACCGTCCAAAAACAGATCCCTTTCGCGCCTGAGCATCACGGCGGGAATAAGCAGCACATCGCCGAGATCGCCTCTGTGCGGCATAAGCCGGGCGATGATGTCCCCGCCTGTGACAAGCCCCGCCACCGTAACTTCCCCGCCGAAAAACTCGTTTTTTATCCCGTAGGTTTCACAGCGCAGGTTTTCGCATTTATTTGCCATGTCGTCTGCGAGCGTTTTTATCAGCGGGTACGCCGCTTCTCCCGTGACAAGGGAAACCCTTCGCGGATAGGGCAGTTTTGCGCCCGCAAACTCCCGGTGGTAATCGTCGCAAAAGCTCCTTATCATGCCCACACCGTTTTCGTATTGCGGGTAATCCTCGTAGTATTCGCCGTCGGGGATTTCGATCCCGGCTTTGAGATAAAGCTCGTCGGCGCAGTAAACTATCCTGGAGTTTCGCTTTTTTTTGTTTTGGGCGCCGAATTTGTCAACTATGTCTATGATTTTTTCGCAGTCAAGCTTGTCGAAAGGCTCGAGCTTGAAAAGCGCGTTTTCGTCCCGGTATTTTGTCAGCCCGGCCGGAACGGCAGAAATGCTCTGGATCAGGGGGACATCGCACAAATCGCGAAGGGTCTTTTCGAGCCGGGGCCCGTCGTTTATGTTCTTGCACAAAACGATCTGCGCGTTCATGTCTATTTTTGCCCCCGACAATTTTTTTATATACCCCAAAACCTCGCCCGCGCGCCTGTTATGCATCATCATGGCGCGAAGATTTGGGTCTGTTGCATGGACCGATATGTTTATCGGCGATATCCGCAGCTTTATCATCTGATCGATTTCGGCCTCGCCCATATTGGTGAGGGTTATGTAGTTGCCGTAGAGAAACGAAAGCTTTTCGTCGTCGTCTTTGAAATACAGGCTTTCGCGCAGCCCGTTTGGAAGCTGGTCGATAAAACAAAAGATGCATTTGTTCTCGCAGCTCTTTTTTTTGCCGGCCATATAGCCTTCGATTGCCCGCAATCTTTCGGATGTTTTTTTCACATTCGGCTCCTCTAAAATACAACAAGGGAGAGGGGCTTTTGGCGCCTTTCCCTGCAAATTGTAGCGGTTGGATTATTTCGCCTTTTTTTCTTTGTCTATTTTGACGATCTCTTTTCCGTCGTATTTGCCGCAGGCTTTGCATACCCTGTGGCTAAGCACGTATTCGCCGCACGAACACTGAACCATGCCCGGCATGGCGAGTTTCCAAACGTTGTTGCGCCTCGTGTCGCGCCTTGCTTTGGAGGTTTTGTTTTTTGGCACAGCCATTTCTTTATCACTCCCAACTTCTTGCATTGTTGTTTTCGTATTGGTATTGTAACATAATTCAAGGCTTTTGTCAACACTTTTGCGAAAATTTATTTTTCCCCTTCCGAGAGCAGCTCTATCAGCTCGGCTCCGCTCATCTCGCCCGACACGGTGTAACGGCGAAGTCCGTACAGGCTCTGGGGCAGCCCCTTGACTATTTCATTTGCCCCGATTTGCGTGGTGAAAGTCATTTTGAAGCCGTACTCGACAAGCAGCGCCTCGGCCAGCAGCTCGTGCTTTCCGTAGGGGAAGGCGAAAACATTCGGGCGATGGCCCATGTTCTGTTCGTACAAAGCGGCAAAAGCCTCGATATCCGCCCGGAGGGCGGCGATATATTCCTGCTCCGATTCGCCATGCAGCCGCAGAATCCCCTGGCGGCAGGAGTCCGGGTCGGGTTCGGCGGGCGGGTACAGGTGCATGTCATATGAGTGGCT
>WRJC01000031.1 GCA_009782405.1 Oscillospiraceae bacterium
GCTGTTCGCCCGGCTTCCAATATCCGTTCCATTTTTTCCGGTTCGATAGACTGTGCCCTATAGTTGCGGCAGGAATAACGGGCTTTGACCAATTCGAAAAATGAAAAATCATGCGTTGTCTGCATTATGCAATCCTCCTAATAATTATTTATATTCCGGTTTTTGATTTCGGGGCAACATCAATCCACATTTTCAAAAGTTATTAAAATTATATCATATTTTTTGCGTCTTTTCAAGCCAAACCAAAAATTTGGCGAAAAATTCCGCAAATGCAAAATATAAAATATTTGATGAAAATTATTGGCGCATATTGACTTTCGCTGCTTTTTGGGATATAATGAGGTAAAAAATCAAGTAATTTTCAGGAGGCGATTGAAAATGCAAATACGCGAACATACATTGCAAAGTTTTATTTCGGCTTTGTCTTCCAAAGAACCCGTTCCGGGAGGCGGAGGGGCAAGCGCGCTTATCGGGGCTCTCGGGGCGGCGCTCTGTTCTATGGTGGCAAATTTAACTTCCGGCAAAAAAAAATATGAAATGTTTCAGGCGGATATAGAAAATATATTATCGCGCTCCGAAAAATCGTCTCGACAATTGATATGGCTGATCGAAGAAGACGCAAAAGCTTTCGCGCCGCTTGCCGCCGCTTACAGCCTCCCGAAAGAAAACGCGCAAAGGGAAAAAATTCTCGAAGATGCGCTTGTTTTGGCCTGTTTGGCGCCGATGGAAATACTGCGGGAAACGGCGAAAGTCGCCGGGTTTGCCGGAGAACTCGCAAAAAAAGGTTCGAGGCTTGTGATCAGCGATGTCGGAGTGGCGGTTTCCGCTTGCCGCGCCGCAGCCCAAGGAGCGGCCATGAATGTATATATAAATACCAAGCTAATGAAGAACCGAGATCAAGCGGACAAAACAAACGGCGAGGCAGAAGCCGTTTTAAATGAAATCGAAATCAAATGCGAAAATATTTACAAACAGATAACCGATGAATTGAAAGGGTAATTTATTATGAAAACTAAAAACAAATCCATAAAATTTTGGTCAATGCTGCCGGTATTCATAATAGTTTTTGTCTTGTTTGCGGATATGCAGGCGGCGACGGCTATCCCCGCCCAATCGAGCCTCTCATTTCATATAGGCCCGCGCGTCCATTTTGAGGACGACCCCAAAAATGCCATTTATGTCTCGCCAAATGGCAACGACAATACGGCAACCGGCTCAATCAATGCTCCTTACAAGAGCATAAACGCCGCTTTGGAAGCGGCCGTTCCCGGCGATACCATCGCGCTGCGCGGCGGCGTTTACCGTCAAGGGGTAAACGTCCGCATCCGAAAGCCAAACATCACGATAAAGTCCGCAAAAGGCGAATGGGCGATAATAGATTTGACTGACTGCGATGTGGGCCACGAGGAAGATTCGGGAGTTTATTTCGACGTCGATTCGTCCGGTGGAAAATTGCAAAATGTCGAAGTGAAAGGCGGGTTTTACGCCGTTTGCATGGAAACCAAATGGGATTGGGGACAAACCGACCGGTCGGGCGCATGCGATATAGTAATTGAAGATTGCATATTGCACAGCTCCAAATACGATGTGATAAAAATAAAGCCGAATTGCGACAATATCACCATCAGATACAATGAGATATATAACTCGGGAACTGTTTTTGGGGGCGAAGAAGGCAATGCCGAGGGTATCGACAATGTAAACGGAGATTACATGGTTGTGCAAAACAATTATATACACGACATATGTTCCACCGCCATATACGCCAAGGGCGGAGCAATCGGCGCGCTGATTGAAAACAACTGGATCGAAAACGCCAAAGAAGCCGGGATACTTGTGGGTTTTGATACCAGCCCGGAATATTTCGACCTTTCGGCAAATCCGCAATATTATGAAAATATCCGCTGTGTCGCGCGAAACAATTGGATTATAGGAACCGGCCTTTCCGGCATCGGGATATATGCCGCGAAAGACGCCCAAATTTACAACAATACGCTGGTAAACGTGGCTAGCGGCGGTCTTTATCACAGCGCCATTTATTTTGGCGTGACGTTTCAGGATTGGGAAAGCTATGCCGGGCGACCGGCCAGCGTAAATTTGAGCATACACAACAATATAATAAGCCAACCCTCAGAAATTGTCCGCCCAATGATAGAAATCCGCTACGCAAACGAATTGGGCGGTTTGTCGGCTCTCGAAGGCAATCTTTCGATGAGCCACAATTGCTATTATGCCGATGGCAAAAAAGCGGTTTTCAGCGACCGCCGCCCGGGTTACGAAATGGAAAATGCGGGGCTTTCCGAATGGCAATCCCATATAAACGGAGATTATGGCTCGATTGAAGCCGACCCTGCCCTCGGCGGCGACTATATTCCAACCAATCCGTCGTGTTTCGGAATGGGGGCGTCATCGGAAACTTTTTTTCATGGGATGCACAATTTCATCAAAAAGAGGGAATATAAACCCGGGCAGTACACCGATGTGAACGAAGACGCTTGGTATGGATTTAACCGGCAATTGGCAATAGCCCGCGTATATATGTACGGCCTCATGGAGGGGAACAGTTCGAAAACTTTCAATCCGGATGGGGATCTGACCATTGCCGAAGCTGTCGCGATCGCAGCGAGGATCCGAAATATTTACGACGGCAAAAACGTTGAATTTGCGCAAGGCGATCCGTGGTATCAAAATTATGTGGACTACGCGCAAAAAAACGGGATCATCCAATCAAGCGATTTCGTAAATTATGAAAAAGCCGCCACCCGCGCGGAATTGGCGAATATATTTTCGAATTCATTGCCGGCCGATGAATATACAACGCAAAATACCGTCAATTCCCTGCCGGACATAAACGAAAAAACCCCATTCCGCGAAGCGATATTCATTCTTTACAAAGCGGGGGTTTTGGCCGGAAATGACGGAAGCGGCACGTTCAGCCCGGATAAAAACATTACCCGCGCCGAAACAGCCGCCATAATAAGCCGCATGATACTCCCGCTTACAAGATTTTCGGGATTTACATTCGGATGATTGTCTAAATTTCCTTCAGCATTTCAAGTATTGCTGATTTGGATTTTGCCCCTATGGATTTTTTTGCCAATTTGCCGTTTTTGAATAAAATTAGGGTCGGTATGCTCGTCACTCCATATTTTATGGCAAGTTCTTTTTCTTCGTCCACATTGACTTTTCCCACTTTCAAATCCAAGATTTCATTGGAAATTTCTTCGATTATGGGGGAAACCATGCGGCACGGCCCGCACCACGGCGCCCAAAAATCAAGCAGGACTGTTTTTGAAGAGCCAACAACCGCTGTTTCAAAGTTTTCTTTTGTAATTTTTAGCACAGACATATTTTTCTCCTGATTTCACTTTTTTTTCTTTTTTCGGCTAATCATCATGAGCTTGAGTTCGTTCATGAATGTGTTGATGTCCTTGAATTCCCTGTAAACCGAGGCGAACCTGACATAGGCCACTTCGTCGATGTCTTTCAGGCTTTCCATCACGAGCTCGCCTATTTTGAAAGAGGGCACTTCCGGCTGGAGCTGGTTTTGCAAATGGGTTTCTATGTCGCTCGCTATTTTTTTCATTTGCTCCTCCGAAACCGAACGTTTTTCGCACGCTTTTATTATCCCTCGAATCAATTTGTTCCTGTCGAAACTTTCGCGCCGCTGGTCTTTTTTTATCACCATCAGCGGGATCGTTTCCACGACTTCATAAGTCGTGAACCTTTTTTGGCAGGCGAGGCATTCCCTCCTGCGGCGGATGCTCGCATATTCTTCCGCAGGCCTCGAATCCACCACTTTGCTTTCGATATATCCGCAAAGCGGGCATTTCACCTTTAATCAGCCCCCTTCATTCCCGCGCGTCTTTGGCGATTGGAAGATTTTGCAGCACCAATTCGGTGTCGTTTAAAAGTTTCAGCACTTTGTCCCGCAGCACGTAAAAATTTCCGCTGCCGTTGAGCCTGTAGAAACTGCGCCTCGTCTGCCCCTCCACGAAATAGAATTCGAAATCCCTGACGAACCCGTCCCTGTTCTTGACGATCAATTGGATCAAAGGTTCTTTGTCGTCGTACACATCGGTTTCGTAATCTAAAAGCTCAATTGAGAGCATCGCGTAATAATAGCCCCTGAAATAGTCGTCGTTGCCTATTTTGTTGACGATCAGTTCCTTTCCGTTTCCGGTCACTTTCAAATCCTGGCCTTCCCCCTCAAAAAGGAAAACAGCGTCTTCTTTTCCGGGGATCTTCACAACCATCGATTCGACGTCGTTTATGTTCTGGTCGAATATGCCCCTGTTCACGAATTTGAGCAGATCCCACTCCACAAACGGCTGCAGCTCGCCTTCGAATTTCAGCTTTTCGGGCGATATTTCGATGATGGAGCCGAAATCCAAGGATAAAACGTAATAATTTCCCCTTTCGTTTGGTTTGGAGAACACGAAATAATAATTTCTTTCGTTTGTGATTTCGCCATATTCGTTTTTTGCGATGAAATCGAAAGTTATGCGAACTGACGGTTCGTCAAATCCGAATTCCCGCAGCACATCCGCCAATTTTTCGTCGAGCTCGTCTTCTTCTTCCGAATAAAACAGCTCTATTATTTCCTCTGCGGAAAATGCGTGGACTACCCTGTCCCCGGTGAAATTGGTAAAAGCGTAGAGAAGCGTTGAATAGCGGTCAGATATTATATACGGGCTCGGGTATATCATCTGCCAGTTCACAAGAGCTTCCGAACCTTCGGGAATGGGGGCGCTGTAGATTTCGAGCATCAGATCGTAGCCTTTGTAGAATTTGAAATTGTCTATATACAAAATTTCGTTTTGTTTCACCGGTTCGGATATGATGGGCAGCATGATCGAATATTTGTCGCTTAAAATCGTTTCTTCCATCATCGTGTCCAAAATGTATATGGCGGGCCTTATTCCGTCTTTGTCCTCATACATCACGTAATACCCGCCGGTGGTGGGTATTTTGTCTCCGATTATCACTTTGTACCATACATCCTCGGTGGTGGTTACGATAAAATAGAGGTCGTCGTTGTTTTTAGATCCCAAACCGAACTGTTCAAGATTTTCCAGTATTTCGTTGCCGTCGTCTATGTCCTTGGCGGCGACTCTCTCCATGCTCAAGAGGTAGCCCACATTCGTAAAAAAGCTTGCGATGGTTTCGCCGTTGATCGGGACTAATTCCGCCCCTTCCACGTAATAGTAGTTTTGCCCTAAATGGTGGATCAGAGTAAAGCTGTCGTTGGGGTTTTTCACTTCCACGCTTTTTATGTATTCCCTTGTGATCTGCGGGGTTATCAATATCCTGTTCGTGTTTCCCGGTCCCACTTCCTCACCCGGCAGCAAAGTCAAAAGCACTTCTTCGTTGCTGTTTTTGAGTATCCTGTTTCCATCTTCGAGATATTCAATCGATGTGGTGACCGGCGCGTTCAATTTGTCCACAATGGGTTTTAACAGGAAAAAATAGAGGCAAGCCAAAACAGCGAAAGCGCCCGCGCACGACGCGACGGTTATCATTTGTTTTTTGACGGCGGACATCTGCTTTTTTTTATGGGTCATATCAAACTCCTTATCATTTTATTTGCGTGAACTGCATGTGACATGAACCAATATGAACGATAGTTCATGTGCCGTTCATGCGCAGACTTGCATAAACTACGCGAAGCGTTCACATTCGTTACACGTCATGAATGACGCCTCCTAATCCAAACGGCGACTCCGCATATGCCTATGACAAAAGGTATGAGAAGAACGCAAATCAGAGTCCACATATTTTGTTCCTCCATCGACATCACTAATTTTGTGCTGTCAAACAGTTTGAAATCTATGTCGGTGGAAATTTTTCTGCTGGTCATTATCCTCATCGCATTGAGCATTATATCGGAATTGCAATATGCGTTGTTTGGCATATAGGCCAAATATTCGTAGGAGCCGCTGACCAAAAACAGCGAAGTTTTGGGTTCGTTGTCCACATATTGCGTCTTTTGAGCCACCACGAGCAGGTTGTTTTGATCTTGTTCGGAATTCCTGCCGTCCGAGTAGCTTACATAAGAAGAAGGCGAAGAGAGCAATACCGGCGAAACGTCCCTTTCGCTCGCTATGTTCAATATTTTTATGGGCTTGGCGTTTGGCACGATTGTTTTGGGTTTGGAAGAAAGCGCCCTTATGCTCGCTGTCAGCTCGTCGCCCACATTGCTGGCCTGGTTGTAATCCGCTATGAGGTAAAGCCCGGTGGCGCTGAGCGAATTTTTTTCGTCCACGATTTTGCTGCCGTGCTCGAACGCCATGCCATATTCTTTCATCAAGTCGTCCAGTTCGGGCATCGGCCCTTCGTCCGGCGAGGAAAAATACATGACGCTGCCAAACTGGTTCAGAAAAGAAGCCACTTTGTCGATTTCGGAACGTACTGTGGGAGTTTCGGGATCCGCCCCGATGAAATCCTTTCGTGGTTTGGATATGACCAAAATCTTCGCTTCGTTTATTTCTTCTTGGGTAGCCTGTTCCAAATCGATTTGTTTGAACTGGAATCCGTTGTCCAAAAAAAGGTTGGCCAGCTCGGCCGGGATTTCCTCGGCGTGGCCCGTGGTGTAATAGACCAAGGGGTAATCCACGCTGACCGCCTGAAGTATGGCGGAGACAAGCGTTCTCTCGCCGGCGAAAGCCCAATAGTCGTTGGTAGACTCGGCGATTATGAAAAACGACGACGCGCCGAGCAGTTTCGCTTTCCCCTGGCTCCTGACCGCCACCGACGTGGTGGCAAGCTGCGAGAGTTCGGAAGTGGTGAATTCGCTTTTTATGCCCGGGTTTTTTATTATGTCGATTTCGGAAACGGTTATGTTGGAAAATTCTTCGGCGAACAGCTTTACGCAGTTCGTGACCATTTTGCCCATGTACACCCGCTTGTCGTACATATCCATCGGCATGAAGAAAACAATTTCGATCGGGTCGTTTATGTCCCCGAGTATTTCTTTCGTATCCTGGGTGATCTGGTATATCTGCTGCTTTGTCATATCTAAAAACATGGGCCTTACGTTGTTTATCGCAGTGACGACGATGTTCAAAATTACGATCACTGCCACGAAAATGACAGTGAAAGCCATTGCCACAGAACCGTATTTCAACTTTCTCTTGAAGGAAGTTTCGGAATTCCTGATGCTTTTTTCCAAAATTTCCCGTTCTTTATCGTTTTTTGCGTTTTCGTCCATTTTTTTTACCTCTTTTTAATCGCTGTTTATTGACAACTGATAACTGAAAACTGACAACTTACCCTACTGCCAGCGCCTCATTTCGTAGATCCTGATAGTCAAAAACAAAAATATGACTACAATCGAAGCGTAATATATAACCGAACTTATGTCGAATATTCCATATGTGAATGCCGAAAAGCGGGAAAATATCGAAACGAAGTCCAAAACGTAGCGAACGATGGTATTTCCGATAGCCGCCGAAAAAGTCCCGGAAAGCAGCAAAAACAAAAGTGTCGCAATGGAAACCACCGCCGCTGTCAGCTGGTCTTCGGTCATGGCGGATATGAACATCCCAATGGCGATAAATGCCGCCCCGATCAGAACGATGCTTATTATATTCCCTATCAGGACCGCGCTGTTCGTCTGCCCCGGGGTTTCCGCGTAGCGGTAGAGCACGTAAAAATTGAGGCAGGAGACGAGCATCGTCGAGCAAAACAAAACGAAGGCTGCCAAAAATTTGGCGAAAATCATGCCCGTGAGCGAAACCGGCGAAGTGAGCAGCATCTGCTCGGTTTTTGTTTTGCGCTCTTCCGAAAGCGAGCGCATGGTCAGAAGCGGTATCAGCACTATGAAGGAAAATATTATGCACATAAAATAAAAAGAAATGTCGGCGGCGTTGCCCTGTATGTTGGTGAAAGTGAATATCGCCCCCGAAACGAGCAGGAACACGGTGATGAATATATACCCCACAGGGGATATGAAATAGGAATAAAGCTCCCTTTTTAGAATCGCGGTCATTGTTGATCCTCCTGATTTACATCTTCATTTTTTTCATCCTTGCCCGTGGAATCGATCTGGCTGCGGCCTTTCCCGGGTTTTTTGGTTATCAGTTTGATGAAAACGTCCTCAAGGCTGAGCCCCACGTTTTCAAAACCCACGATCGGCCAGCCTTTTTCGGCCATTCCGAAAAACAGCGGCTTTCTTATGTCCACGTTGGGTTGCCCCTCTATGAGGTAAGACGTGGATTCGATATCGCGCTGATCCCTCAAAATTTCGGCGTATAATATACCTTCTTTGTTTCGCAGATAATCCAACACGTCCTTCGAGGGCCCGCTTATCTTCACATTGAAGCGTCGCGTCGATATCACCGATTTGGCTATGTCCTCGGTTTTTTCGTCGGCTACGATCTCGCCTTTGTTTATTATCACAATTCTGTCGCATATGGCTTGAACTTCGGGCAATATATGGGTCGAGAGTATGATCGTGTGCTCTTTGCCCAGCGCTTTTATGAGGTTCCTGATGTCTATTATCTGCTTGGGGTCGAGGCCGATAGTGGGCTCGTCGAAAATCAGCGCTTTCGGGTTTCCTATCAAAGCCTGCGCTATGCCAACCCTTTGGCGATACCCTTTCGACAGGTTTTTTATGACGCGGTTAAAAACATCGGTTACTTTGACCACTTCGCAAACTTCCTTGATGTGCTTGGGCTTGTTGAGTTTGCAGCGCTTCAGGTCGTAGGCGAAGCCTAAATATTCTTTCACGGTCATGTCCAAATAGAGCGGCGGCAATTCGGGGAGAAACCCGATTCTTTTTTTCGCTTCCGACGGGTTGTCCAAAATGTCTATCCCGTCGATCGTCGCATTTCCCGCAGTTGAGGAAAGATACCCGGTCAAAATGTTCAGCGTGGTGCTCTTCCCTGCCCCGTTGGGACCCAAAAACCCCACGATCTCGCCTTTTTTCACGGTGAACGAAATGTTGTTCACGGCCACGTTCGAGCCGTATTTTTTTACGAGGTTTGTAATTTCTATCATATGCAGTTTACCCGAGAGATCTCCTTATATTTAAATAACGAAAGACAAATGATATTTCCGCATTCTGATTCTAACACCTAAATATTGATATAATGTTAATAATCATAGTGAAATTTGAGTAATTTAAAATAATTTAAAAAATCTATTGACATAGCCTGTGTTTTTGTGGTATAATGAAAGGCGCCGCTTATGTGAGGCCTTGAAAATTTCGTTTTTGCGAAATTGCCTTATGGCATAGCGAGCCTAATAAAGAAAGAGGGGTGCTTTTCGTGTTTGCGGTAGTACAAATCGGCGGAAAGCAGTACAAAGTCCAGGAAGGGGACATCGTCTTCGTCGAAAAATTGAATTTCGAAGAAGGGGAAGAAGTAAATTTCACCGAAGTCCTCGCAATATCAAATAACGAAGGGTTCACCGCGGGTAACCCGACAATCGAAGGGGCTTCGGTCGACGCGAGCGTGATCAAGCACGGCAAAGACAGAAAGATCTACGTGATGACCTACAAATCCAAGAAAAACGAAAAAAGGAAAATGGGCCACAGGCAGCCGCACACAAAAATCCAGATAAAAACGATAACGGCGCAGGCATAATTTGGGTATTTTAAGGAGGGGAAATAAATGGCACACAAAAAAGGCGTGGGATCCACGAAAAACGGCCGGGATTCAGAGTCAAAACGGCTCGGCGTAAAAAAATCCGACGGACAGGCTGTAATCGCGGGTAACATAATAGTCCGGCAGAGGGGAACCAGGATATACCCCGGCCTCAATGTCAGGCGCGGTTCGGACGACACCCTGTTCGCGGTGGCGGACGGGAAAGTGAAGTTTGAATATTTCAGAAAAGACAAAAAACAGGCGAGCGTATACCCGGAGGCCTGAAAAGGCACGGTATGGCCCCGGCGGCAATTTTGGCAAAAACCAAAACTGCCGCCGTTTTTTATTTTGGAAATGCAAATGTACCAATTCGTTGAAAAAATAGTGTCGGGAAAAAATAAATCTTGCAATTTCCCGCAAATTTTCCATTTTACCCCTTGACAAAACGAAACATTTGTTTTATAATATATATATGGAAACAAGCCAATTTGCCAAGAAAAGAGATGAATTAAAATGTGCGGGAGGTTCGTCATCGACGACAGCGGCGACGTCGTCGAAATGCGCAGGATATTCGAAGAATTGAAAAAACATTATGAGGACACGGCCGAATTCAAAAACGTAAAAAGCGGGGAAATATTTCCCAGCGACACCGTGCCCGTCATAATCCCCGAAAAGGAACTTCGGATAGATGCGATCCCCATGCAATGGGGCATAAAGGCATATGACGGCAAGCTTCTCATAAATGCGAGGAGCGAAGGCGTCTATGAAAAAAAGATGTTCAAAGACTCGATAATAAACAAGCGCTGCATAATCCCTTCGAACGGGTTTTTCGAATGGGCCAAGCTCCAGGAAAAAAAAGAAAAATATCTGATAAAGCCCGCCGCCGCCCCTATGCTGTATTTCGCCGGGATTTACGAAAAGGTCCCCGACCCTCAAAAGCCGGGCAAAGAACAAGTGCGCTTTTTGATCATGACGAGGGAATCGAGGGGGCTCATACGCTCACTGCACCACAGGATGCCTGTGACCGTTGAAAGAAAGCATATATTGAAGTGGCTCAACGGGACCAAAAGCGAAATAAACGAATTTTTTGCGGATTACGATGTGCCTGAATACACTTTTTCGAATTTGGGAGTTGCGGGATAAAATTTTTATGGACAAAAACATGAAAATCGCCTTTATCGGGGCGGGACATTTGGCAGGGGCGATTGTCGGCGCCCTTTTGGGCTTGGGCGTAGACGACCAAAACATAACGGTTTTCGACAAAATCGAAAACCAATACGCAAAATTCGAAAAATTCAACCTCAAAAAAGCCCGCAGCATAGAAGAGGCGCTAATCGGTGGGGAGATGATCTTTTTAGCGGTTAGGCCGGGCGATTTTTCCGGGCTTTTGCCGGCTATAAAAAATACCGGGATAAATTTCGCGAAAAAAATATTTGTTTCCACGGCTGTGGGGATAACCACGGAACATATAGAAGAAAAAATCGGAAAAGGGATTTCCGTGGTGCGCACCATGCCAAATACCCCTGTTTCGATCGCAAGGGGCATGACCGCCTTGTGCAAAAACCAAAGCATCCCAAATAAAGATTTTGATGCGGTATGCGCCATCTTTTCCGCGCTCGGCGAAATCATCGTTTTGCCGGAAGAAAAAATGAACAAAATTGTTTCGGTAAACGGCTCCTCGCCCGCTTATGCCTATCTGTTCGCGGAAGCCATGGTAAAAGGGTCGATCGAGCAAGGTTTTGGAGAAGAAGAAATATATCCGGCAATATTGCAATCGCTGATCGGGGCGTTTGAAATGCTCAAAACCAGCAAAAAAACGCCTGCGGAATTGATTTCCGCCGTCGCGGTCCCCGGTGGCACTACTGAAAAAGCCTTGGAGAGTTTTTATGCGGACGATTTAGAGGGAACGGTGAAAAGAGCTATGCTCGCCTGCACGAAAAGAGCGGACGAGCTTACAAGCGCATATTGCAAAAAATAGGGAAAATTTGAATGGAAGAAATGCGCATCCAAAAATATTTGTCGAGTTTGGGGATTATGTCCCGAAGAGCCGCAGAGGAAGCGGTCATGCGGGGAAAAATCGGAATAAACGGAAAAAAAGCCGAAATAGGACAAAAAGTAATTCCGGAAATCGACGAAATAACATTCGACGGAACCATAGTGGCGCCGAACCCCGAAACCAAAAAAATATATATGATGTTAAACAAACCCGCCGGAGTGGTTACCACTATGTCGGATGAAAAAAATCGGGTTTGCATATCCGACATATTGGAAAAAGATCACTTCAAAGAGAGGGTTTACCCTGTTGGCCGCCTTGATATGTATTCGGAAGGGCTGTTGATTTTGACTAACGACGGCTTCGCCGCCAACAAGCTGATGCACCCGAAAAACGAAATAGGAAAAATATACCATGTCACGATAAAAGGCGAGTTGAATCGAGAATCCATAAAAAAAATTTCGGAGCCCATTTTGATCGGAGGCAAAAAAACATCCCCTGCAAAAACGGAAATAATCGAAATGAAAAACGGCTCCACGAAATTGAAAATAGAAATTCATGAAGGAAAAAACAGGCAAATACGCAAAATTTGCGAAAATTTGGATCTCGTCGTTTTGAAATTGAAGCGCGTAGGCATAGGAAAATTGAATATGGGAAATCTGACCCCGGGCCATTGGAGATACCTGAGTCAAAACGAAATGATTTATTTGAAAAATCTTTAAAAATGCTTGAAATTAAGCCAATACAAACAAAACAAGAACAAAAAGCGGCATGCGGGCTTTGCGGAGCCGAATTCGATGCCGATTGTTTTGCCTACGGCGCGATGGAAAACGGGAAAATTCTCGGCGTTTCGCAGTTTAGGATATTTGGCGGATATGGAGTGATATATACTTTGGCAAACGCCCTCGGCGAAAATGATTTCGAAGCGCTTGTGGCAACCGGAAAAGCCGCGCTTTTTTTCATCAATTCGTGCAACGTCAAAAAAGTTTTCATGAAAAATGGCGACCAAAAGCTTGCGAAAGCGCTCAGATTCAAAAATAACGGCGATGGGAAATATTGTTTGGATTTAGACGAATATTTCAATTTTCCGTGCCGAAGGCCTTGAGGTTTCCCATTTTTTTGGAACGTTCGGCGAGTTCTTTCTCCACTTCCGCGTAATCTATACCCACTTCCGCGAGCATGACAAACACATGGTAAAACAAATCCGCGACTTCACCGACCAAAAGCGCATTGCAATCGCGGTTTTTTGATCCGTCTCCGTTTTTCGCGTCTTTGGCGGCGATTATCGTCTCGGCGCTCTCTTCGCCTACTTTTTTCAGTATTTTGTTTATGCCTTCGCGAAAAAGATACTTGGTGTAGGATTTTTCGTTCTCTTTTGTTTCTGCCTCTTTTTTTCTTTCTAATATTTTTTCATATAATTCGGATAAAATGCTATCGTTCATACAAAATCACAGCTCCCTGTAAAAACAGCTCCTGTTTCCCGTGTGACAGGCCGGACCGATTTGTTCGGCTTTTATCAATAGGGAATTTTCCTCGCAATTGTAATATATGTTTTTCACATTTTGAAAATGACCTGAAGTTTCGCCTTTGTTCCAGAGTTTTTGCCGCGAGCGGCTGTAAAACCAGGTTCGTTTCGTTTCCATAGTGAGTTTAAGCGATTCTTCATTCATAAATCCCAGCATCAAAACCTCGCCGTTTTTATAATCCTGTATTACCGCAGGTATCAGGTCGTATTTTTCAAACAGTTTCGATGTTTCCATATTCCCCGTGCCTTTTCGTAAATTTTATAGCTTCCGCCAAATCCAAGCTTCCGGAATATATCGCTTTTCCGCAGATTGCGCCGTATATGCCGAGCCCGCACAAATTTTTTATGTCTTCCATGTCTTTTGCCCCGCCGCTCGCGGTTATGTTTGCTTCCGGCGGCAAAACGCTTTTTAATTCCCTGTAATAATCCAAATTGACGCCGGAAAGCATTCCGTCTTTTTTTATGTCCGTGCAAATGATGTTTTTTATTCCGATTTTCGCCATTTCCGAAGCGAGTTCGGCGAAATCGATTTCGCTGCCCGCGAGCCAGCCGGAAGTTTGGACTTTGCGCTCCTTGGCGTCGATTCCCGCCGCTATTTTATCGCCGTGTTTTGCTGCGGCATTTTGCGCGAGTTCTTTGTTCTTCAATATTGCCGAACCTAAAATCACCCTGGATATTCCGTTGTTTATATAATAGTCTATTGTCTCCATGTCCCTGATGCCCCCGCCGAGTTCTACCGGAACATCCACGCTTTCAGCTATTTTTATAATTATCTCCGCATTTTGGGGCTTTCCTTCTTTTGCCCCGTTCAAATCGACCATGTGTATAAATTCCGCCCCGCAACCGGCGAAATATTTCGCCGTTTCAACCGGGTTTCCGGCCACTTCCGAAGCCGTTTCGTATTTTCCCTGCGCAAGCCTCACGCATTTATTGTCCAGAATATCGATTGCGGGAAGTATGATCATAAATTAAAATTCTCCCCCCGAAAAAAAACGGGCGGTCAAAATCGCGATTTGCCACCCTGTTTTTTTGCCGTAATTTGAAATTATTTGTTCACTTTGTCTTTGAATACGCTGCCTGCGCTGAACGAAGGGCTTTTGGAGGGCGGGACTTTCATGTCTTCGCCTGTGCGGGGATTCTTGATGTTCCTTTCGCCCCTTGTTTTTCTTTCAAACGCGCCGAAACCCGTGATTTGGACTTTTTCGCCGGCGGCCACTTCTGCGATAATAGTGTCGATGAATTTTTCGATCACATCTTCGACCTCGCGTTTTTTGAGAGTGGAATTTTTTGCGACAGCATCGATAAGTTGTGTTTTGTTCATTTTAAATGCTCCTTTTTTTACGAAAAAATTTTATCATCTATGATTATACCACATTTATTCGCAATAATCAAGCATTTTCCGCAAAAAAATGAAAAAAATTTATTGCGTTTTTTTTACATTTCTTCCAAAATTTTTTCGTTAAAATCATACAGCGCCTGTTCCGCGTTTATACCGCATTTGTTTGCAAGGGCGGCGATTTCGTACAATGTTTGGCCCATGGCTTCGAAATTCAAATTTTCGAATTTTTCGAAATCTTTTTTGATGTTTTCAATCAATTCACCTGCGTCCAAATCTTTTGCCATTTTTCTTTTTACGAGCCTCTTGCGTATTTTTTGGGCGCGCATCAAAGCGGGCAGGGATTTCGCCGTGCTTTTCAAATATTCTTTGTCGTCGGCATAACCTTTTTCCTTGATTTTTATATTTTCCCAGTTTGACAGCACCTGCCCCGCATTTTCGGCGGTTGCATCCGCGAATATATGCGGGTGGCGGATTATGAGTTTTTTGCATATTTCGTCGCATACGCCGTCGATGTCAAATTCGCCTTTTTCCGAGCTTATCTGCGCGTGGAAAACGACTTGCAAAAGAACGTCCCCCAGTTCTTCTTTTAAAAGCTCCGGGTTGTCATCGTCGATCGCCTCGATTGCCTCATAGGTTTCTTCGATAAAGTTGTTCCTTATGGATTTGTGCGTCTGCTCCCTGTCCCAGGGGCAACCCCCTTCTGATCGCAGGATATGCATGATTTCTTTCAAATCCCCGAAATCGTATTTTTCCTTCATATCAATTTTTTCCTTTTCATGAATTCATATAATTTATCGCCTTTCGGGAGCAGCAAAACATCGTCTTTGGTCAATGTTTTGCAAATGAGTATCGAAGCGAAATATACAAAAACCGCAATCGCCAAAGCCAAAAGCGCCGCGATTTTCGAGAAATGCAAAATTCTGTCGGCCAAAACATAAACCAAAACCGAAAAAATTGCCATTGCCGCGCCCGAAACAAACGGTTTCAAAAAAGTTTTTCGAAAGGACGGGAAAGCTTTCGTATATTTAAACAGGAAGAAAAAATTCAGAGCCATTATGGTGAAATAGCAAAGACAAGTGCCTATCGGGGTCCCATAGCGGTTTATCTCCGGGATCCCTATTAAAATATAGCTGAATATTACTTTAACCAGCATTCCGCAGGCCATAGATATGATGGTTTTTCTCTCCTGCTTTTGGGCCTGGAGCATGGAATTCGTCACGGTCATCATCGAGACGAAAATCACTGCGATCCCCAAAATCGACAGAAGCGGCGCATTGGCCGAAACTTCGTCCATTCTTTCGGGATATATCAAAGAAAGTATCGGCTCCGCCAAAAAAGCGAGCCCGAAAGCGCACGGCATGGCCACCATCGACGAAACCCTGAATGTGGATTCGACCGTCGATTTTATCGAATTTATGTTGTTTTGGGAAAAAGCGGCCGCGATCACCGGTATTATGCTGACTGCAAAAGGAACCACGAGGGTGTTTGGCAGGCTGAAAAACGGTACGGCCAGCCCGTAATACTGCCCATACGCGCCCACGGCTAAATCTTTTGCCCAGCCGATGTCGCAAAGCCGGCGGGTCATCATGAACGAATCGATCATCCCGGCAAGGCTGGCTATCGAGGAGGTCATCATTATCGGAAGAGACATTTTGATGATGTCCCCGATTATTTCCCGGTTTTTTCTGACGGGCAAATTCGATTTCGGAAAATTTTCATGCAGTTTATCTTCATGTTTTTTCATGAGTTTCTTTTTGAAATAGAGATAAAGCGCTCCAACCGCGCTGCCCACGGTCAGTCCGCTTATGGCGAAAGCGGCCGCCATGTCGAGCCTGCCCGGATATTTGGCGAGCGCGTACATCGCCGCGGCTATCCCTATCAAAAGTTTGCCCGAAGCCTCGATGATTTCGGATATGGCCGTGGGTATCATGTTTTGCCGTCCTTGGAAATATCCCCTGAAGGCGGAAGTGATGCAAACGAAAAAAAGCGTCGGAGCCAAAATCAATATGCTGTAATAGGCGTCGGAGTTTCCCACAAATGCGGAATAGGAGCCGGCCCCGAGCATCATCGCGCCCGAGCCCGCAGCTCCCACGATCACAAAGCTCAGAAGCGCGAGGCTGAAGATTTTTTTTTCCTCTTCGTAATTTTCGTTTAGGTTCGCGATAGATATCATTTTCGAAATCGCCACCGGAAGCCCGGCGGTCGAAATCGTGAAAAAGATCTGGTACAGGCTGTATGCGTGCTGGTAGTTCGCATATCCCATTTCACCCAGCAGCTTGTAGATAGGTATCCTGAAAATCGCCCCGATGACCCTCACAGTCAAATTCGCGAACATCAGTATCAGGGAAGCCTGAAGAAACGTCTGTTTTCTGATTTTACCCATTTGTTATCCGTAAAGCTCCGAAAATTTTTTCATTTTGTATTTTATTTTTTCTATTTCTATCGTCTTGAACTCGCCTTTTTCGTACAATATTTTGCCGTCGCAAATCGTCATGGAAACGTTTCTGCCGGAAAGCGAATACAAAAGAGAACTGTTGAAATCGTATATGGGCACAGCTTCCAAGCAATCCAAATCCAAAACGGTCAAATCCGCTTTTTTGCCCGCTTCGATCACCCCGGAGTCTTCCCTGCCCTGTGCGATCGCCGCGTTCACCGTGGCTAAATTCAGCATGTTTTTCGCAGGCATGGCCGCAGGATTTCCGCTTATTCCCTTTTGCAGAATCGACGCGATGTACATTTCTTTCAATATATCCAGATTATTGTTTGATGCCGAACCGTCCGTCCCCATCGCCACGTTTACGCCTTTGTTCTGCATTTCCGGGATTTTGGCGATACCGCAGGCGAGCTTCAAGTTGCTCGACGGGCAGTGGGCCGCCGTCACGCCTTTTTCCGCCATTATATCCATGTCGTTTTCGGTTATGTACACGCAGTGCGCGGCTATCGTGGGGGAATCGAAAAAGTTCAAGGAATTGAAATATTCGCAAGGGGTCATGCCGCGCCGGCAGACGCATTCGTCATGTTCCTTTTTTGTCTCGGAGATGTGCACTTGGTTCATTATCATGTTTTCATTGGAAAAATCGGCCACGGCTCTGATTATTTTTTCGTGCGAAGTGTATTCGGCATGTATCGACATATCTATTTTTATTCTGCCGTGCGATGAATTGTGGTAATTTTTATACAGCCTTTTCGCTTTGGCGAAATCTTTGTTGCTCTTTGGGTTTTCATTTGCGTCAAAGGACATCACCCCATTGCAATAATTGAGTTTGATTCCGCTCTCGTCGGCCGCTTGCAATATGTCCTCGGGAAACATATACATCTCCGAACAAGAAACGACGCCGTTTTTTATCTGTTCCGCGATCGCCCAAAGTGCGCCGTAATATACCATTATGTCGCTCAGCTTTTTTTCCGCGGGCCATATTTTTTCCGAAAGCCAGGCGTCTAAGGCCATATCTTCGGCGTATCCTTTGAACATAGTCATGGGAAGATGCGTATGGGCGTTATATAGCCCGGGAATAATCAGCATATTTTCGGCGTTGATTATCCTGTCAGGTTCGAATTCCGGCAATGCTTTGCTTTTTTCGGCCGAAACGATATATTCGCCGTCTATGCATATATCGATCCCTTTTGCAGATTCGCCGTTTTTGTCCGCCATGTTGGCGTTTTTAAATAATAGTTTCATTTTTGTCCCGACCTTTCCATGCAAGCATGCGAATGAACTGCATATGGACTACTGTTCATATTTGTTCTTTTTTTATATTTTCAAAAGGATCCTATCGATCAATTTTTTGAACTTTCCGGCAATTTCCTCACCCGCTTCGACTACTTCCCCGTGCGAAAGCGGCTCATTTTTCATTCCGGCGGCGTAATTTGTCACGCAGGAAATGCAAAGCGCCTTGATTTTGCATTTGGCCGCTTGTATTACTTCGGCGACGGTGGACATCCCGACCAAATCTGCGCCCATAGACCTCAACATCCTTATTTCCGCAGGGGTTTCGTACTGCGGGCCGGACATATACGCATAAACGCCTTCTTTCAGGGCAAAACCCAAATTCAAGGCGCAATCCATAGCCACTTCGATCAAATCCTTCGAGTACACGCTCTGCATATCGAAGAAGCGCGCGCCGAATTCGGATATGTTCGCCCCCCTCACGGGGCTTTCGGCTGCGAGTTTTATATGGTCACATACGCAAACCAAATCGCCCGGGCGAAAATTGAAATTTATCCCGCCGGCCGCATTGGTTATTATGATTTTCGTTATCCCCAAAAGATAAAAAACGCAAATCGGGTAAGCTGTGTCTTCCATTTCGTAACCCTCGTAGAAGTGGAAGCGCCCGTTCATTACAAGCGCCGTCTTATAGTCGTCATTTTCGTCGTCGGTCACCGCCCCGAAAACCAATTCGCCCTTGTGGTTTGCGACAGTAGATTTTGGGAAATTCGGTATTTCCTCGTATTTTATCGCTATGCGGTTTATGAGGGTGTCGGCGTATTTGCCGAGCCCCGAACCGAGTATGATTGCAACATCCGGTATTTCCGGCAGCTTTTCCCGTATGAAATCCGCGCTTTTTTTGTAATCTTCGTAGGCGTATTTTATTCCCATTTCAATAAATCCCTTTTTTATTTCAACATTTCGATTTTATATCTGTTTTTTTCGCTGTTTATCTGGAAATCGTTTTTTACATATTCATAAGGATATTTGTAATTCGCGATTCTCTCGATTTTGCCGTCCTTGACGATTTTGGTCATCGCCCCCGCACCTGCCGAAAATATCGGCATGAGTTCGTCCATCATGTATATGTTGTAAAGGCACTCGCGTCCTTTTTTGCAAAACCCTGTGTTTTCCAGATTGCCCGCCGCGTATTTTTGGCGGTACATATAATAGGGGAAATATTCCGCAGAAGTCAAAATGCCGTAAATTTTTTCCAAGGTTTCGTTTAATTCCGGCGCATCGTGGATATGTATTCTATCGGATTTAAAATCCGACGATTTTTTAAGGCAGAGCGAATGGACCGTTATGTTCTCGGGTTTCAGGCAAGCCAGCGTTTTGACTGTTTTTTCCATGATCTCCCCCGATTCGTCTGCAAAACCCATTATGCAATCGGTGTTTATATTATCGATCCCCGCTTTTTTCGCCGCTTCGAATGCTGCAAAAAAATCTTCGGCATTATGGTTCCTGCCGATTTTTTTGAGCGTTTCGTCGTTTAATGTCTGTGGGTTCACGCTGACCCGGTTTATGCCGAAATTCTTGAAGAGCTCGAGTTTTTGCGCTGTTATCGTATCCGGTCTCCCACATTCGGCGGTGTATTCGGCCAAGTCCGAAAAACAAAAATTGTCTTTTATCGCGCCGAGTATGCGCTCGAGATGTTCTGCATCCAGCGCGCTCGGCGTGCCCCCTCCTATATATATCGTTTTTAGGCGCATATTTCTCGTGATTTCGCCCACGATTTTTATTTCTTCGATTAATTTTTTCGCATATTGCGGGATCATTTTCAAAAGCCTCGGGGTCGCAAACGAAACAAAAGAGCAATACCTGCATCTTGTCGGGCAGAATGGTATGGATATATACAGCGAAAAATCTTTTGCGCCTATTTCGCCTTTTGCCGCTTCGCCGTTTTTGTGCGCCGCAAGAGCAAGAGCCGCTTTTTTTTCGTGCATCAAATATTCGCCGCACAGAATTTCAACGGTTTTTTTTTCGTCGAAACCGTTTTTTCTGTAAATTTCCCCTGCGGTTTTCGCCGGCCTTATCCCGGTGTGCATCCCCCAAGGCGGGTATATGCCCGTGATTTCGCCTGCGGCGCTGTAGAACAGTTTCCCGATTTCGCCCAACAAATTGTCCGTATGGATTTTTGCGGATTTTGCTGCGGTTTGTTTATTATAGCATATATCAAGCGCAATTTCCACAAAATTATCGATTTTTTCGTTTTTATCCGCGAAAATATTTATATGGTTTCCGCTTTCGGCGCTTTTTCCGAAATTGTTGTCATCCGGAAAAAACAAAAGCGAAAAAGTCTGTATGTAATATTCGGGGATTTTGCCTTCCAAATTTCCTTCATTTCCTTTTATCGCAATTTTCATGATATTTTCCGGCTTTTATCCGTTTTGCCTGTCCGCTCCCGTTATATTTTTTATCGTTTTGAGTTTGCCTATTATATAATTTAAATGTTCTACGTCCCTTGCGCTCACAAGTATGTTCAAAATAATGCTTCCGTCTGATTTCGCCTTCAATTCGTTGATGGCGTGCACGGAAACTTTTATGTCTGCAAGCAAGGAACTTATGGCGGTTATCAGACGCAAATCGTTGACTGCGGTTATTTTTAGCATGGATTTGAAATTTTTCTTTTCGCCCTGTTCCTGCTTGTTTATCTTTTCGCTGTTCCAGAAAGAAGGGAACACCCTTTCTTTGTTTTCTTCAGCCGATTTCAAATCCGCGAAATTTGCGCAATTTGTTTTGTGTATCGAAAGCCCGTGGCCGCCTTTGGTCATAAAGGCGCATATGGCATCCCCGGGAATCGGGTTGCAGCATTTGGCAAGTTTTATCTGGCAATTGTCCAATCCATCCACCACCACGATGGTATTGTCCGAATATGTTTTCGCCTGGTCGAATTCCATGGATTTTATGTCGAGAATCAATTCGCCGCTTTGTTCTTTTATGATTTTGTCCGATTCTTCTTTCATTTTGAAGACGATTTTTGTCAGAGATACCCCTTTATACCCTATCGCGTTGTATAAATCGTCCAAATTTTCGAATCTTTCCCGTTTTGAAACATTGTTTAGTATCGAATCCCGCTGGTCTTCGGTGAGGGTCTTGTTCAATTGCTTGAAAATGCGCTCGATTTCTTCCCGGCCGATCAATATATTTTCGGGTCGTTTTTCTTTTTTGAACCATTGGCGGATTTTGTTTCTCGCTTCCCCGGTTTTGATGAAATCGAGCCAGTTCCTGTTAGGGCCTTTCGACGAATTTGAAGTGAGTATCTCCACTATCTGGCCTGTTTCAAGTTCGGCGTCGATCGGCGAAATTATCCCGTTTATCTTCCCCCCGACGGTTTTGTTGCCTATGGCCGTGTGTATGGCATAGGCGAAATCGATGATGGTGGCTCCTTTGGGAAGCGCTTTCACGTCGCCTTTTGGCGTATATACGAATATTTCGTCGCTGTACAGCCCGTCTTTTATCAGCGAAAGAAATTCCTCGGAATCGTTTATGTCTTTTTCCACTTCTACGAGCGATTTCAGCCATATAAGCTTTTTCGTTATTTCTTCCGGGGCTTCTTCCCCCGATTTGTATTTCCAGTGCGCGGCCACCCCGAACTCCGCGGTTTCGTGCATTTCCTTGGTCCTTATCTGCACTTCGAAAGGGATCCCGTTGTCGTTTATCACCGTGGTGTGGATCGACTGGTAGCTGTTTGGCTTGGGATTGGATATGTAATCGTTGAAAGTGCCCGGTATGCTCTTGAACAAATCGTGAATTATGCCAAGCACTATATATACCTCTTCGAGGTTGTTCACGATGTAGCGTATTGCGTAAAAGTCGTAGATTTCATCCAATGACTTGCCTTTCATCAATATCTTTTTGTATATGCTGTATATGGTTTTCACCCTGCCCTCAGCCGAAAATTTTATATTTTGCATTATGAGCCGTGACTTTATTTTTTCTTGGCTTTTTTCTATGAAATCCCTCGATTCACCGAATTTTTTTTCAATATCCGTTTTTATCATGGTATAGGCGGGCCAGTCGAGGCACTGCAGGCTTATGTCCTCGAGTTCGTCCTTTATTTTGCTCATTCCGAGCCTGTGCGCCACAGGGGCGAATATGTGCATGGTCTCCAAGGATATGATTTTTTGCTTTTCTTCGGGCATCGACGAAATGGTGCGCATATTGTGCAGCCTGTCGCAAAGTTTGACGAACATGACCCTCGGGTCTTTGGACATGGCAAACAGCATCTTGCGCAAATTTTCGATGCTTTCTTCTTCTTTCGTGTCAAAACGCATATCTTTCAATTTTGTCAGCCCATCCACGAGCGAAGCCAAACTTTCACCGAAATGGTTTTTTATTTCGTCCAAGCTGGTTTTGTCAGAACAATCCTCAACCACATCGTGCAAAAGCGCGGAACAAATGCAGTCCGTGTCAAAACCCATATTCGCGCAGATCTGCGCCGTTGCCACGGGATGGCATATATATTCCTCCCCGGATTTTCTGTATTGGCCCTCGTGCATTCTAGAAGCATATTCGAATGCTTTTGTTATCGTTTCGAGTTCGTAGCCTTTATTCGAATTTATGAGAAATTGCTTCAATGTCGAAAACATATCGTAATAATCCATAGAACCCACCTCAAAGATCCAGTTGGTCGCCCCCGAATATTTTCCTATGGCATCATTATACCACAATCATTCAATAAAATCAAGCATACCGCGCGCATTATTTTTATACAGCGGATTTCTGATCCATCTTCGCTTTAAAAATCCAATGATTTCAATTTGCTGTATATGGCAGAATCGTTCAAATCCGTTTTTTCGCTTGATTGGCTTATCTTTATTTTTTTTATTTCATCGAAATCGTGTTCGAGGCATATTATTTTCATTTCGGCGAATATGTCAAGTATTATCCTGAACTTGAAACGCGAGATCGCGATTTTCGAATGCTCCAAATATTTGTTTTGCAATTTGTTTGTGCCCTGCGGAAAATCATACAAAACATCTTTTTTGAAAATGCTCAAAAGAAAAATGTATACAGACTTGAAATCTTCTTTATCCGGGACATCATTGTTTTCGAATTTATAAAGGCTGTCGTTGTTTATGAAGCGGCGATAATTTTCTTTTTCCTCGACATAATGTTTCGCATAGATTTCATTTAAGCGCATTTCGCGGATTATATACTGCACTTTCTCTTTGTTCATGTATTCGTTTACCCCGACATTGCACGCAATGTCCGCATATTCATATTTGCAAAATTTAAAATTGTCATAATCCATCCCGAAATACAGCGCTTCAAACAAATGCCTCCCGCGGGCAAATTCGATCCTGATATGTTTGTTGTCCCCTATGGGCGCCACATTCAATATTTTGCAATTCAAAACCGCGAACATCGGAACCGGGTTTCCGTTCCCGAAAGGTTCGAGCTTCGCAAATTCCCTGACGGTTTCGCAAGTCGTCGTTTCCACGTCGATTTCGCATTCGATATCAATTGATTGTTCCTTTTCTATCTCGATGTTGTTTTCATTCGCGTAATCATTAAGCCTCATGTCGAGCTTGGCTATGTTTTCAAATTCCGCTGAAAGCCCCGCCGCCCTTTCATGCCCCCCGTATTTTATCAGGAGATCGGGGCAGGAGGCGAGTATTTCCGTTATGTTTATGTTTTTCACGCTCCTGCACGAACCTTTGTATATGGCACCCGCATCTTTGGCAAACAGTATGAAAGCTTTGTTGTAGCGCTCCGAAAGTTTGGATGCCACGATTCCTATCACCCCTTGGTTCCAATTGTCATCGTGCAGGACAATTATCTTTTTTTTGTCTTTATCCGCTATTCGCTTGAAGCAGTTTTCGGCTTGAGCGAATATTTCCTTTTCGGTTTCCTGTCTTTGCCTGTTGTATGCCGACAATTCCTCGGCTAAAATCGCGGCATATTTTTTGTTTTCCGAAAGAAAAAGGTCGACTGCCCGATTGGCTTTCGCAAGCCTCCCGGCGGCGTTTATCCTCGGGGAAATATAGAAGCTTATCATGTCCGTCGAAACGTTTGTTTTGTTTTTGTATTTGAAATAGCTTTCCAAAATCGCATTTACGCCTAAATTATTTGAGTTCGCCATATTTTTCAGCCCTTTGTCCACCATCAGCCTGTTTTCGTCCGTAAGCGCCATAATGTCGGCGATAGTCCCCATGGCGACGAATTCATAATAACTGCCGAGAGTTATTTCGCCATTTCCGCCGCCGTATTTCATTTGGTATGCTGCGATAAACTTAAAAGCGACTCCCACCCCCGCGAGTTCCTTGAAAGGATAAATGTCGTCTTCTTTTTTTGGATTTATCACGGCGGCGGCTTCGGGCAGCTTTTTCGGGCATTCGTGATGATCCGTTATTATTATGTCGATTCCCAAAGTTTTGGCGTATGCCGTTTCTTCGGAAGCCGTTATTCCGGTATCGACGGTGATTATGAGGCTTATATTTTTTTCTTTCGCTTTTTTCACCGCATCTTTGTTTATCCCGTATCCTTCTTCGAATCTGTCGGGAATGTAATAGCAGACATCGAAAGCTAATTTTTTCAAATACATGAACATGATGCAAGTCGATGAAATGCCGTCCACGTCATAGTCCCCGTATATCATCACTTTTTCGTTTCCGGATGCGGCGGATTTCATCCTGTCGATGCCCTTTTCCATATCCGACATCAAGAACGGGTCATGGAACAGATCTCCTGACTTTTCCAAAAAAACATCGATTTTTTCTTTTGTGTCGTAGCCCCTGTTGATCAAAAGCTTGGCGGTCAATTCGCATATTTTTGCTTCGTTTGCTATCTTCGCCAATTTTTCCTTGTCGTGGATTTTTATTTTCCATTCAGACATAAATCTAACACCTACAAAATCTTAGTTATTTTAAAATCATTTCTGCCTTTTACCATGTTATTCAAAAAAAAGTACAAAAAACCGATCGAAGAAAAAAATCCCGCCGCCGATACGGCATAAGGCAAAAAAATATTTTCAGTAAACAGCCGGGCCGCGAAATACAAAAGCAGCCCGCAGAAAACCGGCAAAACAAAAACCACCGCGGAATACAGGAGTATCGACGATGTTTTGGCTTCCACTTCCACATAGTCGCCCGCTTTCGCTTTGATTTCGTTTTCTGCTTCGGCTTCTATCGTCTCGTTTTGAGCTGCGAAACAATTTGCGTTACAGCCTTCGCCTTTGCCGCAGGCGCATTCCCGCTTCACCAAAATGACCGCTTTGCTGTCTGCGATTCGCTTTACATACGCTTTGTTTTTCATCGGCCTTTCCATTTCTCCATGTATTTGACCGCGCATCTGATTCCGTCCACCGCGCTGCTCATTATCCCCCCCGCATACCCCGCCCCTTCTCCGCAAGGATAAATTTGCCCGCAATCGACAGAAAAGAGCTCGATATTGTCCCTCAGGATTCGGGCGGCTGAAGATGTCCTCGTTTCGGGGGCGGTCAAAATCGCATTTTCGTCGAAATACCCCCTCAAAATTCCGTCGAATTGCATTATCCCTTCTTTTATCGTTTTGTTTACAAATTCCGGAAAAATTTTGTTTAAATCGTATTCCGTGACTTTTCCCGTATATGAAGGGACAATCGGCGATTTTTGCAAGTTTCCCGTTTTGCCGGCTATATAGTCGCCCAAGCTCTGTGCCGGAGCCAAAAAATCTTTGTTTTTTATCGCGAATGCGGATTTTTCGATTGATTTTCTGAATTCAAAAGCGTTTTTCAAATCGTTTCCGTAATCATCCGGCAAAATCGAAACTGCGATCGCCGCATTTGCGTTTTCTTTTGAGCGCGAGCTGTCGCTCATCCCGTTTGTCACTATGGCGCCGCTTTCCGTGGACGAATTAACGACTACACCGCCCGGGCACATGCAAAAAGTGTAAACGCCGCGAGTATCCGGTTTTTTGTGTGAAATCACATATTCGGCGGGGGGCAAATTTTTATGCCCAGCATATTTGCCGTACACAAGTTCGTCGATATAGCTCTGTTTGTGCTCTATCCGAAAACCGACGGAATAGGCTTTGGGGACGACTGTAAAACCTCTTTTTATGAATAACCCGTATAATTCGGGCGAATGTTGGCCCGCCGCCAAAAACATACCCGAAGTCTTGAAGGTTTCGGTTTTGTTTACGGTAAATTTTACATAATCCGCATATTTTTGTATATCCGTGAGTTCGCTGTTAAAATATATGGTTCCTCCGTTTTTTGTTATCTCCCCGCGTATTTTTTTTGTCATGCCCCGTATTTTGTCCGTTCCTATGTGCGGCTTCGCTTGATACATTATTTCTTCCGGAGCACCGAATTCCACGAATTTTTTCAGGATGAACCTGCAATACCCGTCGTTTATCCTCGTAGTCAGTTTTCCGTCCGAAAAAGTCCCCGCTCCCCCTTCGCCAAAACACACATTTGTCTTTTCGTCGAGGATGCCCTCCAAAAAAAGCTTTTCGACTTTTTCGACTCTCAAACCCATTTCGCAGCCCATTTCAAATATTATCGGCTCGTACCCGTTCTGGGCCAGCGCGAGCGCACAAAACATACCTGCGGGGCCAAAACCGATCACCGTCGGCCTATCTTTTTGAGGTTTTTTTCCATATTCGATTTTTATCGCGTTTTCCTTTTTTTCTTCTCCGAAAATGACCGAATATACGAATTTTATGTTGTTTTTATGCCTCGCGTCTATCGATTTTTTGTATATCCTAGCCGAAATCCCCGAAGATTTGCCGGATATTCGCCTTGCTTCTTGTATCGCGTCCCCATCGGCGCAATCTATGCCAAGCCTTATGTTTTCCACTATATCCATATTCGTTGTTCAATAAATCTCCGCATTCACCGTATATTCTCCCACGCAAAAAACCGCGTCTTCAGATATCGCGAAAACATCGACAGGCACATCCGAATGAGTCCCTTTTTCATAAGCGCTCAAATCGACGCTGACCGAAATGGCAAACGAGTTTATTTTTCGCAAATTTTCCGAAGGGCCCAGCATTTTTACCCGTATGCTGTCTTCTTTTATGTGGTATTCAGCATTTTGCGGCGGGATCACATTGAAATTCGAATTCGTCCGCGTCGATATCCTGACAAATTTCGTGGCAGGGTCGATGAATTTTATTTCTATCTGGGCGGTAGCTTCGCCGTTTAAAATTTCCACTCCTTCCGGCAAAACGATGGAACTGGTTATGGCCGTGTCGCTCTCATATTTTTTTTCGTCTATCGTATCCTTCAAATATATGCTTTCTATGCTGTTTATGTCTTCGGGCACGCCCCGTATTTCTATTTTTTCGGGTATTATTTGTATATTCGTGTTTTTGTCATTGTAATAGCCGTACCTGTAATTTGCCAAGAGCGGTACTTCTTTTTTTATCGTCACCGGTATTTCCACGGTTATCGCGGTTATTTCCCTCGTTGTGACATATTGGTTTTTTATTTCCTCTTCGTTTTCGTTTATCAGTATGAATTTTTCGGTCACTTTTGTAGGGCGGTTTATCGATTCGGAGCCAAGGGAAATATTTACGAGCGCGTGGTCCAAAGCGTCCAGCACCCCCTTTGGGCCATAAACCACCACGCTGTCCGGGCTTATTTTCAATTCTCCGATGTCGATGTTCGATTCCGTCACCATTTGCACTATTATCGCTTCTACCGGAATTGTTTTCGATGTTTTCACGTCTATGTACAAAATCGTGCTGCTTTGGCTCTGGTCGCAAACTTTTACAAAGTCCATTTCCTTTATTTCGATGGGCAACGATATTTCGCCCGCTTGCGAAACATTTTTCAAATCCAGATAGGCATATATGTCAGAGGGCTTCACCTTGTTCAAATCCGAACTTTTCCCTTCCAATGTCACATCTATGTATACTTCTTTGTCCACGATTATGGTGTATCCGTATTTGGATTCCATTTCGATCAGGCTCTGCTTGTCCACTTGGACCTGTATCGAAACGAATTTTTTTTTCGTCACTTGGGTTTCAAATCCCACGACCCAAAACCAGATCAGAATCGCTATGATGACCGCAAGTATCCTCAAAAGGAAGTCCCATTTCGATTTGGAATTGACTTTCAAAATATCACCCTCATTTTTTTTGGTTTTTTTGCCTTTTTGCGGCATTGTTTTCAAGCAGCAAATCCGTAAGCTTTTTTTTCAATGAATCCACGTCAAAATTCCTTTCGAGCTTCCCGTCCACCGCTATTGAAATGATTCCGGTTTCCTCGGAAGTGATGACCACGACCGCATCGCTGTTTTCGCTTATCCCGATACCCGCCCTGTGGCGCGTCCCGACATCTTCGGGAATTTCCGCGCTGTCGGAAAGGGGCAGCAGGCACCCCGCCGCTTTTATCATGTTGCCCTCGATTATGACCGCCCCGTCGTGCAGCGGCGCTTTGTCGTAAAAAATATTTTGCAACAGGAGGGAACTCAATTCCGCATTCACGACTATCTTGTTTTTTATGTCCCCGAGTTTCGTCGATTTCTCGATGACTATGAGCGAACCTCGTTTCAAGGCGGAAAATTCCGCGGCCGACTTCGATATTATTTCGATGGCTTCGGTGATTTTCTGTATGTTTTTTTGGTCTACGATGCGGTTGATCGAACTTATCGAAGCGCCGCCGACTTTTTCGAGCAGGCTGCGGAGTTCCGGGTGGAAAAGTATTATCAGCGCCAGTATGCCCACTTGGAATATATTTTCGAAAATGAAGCTGAGCACATACATTTTCAAGGCGCCGCTCACGAAATACCCCGCTATCAGAAACAAAATCCCGATAAGCAGCTTGACTGCCCGCCTGTCCCTAATGAACCTGACTGCGTAATATATTATGACCGAAATCAAAAATATGTCTATTGCGTCGATTATCCTCACGGACAATATGGTGTTTTTTGTATATTCCCAAAAATCGCCGATGTTTTGCATATAAAAACCGCCATTTATTTATTTCCCGGAATCGGCCGGCGCGGGCCATAAGCCAAATTCGCCGCACTCAAGTAATTCTAACACAAAATTGTTAACATTTTTGATAAATTGCGGCAAAAATAAAAATTAAATAAATTGACACAAATTCGCCTCAACTTTATTATAATTTTCATTTGAAATAATAACAAAAATGATGTATAATGATTGCAGGGCGAATAATTTGAAACAGGGGGCGCAAAGCATGCACGCTGAAAAATTGATATATGTAGCCGACGACGAGCCGCATATAAAGGAACTCATAAAAAGTTTCCTCGAAAAGGAAAGTTACGATGTCCAAGCTTTCGACAACGGCGACGATTTGTTCAAGGCTTTCGGCAAAAAAAAATCCGATTTGGTGATATTGGACATCATGATGCCGGGATCGGACGGGCTTGTCATATGCAACAAAATAAGGCAAATAAGCGATGTTCCCATCATAATACTGACCGCAAAAGACAGCGATTTGGATTATATGGCGGGAATTACGCTCGGTGGCGACGACTATTTCACCAAACCGGTATCTCCGATGCAACTCGTGATGCGGGTGAAAGCGATTTTCCGGCGCATAGAAATGGACAAAAAAGCCCCCGCAAGCCAGTTTTTGAGTTTTTCGGACATAGAGATAAATTTGGCGAACAAAACAGTCGCCAACAAAAGCCGAAACGGGGAAGAAATACAGCTCACCCCGAACGAATTCAACCTGCTCGTATACTTGATGGAAAACCAGTCGCGGGCGATATCCAGGGACGAGCTGCTTGACAAAATTTGGGGATTCGAATCCGAAATAGAAACTCGTGTGGCGGACGACACGGTCAAGCGCCTCAGGAAAAAACTGTCCGCGACAAAACTGATCGTGGATACAGTCTGGGGGTTCGGGTTCAGGCTGAAAGAAAAATAATGAAATTTTTGGGAAGCGGCATTTTATGGATTTTATGGATACAAAAACGGAAAAAGAAAAGCCATCGGGAATCGCTTTGCGCATGCTGACATTGATGCTCGTTTTCATCCTGCTGATTTTTTCGCTCATATTTTTCAGCTTCAATTTTTTCATTGGCGAATACGTGCAAAACGACATGGAAAATCAGCTTTCAAACGCCATTAACGACATCAACCAAAACAAATTGAGTTTTCTCGCCGAAGCGCCGCATATAAAAATAAACAACATCATCATAGCCGACCCATCCGTGGTTTACATGAACTTGCTTAGGTATTTGAAAAACAAAAACGCGAATTCGGAAGTAAACGCGATAATTTACACTTCGGCCGATTACAGGCGCCAATACCCGAACATGGAAAACGACATGCTTTCGAATTTGAGGGAAATGGACAATATATTGCAAGCGATAAGAAAAAATGGGTATACAAAAACAAATACGATATATAAAACATCGGCCGATTTCGGGAATTATTACCTGACCAACGTGAATTTGGATTCTTTGTTCGGCCTGACGGGATTTTCCGCCGTTTTTTACGTGAGTTCCGCCAAATACGACGATTTTGTCGATAACATATACAAAATGCTGCTTTCCATTTTGGTTATAGCGATGCTTTTTACCATTGTATATGTATTGTTCATTTCGCGGAGCATATCCAAACCCATAAAAAAATTATGCGTTTTCGCCGATGAAATCGGGCATGGCAATTTTAGTCGCAACGAGTATTCCTTTGCTGACAAAGAACTGATCGATTTGAACCGCCGGATGAACGAAACCGCCGAAAAACTCGAAAAAAACGACGAAAACCAAAAAACATTTTTCCAAAACGTCTCCCACGAGCTAAAAACCCCCCTGATGTCGATTCGCGGATATGCGGAGGGGATAAAATACGGAGTTTTCGAAAGCCAAAAAGACAAAAACAACGCTGCGGAAGTAATCATATCCGAAGCGGAAAGGCTGAACGATTTAGTCGCGGATTTGCTGTATATATCGAAGATAGACAATTGCCAGGGAATGGTTTTCGAGCAAAACGTGGACTTGGTCGAACTTTCAGAAATTTGCGCCGACAAACTTCGCGGTTTGTTGGTAACCCAGGAAAAAAACAAAAACAAAACGATCGAAGTGATTCGTCCTGCAAAAGAAATATATGTAGCTTGCAGCGGGGAAGATTTGATGAGGGCCATAATGAACATTGTGGCAAACGGCATCCAATACGCAAAGAAAAGCGTCGAAATTTCGTTTTATGAAAACGGACAAAGCGCGTTTATGTACATAAAAGACGACGGGCCGGGCATATCGGAACAAGATTTGCCCAACATATTCAAGCGTTTTTACAAAGGTTCATCCGGAAAGCACGGGATAGGCCTTTCGATCGCCAAAACCATAATAGAGCAGCACGGCGCGAGCGTCACCGCGATAAACAGGCCGGACGAACCCGGGGCGGAATTTATAATAGAGTTTTCAATTGTTTTTTAAAGGAAGGAGCAGGTCAAAAATGACAAATACGCTAAATTATCTTGGAGCCATACATGACCAATTGCAAAAGCAATGGCCGGATAACAAAACGGTCAACATCGTTTGCCACGGACACAGCGTACCCGCAGGATATTTTGCCACCCCTTATGTGAACTCGCTCGAAGCATATCCGCAACTGCTTTTAAAAATTATAAAACAGCGGTTTCCTTTCGCGGTGGCGAATGTCATAGTCAGCGCGATCGGCGGCGAAAATTCCGAAAGCGGGATGAAAAGGTTTTCCTCAGATGTTTTAAACCATAATCCGGCAGTGGTAACCATAGACTACGGGCTCAACGACCGCGGGATAGGATTGCCGAAAGCGATGGAATTTTGGGAAAACATGATCGAAAAAGCGGCTGAAAGCGATGTCAAAATCATTTTGCTGACGCCCAGCTGGGACAAATCGTATTTTCAAAAAGACGAAAACTGGAAGAACCTTGAGGCTCATGCCGGCCAAATACGAAAGCTGGCTGAAAAACACGCCACAGGACTTGCCGATGTTTTTTTAAAATTTGGCGAATATGTGAAAAAAGAAGAAGATTTAGTCGCCCTGCTGTCGCACGTCAACCACCCGAGCGAAATCGGCCACCGGATAATCGCCGAAGAAATCGCCAAATACTTTATCGCAAGATAAACTGCCGCCGCAAAAATCAAGCGGCCTGCGCACCAAAGCCTCTGATTTGAACGAAAAAATGCGATGTAAAAAAAGAAGTGATAAAGCGCATAAATGAATATAATAATTAAAAAGATTGTTTCAGCGTCCAGTTGGTATATGTGCATATCGGATATAGCCCTATATTGCAGTAAAACTGCTGGCTTATCGCGCCCAGCATCACTTTTGCGCCGAGCTCGCCGCAGCGCCGGGCAGCTTCATGGACCACCGCTCTGCCTAACCCCATCATGCGGTAGTCGGGGTCGGTCACCAGCGGCTCCAGCATACAGTAAAAATCGCCCGGGCGATACCACATCCCGCAATGGGAGACGAAATTGCCGTCCGGCGCTTTTACGGCCACCACCAGTTCCGGTATGATCGTGGGGCTTGAAAGCATCTGCTTGCGCATGGATATCGTCCCGTCGTCATAGGGCTGCTTGCTTCCGTGGTCGAAACCGCGCCACATCACACGGTTGTATTGCTGCCAGTCCCAGCCCTCCGCCATGCTTGCGAAAGAAAACCCCTTTGGCAAACTGACAGTTTGTATGGCGTCTATGTCCAATAGCGCGAAATGGTCATGGCTCATCGTGGGGAAAAAACCTTGCGCCATGGCAAAATGCGAAAATTCGCGGTCGCCGTCAGGCAGCGACAGAATCAATTTGCCGTTGTCGTGCAGATTTTCTTTCGCGTAGGCGATCAATTCGGATTTCAAATGGCCATAAGCTTCGTCAAGGCATAAAAATCCCTCGCCCAGCGGGCATTCGTAAGTCGCCAGCGCCACAAGCTCGCCGCCGTCTTCCCACATCCCGATTTTGGCGAGATTATCGTTGTCGCGGCCGCCGTGCGTCACCGCCCATTCCCACGCGCCCCACAGCATACGGGGCGTGGCGAATTTTTCGGCGTTGATGCGGATCAAAAAATCCCGGACTTTGCGGCAATCGTCGGTGAAAAAAGGCTCGGGGCCATAATTTTTGAAAGAAACAGACATAAAATATTCCTCCTGTGCATAAATTCCCTAAGGCATACCATAAATTATACATGATTTAAAACGGTTTGTATATACCAATTTTGTTTTAAATCGTTTTCGCCATAAAACCCCCCATATAAATTTTATAGGCAATTAAAAATTTCGGGCAGGTGGACGAATCGAACACCTGCCCCGGAAAAATGCTTAATTTGGACAGACCATTATTTTATAAATAATCGCTAAATTAGGTCTGTTTCTGTTAGCAGTTGAATGTTATTAGGGGTTATTTTGTATATTGTCCCGAAGTATTTCGTCAAATTATCTTGAATTATGATGGCTGCATCATCGCAAATTCCGTAGATAAAACTTCGATTCGTTAATGGAAAAACTTCTTTTGTCAAGTATGGAATATCTACTCTATTAAAATGTGGAATTACAGTTATATCAACAAGACCTATCCCTTCAAGCGTACTAGCAGGCGGGTGTTTAAGATTAGCAATCACAGAGTAGCTGCCCATATTGATTGCTCCGGCACTCATACCAATTATAACTCCATTGTGATTTTTTAGCGATTCTATTAATCCATGCTCTTTTAGGAAATCCTGCTGTGCCTGCACATACCCACCTAACATAAATACACATGACGCATTTTCAACAACATTTTTATATCCGTTTTCCACTTTTCGGTTATCAAGTGCCATATAACTGTCAAAGACTTTAGATTATATCGGAATATTATGATTACGTTATGATTTTTTTGTTAAAATATGCGAGTTTTCGGGAATAAATTTCAAAAAAGCTTGCAATTTTTGTCGATTTTTGGTATAATGAAGCAACGGGTGCAAAAATTTGGAGGTAATAGGGTATGAAATTAACAAGTATGCGGGTCGCTTTCGCTTTGCTTGCCTTTGCGATAATTTTGATGATTTTGCCATCGTGCAAAAACGGGGAAGACGGAAAAAACGAAGCCATAAACGAAAACGCCGATGTTTCGAAAGAGGCCGAAACCGAAGCGCCAAATTATTTGGATATTTTGCCGGAAATGGATTTTGGCGGATATGCGTTTAAAATATTCGCGCAAGAGCCCGATATGTTCCCGCAGTTTCCCGGGGAAGAAGAAACGGGCGAGCCGCTCAACGACGCGCTGTTCAGGAGAAACCGGGCTTTGGAAGACCGCCTTGGCATAACCTTTGAAAATATCCCCATAGCGGATCGCGGCGCGCTGCGCGAAACGTTGAACAGATCCGTCAGATCCCAGGACATGGCATACGACATGATAATCACTTCGATGGCCGACGGCCTGAATACGCTTGCCCCCTCGGGGGCGCTGTACGACATGAATTCGCTCGGGTATCTGAGCCTTGCGGAGCTTTGGTGGTGCAAATCGATGTACGAGACCATGCAGGTCAACGGCAAGATTTTTTACAACACCGGGCCGCTCACGCCGATTTTTTACTACACCCCCATCGTGTGCGCCTACAACAAAAACAAGGCCGCCGACTTGGACATAGGCGACGTGAACCAGCTTGTTTTAAACAACGAGTGGACCGCGGACAAATTCGTCGAATTGATAAAAAACAAGAACAGGGACGTGGACGGCGACGGAATGATGACCATGGAGGATTTCTACGGGCTGGCGACCGGCGACGGCAACTGCGGGGCGGCGCTGTTCACCGCATTCAACCAAAAGATAACGGTGAGGGACGACGAAAAATATTTCAGGCTGGCTTTCGAAGACGAAAACACGGTCAACATGGTGCAGAAATGCGCCGAAATATTGTTTGAGCCGACTTCGACCAACAACGGGGCGATGGACTATTACGGCTCCGTCGCCGGGTTTGCCTCGGAAATACCGCTTTTCGTGGACGGCCATGCGCTGTTCACGATCATAACGATGAACAACGTGATAAATTTTTACAGGGCGATGGACGACGACTACGGAATAGTGCCGCTGCCAAAGCTCGATTCCGCCCAGGCGCAGTACGTGTCCTATGGGAACCCCTGGGGGCCGGCCGGCATAGCGGTGCCCAATTATTGCGACAATCCGGAGCGCACGGGGCTGATCATGGAGACAATGGCATATTCGTCGTATGAGTCGATACGGCCCGCGATGTACGACATCATAATACAGCAAAAAATTGCTCGCGACGAATCCTCGCAGAAAATGCTCGACATAGTGTACTCCAATTTCTATTTCGATTTGAACGTGATCCACAATTTCGGAGACAGCTCGATATTTTTACGCGACTGCCTGAGCGGGTTCCGGACCGATTTCGTGTCGGGGTACGAAAAGATAAAGGACAAAGCCGAAGCGGCGATAGACAAGCTGGTCGAGGCATATCTTTCAATTGAGTGAACAAATGCAAGGAAGGGTATATATGACGAACAAAGAGAATTTATTGAGGGCGAGAAAACGGCAGTCGCCGGAATGGGTATATGTACAATAATGATATTTTTCAGAAGCAAAAAAATTTCGGGAGGGAAAAGAACAGTTAAAATAAATCTACTAAAAGCTGAAAATAGCTATTGACAAATACAAGATGATATGGTATAATATTATCAAGAGGTGATAGTCATGGAATATTATACGATAGGACAGTTTTCAAAACTGGTAGGAAAAAGCATACAAACACTGAGAGCATGGGACAAGGAAAACAAACTGAAGCCGCACCATGTGACCGACGGGGGGCACCGGTATTATTCGGATCGACAAGTGCTGCAGGCGACAAAACAGCCAATCCCGACGAGAGAGCGAAAAGTCATAGGGTATTGCCGGGTATCAAGCCCAAAGCAGAAAGACGATTTAGAGCGGCAAATAGAGAATGTTAAAACGTATATGATAGCCAAAGGGTATAGCTTTGAGATAATCACAGACATAGGGAGCGGAATCAATTACGACAAAAAAGGACTGAATAATCTGATAAGCCTGATAACGGACTATGGAGTAGAAAAAGTCGTCATCATGTATAAAGACAGGCTATTGCGGATTGGATATGAATTGGTTGAAAATTTATGCGCTAAATATGGAACTTCAATAGAAGTTATAGACAATACGGAAAAGACAGAGGAACAAGAGTTGGTCGAGGAATTAGTGCAGATAGTAACTGTGTTAAGTTGCAGACTGCAAGGGAGGCGAGCAAACAAGGCGAAAAAAATGATAAAGGAGTTGTTGGACGATGATAACGGCAAAAAAAGTGAGGCTGTTGCCGACGGAGGTGCAGGAACAACAACTCTGGAGATCTGCGGGAACAGCGAGATTTGTATATAACTGGACGCTTGACAAGCAAATTCAACAAATGAAATCAACAGGCAGCCTGAATAAAATCAAAGACAATGATTTGCGCAAAGAATTAACAGAGCTAAAGCAAACAAAAGAGCATAGCTGGCTGTACGAAATAAGCAACAACGTGGCGAAGCAGGCGGTGAAGGATGTATGTCTGGCGATAGACCGATTCCACGGCGAGGGCAAAAAGCACGGGTATAGGTACAGGGCGGCGGCGACCAAAAGCGGGAGGGAGCTTGACTTCACAGACTTCGAGAATTTCCCGCGGTTCAAGAGCAGGAAGCGGTCGAAGGCGTCGTTCTACCACGACACGGAGAAGCTGAGGGTGCACGGCGAGCATGTGCATCTGGAGAAGGTCGGCGAGGTGAGATTAGCCGAACATGACAGGATACCAACCGATGCCAAATATGCCAACCCGCGAATCACGCACGACGGGAAATACTGGTACATATCGGTTGGGGTGGAGGCCGAGGCGGAGAAGCCCGAGCTGACGGGCGAAACCGTCGGTATAGACTTGGGGGTAAAGGAACTGGCCACGGTGTCAAGCATGGACAAGCCGATAGCAAACATCAACAAAACCGCCGAAGTGCGGCGGCTGAAGAAGAAGCTGAAGCGCAAGCAGAGGCAGATATCGAGAAAATACGAAAAGAACAAAATAAAAATAGAAAGGGCATACAAATTTACAAAAACTAAAAACATAGAGAGATTAGAGAGAGAGGCAAGGCTGATACACCGCAGGCTGGGCAACATACGACTGAACCACATACATCAGGCGACGACCAAGATAGCGAAAACCAAGCCGTCGAGGGTAGTCGTTGAAGATTTGAATGTGAGAGGCATGATGAAGAACAGACATTTAT
>WRJC01000032.1 GCA_009782405.1 Oscillospiraceae bacterium
TGGTGGTGGGCCAGAACGGCAGCGGGAAGACCACGATGATCAAGCTGCTGTGCAGGCTGTACGACCCCACGGAGGGGGTGATCACGCTCAACGGGTTCGACATCAGGAAGTACGACTACGGCGAGTACATGGGCATCTTTTCGGTGGTGTTCCAGGACTTCAGGCTGTTCTCGTTCACGCTGGGGCAGAACGTGGCGGCGTCTGCGGAGTACGACGGGGTGCGTGCGGCGGAGTGCCTAACGATGGCAGGGCTGGGGGAGATGCCGAGGGGGCTGGAGACGGCGCTGTACAGGGATTTCGACGATGGCGGGGTGGAGATATCGGGCGGGGAGGCGCAGAAAGTGGCGCTGGCGCGTGCGCTGTACAAGGATGCGCCGTTCGTGGTGCTCGATGAGCCGACGGCGGCGCTTGACCCGGTGGCGGAGTCCGAGGTGTACAGCAAGTTCGACGAGATAGCTGGGGGGGGCAAGACGGCGATATACATATCGCACCGGCTGTCGTCGTGCCGGTTCTGCGACGACATAGCGGTGTTCGACGGCGGGGAGCTAATCCAGCGGGGGAGCCACGAGGCGCTGCTGGCCGACGAGAGTGGCAAATACCGCGAGCTCTGGCTCGCCCAGGCCCAGTATTATGCCCTCGATTGAATAAACAAATTGAAAATATAAAATAAAATTTATATTTTCGCATTGAAATTTTTATAATTATATGATAAAATGAAAATGTGAAAGTGTGGTGAATATATGGAAAATATAATAGTGACAAACGACAATCGACCATCAAATTATGTCGTATTCGGTTTAATTTTCGAGGACAGGCAGATTTTCAAGGAAACTGTAAAATGTATTTTGGGCGATGAACTCAACGATGGCGCCTATATCGTCAGCGAAAAAGAAAACAGAATGGGGGGCGCATTATATAACAAAATCAGGTTCGATGTATACGCCGAGAGCGACAAGATATACAGCTTGGATATGCAGAACGGCTACACGAGCGACATGATACGCAATAGACTTGTGTATTATGCTTGTCGGGCGGTCGGAAGTCAGGAAGTCAAAAACTCTGAGTATGATAAATTGAAAACGTGTGTAGTAACGTTTATTTTCGAAAAAAATTCACATAACAGCAAACAGTTTTTGACCAATTATTATATGGCTGCGGATATTGACGGCAAAACCATAAAATACAGCGATTTGTTGAATGTAGTAGAATTGAATTTGGGATATTATACAGAAACGGATAATACAGATTTGAATATATTGTGCGAATTTTTGAGGATACAGGACAGCAAAAATTTAAAAAAGTTTTATGAAAAACACACCAACAGCGAATTTGGAAGAATATTATATGACAAGTACATGAAAGTGTCATTAGATAAAGATAGGATAGAAAGGGTGAAATATATGAATTTATATCAAGCAAAATCACAGGTGAAATATCTCAGCGAAAATGACGTTGAATTTCTTTGGAAGCAAAGGGGCGAGGAAATGGCTACAAATATGCTGAAAAAAAATAAGTACACTATAGAAGAAATATCCGAATCAACAGAAATTACCATCGAAAGAGTAAAAGAATTACAAGATGAACTAACTTTAAACTAACCGTACCGGAAGCGCGGATGTTTCGCATATGAAAAAAATGAATTATCCCCCATTGCTCGATAAGGAGGTGCATTAACAATGATGCTGGCGGTCATTGCCGTGATTTTTGCCCTGTGCGCGATTGTCTTTTTCGCAAAGCCGGTGCTGCGAAAGCTCGACATACCAAAATCCTCGGCGTCGCGGGCGAAAGCGCTGGACAAAAGGGTATGGGACGGATTGGGGTTGCCGAGCCTTTTCGTGAGGCCGCGCGAGATCGCCCCGAAAAAGGAATACTTCGTCACTTTCACATATATGGTCGATAACGAGTGGACGGACGCGGAATTTTCGGTTTCCCAAAAAGATTATGAATCCATTGCCGTGGGCGACGAGGGAATACTCAAGCACCGCTACACGGATTTTGTCGCCTTTGAACGGTTCTGAAACGCGCCTGACGGCGCCGAAGCTATAAACCGCAGGTTGAATTTTAACTCAACCGAATTGGAATACACCTCCATTGACAGCTATTTGATACTGTTGTATAATAAAAACATCACGTGATAATAAGTTTAAATTAAAATTTTATTATGCAGGAGGAAAAATTAATTTATGAATAATAATCTAAACATAGGGAATAAAATTGCCGGATATCGCCACGAAAAAGGTGCGACGCAAGAACAGCTTGCGGATTACGTCGGCGTTTCGGTCGCAGCCGTAAGCAAATGGGAAACGGGTCAGAGCTATCCTGATATAACGTTATTGCCGAGTATTGCCGATTTTTTTGAAGTCAGCATCGACAGTCTGCTCGATTACACGATAGCGGATAACGAAAAGAAGCTAAAACAGATATATGATTCGATTTTTGAGCCAGTGTCAAACGGCGATTATAACACTGTATTGCCGATTACGCTTGCCGCGCTGAAAAAATATCCGAACGATTTATATTTGCTTGAAACTACGGCGGCTATGATAAGCGGCAGGGCGTGGACGAGCGAAACAAAAGAGCAGGATTTTAAAGATGCAATCAAATATTATGAGCAGGCATTAAAATGCGCCGAAACAAAAGGCGATACGTTTAAGGTTCTTTGGATAAAAAAAGATATAGCGTATCAGCATGATAATCTGGGCGATACAGAAACGGCGATTAAAAAATTAAACGAGATAAACGACAGTCAAGCGTTTACTTTCGAAATTGCCCGGCTGAAATATAAAATAGGCGAAAAAGCAGAAGCGAAGCAGTTGGTGCAGGTGCAGCTATGGCATAATGTATTTAATTTATACAGGGTTTCAGGCGAACTCTGCAAGTATTATCATGACGAGGGCAATTTTGATATGATGCTCGAGTGTCAGAAATATCATATTGGCTTGATGGCGGATTTAACGAATGATACGCCGAATTATGCCGATGATCTCGTTGCGTCAAGTTACTCTGATTATGCTAAAAACCTCAAAAATCTTGAAAGATATGACGAAATGTGGAAAAATCTCGAAAAAGCGGTATATCACGCCGTAAGATTTGACAAAAACTCGTCATATAAAATAAACACTATAAAATTCATGGAAGGCTTAGACAACGGAAATACGATGTCAACAAGTTCGGAAAGACTCATAAGCTACGGCATATTAAATGATATGAGAGAAAATTTCGCGGAGTTTGCCGGGGATTCGCGGTATATTAAGTATTATGAAGAATTAGACGCGGCGAAAAAAACTAAAATTGAAGCGGGCATTTGGACCGAATAATCTATGAAAATAAAATAATTGCACGAAAGTATAAGCATTTTCAATGAAAAGCGGCAAGGATTCCCCCGCCTCTTGGGCGGCGGGAGGAATTGCCGCTGATTGTTTTGCCCCGCAGGGGCGCAAATAATCATGAAAAACACTTGACTTTGCTCCCGTTTTGCGCTATACTGGTGCTATGTACATTGATAAGTGAATAAGGTATGCGGTTCCGAAAGTCAGCCACCTTTCGGGTAAAACTTTATGTGCAAACCGATGTCATTTGCTGTACGCTATGGGAAGTGGTAGTTGACGCATTGCGACATTATCCGCTATTTTCATTTCGTTATCCTCCCATTATTTATATCACTTCGGCTGGCAATTCGGGCAATAGTACAGTTTCGTCCCCCCGCCTGCGACAAATTCTATCGGAGCGGCGCATTTCGGGCACGGCTTGCCGTGGCTGCGGGATGTGAACAGCGTCAAGCTTTCATCGTCTTCCCCGCATTTCCGCCCGAATATGTCGGTATGGAAGCATATGCGCTTTTCGCTGATATATTCGTCGACGAGAGCTGCGGTATTGTCATAAACGGCCCGTTTTTCGTTTTCTGTCAGTTTGTTTGCTTTCTTTTTCGGGTGAAGCCCCGACTGCCAAAGTATATAGTTCATCATCGAAGTTCGTATGTCCGTCGCGCCTTTGGCAAGCGCCATCACTTCGAGAATCGGCATTGTACCGTTGCTATCGAGCCATTTTGTATAGTTTTCGTACGTAAAATCGTTTTTGTCGGCCACTTCGAGGGGAAACTTGTTTCTAAACGGGTATGAGCCGTTTGTCGCCTCAATGCGGCGTATGCCAAGGCGGCAGCACCATCCGTCCAAACACAGACGGAGCGCGGAACCGTCGTGCAGCAAAAATTTCAACGTCACGCCGCCGGAAGATGATTTCGGGGCAGGGTCGTCGCCGCAGTCTCCGGCGTTCTCGAAATAGCGCAGCCCGCCGTCGGCGTAGCCGAATTCGCACAGCCAGCCGCCGTCCGTCGCGATGAAATTCGAGTCCGCGCTCATTATTTTGCCGCCTTTGAACGGATCGGCCTGTTCTTTTGATATATCGAAAAGATTGTATCTGCCGCGGTCCAAGTTGCAAAATACAAAGTCCTTGATTGTTTTGCGCTCTATGTGTTGTTTCATTTGCTTTGTTATGAAAAAGCTGTTAGGTATCGCCGGCATCATTTCATTCACTCTCCTTAATGTTTCTTTGTAAATTCCAATTATGCAAAAAATTGAATCGCCTCGCGATACCCATCAAAGCCATTTCCGGCTATTGTCGTTTTACAAGCTTCCGAAGTAAATGAAACCCGCCGGTATGCTTCTCGTCGGCTTATATCCGAAAGATGAACCTCGACGGCCGGTATCCCAACCGCTTTCAAGGCGTCGGGAATGGCGATGCTTGTATGCGTGTATGCCGCAGGGTTAATTATTATTCCGTCGAACTTGCCATATGCCTGCTGTATCGCATCCACAATCGAACCCTCGGAGTTTGATTGGAAGCACTCGGTTTCCACTCCGGCGTCATTTGCGGCTTTGGATATAAACGCGAGCAGATCGGCATAGGTTTTTTTGCCATAAATCTCCGGCTCGCGCAAACCGAGCATATTTATGTTGGGACCGTTTATGACCAATATCTTTTTCACGATATCGCGCCCCCTTGAAATAATTCGTATATCCCGGCTGCCGTTTGTTCAACGCCGGAAACCCGGACCGAATAGTCGCACCACTTTGAATACAGCGGCAGACGGGCCTCCGCCAGCGCGTCGATGCCTTCCTTTTCGGAGAGCGGCCTTCCCGATATTTGCAGCTCGTCGATATTCCTGTCTAAAAAAACAACGATTCCGTTCTGTCTGGCGATATTTCGGTTTTTCTGCCGCTTGACGATTCCCCCGCCCGTGGCGACGACCAAACCGCTGCGCTTGCAAATTGTGCGCAGCGCCTCGCTCTCCATGCTGCGAAATACTTCTTCGCCATCGTCCGTAAAAATTTGCGGTATCGGCTTATCGGCAGCCTTGGCGACCCAGTCGTCCGTGTCCGCGAACTCTCTTCCCATTTTTTTCGCGAGAGCCGCGCCGATGCTCGATTTGCCGCATCCGGGCATACCGATCAACACGACATTTTTTGTCATTCGGCCGATTTTGGCAATGATCGCTTCGATTTGGTTATCGGAAATGGAAGCCTGAACAAATTGCTCCGCCGATTTTTTAGCCTGCGCAACTAACATCGCAAGCCCGTTCACGCCGGCTATCCCGCGTTCTTTTGCCTGCAATAGCAATTCCGTCCGGGCGGGATTATAAATCAGGTCAATGACGGTTTCGCAGTGTTGGAAGATGCCCAGATCAGAAATCGGCGCAACGCCGTTGTTCGGGTACATGCCGAGGGGGGTCGTATTGACAATCGCCATCGCGTCGCGGTGATTTGCGATATTCTCATAATTATCGGCCCCGTTTCTCGATATAACCACGATTTCTTTTGCGCGCATATCGCGCAATACAGCTTGTACGGTAAGCGACGAGCCGCCGCTTCCCAAAATGATTGTTTTCCCCTCGGCGGGATTAAACCCTGTTTTGCCCAATAGATAGGCGAAGCCATAACAATCCGTAGTATCGCCATGCAACGAACCGTCGGCAAGCCGGGTGATTGTGTTTACGCTTCCTGCGGCGCGCGCGGCATCCGATAAACTGTCGCAAAAAGGAATCACGGCTGTTTTGTAGGGAATTGTGACATTGAGCCCCTCGAAACCGCCGCTTTTCAAAAACGCTTCCACTTCATCGGGCCTCTTCTCGTAAAGCCGGTACTCGTAGTCTCCCAATTCAGCATGGATCATTGGCGAGAAGCTGTGCGCAAGGCGCTCCCCCAAAAGACCAAAACGCCCCATCAATCCACCTCCGACCTTATCATCTTCTCCTGTTCAAAACGGCTTAGCTCAAACAACAGGGAATACAGCGCATTTACAGACGATTTGCGCCCTTCTCCCGCTTTGCGGGATATATTTCCGAGTATCTCCTGCTCGCGAACCGGGTCATATATCGGTATATTATGCCGCCGTTTGTACCGCGCGATTTCAACGGAAACATCCATCCGCTGCTCGAACAGGCGAATCAGTTCATCGTCGATTTTGTTGATTTGGGACCGCAAATCCTGTAAATCCATAAAAGCATTCCTTTCAAAACATCAAAAATGACCGCGCGGTTCCAGCAGCGCATCATAGATCGCAATGGCTGCCGCAGCTTCGACGCACGGAACGGCGCGGGGCACGATGCAGGGGTCATGGCGGCCGGCGACGATCAACTTCGTTTCTTCCCGCCGGGACAGGCTGACGCTGTCCTGCTCTGTCGAAATCGACGGCGTCGGCTTGAATGCGGCGCGGAGCACCAGAGGCATGCCCGACGTGACGCCCCCCAAAATGCCGCCGTGGTTATTTGTGCGGGTTTGTATTTTATCTCCGCGCATTACAAAAGCGTCGTTGTTTTCCGAACCGCGCAATCCTGCCGCCGCGAAACCGCTGCCGAACTCCACGCCTTTGACCGCCGGTATGCCGAAAAGTATAGCCGCAAGACGGTTTTCCATTCCGCCAAACATAGGTTCCCCGATTCCGGCGGGAAGTCCTGTCGCGGCACATTCAACTATTCCCCCGAGCGAATCGCCGTCTTTTTTCGCATCTTCGATGGCGGATAGCATTTGCCTTCCAATTTCCGCATCTAACACAGGAAAACCCGCCGACTCCAAAACGCGAATCTCGTTTTCGCTCACATTGACGGGGTCGAAAGCCCGGTCGGATATGTTTCCAATTTGCGCGATATGCGCGGCGATATGTATTTTGTCCCGTTTTAAAAGTTGCAGGCATATCCCGCCCGCGACGCACAGGGGAGCGGTCAAGCGCCCGGAAAACGCGCCGCCGCCGCGGATATCGTGCGATTGCCCATATTTGATATATGCGGCGTAATCCGCATGGGATGGGCGCGGGATGTCGCGAAGTTTATCGTAATCCGATGAGTGCGCGCCCGTGTTGCGGATGATCGCCGTCAGCGGCGCACCGCAAGTCGCTCCTTTTTCGAGTCCCGATAAAAATTCCGGTTCATCGGCTTCCTTGCGTTTTGTGGTGTATGATCCCTGTCCCGGCATACGCCGCCGCATGAATGAGCTCAGCTCATCAAAATTTATGGCAAATCCGGCAGGCAGCCCATCGATGGTCACTCCGATGGCAGGGGAATGGGATTGTCCGAAGATTGAAATCCTGAAGTTTTTTCCGTATGTATTCGACATGGTCAGCACTGCTCCCATTCGCCGTTCAGCGATGTTTTAAAATCACTCCAAAACCCGGGGTACGACTTGTCGACAGCTTCCGCGCCCTTTATTGTCACCGGCTCCCTGCACACCGTAGAAACAGCTGCGGCGGCCATGGCTATGCGGTGATCTCCGAATGATTCGGTTTCTCCGCCGCACAGCTCTTTTTTGCCCTCAATGCACAAACCGTCCTCTGTTTGCGCAACATCCGCGCCCAAGTCCGAAAGCGTCGCGGCAATAGTTCGCAAACGGTCGCTTTCCTTGATACGCAAGCGGCCTGCGTTGCGTATAATCGTTTTTCCCTCCGAAACCGAAGCTACAGCGGCGAGGATGGGAACCAAGTCGGGCGTATCCCCGGCATCAATCTCTATTGCGCGCAATGCGCCGGGCAATACCGTCACAAAATCATCCCCATAAGCGACGGGCGCGCCGAAACGCGACAGCAGTTTGGCAACGGCACGGTCGCCTTGTTTGGAGTTTAAGCTGAGATTCGTACAGCTGACACCGTTTTGTCCCATTGCGCCCGCCGCAAGCCAAAAAGCGGCGTTCGACCAATCGCCCTCGACCTTGACGCTCTCAGGCGAGCAAAATGATTGATTCCCCGGTATGCGGAAGGCATTGTTTTTGTCCTCAAATATTTTCACGCCGAACAAGCGCAATTTATCCAACGTCATATCCACATACGGGCGCGATTCCAGCACGCCCGTGACCAATAGTTCGCTGTCCCCCGGCAGCAGGGGGAGCGCAAACAACAACCCGCTGATGAATTGTGAAGAAATATTTCCCGGAAGGGCATATGATCCGCTTGTCAGCCTCCCTTCGCAACTCATCGGGGAAGCGCCCGGTTCTGACAGTTTGCAGCCGTGGGCGGCCATTTCGTCGCAAAGCCCGGACAGCGGCCGTTCGGGCAGCCGTCCGCTCATATTGAAAAGCGAATTTATGCCAAGCGCGCCGCAAATTGGCAACATGAAACGTAGCGTCGAGCCGCTCTCCCCGCAATCCAATATGCGCCGACCCGAAGCCTGCATTATCATGCGCCGGATCGGCCTCACGCAAAACCCGTTTCTTTCATAGCGTACCGCCGCGCCCAACGCTTCCAGGCAACGCGCCGTCGCATCGATGTCCTCCGAACGCTCCGGGCAGTCAAGGAAAGTTTCGCCGTCGGCTAATGCCGCGCAAATCAGCAGCCGATGCGCGTCGGATTTAGAAGCGATTGCCCGTATTGTGCCGCCCTGTATCGGTTTTGTGATCCTCACATTCATGTCAAAACCCCTCCAAACCCAGCCGTATCACAGATTCCAGTTCGCCGACCGGTATTTTTTTTAGGACGCATTTCCCGATTTCAACCGGAAAAATCATCGTGAGCTTGTCCCCGTCCCGTTTCTTGTCGGACAAACAGGCGGCGGAGAGTTCACCCGCTTCATATGATGTGTTTTCCGGCAAATCATAGCGCCGGAGCATTTGAACGATTGCGTTTGGGCATTTTGCCCCGCACATACCCATGCGCACAGCCGCGCGGGCGACGATCGCCGTCCCTGCGGCGATGGCATGGCCGTGCGAAATGCGGTAATCGCTCAGCAATTCGATCGCGTGCCCGACAGTATGCCCTAAATTCAACAGTTTTCGGGAACTGTTTTCAAACTCATCTTTGGCGACAACATCGCGCTTGATTTCAACGCATCGCATAATTACATCCTCGTAATGCTCATTGACCGGTGTTTCAAGAGATTCAAACAGCTCCCGGTCGGCGAGCACGCCGTACTTGATAACTTCGGCGCATCCGTCGCGGTAGACTTCCGCCGCCAGGCTGGACAGCAGCGAAACATCGCATAGGACGAGGTCCGGCTGATAGAACGCTCCGGCCAAATTCTTTCCGGCTGCCAAGTTGAAGGCGGTTTTTCCTCCGACGGAGGAATCCACCATCGCAAGCAGGGTAGTGGGGATTTGCGCGAATTTTATCCCCCTCATGTAGCACGCTGCGGCAAACCCCGCCAAATCGCCCGTAACGCCGCCGCCAAGCGCAACCGCAACATCGGTGCGGCTCAGCTTTTCGTCTGCGAAAAAGTTGAGCATGGATAAAAATGTTTCGGCGTTTTTTGAGGATTCGCCATGGGGGAATACATATTGCGCGACGCGATAGCCGCTTTTCTTCAAGGTTATCGCCAAGCGTTCTCCATACAGCGCGGAAACGTTGTCATCCATTATGACAGCCGCCGACTCGCCGCCTGCCGTTTTTCGCATGAGAGCGCCGGATTCATCCAATAACCCCGAGCCAATCAATATGTCGTATTTTTTGGATGCGCTGACCGTTATCGTTTTCATTTGGGATCCAGCTCCCCTTTCAAACGGCTGCCCTCTTCCAGCAGCTTTGCTAAATCACTTGTATTTTTTTTAGACAGCGCGTTTTTGTAAAGCATGAGTGAGCTTATGAAACAGTCCAACTCCCCTATGAGAAAATCGCTGTTTTCCATGCACAGCTGCGCCCACATATCCGCGTTGAGCCGCGCTACGCGGGTCAGGTCTTGGTAACTTCCGGCAGAGAACCCTTTGTGTCCTTGCGCTGTCGGGCTTTTGATGTATGCGTTTGAAACCACATGAGCCATTTGGGAGCTGAAAGCGATCATTTCATCATGCTTTTCGGCGGTGGTCACGGTCAAATGCCCGAATCCTGCCGGTTTCAGCATTGCTTCAATCCGGCCCAACAAGATCGGGTCGTCATAAACAGGCGGAACAAGGATCATGGATGCGCCGTGAAACAGGTTGGCGCGGCTGTTCTTGAAACCCGCTTTGTGGCTTCCCGCCATCGGATGCCCGCCCACGAACGTGAAGCCATACTTTTTTGCAAGCGGAAAGCATTTTGAACAAACAGAGCGCTTGATTCCGCAACAGTCGATAACTATCGTATCCTTTGCGATGGTCGGCGCGGCATTTTCAAGATAGGCGACCGCATCCTTGGGATTGACTGCGATAAATATGGCATCGCACCCTCCAATGGAGCCCGCGTCCAGCGCACCGTCAATCGCGCCGGATAGCTGCGCGAAACTCAAAATGGATGCGTCCGTGTCGAACCCATAAATTTTATGGCCGCCGGCCTTATACGCCTTTGCCAATGAGCCTCCGATCAATCCTGTCCCTACAATTCCTATATCCATGACATCGCCGCCTCGCGTACCTTCCGTACTTTTTCGGACAATTCGGCGAACTGCTCCGGCGTAAGCGACTGCGCGCCGTCGCAGAGCGCGTTTGCCGGGTCGTTGTGGACTTCGATCATAAGGCCGTGCGCCCCGGCCGCCGCCGCCGCCATCGCCATCGGCGACACCAACCGCGCCACCCCGGTCGCGTGGCTGGGATCGACCACGACCGGCAAATGCGTGAGTTCGCGCAGCATCGGTATGGCCGAAAGATCGAGCGTGTTTCGCGTGTAGGTTTCAAACGTGCGGATGCCGCGCTCACATAATATGACGTTGCGATTGCCGCCCGCCATGATGTACTCGGCGCTCATAAGCAGCTCCTTCAACGTATTGGCGAGTCCGCGTTTGAGCATCACGGGCTTGCGGATCATGCCGAGTTCTTTGAGCAGTTCAAAGTTCTGCATATTGCGCGCGCCCACTTGGATCATATCCACTTGTTCGAACATAGGAAGATGGTTCGCGTTCATTATTTCGGTCACGATCGGCATCCCGGTTCGCTTTTTTGCTTGCAGCAGCAGTTCGATCCCGTCCGCGCGCATCCCTTGAAAGTCGTAAGGGGAAGTTCGCGGCTTGAACGCCCCGCCGCGAAGGATCGATGCGCCGGATTTGTGAACGCTCTCGGCGATGGAAAGGATTTGCTCCGGTGATTCAACCGAACACGGGCCCGCAATAATTTGAAAATGGGAGCCGCCGATTTTCAAGTTGCCGACTTCGACCACGCTGTCGTCAGGGTGAAATTTGCGATTCGCGCTCTTGAACGGATCGCTGACCCGCTTGACCGATTCGACCATTTCAAGGCTTTCTATGAGCTCCGTGTCAATCCCGCTTGTGTCGCCGATCAAACCGAGTACAGTGTGGAACTCCCCTTTTGAAACATGAACCGCAAGCCCCCTGTCTTTCAGCCATTCGGTAAGTTTTTCGATTTGTTCGTTTGTTGCGCTTTGTTTTAATACTGCAATCATGGAATCGCCTCCAAAATCATTTGTTTATGCTCAAAGCAAAAAGCCCCTGAGCAAAGTTAGGATTTGCTCAGGGACGAAAACAGACATTTCCGCGGTACCACCCTGATTACGGCCAAATACAGCCGTCGCTTATCGGGATCAAAAAATCCCTGCCCCTATTACGGTGGGCGTTCCGTATGCCCCTACGAATTTTTCAGAGCATCGGCTCAGGAGTGTATTTACATACCCTATCAGCGACTGCTTGCACCAACCGCAGTATCTCTGGCCGCCGGCTCCGCCGGCTATATGCTGAGTGAGGGTATCTTTCTCTCCGTCAAAGCCTTATATTGTTATACATTATACACCATGCCAAAAAAAATGTCAATGGTTTTGCCGAAATTATTTTTTGTTTTTTTCTTGGCAAACAGAACTCTTTCACAAAAAAATCATCTTCCGCCCATTTTGCCGGATTATTTTCAATGTAATTCCATCTAATCCGATATTCTTCTTCGTTTCGGAGTATGCGTTCGTGATACCGCTCCTGCCACAACGAAAATCCGATCTCCTTTGTGACCATTGTTTTAAACGACCGTATGATATTCGGAATTGATGCGCTTGTAGGGCGCGATGTCTTCATCGCGCCGTTGTCTGCCGCACCGACGCCGTCATGTGTTTTTATGACAATCATGTGTATATGGTTTGGCATTATGACGTATTTATCGACCCGAAACCCATCACACACCAGATTTATTTTGTTGATATGTTTGTCGGCAATTTCCCCGTATTCTGATAATTGGACATGAGGCGGCGCGATGAGGACATCGCGCCCTACAACCTTTCCCAACATCTCATGTCTGTTTTTCACACATATCGTAACAAAATAATACCCCGCCCGTGAATAATCATACCCTTTCAGGCGAATACTCTTTCTGACTGGCAATTCTTTCACACTTCACCTCTCACGCTAACCTCCACAAATATTCATTTTACGCATTTAATTAAATTTTCGCTTTTTGCCGTTTGGAGCGATTTCAATAATTTTTCCGTTTCCTTAAACCCATTATACAATCTTTAGGTTGTTTTTTCAAGCATTTTTGCAAATAAATTTCGTCAAAATAAAAGCAAGAGAAAAAGAATATGAAAAGCCGCCGTTTTCGCCTATATCAGGGTCGCGGCGGCTTTTGATTTTTGATGAAATCATCGTAGATTTCGTCGCCGACGCACTTTCTCGCATAAGCGCACCACGCAATGCAGCTCTGCGAATCGTTGTAGGCGACAAAGCCGCACTTGCATTTAGCGTGGCTGTCCCTTGAAAAAATCTCGATCTCCCCGCCGCACTCCGGGCATATTTTTATTTTCAATTCCTGTGCGCCTTTAAAAGCCGCCGCGCCCGGGCATCCGCTTATCATGTATGTCAATCCTCCAAAATTTCGCCGTCCTTGGAATGTGTGCCGGGGCAGCCGCAGGCCAACGTTTCGGGCTGTATGTTTTCCGTATTCGCCTTAACTGCGGCTTCGTCATATTTTGCCGCTTCCCGCCGCTCAAAAGAGATCGCCTCCGCAGGGCATGCGGGCAGGCAGTCGCCCAATCCGTCGCAGTAATCGTCGCGAAGCAATTTCGCCTTTCCGTCAATCAGCCCTATGGCCCCCTCATGGCAGGCCGATACGCACAGCCCGCAGCCGTCGCATTTGTTTTCGTCGATTTTTATTATTTTTCTGATCATGTTCATTTCCCCCTCTTGTTTTTGTAACAATATTGTAGTACAATGAAAACAATAAATCGGTTGCAAAAACAACGAAAGAGAAAATATCGAAAATATCATGGAAAAAATTTTTGAAACGGCAAAACGCAGCCCTTTGTGGGAGGGCATCGCGCACGATGATTTCGAGCGCGCATTGAATTGCCTGTCCGCAAAAACAGCGGGCTACAAAAAAGACGACGTGATTATGCTGTCGGGCGATATTGCAAACTTTGTGGGATTGGTTTTGGCGGGCGGGGTGCAGATCATAAAAGAGGACATGGACGGAAAGACAACTATAATAACCGAACTGGGCGTTCCGGAACTTTTCGGCGAAACATTCGCCTGCGCAGAAATAACGCGAAGCCCTGTCACCGTATTGGCAAAAGAAGATACTGAAATTTTGCTCTTGGACTACAAAAAAATCATCATGTCCTGCACTTCCGCTTGCATATTCCACGCAAAATTGATAGAAAATATGCTTAAAATCATTTCCCATAAAAACCTGATGCTAAACCAAAAAATCGAAATCCTCTCCAAACGGACGACGCGGGAGAAATTGCTTGCGTTTTTTGAAACCCAGAGGGGGACGGCAAAAAAATTCACCATTTCCTACAACCGGGAGGAATTGGCGCAATACCTCAAAATCGAAATCCTCTCCAAACGGACGACGCGGGAGAAATTGCTTGCGTTTTTTGAAACCCAGAGGGGGACGGCAAAAAAATTCACCATTTCCTACAACCGGGAGGAATTGGCGCAATACCTCTGCGTCGACCGCAGCGCGATGTCAAGCGAGCTTTGCAGAATGCGCGACGAGGGTCTGATAAAGTTTCACAAAAGCACGTTTGAAATTTGCAAAATGTGATTGTAAGAATTGGATCGTATATAAAATATATGTTGAATTTTTCAAAAATATATGTTAGAATATTATATGCGAAAACAAACAGGTTATTAAACTCGGCGCATATTTTGAGGGAGGAATATTCCAATGCTGTCAATAGAGGAAATCAAGTCGTATATAACGCCCGTTGTTGAAAAATATCCTATAGAAAAAGTCATACTTTACGGCTCTTACGCCCGCGGGGACGCTTCCGATAAGAGCGATGTTGATTTGGTGGTTGAAAGCGGCGGGAAAATGCGAAACAGAAAAATCTTTGCGTTGGGCGGCGATTTGCTCATGGCTTTGCCCGTAAGGGTTGACGTGTACGATATCCTTGAGATAGCAAACCCGTCGGCCATGTACGACAACATCCAAAAGGAGGGGGTGATAATTTATGACGGTTCAAGACAATGAGCGTTTTAAGAAAATGCATACATTCGCCAAAGACGCATTTTATATAATAATTTCATAAACGCAATGTTGTTTTCGCCCGTTGTTTATATAATTGTAATCGTCTTCCGGCAAATCCAGCATGGCGATGAAATCTGCTCCCAACAGTTCGCAGATTCGGCGCGACGCTGTGTTTTCCGGGTCACATGTGATATATACAGACTTCATGCCATGAGATTTCGCCAAAATCAACAATAATTTGCACGCTTTCAGCGAATACTTGTTGCCCCTGCACCGCTCGTCTATATCATACCCGATGTTCCCGCCATATTTTATGTGCCGGTTGCTTGTATCGCCGACGCGGAAAGAGCATCTGCCGACTACATCGTCATTGCCGCGTGTTTTTATGAAAAAACGGTGAGCCGGAGGATTATCGCCATCTCCGTCCGACGATTGATATATCTCCAAATATATTTCGTCATCCGCCAGTTTTATATTTTTGAAAACTTCCGGCATAAATATTCTCCTTAGCGATCGGCGGCAGGCGCGAAGCTCGCCGTCACCGTTCCGATCATCGCGTTTTCGGGCGATTCGCCCGTGAGCGCGGGCTGGTTGCCCGATGCCTCGTAGTTATATTCCGCGACGGCCGTCGCCGTGGCGGGCGCGTCGCCTATCGTTATCACGCCGGAGTACAGGACATAGTTTTTCCAGCGCAATGTCCCCTCGACGAAAAACTTGTACTCGCCGGGCGAGACTGTGTCGCCGTTTATGTCTTTGAGGTTCCATGCATAGGACTGGCGGCCCGACGTCTTCGGCGTCGCCCCCGCGATGGCGTCCACATAATAGTCGGGCATGGAGGCTATGCCGGATTTTCCGACCCACATGGCGATAGAATCCGGGCGGCTTTTGTGGCCTCCGCTTGCCGTCCATTTGGTCGCGCATACCGTGTTTATATAGTTCCCGTCCATGTCCTCGATCCATACCGCGAACTGATTGCTCGCAGACCCTGATTGCTTTTCATAATCGAACGCGATAACGACTTCCCCCGGCGCAACGTCCTGCGCGACGGGTTCGTTTCCGGTTTGCGGCGGCGAATCGGGCGCTCCGGCCGACGACCCGTCATTTTTCGCGCAAGCGCACAGGATCATGGGTAAAAACGCCGCAATAACAATTGAAATATATATGCTTTTTTTCATAACATGTCTCCTTTTTTGTTTTCTGTTATAAGGACCGCTTCGCATTCGCCAGAATTATCTTGTCCGGCGGCAATTCCCCGGAGGCTGTTTTTCGCTCCATGAAAACATTCAATCGGCGGAAAAATTCCCGCACATCATGAAAATCTTCCTTGCACATATTAAGATTGACGCGCCCGTGGCATGTCAGTTTCTTTTGGCCGTTAAATTCGTACAGCGTTTTTGCGAGGCAACCTTCGCCATAGCAATGGGTGCAATCTTTAAACGAATTAAATATTCGCTCTGAAAGCGGCATATCATTTTGCGCTATCCCAACAAGAGTTTCTTCCATGTAATCGGCTTTGCGGTGCCACGTTTCCGGCTTGCCCTTATGTATAATGTACCACCAGAAATTATGCGAAAATTGGCCACCCGATATTTTTAACGCATAGGATATGCCAAAATCAGACGCTACATAGGTGATTTTGCTGCCGTTTTTGTCAATCACACGCTTGAATTTCATCGGGCGCAAAGATTTCAGAAAACTGTCTGTTTCAATTATCTCATTCCGAAACTCATCAGGCAGATTCGATATTATGCTATCAAATGTTGGTTTGGATTTATCGTTTGCTGTTTTTTCCATATGCTTTCCCCCTTTATTTTATCTTATGATTATACAGCGGTAACACATCGCACAGTTATTTTTAGTCTTGATTTTACTGCACACGGACTATGTGATACGGCAAAGCGTGCTGCGGATGCCAAATCCCCGGGTAAATAATACCGTCGCCTTCATGCGAAACGGCTTCAAAATACACAAGCAAATCCCATTCCGGCGTAATATAATTTCCCGGTATCTCGCCATGCCATGCGCCGTTTGAATACACAAGTTCGCCTGACAAAAACGCGCCCTCAAGCTGATTTGTATGACGGTAACGCACTCTCACATTCCCACGGAAACCGTCCTGTGCGCATAATTCGAGCGTCACAGGCAAATCTTTGCCGGACGGACAATTTTTCGGGAGATTATCACTCCACGCGGGAGGAGAAATCCGTGCGGTTGGCATATGTATTTCATCAAACGGTAACGGTGCATCTTCAGCAATTTCTTTCAGTTTGGCAATATCCGCGCCTATCTCGGGAAAATAATCGCTCCATGTACCCGTGCGGTATTTTCCCCCGCCTACCATAAAAACTAAATTTTTGTGGTATGCCTTTCCAAGTTCGGCAAGCGAGTTCCAATGTGCCCGCGTGTTTTTCATATATTCAAGACTTGTGAATGCGTATCCTTTGCGTTTTCTTATTTCGCAAAGGCATAAAAATATTGCGGCGGCAATTTTATTTCTGTGATACAGCGCAAGTTCGCGCAGCATCATCAAATCAAGTTCCAATCCTCGAGCTTCAGGCCTGTCCGGCAATCCCAAACTACGAGCCTGTTCGAGATATTTTTGCGTATTGTTCGCCATGCTTTCAAGCCATGCCATGCGCTGATACGGCGTGTAACGCCCGTCCTCTCGGCTTTCAAGCGCGTCGCGTACATAATCTTCTATCGGATAAAAAAGCCCTGCGTCGGACGGTTCGGTATTCTGATAAGTAACGCATGAGTGTTTGAACGCCCGATTGTGATTATGTTCGGCGAACAACGCCGCTCCCGTAGATAATTCCGCCCAGTAGTGCAGCTGCGGGTGAACGGGCATATGCGAAGCGACGATAAACGGCACGATACGGCTTGCCACGGAAACAGCCGCAAGAAGCGGGTCAGCCGCCGCTCCGAAATGCTGTTTCATCGGTCTCAGCCATGCTTCGCCGACTTCTCTCAAATCATATCCGATACGCCCGAATAACCGCCAAAAGAGCCAATAACGTTCGTCTTCATATTTGCCAAAACGCATTTTCGGGTCGTCGAAAATATGCCAGCCCGTATACATCATGTCCTGTGCGCCGCCTTTTAAAGATAACGGCGGCATCAATTCAAACCCCACAGCGTCGCCAAGTTCAAGGCTCGCTATAAAGCGCCGGACATAATCGGGGTCGCCCCATGTAAATAAATCCGTGGAGCCGTCGTTCCACAGACGATATAAAAAGTCGTGGAGGCGCGGCTTTTTGTGCATGTCCGCGTAACTGTACCTACGCGAGTGATTCAGGTTTTCAAACCGTTTCAATTCTTCTGTACGCATACGCGTAAGATGATAGGGCAAGCCTGCCTGTTCGCACCAATATTTAGTCGATACGGTGAGTTCAAAACCCTGTTCTTTCGCGTAAGCTATCATGTTATCCGTCAGACCTTTCGCTCGTAAATCGAGTTTGACTTTGCGCCCTGTATCTTTCGCGTCCGCCAATCCGTCAATCATTCTGCACCAGAAATCCTCCGCCGTGATATGCGTTCCGACACCCGATTCGTGATTTACCCTGAACTGTATCATATCTATTTCAGGGCATTGCAGTGCAAGTTCGCGTATTCCTGCGGCGCAATACGCGGAAAGATTATCGGCGTCAATGCCTTCAACCATAGCGGTTTGATCGGACGTCCACAGCGACTGCTGCCATGTGGCGAATACAAATTCCATTCCATATTCGTGAACGAGCCGGCCTAATTTACGAAGTGCGTCAAGATGTACGGTACGGTTAAGTCCCGGCGTTATGACTTTTACGCCGGGATATTCAGGGACATCGACAAAGAACGGATACGGCGGGGAGAGATACGGCGTATCAAATCCCACGAGCAAAACAAGCCTGTTGAAACGCACCGCGAGCAATTCTTCAAGATACCAGCGCCAATATTTTTCGTCCATCCACCACTCGCAGTCGCCGGTGTTGGCGATCAGCCGATCCATGCCGCGTATTTTCGTGTGCGGCGATTGATTCAGGCCTTCGAGTTTGTCCAACGCCCGTTCGCCGCAACTTTCCACGCGCTCCGCCATTTCCATTAAAGCGTAGGCGAGCCCGCGTTCGTCGCTGCCGGAAATAACGCGGGCCGCCCCGAAAGACATAAACTGCACGCTTTCGGGTGCGGTCAGTTTATCGCGAAGAAGATTGCCCGCGAGCGCGTCGGTATTTTTCGCGGCGATAATTATGCGTTCAGGCAATTCTCCCGTCCATGTTATACGTTTTTCAAAAGCTATTCCGGCTTGTTCAAGCGCATTTGTGAACCGTTTCATCGCTATACCGGAAACTTGGTCCGGCGTCGTGCGGTCAACCAATATCCATGTTTTCATTTAACATATTCCTTCATACCCAATTATGCTTCTCCTGGTCGATTTTTTTTAAAAACACGATTTTATTCCGTCTTTAAGCGCGTAGTAGGCGGGTTTGGGTTTTTGCCCGCAGTCGACGCAGCCCCATGCGCATTCCGCCGGGCAATCCGCTTCGCCGCACTGCCAGCATTGCGCCGTGTCGCTCCACCTGAAAAAGAAATTGCCGATGACATCGGGGTGCTCCGCGAAAACGGGAAGGCATTCGCTGACATACCGCGCCTGTTCTTCCGGCGTATGTCCCATGCCCCAGGTCATCGTCCAGTATTTGTGGCGGCATACATCTTGGTTGTAGTGGTTTTTGCGCTCGATGTCCGTGTATTTTTGCCCCCATTGCAGCGACGAGAAACCCCATTCGTTTATTATGATCGGCTTGCCTGACAATTTCGCGGTTTCGTCGATATACGGTTTCCACGAATGCGGCCCGCCCTGCTGCCAGGAACCCATATAGCCGTCAATTCCCAAGTAAGAAAACGGCGAATCGGGCACGGCGTACATTTCGCCCATGAGCATACGGGCGTAGTCGTTTATATATCCGAGGTTTATTCCGCACCGGGCTTCAGGGTTGCCGCTTATCACGCCCCTTGCCGCGTTGAGCAAAAACCTGACATTGTCTTTTTTCGACAGCGGGCCGTAAAATATTTCTATGTCCGGCTCGTTGGCGATTTGCCACCATGTGACGCGGCCTTTCGTGTATTCGCCGACAAACGCCGCAGCTTCAAACAGCAGCTTTTGATAGCGGTCTTCCGACGGGTCGCCCAAATACCGGGACACTGCGCGCGAATAGACCGTTTTCCCCTCCTCCGGAACATAGCGCATCGAGCCCGGCCCGGTAAAGGAACAGAGGATCTCAAATCCCTCCGAGCGGAATTTTTCGATTTGTCTGTCCGCGTTCAAAAAGTTTTTTGAGAGCGTGCCTTTTTCGTCGCCAAACGGGAACGGGTACCCCTGCCGCACCCATTTTACGCCGAGCTCGCGCATGAGCGCGAAATCGGGGCTGCCGTGCGCCGGGGTTATGCCTTTCATGTGGTTTTGTTTCATGTGGATTCCCCTTTCTTTTTGTTTATAACAAAACATTGAAAACGGTTTTTAATTTTTGTGAAATTCTGTTTATATATCCCCCCATAGGCCAAAGGTGCCAAAAACGGCGAAAAAGTTACAATTTACGCTTGAAAAGCCCGGAATATGGTGGTAAAATGGAAAGCGAAAAACCAAAGAAGGAGGCCAAACAAATGAAGAAAACATTTATTTTACTGTTCGCTGTTTTTTTCGCGCTGTCGCTGTTTTCCTGCGGCGCCGAAGCGGGCAAATCGACAGATCTCGCGGGGAGCTGGCTCTGCGAAACCCAAAGCGCCCACGGCTATGCCTCGTATTATTGGAGCTTTGGGGCGGACGGCCGCTTTGCCTGCTATTTTGCCGGCTTCGAGTCCCCTTTGGGCGATGTCCCGCATTCCATGAGCGAAAATTTCATGACAGGAAAGTTTCGCGAAAACGGAGGAACCGTCGAATGCAGCGAGGTGCATATCGATTCATGCTTTGAATTCGGAGGCGAGTGGCGGTATTTCGAAAAAAGGGAGCCCGCCGAAATCGCCGATATGCTTTTGAAAACGCCCCTGACAGAATCGGAGGGCGCCGACGATTTCTCATTTGAGTTCGAACTAAAAAACGCCGCGACTCTGCGCATCGCCATCGACCGCGGCGTCCCCCCCTATCAGTATGACATGGATTTCGAATATATCGATGCCAAAACCGATTGACAGCTTCCTCCGCCTTTTAAATTGCTATGTTTTCCTCTTTCGCGTATTTTCGCATATACGCCGCCACTTTTCTAAAATTCAACCATTTATTTAATTATGTATAGCATTATATCATAAAAATATATTTCAATTGTAAACTTTTTGGTCTATCCTGACAAAATTATGATATAATAAATACATGAATGACAATTTTGACATTAATTAACAAGGTGGTTTTGACATGGTAAAATTGGAGAAATTCGAAATCGTAAAATTCGGTCCCTACAGATTCATAGGCAAATCCGTGTATGCGCGCTGCGGGCAATCCCCTTATATATTCGGCGGATTGTGGGGCAACGACGAATGGATTTTCAAAAAATTGAACACTATGAAGGAATATGCTACCGCTGAAAATGACGATGTCGGATTTATGACCCGCGACAAGTATGATGAGCAAAAAAAGTTACTTGGATATACCGTCGGCAGATTCATGAAAGCAGATACCCCTGTTCCCGCCGAATTGGTGGGAACCGATTATGAAATGGACTATTTTGATATTCCCGCCATGTATGTGGCCAAGGGATTTGTGAGCAAAGATGTAGATGCCTGGCAATATGTGCAAAGGCTGACCCACGAAGCGATCGGGCAACAGGCAAAATACATCGCAACGGATGAATTTTGCGCCGAAATCTATGTCAACCCAAACGTCGACGCAAGTTCCTTTTATGGGTATTACGTCAGCGTCAAGGAAAAATAGCCGTCAAAAAACGCCGTCCCGGACATTTCGTCTACCGCATATTTCGCGCTTTGTCAAGCCCCGGCGCAAAAAACATTGACATTGCGGAGAATATGCGGTATACTATGTCGGAGGGGTGATTTAAAATGAGCGAAAGAGAAGAAAAGGCGACAAATCTGTTTTCTAAAGGATACAACTGCGCCCAATCCGTTTTAGGCGCGTATTGCGAAAAATCGGGGCTGAACCCGGATACCGCGCTAAAACTCGCCAACGGGTTTGGAGGCGGCGCGCGCTGCGGCGAGCTTTGCGGGGCCGTGTCCGGCGCGATAATGGCCATCGGCCTGAAATGCGGGTTTTGCGTCGAGGGGGATCTCGCGCAAAAAGGATACTGCAACAAAAAGACATATGAATTCATGGAAAAGTTCAAGGAAAAAAACGGCTCAGCACTTTGCCGCGATTTGTTGGGCATCGACATACGCCATCCGGACGACCACAACGCGCCGGCCGCGAAAGAAGCCCACAGAACCATATGCCCGGAGCTGGTGGCTTCGGCTGTGCGCATATTGGAAACCATGGATTTTTTATGAATAACCCGAAAAGAGGTTAGTTCCCATTTTGGGAACTAACCTCGAACAGTTGTTCATTTCGGGTTTTTTGGCATATACAGGCCGTAGTGGGAGGTCAACACGATTTCGCTGCCTTTCATGGTTTCGCCGAGTTTTTCTATGGATTCCCCGGCGGTTTTTTTATCCATGGTGAAAGGGTGAATCTGCGGGCCACCGCTGCCAAGCCCGAATGCGTCGCCGGTGAACAGATATTTTCCGTCGACAAGATAGGCCATCGAGCCGGGCGTGTGCCCGGGAGCCTTGATGCATTCGATCGCGCGGTCGCCAAGACTCAGCTTTTGCCCGTCCCCGACCAGGCCCGCGCTACCCGGCGCCATTCCGCCCGGCAGCGCGTTATAGCCCAAAAGCGGGCTGCGCTTCGCGGTGCCGTCGATCATTTGGGCTTCGTCTTCGCCCATGTAAATTTTGGCCCGGGCGAAAATTGCCAGCGCCGCCGTATGGTCGTAATCGGAATGGGTCAAAAAAACAGATTTCACTTCGGGCAGGCCGATTTCAAATTCGGCCAGCCTTTTTTTTGCCGTGTTCGCATTCGAACCCGCGTCGATTGCGATATAGCCGTCGCTTGCCTTTATTACATACAGGCAGTTTCTTTGATTTTGGATCGCATATATTCCGGTTTCAAAGATTTCGCCGGATTTCGCGGGTTTCATCGCCAATATGGAAAATATTCCCAAATTTATCCCCCCAAGCAAATATAGTTTATGCCATTATACCACATTTTCGCATTTTTTGCAAATGGCAAAATTTATATTGCAAAAATAATCAAGGCATGATACAATATATGGTAAAGGTAAAATCGGCTTCGGCGTAAAAAAGGAGGCGTATAATATGCAGGGCATAATTCAAATAAACGGCGAAAAGACGGGATTTGCCGACGGCGCAAGCGGCAAAGCGTATGTGCCGGTCGGCGTCAATTACTACGACCACGAAACGGGCTGGGCGCCGCAGATCTGGAAAATGTTCGATGAGGACAGGGTTAAACGCCAATTCGAGGCGATGAAGGAGCAGGGAATGAACGCCGCGCGGTTTTTCATGGCGAGCACCGCCTTCATGCCCAAAAAAAACAAAATCGACATGGCCGCCGTGGAAAAATTCGACAAGTTCATCGAATTCGCCCATGAGGCAGAAATCCGCCTGATCCCAACCGGCCCCGACCACTGGGAAGGCGTGCCGGATTATTGCAGCGCCGATATGTACTGCGGCTCCGAGGCGCTCGAGGCACTTTGCGCGTACTGGGAATTCATGGCGGGCCGATACAAAAGCGAGCCCGCGATATTCGCCTGGGATCTGCGCAATGAGCCGATGATTGCTTGGGATTCCGGACCGATGCGCGAAGGCTGGCGGAATTATTTGAAGGAAAAATACGGCAACGGCCCAAATGGGGATTTTTTGGTTCCCGAAGACGCGCCAAAGGAAAACGACAGCCGCTTGTACGACTACCAAATCTACCGGGAAAAACTCGCTTACGCCTGGACCAAAACGCAAACGGACGTAATCCGCAAGGCAAACGACGGCCACCTTGTCACCATCGGCTATATCCAGTGGTCGTTTCCGGGGGTTTTGGCGGGGGGCAAGCCGAGCGGCTACAGCGCCTTTAGGCCATCTGCGCTCTCCAAGCTCGTCGATTTCGACTGCCCGCATTTCTACCCCACCCTCGGAGACCCGGCCGATCCGCAAAAAAAACGCGCCAACCTGAAATATCTTTGCGACTGGGTGCTTTACTGCGATTTGTCGCGGCCTGTCGTGCTCGAAGAATTCGGTTGGTACGGCGGCGGGGAGATAAACGAACATCAGCCTTACCGCACCCACGAAGACCAACTCGACTGGAACCGCGCGCTGATGGAGGAGACGATAGGGCTGTGCTCGGGCTGGCTGAACTGGCCGTTCGCGGACACCCCGTCTTCTACCGACATATCGAAATTTTCGGGCCTGGTCACTTCGGATTTCCGCCCCAAGCCCTGGGGGGAGGTTTTTTCGGCCTATGCAAAAGAGCTTTGCCGGGATCACGCGCCCCAAAAAAAAGAGCGCGAACAGTTCGTTTTCCCGGAGGCCGAATTTTGCCGCCTTGTGACGCGGGGCGGCGACGCGGATATGTATTTGAAGTGAAAATAATAAAGAGAGGAAAAATTTTATGGAATGGAAAATCGAAAGGGCAGGAGGCGGCCAAACTGTCGCATTCGCGGCAGATGAGCTGCGCAAATATCTGTGTGAAATCGACCCGGAGCTAAATGTGTCGATATTGAAATCGGACAAGTCGCTCAGGCTTGAAAACACCGTGAAACTGTTGGCGGACGCATCGTTTGAAAAGCTTCCGAAACTGGACGACCCGGAGGCCGACGACGCCTACTATATTTCAGTACGCGGCAAAACGGGCGTGATCGCCGGCTCCAACGAGCGCGCCGTTCTGCTCGGCGCGTACCGCTTTTTGCATGAGCTGGGCTGCCGCTGGCTGCGCCCGGGCAAAAACGGGGAGATCATCCCCAAAAAAAGCCTGTGCGATATCGACGTGGCCTGCGCCGACGCTGCTTCCTACCGGCACAGGGGAGTATGCATCGAGGGGGCGGTATCGTTCGGGCATGTGGCGGATATGATCGACTGGCTGCCCAAGGCGGGAATGAACGCCTATTTCACCCAATTTACTACGCCCTATACGTTTTTTGACAGATGGTACAACACCGAAAACCCGTATATCGCGCCGGAGCCCGTGGATATGGAGACGGTGCGCTCGGCGGCAAGCGCCCACGCGGAGCAGATAAAAGAGCGCGGCATGATGTACCATGCGGTGGGCCACGGCTGGACCTGCGCCCCGCTTGGACTCGAGGGCGCAAGCTGGGAATCCAAGCAGCATGAGCTGCCGCCCGAAACCCGCGAAATGCTCGCCATGATAGGCGGCAAGCGCGATTTCTATTACGGCGTGGCGCTGAACACCAATCTCTGCTATTCCAATCCCGAGGTCCGGGAAAAGATCGCGGAGGCGATCGCCACCTACTGCAAAGGGCGCCCGGATGTGGACTATCTGCACTTTTGGCTTGCCGACGGCGCCAACAACCACTGCGAGTGCGAAAACTGCATAGACACGCTCCCCTCGGATTATTACGTGCAGATGCTCAACCGCATAGACGAGCTGCTCGAAAAAGAATCCGCGGCGGCCAAGATCGTGTTTTTGATTTATGTGGATCTGTTGTGGGAGCCGCAAAAGCAGCGCCTGAATAACCCCGGCAGGTTCGTCTTGATGTTCGCGCCCATCACCCGCACATACTCCGATTCTTTCATCAATTCAAGCGATGCGGGCGATTTGCCCGAGCTTATGCCCTATGTCAGAAACAAGCTTGTGATGCCCTCGAAAGTGAGCGAAAACATCCGCCGGCTCTCAAAGTGGCAAGAGCAGTTTTCCGGGGACAGCTTTGACTTCGACTATCATCTGATGTGGGACCACATATACGATCTGGGCGGATATCACACGGCGCGGATATTGTTCGAGGATATGAAAAACCTCGACAAGATGAAGCTCAACGGCATGATGAGCTGCCAGCTGCAGCGCGCCTTCTTCCCCACCGGCCTTTCAATGTATGCGATGAGCGCCGCCCTGTGGGACAAAACCAAATCTTTCGAAGAGGTCGCCGCCAAATATTATTCGGAGGCTTTCGGGGAGCATGGGGACGAAATGCAAAAATATTTTAAAGCGCTCACCGGGCTGTGCGACACCTCGTACCTGCGCGGGGAAAAACCGGTGGTAAACGAAGCCGCCGCAAAAAAATTCGCCCAAATACCAAAGACGGTGAACGCCATGATGCCGCGCATTTTAAGCTCTGCGCAAGAGGAAACCGAACCCTGCCGCAAAAAGCTATGGGGTTCGCTTGTGATCCACGGTCAGCTATGTTTGTACATGGCGGAAATTTACGGGAGCGTCGCTTCGGGAAATATCGAGAACCTGGATAGGCGCTGGGAGAATGTCAAGGATTATCTGCGCCGCGCGGAGCCTTCTGTCCACGAAATGTTGGACGTGCAGTTCTATATAAGCGTGGTCGGCGGGATGCTGCAAAGAAAACGCGCCGAAATCGAAAAAATCTTGAAATGAAATGAATCGAAAGGAAGGGAAAATTTATGGGCGGCGATAAAAAAATGGCGTATATACCCGGGGGCACATTCACGATGGGCTCAAACAAAGGGTACGGCGAGGAGCGGCCGCTGCACAGCGTGAGCCTGCCCCCGTTTTACATGGATATCTGCCCGGTCACGAACGCCGAATTCAAAAAATACTGCGACGCGGCGGGGCGGCCATACCCCGCGGATCCGCGCTGGCCCGTCATGCGCAGCTATTTTAAAAACTACCCCGATTATCCCGTGGTGAACGTGAGCTGGGGGGAAGCCGAGGCCTACGCCAAGTGGGCGGGAAAGCGCCTGCCCTCCGAGCAGGAGTGGGAGTTCGCGGCGGCGGGCGGCTTGGATGGGCCCGCATATCCCTGGGGGGACGATTTTGGCGGAGGCGGGTGCAATTACGCAGACCGCACAAGCGATTACCAGTGGCGCGACTTCGCGGTTTCGGACGGATTTGCCTACACTTCGCCGGTTGGAAGCTATGCGCCGAACGGCTACGGGCTGTTCGACATGGCGGGCAACGTCTGGGAGTGGACTGAGGATTGGTTTTTCGCATATGACGATCAGGTAAAAGACACCGAGCGCTTCAAGGACGGCTGGGGCGGCTCGAAGGTTTGCCGGGGGGGCAGCTACCACAACCCGCCCGGAGATTTGCGCATTTCGCGCCGCAGACAGATACTGGGCGGCGGCGGGAACATGGCGGTGGGATTTAGATGCGTTATGGACATCGAGGGAAATGAGCACATAAAAAAAGTGGAATTTGAAATCACCGGCGAGCCCACGGAGTGGAAATCGATCCTAAAAGAAAAACAGGTAACGCTGAACCCCGGCAAAGAGCTGTGCTGCGGCATCGGCGGGGCGGATCCGGCCGAGCTGTCCCAGCTTTTTAACCTCGGATTCACCTCGGTGGAGCAGTACGTCACCTGGGAGACCTGCGAAAACGGGGGCGAGGGCAAATGGGACTTTTCGCGCTGGGATTCGGAGCTCGAAAAAATAAGGGAAGCGGGGCTGAAGTGGCTGCCCTTCGTGATCGCGGGGCCCGCCTACGCACTGCCCGACTGGTACCGCGCGGGAAAAGAACATTTGGGCCACCGCTGCCTCGAGCACAACATGGAAACCGCGATACAGTCCCACTTCGACAAAGGATTCTACGCTTACATCGAGCGTTTCATAAAAAAATTCGCTGAGCATTACGCCGACCACTCGGTCTTCGAGGGCATACTGTTTGGCATAAGCGGCGACTTCGGCGAATCGATCGTGTCCGACTGGCACGGAAACTGGCCCACGCAGATCGCGGGGCTCTATCACGCGCACGGCGGGTATTGGTGCAACGACCCGTGTGCCAGAGCCGATTTCAAACAAAAGATGCGCGAAAAATTCGCCGCGGTCGAAAGCCTGAACGAATGCTGGGGAACTTCGTTTGCGGGCTTTGACGATCTGGAGTTTCCGCCCCTTGAGAGCCCGCCCGAAAATCTGCGCATCGACGAGCACACACCGGCGGGGCGCTACAATGCCGACACTCCGGCAAAACGCCGCAGATGGGTGGATTTCGTGGACTGGTACAGAAACTCGATGACCGAATATGTGAAGTTTTGGATGGAGACCGCGCGAAAATATTTCCCCGAAACCGAACTGTATATGTGCACCGGCGGCGACGCGGTGGCCTGGCACGCTGCGGAATTCGCGGCCCAGTGCAAAGCCTCGGCCTCCGTGGGCGGCGGGGTGCGCATAACTAACGAGGCCTCGAATTACGGCGCCAATTTCACAGTCACAAACTGGGTCGCCTCGGCGGGCAGCTTCTACGATGCCTATTACAGTTTCGAGCCTGCGGGCCAGGTCACCGAGCGCGGGGCGGTTTGCCGCATATACAACGCGGCGGCCACCGGCGCGAAGGGGCTGCACTACTACAGCTCGAATGTGCTCGGCGCCAAGGCCAAATGCGAAAATTTCATAAAAAACATAGGCGCCTACAAAAATGCGCCGGTCAAAAGGGATATCGCCTATCTCTACCCCGACACGCCGATGGTGCTAAATCCCGCGAGGCGCGGCGAAAACAGCGCGGCGTGCAGCCTGCTGCGCGATTATTGCGACTATACGTTCGCCTGCGATCTGACCATTGCCGACGGCCTGCTGCAAAAAGGCCCAAAGGCGCTGATCGTGGCCGTGGACGGCCATTACCGCGCAAAAACCCTCGAAGCGATCCGCGATTTCGTATCTTCGGGGGGGCTGCTCGCCGGAATTGGCATAGGCGAGCTTACCGGCCTTGAAGACGGCCGCGACTGGATGCCGGAGCTGTTCGGAGGGGAAAACGCAATACTTCTAAACAATTCCGGCTCGCCTGAAAATATCGCGGAGCTGCAAAAAAACGTGTTCGACCCGCTCACAGAGTTTCTGAATTCGCGCGGGGTAAATGTGCCCGACGGGAAAATAGACGGCATATATACGGCATCCCGGGGCGACGGCCTGTTAATTCTCGACTACACCGGCTCGCCGGAGCCAAAAGAGAGGGAATTTGTTTTGCCAAACGGCGAAATCCGCAGCCTTTCGACTGCGGACAGCGCCATTTACGAGCTGGAATGAAAACTATCTGGTCTTGTTGTTGGCCCAATAAACCGCGTTGAGGATTATGTCCTGTATCTCCTTTTGGCGGTAGATGGGGTAGGTCTCGTGCCCGGGCTGGAAATAGAAAACCTTGCCGCGCCCGCGGTGGTAGGCCGCCCCGCCCCTGAAGGAGCCGCAGCCCGCGAACGCCGCGTTGAACACCAATTCGTCGGGCTGCGGTATGTCGAAGTATTCGTTGTAGCACTCCTCGATCTCGATGTCCACCGGGTTGGGTATGCCCGCCGCGATCGGGTGGCCCGGCAGAAGCGTCCACAGCTTTTCGGCCGCGTGGCCGGGAGGGGGGATCTGCAGGCTGCACGAGCTGCCCATCAGCCGCTTGAATATTTTCGCGTAATGCGACGAATGCAGGCATATTATGCCCATGCCCCTGCCCACGACGTTTTTGTGCAGGATCTCGACCACATCGTCGGGCACTTTTCCGTGGCCCACGTGCCCCCACCACAAAACCACGTCGATCCCGGCGAGCCGCTCCTCGGTTATGCCGCAGTTCGGATCGTCGAGCGTCGCGGTCTCGGCTGTGATGTTCGGGTCCCCGTTCAAAAATTCCGCGATTGTGTTGTGCATACCCTCGGGATAGGCCGCTTTCACGTCCTCCTGGGTCTTGTTCTGGATGTTTTCGCACCAAACCAAAGCTTTGATCATTGCATTATACCTCCATAAAATAAAATTATTGTTTATTAACAATTGGCAAAATGTAAAAAGAAAAACAGATAGGAAACGGCGCATTTGAGAAAAACACACTTTCGCTTTGAACTGTTCGACGAGGCGGGGCTCGAGGCGCAAACGATAAAATCGCTCAAACTCGTGATATTTGCCGTGGCTTTCGGCACAATATCCTTCAACATCAACGGCGGCGTCTCGATGACCGGATATCTGAAAGAACTCAAAGCAGACGATTTCACATTCGGGCTTTTATGCGCCATCGGGCCCTTGGCCGCCCCCGTGCAGCTTTTGGCCTCCTACATACTCGAGCGCACCCAGAGGCGCAGATCGATGTTTTTGGCCTGCGGCATAATACAGCGAATGAGCTGGCTGCCTTTTGGCTGCGTGCCGTTTTTTGTCCCGATGAGCCAGCCCGCGCTCCGCATATGGATGGCCTCGCTGTTTCTTTTGGTTTCCGCGGCTCTCGTCCCTTTTGTGAACGTGAGCTTTTTTTCCTTAGCGGCGGACTTGGTGCCCATGAACATACGCGGCAGCTATTTTGCCGTCAGATCGCGCATCGCGACCATGTTCGGCGTGGCGGGCGGCATACTGACCGCTTGGTTTTTGGATGTGTTTTCGGGGTTTTCCAGCTACGCTTTCGTGTTCGCGCTGTCGGCCATGATGGGCACCTTGGATGTCTTATGCTTTTTTTTGGTGAAATTTCCGCCGATGGCGGCGAGGCCAAAGCGCGGCGAAAGTTTTGCCGAAATGGCCTCGGGCGTGCTCAAAAACAAAAAATACATGAAATTCGCGGTCTTCATGACGCTTTGGTTTTTTTCGTGCAGCCTGTCCTCGCCGTTCTATTTGGTGCACCTGAAAACCAACCTGCTTTTTTCCAACACCCTTGTCACCGTTTTGGTGCAGATACTGCCGAGCGTGTGCTCGATACTCATAGTGAAGCGCTGGGGCAGGGCAATCGACGCCCACGGCAACAAAGCCGTGATGCAGCTGACAAACGGAATATTGTGCGCCGCGCCGTTTCTGTGGATATTCACGGCAAACAAAGCGTCGGCCGCGGTATTGGTGGTTTTTATCATGCTGCTTCAGGGATGCCTGTTCTCGGGCTTCGATATAGGGGCCAACAACATCATGCTCGGCCACGCCCCGCAGCATAACCGCTCGATGTACATCGCCATCTATTTCATGATGACGCAGAGCTTTGGCGTGGGGCTGGGAAACGCCGCCGGCGGCTGGCTGCTCGACAACGTGTTTTCGAGGATCGAGAGCCTCGACATAGCGGTATTCGGCGCGAAAATGACACGGTACAACTATTTGTTCGCCCTAACTGCGGCTCTCAGGTTCGCAGTCGTATACATAGCGCTGCCGCGCATGATCTCCGAAGAGGGCGGCGCCCCCGTGGGCGAGCTTCTGCGCGGGATATTCCGGCGCAAAAAGAATTGAGGCAGCAAGCTACCTGACCTGGCCCTCGCCGTCGATCAGATACTTCACCGTGGTCAGCTCCTTTGCGCCCACCGGGCCCCTGGCGTGGAGCTTGGAGGTCGATATGCCGATCTCCGCGCCGAAGCCGAATTCCTCCCCGTCGGTGAATCTGGTCGACACGTTCGCATAGACCGCCACGGCGTCGACTTTCGCCTGAAATTCCCGCGCGTTTTTCATGTCGTTGGTGATTATCGCCTCGCTGTGCCTGGTGTTGTATTTGTTGATATGCGCGATTGCTTCGTGCACGTCGGCCACCACCTTGACCGCCACTATGAAATCCAAGTATTCGGCATAGTAATCCTCTTCGGTCGCGGGTACCGCCTCAGCCAATATTTCGCAGGTCAGCTCGCAGCCCCTGATTTCGGCGTTCAGCTCGTCGAGCCGCCGTTTTAAAACAGGCAGGAACTCTTTGTAGATCGCTTCGGAGACAAGCACCGTTTCGACCGCGTTGCACACCGAGGGCCGCGCCTTTGATCGCATTGCCACGTTTGCCGCCATTTCGAAATCCGCGTCGTAATCCACGTATATGTGGCAATTGCCCACGCCGGTTTCGATCACGGGGATTTTGGAGTTTTCGGCAACATTGGCGATCAGCGAGGCGTTGCCCCTGGGTATGAGCAAATCGATTTTTCCGTGCTGCCTCATGAGTATGTTCGCGCTCTCGCGGGTGATGTCCTCGACTTTCTGCACGCAGTTTTCGTCGAATCCCGCCTCTTTCAAGGCCTGCCTGATGATCCCGGCGAGGGCGAGGTCAGAGTTCACGGCCTCCTTCCCCCCGCGCAAAATAACCGCATTGCCGGATTTTATGCACAAGGCGGCCGCATCGACGGTGACGTTCGGGCGCGATTCGTAAATCATGGCCACGACTCCCAAGGGCACGCTCACGCGCCTGATCGATAGGCCGCTCGGACGGCTCCAGAGCTCGCCGCCGCCAAGCGGATCGGGCAGGCTCACGACTTTGAGCAGCGCAGAGGCGATATTTTTTATCCGGGTTTCGTCGAGCCGGAGGCGGTCGACCATGGCCGGGGCGATATTGTTTTCGTTGGCTTTTGAGATGTCGATTTTGTTTTTTTCGATGATTTGCGCGATGGATTCCGGCTTTTGCAAGTTGTCCGAGAGTATCTTCAGCGCTTCGTTTCTTTTGGTCAGCGTGGACTGCGCGAGCCCGTGCGAAGCCTCTCTCGCCTTGCCGCAGAGACCGGCGATATATTTTTCGAGGTCAATCATTTTCCTTTTCTCCTTCATCCGCGAGCTCCGCATTTTTTTGCGGCTTGCCCGATTTTTGCCGTTCATAGATCGAAAGTTTTTTGTTGAGCGAGGCGATTTCATCGACGTACATAGTGATTTGTTTTCTCATGTTGTCGTTGTTGTTGGCGAGCTTCCTGTTTCTGTCGCATAAATCGAGGCAGGCCAAAACGGCGGCGTCGGCTTTCGAAATCCTCAGGTTTGAATAAGTGGTGGTCTCTATCATCTGGTTTATTTCGGTGGCCAGCGACTGCACGTATTCATCGGTTTCTTCGGACAGGAGAGCGTATTCCTTGTCGCAAAGCTCGACAGTGATTTTGTTTTTCATTGATAAATCTTTCCTTTCTTTTCTCGCGCTGTTAATATTTTCTTAACCTATTCGGCGGCGAATTCGTGTATGATATATTATAATACATTTTTTCGATTTAATAAAGGGTTTTTAAAAAAAAAATTGCCAAATATCGAAAATTATGCCGCAAAATCATTTTTTGGGAGTGGAAAAGTGGACAAACTGGA